>DACH01000006.1 GCA_002494625.1 Archaeoglobus sp. UBA234
CCTGTTGAGAAAAGCATAAGGGTAAGAAATAGGCAGTAACCATGTTCTCATTATTTTTTGTTTTATCAGGGATTCAAGTAGAATCAAGTAGAATCAAGTGAATCATATAGCTTCAGTGAGTAATCTCTTTTTACTTTTTTTGCTCCGAGAACAGTGACTCTGTCAGAAATCTCTGAAAGCATGGCTTTAATTGGTGATGTCGTGGATTTTTCATCGATTATTATTATATCTGTTTCTGTTACTTTAAGAGCTTTTATAATGAACTCTTTTGTCAGATGCTGGAAAGTATATTTTGCAAAATTGTGTCCAAAGGTAAAACTTGTTCCAAGCATGATTTCAGTCTGTCTGGGGGCATAGTGCGTTCCCCCAATACCTACAGCAACATTCCACTCTTTTCTATCTGATTGCACCGCCTCTACTATTGATTCTGCCACAATCCTTCCAGCTTCATCATCCTTCCATTCTTCCTCAGATGATCCGATCTCGTAGAAAGCTGAAGGTGTTTTTATTTCTGAGGGACCATGATGTGTTACTTCCATCGTGAACTCGAATTCTGGTTTTCTTCCGAGCTTCTCCTTAAGGGCAAGCACATAATTTTTCATGGTGATTGGAGCAGGCTTGGCGAGAGAGAACTTCTTTCCGCCAAAATCAGCTGTTCCTATGTTGCCAGAAACATGAACTGTGAAAATCTTTCTGCCATCCTTGCTTCTGTGTCGTGAGGCGAAGATTATCTCATCAAAGGATATATGCTTTCTCAACTTCTCATCGAGGTAGTCAGAATATATTAGCATCTCATCGATCTCGAGAATGGAAAGTACATCTCCTTGATAATAAATCATGTCTTCAATCTTTCTTTCATCAAAATCGAGCAGAGAGAAAAGGTTATCCCTGATGTTCATCCCTGCATCATCCTTTCTGCTGCATACCACCAAATGCATAAGGTGAAAATTTGGTGGAGTTTAAAAAAAGTTATTGATTGCATCTGAAAGGTTAAAGTGAAATGGATGGCGAATCAAATGTAAAAGCAATCTCCGGAAAAGACCCTCTCAATCTTCCCGTCTGATTCGATGAGTAGAGCTCCATCGTAATCGATACCTTTAGCAACTCCTCTGTAGATTTTACCTCCTGCTTTAACCTCAACAAATTTGTTCAAAACATCAGCAAACTCAAGCCATTTTCCCCTGATCTCATCCCATTTTCCAGAACAGAGTTTTTTGTAGTTTGATGAAAATCTTCTGATAATCTCTGAAAGCACATCAACCCTTTTTACTCCTCTTTCGATCTCACAAAGACTGGTTGCAGTACTTTCAAGCTCGTCAGGGATTCTGTTCTCCACATTTATTCCAATACCCACTATCACTCTCAGTCTTTCCAGTTCTCCAGTGAGTTCTGAGAGTATTCCACAAACCTTCTTTCCACCTATAAGAACATCATTGGGCCATTTGAGTCGTGCGTTGTATTTCTCCAAAGCCTCGGCAACAGCAACACCTGAAGTAAGGGTCAGTTTGGGAATGTTATCGATAGAGAGGGGAGGTTCGAGGACAATGGAGAAATAAAGGCCACCATCATCACTGAACCACTTTCTACCCAGTCTGCCCCTTCCTGAAGTCTGTCTTTTAGCTATTACAAAAGAACCAGCTTCCAGATTTCTCGCTCTCTGGTTTGTTGAGTCTGTTTCTGTGTAGTAGTAGAGAGTATCAAGAAAATCCACATCTTTCAGTATTTTGGCGATAATAACTGGGTTAAATTCTGGGCTGCTTTTTATTCTGTATCCAAGCCTTTTTCTACTCTCAATCTCAAACCCCATTTCTTTAAGTCTATTGATTCTCTTCCAGACAGCATTTCTCGATATACCGAACTTTCCTGCAATCTCTTCTCCACTTCTCCACTCTGAAATCATTCGAACGAGTTCAATGATTTCCCTCTCTTTGAGATTTATCTTGAAAAGCATTGAACCTGTCACCACCTTAGGGCTTTAAACTACCACCATCGTCTTTTTCTCTCAAGAGACCAGCTGAACTCATCCTCCTCTTCCTCATGTCTGGGAGATGGAGCCATCCTAAGGCTTGCAAAGCCCTGAAAAAGGAGAGCGATAAGCCAGACAAGGGTTACCCAGTAAAACCACCACCCTCCTCCAGTAAGAAAATCGATAAGAAAAATTACCAGATTTAGCAGGAGGAATATTGCAAGATGAATTCGGAAGGCTATGGAATAAATCGACTCCTGATGCATAAGATTAATCAGTCAGAAAAAAGATAACCTTTACTGAACTCACATGATTAGGCGGTGGTAATTTGGATGAAAAAAAGGATTTTCAATCTCTGGCGAGATTTGTATTCGAGGTAGGAGCACTCAAGAACACCCCTCGTTCGGGATGGTTGAAAGTGGGCATAAAGAATCCTGAGTCTGTGGCAGAACATACAATGAGAGTTTCGCTTATCGCCTTTCTCATTTCTTTTCTGGAAACTGGAGATCTCGATAGATCCTCAAAGGCAGTGGTTCTTTCTGTATTTCATGATCTTGCTGAAACGAGAACGACTGATTTGCACAGGCTATCGAGGAGGTATGTAAGGGTTGATAAGGAAAAGGCAGTGGCAGAACAGATGGAACTTCTTCCTGCTTCAATTGTGTCGTCCATTCAGAAAATGAAAAGCGAAGTGGATAGGTTTGTAAAGGATGCTGATAAACTTGAACTCCTATTTCAGGCGATTGAGTATTCAAGGGTTTGCCCCGATGCTCTCGAATATATCAAAAATCTGAATTTTGAAACGCAGACAGCTAAAAAAATTGCTGAGGCTGCGAGAAAACTGAAACCCTGGTGGGTTTACTTTGAATGAGTATTTCGAGCGGGTATGAAGTTCATCTGCGACAGGATGCTGGGAAAACTTGCCACCTGGCTCAGGATATCCGGTTACGATACGGTTTATGTGGGTGAGTTGAGGCTGAACAACAGGAGGAAGGAGGATACTTTCATATTGAACAGCTTCAGAGACAGAATTTTGCTTACAAGAGACAGAGAACTTTTCAGGAGGTGCATGTCTGCTGGAAGGGAAGCTGTCTTCATTAAATCGGAGTTTGTTGCAGGGCAGATAAAGGAACTCATTGAGAGAGGAATAGAGTTCAGGATAGTTATGGAGAGATGCAGTGTATGTAATTCCCCCCTCAGAAAGCCAGAAGACCATGAGGTCAGAAGAGTTCTGGTGAAAGAGGGTATTTCTGAGGATTTTAGGGAAAAATACGAGTTCTGGTACTGTGAGAGATGTGACAAGCTCTACTGGATGGGCAGTCACTGGAGGAACATGGTGGACTTTCTTGAAAGGATAAATGGCTAAGATTCAGAACATCTCTCTCCACTCTTCTCTCCAATGAAAAATTCTGCCACCATGTCTTTTTCCGATAGATTTTATTTCTCCTCTGACTCTTATCTCTCCTCCATACATGTTAATTCCTGTCCACTCTCCTGCATCACCTTCGATGATTATCCTGCCACCCCTCATTTCATCTCCGGTTCTCCAGCCACAGGAACCGATTATCCTTATCACCCCATCCACCATTCTATAACCAGTTCTATCACTCACTCTTCCAACGACCTCTATCCTACCACCCATCATCTCCTGCCCGAGATAACCTCCGGAGTAGCCGATAATTCTAAGCTCACCTTTTCTGTGTCTGTATCCAAAGCCCCACTTGTTTCCCAGCCTGTAGCGGAGATGCGGAAAGCCGGGTGGAAACCTTCTGAGGTCGATCGTTATTACATCTCCTTTGTCCATGATGTCATGGTAAACCCCGGAGAAAAAGTAGCCAAGATAGCTGTCAAAGAACTCATCTTCTATTTTCATCTTGATCTCTCCTTCAAAATCCAGCACCTTGGCTGGAAGGTGTATGTTCGCCATCTCCTCTATCTCAGCCAGACCAAGTCCATAGCTTTTTTGAACCTTTCTTCCGTACTGGAAGGCTGAATGTGGGTTGCTAAACTCATCCGAAAGCTCTTTCATGAAAAAGAAAGATATTATTTCTCCCAGACCTTCAAAATTCTGCTTGACATGTCTGTCTCTACTTACCTCAAAATCAAAAAGTCCGTGACTCTCAATCAAATCTCTTATTATATTTCTCATATTAACATCGACCAAAAACCTCTACAAACCTCTTCACGGCTATCGAAGGAATATCACTTTCATTTTTGACCTCAAAAACATTCACATTCTTTTTTAATATTTTCTTGATCCTTTTTGAGAATTCATCTGAAGAAACATCGCTCTTTATCCAGATTACTGTGAGTGAGTTGAGTTGTGATGTGAACTCGGAAACTTCCTCGATGTTCTCTATCCCTCCATCGGTAATCATTATGACATCTACCCCTCCTGCATCTCTCAAATAATTTTTGAGCCCTTCCACATCCAAGTGCGTTCCCCCTCCCTGATAGAGAATTATAGCATCAAAAACTCTCTCCCCTCTTGATGGCGGAATGCTGATGTTCTCGTTTGAGAAATTCACCACACCTACCCTTGCACCATTTTCAAGGTAGTTTCTCGCAACAGCCATCGCTCCAAGTACAGCATAGGAGATGGATTTTGAAGGGTCAGCCATGCTTCCTGAGGAATCTATGACAACAACAGCGTCCGGGATTGAGAAGTCCCTACCCTCGAAATCATCATAGGCGTATTTTTTTGCAATTCCGGGGATCAGCTTTCCGTAACTGTCTATCGGACTGAACTCCTCTACTGAACCATCAAACTCGAACTCTCTTATCTCGGAGGGATAGAGTGAACCTGTCATGGAGTATGGCTGGATGTATATTGAGTACTTTCTGGATCTCTCCATATACCAGATCTTTTCAGGTTTTTTAACTTCACCTGTTGTTTTTTTCCCTATTAACTGGCATAGCTCCTGAAATTCTGACTGATCGAGTTCCCTTGCTAACTCTTTCAAAGCCTCGTCCATTTCTTTTTCTCCAAAGTCTTCTTGTTTGATTTTTGGAGAAAATGTTTCGATGAGTTCATCAACTATTTTTGCGAACCTGAGAAGGTTAAGTCTGAGCCTCATCTCTCTTCTGTCGAGAAAGTTTATCTCAAGCATCTCTTTGAGCTTTCTCTCCATACTCTCATCTATGCTGACCTCTCCTCCTGCAATTCTTTCCAGAAAGGCATATAGCAAAATATCTTGTTTTCCCTCAGCTTTTCTTGTTCTGTAGTAATCGAGAACCTCATCAAAGCCCCTATTTAAGAGAAGGTCGATGGCTGCAACAACCTCATCGAAAAGAGCTCTGATCTGACTCCTTTTTTCAAAATCCCTCAACCAGAACTCCTCGAGCAAAATTGTTTTGAGGCTGTAAGGATGTGAAGCCCATAAATTCAGGTTAAGGGCAATACTTCCTTTCAGGGCATCATCAGGAAGTTTTAGATCTTTCTCACCAATTTTGAGCTTCAATCTTCTTCCGAAGATAAATCCACTCTCCTCTGATATCTCAAAATCTGTAACTGGAGGATAGTAAAGTCTTCTTCTCACCTCTTTGAATATTTTTTCTGCTCTCTCAGCATTTTCTATGGATTTATTCTCTCTCATATCAACTCCTCAGAAGACTCTTGAAAAAAGGATGCCCTGTAAGAGAAAAAAGCTCTTCAATCTCATCGTACTCTCCTTTTTTCAGGTGGTTGAGAGCCTCAATCTGGTAAATTCTATGCTCCTCCCATCTTCTCTTTACTTTTTTTATGGCGTCATCAACAGCAAAAAATTCATCGCTCACATCTTTCTCTTTCTCCCTCACCTCGGACAGCTTTCTGTCAGAGATGGAGGTTCTATGCCACAGGGCAAAGGGGAGAACTGCAATTAGATGGCCAATATCAACTTCACCATCTTCATTCCACCAGGCAAGTGCCTTGGAATATGTGAAAATACTTTTCTCAGCTCTGTTTGAAATGGAGAAAATATCGGAACAGAGGTAATTTGTGTAGTGACAACCCTGGCATTTTGAATAATCCTTGTTAATCCCAAGCTGACAGTAAACTTCCTGTCCTATGTAGTCCAATAAAAGCTCAACATCTGGTGAAATCGGCATTGAATAGATCTCATCACGAATTCTTTCCATCTCCTTGGCATCAGGGAGGTGGATGTTATAGCCCTCCTCCCTAATCCTTCTCTCTAAGACACTCCTAAACTCATCTGACACCTCTGATATGTACTTCTCAATCTCCCTTGCTCTTTCCGAAATGCTCGAATCCATTATGTATTTGATAATCTCCTCTGAAAACTCCGCATCTCTCAGGATGCTGTCATCAATTCCCCTCCTCACGAGTCTTTTCCTGACAGGGTGGAGAATGGAAGTTTCTACTGCGATATCAAACCTATCAAGCAGAGGAGGAATCAATCTGGTTGTTCCCGCATCCTGGTAGTTTATTGTTCCAAAAAAAGCTTTTCCACTGCTGAAAATGAGTGTTTCGCCCCTATAACTCCAGATGTTTCTGTCAATTTCATTGAGAATCATGCTCTGTTTTCCGACTGGGAGTCTGTTAACTTCATCTATGATTATTGAAGGAGAGAAGGGAAGGATTTTCCACTTTATAACTTCTTTTCCCTCTTTTTCCAGAGCCCCCAGATCCAGAGTTGCCTTTATTTTTTCTTCGGTTTGCTCTGGATGCCCATGTATTGTTGCCGCCTGAATGAACTCGAGGGGAAGGTATTTTGTGAGACAGGAAATTCTCTCTGCTGAGGTTGTTTTCCCGCTGCCGTACTCACCGAGAATAAGCTCTTTTCCATTCATGATTGATGTTATAATCGTGAAAAGTATAAGGGGGTTGTATTTTTTATCCCCTACTTGAAGTGTCTCATCACCGAAGAAAAGGGTCATCTGGATGAACTCATAGATTTCTCTGAAGCCCATATTGTATGCTCTCCTTCAATCGATTTAAAGGTGTTGATTATTTTTGATATTTGAAAAAAACCTGAATAGTCAGAAAGATTTATTTGCTTGAGCCTGGAGTTAAGTTTTATGATATTCAGGATGGCTTTAGCTCTGTTTAGTTTGATACTTGTTGTCACACCCTCAATTGCATTGGAAGTATCAAAGGTTGAAATCAATCCGGAAATTCTCTTTCCAGGAGATGTGGCTGACGGAAGGCTTTATCTGACAGTTGCAAAGGATGAAGAGGTTCAAAGTATATCTTTCATTGCTAAAGGGATTGAAATAACACCGAAAATGGTAACCGAGATTGGAAAGATATCTGCAGGATCAACTTACGAACTCCCATTCACAGTTAAAGCAAAAGAGGCGGGTATTTTCCCCATTGAGGTGAAAGTAACAACCAAAAATGATACAAAAAAACAGATTTTCAAAATCATTGTGGAAAAAACACAGCCGATTCTAATCCTGAAGAGTACAAAGCTAACTCTCAATGAGGTAAATGAAATTGAATTTTCAGTTGTAAGTAGTGTTGGTGTGGAAAAAATTAAAATAGAGCCTTTATTTGATTCTGACCCGGCATTATTTTACTTCAACACCCTTGATGAGGCAGATGCAAAGTTCAGAATTTATCCTGAGGAAGAGATGGAACTCACCTTTAAGATTTCATATTACAATGGAAGAAATTACCATGAAGTTGTGCAGACAATACCCGTTGACTACACCCCCAGCAGAGGAGTCTTTGTATCCGCCAATTTCAGTTACTCTGTTGTTTCTGTGAATGATGTTTTAACTCTCTTCGTGGACATTACAAATCTGAGAAACGACAGGATATATGGGATATCTGTTGAACTTTTTGCTGATGGCGTATCTTTCTCTGAAACAATGAAAGAACTCCCTCTTCTCGAGTCTAAGCAGAGTGTAGGACTTAATTTCCTTCTATCCCCTGAGAAGGCGGGTAAGCACACTATAAAAATCAGGGTGGAGTATCGGGATGAGGTGGACAACATCTATTCTGTAAGCAGAGAAATGGAACTGACAGCAACAGATACCGGAGTCCTTGGAATCAGCAACCTTGATGTTGAAAAGACCCTAACTGAAGTTAAGGTTACAGGAGACCTGAGCAATGGTGGAAGAGGGGATGCGAGGAATGTCATTATAGTCATATCTGCAGATAACACAACAAGGGATTTTTTCGTTGGCGAACTTGAATCGGGGGATTTCTATACATTCGACTTCACACTACCTCCCGAAGTTCAGAATGGAACGATAGAGGTAATATGGACGAATGAGATTGGAAAAACAATTGAGACCTTTAAAGACTTTGAAGTACAAACAAAATCCCCGGTGAAAGGTGCTTTTGGTGAAAGAGTTAACCTGATGTTTTATATATTGACTGGAGCTGTAGTGGTAGCTATTTTCATAATAATTGCCTGGATGAAAGCAAGAAAATCATGAAAAAAGCAAGAGAGAAAATGAAGACGGACACGAATCAGGAAGTTGTCCGACTTGAGGATGTTTACAAGATTTACATTACTGGAAATGAGGAAGTGCATGCACTTGATGGAGTATCGATGACTGTTCAGAAAGGGGAATTTGTGGCAATAATGGGTCCTTCAGGCAGTGGTAAATCGACGCTGCTGAACATGATCGGCTGCTTAGACAAACCAACTAAGGGAAGGGTTTTCATAAATGGTGTGGATACGTCCACTTTAACTGATAACGAGCTTACAAGATTGAGGAGGGAGGCTATAGGCTTTGTATTTCAACATTACAACCTGATTCCAACCCTCACAGCTCTTGAAAATGTTGAACTACCGATGATATTCAGAGGGTTGAACGATGATGAAAGGAAAAGGAGGGCGATGGAACTTCTAAGGATTGTTGGACTCGAGAGGGAAATGAACCGGAAACCAAATGAGCTCAGTGGAGGCCAGCAACAAAGAGTAGGAATAGCAAGAGCTCTTGCCAATGATCCTGAGATACTGCTCTGCGATGAACCAACGGGAAATCTGGATACGAAGAGTGGAGAAATTGTTATGGAAATTCTATCAAAGCTCAACAGGGAGAGAGGAGTCACTCTGATTGTTGTTACTCATGACCCTGCAGTATCCGGTTTTGCCAGAAGAACTGTGAGAATAAGAGATGGCAGAATAATAGAGGGATAAAATGTATCTTGAGCTTGCAAAGAGGAATCTCATCAGAACAAAGATGAGGAGCATTCTTGCAATCATTGGAATAGTTATCGGTGTAATGGCGATATCCTCTATCGGAATTTTTGGAGAGGGTTTGAAGAACACCGTACTCGAAAACTTCAGAGATGTGGCGAATGAGGTTATAATAACGCCTTCATATTCTGGTGGATACACCACAATCGAAAAGACGAGCCTTTCCAAGCTCGAGAAAGTCCCCTATCTCGAAAGCATAATTCCTGTAAAAAGTGAAAGTGCCCTGATTCAGTACAAGGACAGAAAAACCTATGTCAGAATTTATGGAATGGAAAGGCGCTCGGTTGAAGAGCTTTTTGAGATCGAAAGGGGAAGTTCAAAGCTCTCGGGGACATGTGTTGTCGGAAGTACACTTGCTGAAAGACTCAACCTCAGGGTTGGAAGCAAAATAACCATTGAGGGTGAACTTTTCAGGGTGTCAGCCATATTGAAGGAAGAAGGTGCAAGATTTGACATCAATCCAGACAATACGCTGATTCTTTCAGAGAAAGATTATGATGATCTCTTCAAAACTGAAGGTTATTCGATGATCCTTGTCAAACTGGAGAACCTTGACGACATCGAGCAGTTTAAGGAAACTGTTGAAAAGAGCATAAATTCAAGAGAAACTAAGGTGAGGGTTTTTGAGATGAAAACAATCATTGAGAGAATTACGGAAGCCTTCAACCAGATTAACCTGTTCCTGATAGCGATAGCTGGAGTCTCGCTCTTAGTTGCTGGAGTCAGCATTCTCAATATAATGCTGATGTCCACAATGGAGAGAACAAAGGAGATAGGAGTGATGAGAGCTGTTGGGGCAAGCAGGCAGACAATAATGAGAATATTCCTCTATGAAGCCCTCCTCCTTGGATTGATAGGAAGTATAATGGGGGGAATTCTCAGCCTCCTTGGTGGGTATTTCATAATGATTGCAATCCTCCAGTCTGCCAAATATCTTTTCACAATCTCTTCACTGATATCGATCCTTCAGGGCGTTTCATTCGGAGTTGTAACCGCTGTAATAAGTGGTTTCTATCCAGCATTCAAAGCGAGCAAACTCGAACCCATCGATGCTTTGAGGTATGAATAGCTTACAGACATTACACAACCTCTAAATAACTTTCAACCTATGTGGTAAAATCAATCAGGTTGGAAAACTTGGTTTAAGCTCAAGTAAATTCAAGTAAAATTCAATAAACTCAGGTAAACTCAAGATTAAAATACCATGAGAATTAAGAACTTCCACCCCGGCTGGTGAATATAATGGAATGTGAGGTATGTGGAAAGGAGCTGAAGGGAAAGGGTTACAGAGTTCTGATAGAGGGTAGTGAAGTCAATGTCTGCAGAAACTGCAAAAATCTCGGTAGCGAAAAACCGGTGGAGAGAATAGGTCAGAAAGGAGTCAAAAAGGTTCTTTTAAGAAAGAAAACTCCTTCAAAGGCGATTGAATTTGAAGAAGAGTTGCTTGAAAATTACAACCTGATAATAAGAATGGAAAGAGAGAAAAGAGGCTGGAGTCAGGAGGTTCTGGCAAAGAAAATTCAGGAGAAAGAATCTCTCATTAGAAAAATCGAAAATGCTGAAATAACTCCCGAACCATCGGTAATTGAGAAACTTGAACGCCTCTTCAACCTGAAACTTAGAGAGAAGGTTACAGAGGTTAAACTGGACTTTGGCAGGAAAGGACTTCAGCCCACCCTCGGGGACATTGTGGAAATCAAAAGAAAGAAGCACTGAAAGCCATGTTCTCTGAGATCTCACTGTCTCCGAATGAAATAAAAAGAGTGCAAAGGGAAGTTGAATTTGCGGAGAGGAAAATAAGGAAGGGGTACAGCAGGGAGAAAATTCTGAAAGGCATAAGAAAGACAGTTTTCACTCAGGAGGAAATATTTTCAATTGCGAAGAATAGAATTAAAGCAAGAGAAAAATTTGGAGAACTTTCGAAGTCTTTAATTTTCGATGATTCGGGGTTGAGGTATTCGACTCCACCCACGGTTGCTGAATACAGGGCTGAAAGACTTAAAACGGATAAAATTGCTGATATAAGCTGTGGGGTAGGATCACAACTTATTTTCTTTGCCAGAAAAAGTAGAGAAGCTATAGGCATAGAGATAAGCAGAAAAAGGGCTTTGATGGCGTATATCAATCTTAACTCACTGGGGATTGAGAACACCAGTATTATTGCAGGAGATGCATTGAGTGACGAGGTTCTTAATAAAATAGATGCTGATACCGTTTTCTCAGATCCAGCACGCCCCCCCGAGGTAGAAGTAAGGACGATGGATGGACTCGAACCACATCCTGAGAAGGTCTATGAAAAATACAAGAAAGTAACAGAGAGAATTGCCTTCGAACTTCCACCACAGATGCCACCTGAAAGAATAACTATTAGTGGAGAGAAGGAATATACTTCGCTGAACTTCAGATTGAACCGTCTGGCTCTCTACTGTGGAGAGCTTGCCGAATATGATGTCTCTGCAGTATCCCTCCCGTCAAGAGAGAAGATAACATCCGAAGATGATGAAGTGATACCTGAAAGGACAGACAATGTTGAAGATTTACTCCATGAGGTTGATTATACTGTTATGAAAGCAAATCTTCTTCCAAATCTTCTGGGAAAGCTTGGAATTGAAGCAAGAATATTTCTTGATGATGGAAAAAGAACCGTTCTGACCTCCTCTACCACGACAGATTCAGAATTTTTGAGGGACTATGCTGTTGAACTGGTGTGTCCATTCTCAGTAAGCAGGATAAATCAGGAACTTAAAAGGCTGGATGGAGGAAAGATCACTCTCAGATTCTCTGTAAGCCCGGATGAATACTGGAATCTGAGAAAAAAGATTGAAGATGGCTTGAAGGGGGAGAAATGGTTTTATCTTTTCAGGAAAGGAGATTATGCGATAATCTCAAGCCCTGGACACTCTGTTTGATTTTGGCCCCTGAGCTTTCTTGGCTCAACTGCCACCAATAACCTTCCATCTCGTCCCCCTGGGTGTATCAATAAGGATTATCCTCTCTTCTCTCAGCCTGTCTCTTATTTCATCAGCTCTGTCAAAGTCCCTCTCTCTTCTTGCCATCTCTCTTTCTTCTATCAACTCTCTATATTCCTGAAGAGCGGGAATCCTTCTGTAACTCTCAAAGAACCCCATAACGCTACATATTCTCCTGTAAATGCTGAAAAGCATCTCAAAAGTCTCAAGACTTGCCCCTTCTGACACGATCTGGTTTATTCTGCCTGCCATCTCATGGATGACTGCAAGTGCTTTTGGCGTGTTGAAATCATCTCTCATCGCATCTCTGAATTTCTCTTCAAAATCCGGGAAATCTCTCCTTTCTCCCTCTATTCCAAAGGTTTTAATTGCAGCCACTTCCATATCAAGATTTTCAAGAGCGTTTCTGAGTGATTCATATGATTTTTTCGCCCTTTCAAGAGCATCATCTCTGAAGTCAAGGGGACTTCGATAGTGAGCGGAGAGCAGGAAGTATCGAATAACCTCTCCGTCGTATTTTTCAAGCACATCCCTTATCTTCACTATGTTTCCGAGGCTCTTGCTCATTTTTTCTCCTTTTATCGTGACGAAATCATTATGCATCCAGTATTTTACCGGTTCAACCTCGAAAAGAGCATAACTCTGTGCTCTCTCATTCTCGTGATGGGGAAAAATCAGGTCTTTACCTCCTCCATGGATGTCAAAAGGGGCTCCAAGGTGCTTTGTAGCGAGAACAGAACACTCTATGTGCCATCCTGGTCTTCCAGGACCCCAGGGGGAATCAAAAACAGCTTCAGCTTTCAAGTCTTCATCCTTTGCTGACTTCCAGAGGGCAAAATCCTTCACATCTTTTTTTCTCGGATCGGGCTCAATCCTGTGTCTGTCCAGCTCCTCGATACTCATGCCAGAGAGTCTGCCATATTCCGGAAAGCTGGGAACATGGAAATAAACATCCCTCCCGTTCTCTCCTTCGACTTCGTAGGCATATCCCTTTTCGATTATTTTCTTCACTGCCTGGATGATCTCCTCAATGTTCTCAGTAACCTTAGGGTGAAAATCTGCTCTTCTGACATTCAGTCTTTCCATGTCCTCCAGATATTTCTGAATAAACTCTTCGGCAACCTCCTTTTGTGTCCTTCCTTCGCTAACTGCTCTTCTTATTATCTTGTCGTCAACATCCGTGAAATTCTGAACATAGATTACTTTTCGTCCTGTGTATTCGAGGAATCTTCTGAATGTGTCAAAGACAACTGCACTTCTTGCATGCCCTATGTGGGAGTAATCGTAGGCTGTAATTCCGCAGACATACATTCTCACTTCTTTCCCAAGCTGAAGTTCCTCTTCCTTTTTTGTGAAGGTATTGTAAATTCTTATCGTCTCATCAGATATGCTGCTCATCCTCTCTCCCCTCTGGGCATATTTGGATTTGGACTATAAAATTCCTTCTCAATCGGGATCTGTTAATTTTTAAGGTGTTATAGGTATAGTGTTTCAATTATGTAGTAAAAATTGGAGTTGAGGAACTCTAACTCATCTACTGGTTGATAGTGTACTCTCAATTTTCAGTCTCCTATTCTTTTTCTTTACATCTTCAGATACCATAAATCTTTGAACTGGATTATCTGGTAGATTCTCCACTTGTATTTTCGAGTACTTACAACCCCTGGGTGGTTGTAAAAGAATAGTAATGCAATCTTTCTGAAAGCATTGAACACTTCAACAGAATACATTCGGAATATGAGCCAGAATAATAGGGCATATAACTGCCCACTCTTTAAAGTACAGCTTTGCTACTCCTCTAGCAGAGGAATAAGGGGGTTTGCGGAATAATTATAACTCATGGGTACGATCAAAATCTTGATTATGTGCTAACTGCGAATGAAAGAATAAAGTATCAATGAAAGAATAAGTATCACCACATATTATTAAATAGAGTTTGCAAACGAAGATAAGGTAAAGGGAGATATAACAACTATCAACAGCCCAACGCTTACACCCATCTTCCTGCTCAGTCGGTTTGATATTTTAGATGAAATTGCCGATGACAATTTGGGGTAGAGAGTAGGCGAACTACATCCATCAAAACATCATCCAATCAGTCAGGGAGGGAAAAGATGTGAAACACCCGATCATAATCGTAGACTATGATTCCCGCTGGCCAATCCTGTATGAAGAGGAGAAGGATAGGATTCTTGGCGTAATTGGAGATAAAATCGTGGCGATCGAACACATCGGAAGTACAGCTGTCCCTGGTTTGGGGGCAAAGCCAATTATTGACATTATGATTGGTGTCCGTCACCTCGCCGATGCCAACGAATGTATTGAGCCACTTCAAAGTATTGGCTACGAGTATGTTCCTGAATATGAAGTTTCAATCCCAGAAAGGCGCTTCTTCCGTAAGGGCCCTTTAGAAGCACGCATCCATTTACACATGGTTGAACGATCGAGTGATTTCTGGGAGCGACACATCTTGTTTCGAGATTTCTTGCGCGCTCATCCCGAGATAGCTCAGCAATATTATCAATTGAAGAAAGAATTAGCTGCCAGGTTTGGTTCAGATCGTGATGCTTACACTGAGGCAAAGACGCCGTTCATCGAATCTGTGATAGCAATGGCATGCGCAACAAAACGACCAGCTCCTAAGGACTGCGGTTGCAAACGATCATATAGCTGAGGTTGCTAGTTCTGGCCGGGAAAAATGAAACATTAGGTGAAATTCACTTCCTGTTTTGCCTTGAGACATCAAGAAGTATCAACAGTTCTGCAACACCACAAAGGCAACACCCCTATATTCAACAAAGAACTCCAATCGAAAGGATTAAAACCTCTCGGATTAATTTTTATTGTGGAGAAAGCTGAGGAAGGGGAAGATTCTCAAACCTCCCGTAATTTGAATAAAATAAAAAGATTCTCAATAGGGAAAAAATTGAGAGATGGGATTGATAAGTATCGTATTTATTCGAACATAACTGACATAACCTCAGTCTCCCGCAGATATTTTGTCATAGGTTTCTTTGACGGTGTTCTGACTGTTCTGGGGATGATAATGGGTGCCCATCTGAGTGGAGGAGCAACATCTGAAATAGTAATATCTGCAGGGATAGCTACAGGACTTGCTCTCGGAATCTCAAGTGGATGGGGTGCTTATGAGGCGGAAAAAATAGAACAGACGATTGCGATGAGGGAGAAGCAGAAAGCCCTGCTCGTTAATAGGGAGAGCAATACGATAACAAAGGCACATGACTTTGCAACCTATGTTTCTTCAACAGTCCATGCAATAGCGCCGATTCCAGCAGCAATTATACCACTGATTCCTTACATGTATATGGATGCAGAAAAAGCTCTCTATCCGGCAATAGGCATGGGTCTTACAGCTCTTTTTGTTGTGGGCGCACTCATGGGAAAAGTATCAAAAAGAAACATATTGATTGCAGGAATGAGAATGGTTATCGCAGGTTTGCTTACTTTGGTAGTGGTCACTCTTCTCAATCCGAGCCATTTCTAATTCTTTCTATAAGTTTATCAAAATCCCTTCTTTCTGCTGGTTCTCCATGTCCAGGAAAAATTTTCTCAAATCTGAGGCTGGAAACCTTCTTTACCGATTTCAGGTATTCTCTGTAGTCCGTGCAGAAAGCCTTTGGAGAAAGTGAAATACCCTTTTTAACACGAAGGAGATCTCCACAGACAAGCTGGTTTTTGTAAAGAATACTAATGCTTCCGGGAGTATGACCAGGGGTATGGATTATTTTCATGTTCTTGCCCTCTTCTACAAAGTTTGGAATCTCTGATACAGGTTTGACCTCTCCAGGGCGTTCGAATCTAAAAAATCTATCGAATAATGACAGAATTTTTCCAATTCCAGAGTATTGAATTCTTTCCTTACCCAGAATGAATGGGATCTCCTTTTCGTGGGCGAAAATCGGGCAGTTAAACTTTTTCTGGAGTATTGCTGCTGACTGGATATGGTCGTAGTGGCCATGGGTCAGTATTATCCCTTTGATTTTCCGTCTTAGAGTTCTGGTTGACAGCATATCAGCAGTATTGATGCCTGTGTCAACAAGAAAATTATCAATCAGGTATATGTTACAACCTTTCTCCAGCAACCTCTCAACCATATCAGAAATCTCATTTAAAGAATATTTAACTCCTTTTTTAATTTTTAACTTCTTTTTTACCCTCCTTAACTTTCCCCTCTAAATGCCTCAAGAACTGCACGCAGAACCTCCTTTCTGTTACCTCTACTCATCCTGTAAACTCTCTCAACAATCAGTTCTGGAGTGCTCTTGCCAAACTTTCCGAATACTGGTTGTCTGTTGACTATAAGGTTCAGTTCATCATCAAGCCCACTCGCCTCGATTCCATCAATCCTCACGAATTCAAGCTGCAAATCCTGAGCCATGTGAGACACAACAACCATATAAAATCCTCTCTCCTCTGCAATCCTCAAAAAGGCAGAAAGCATTTTAACAGCTGCTCCAGGCTCGGTTATAGCTTCAAATTCATCAACAAGTATCAATTTTTTCCCCTCTGTGCTTAGAGCCTTTGTGAAATTCTTAAGGGTTGATTCAAAGGCTCCAGCTCCATAAACTGATTTCTTTCTCGTGAAAAGGTAGATCTCCTCCCTCACATCCACTACTGCCTCCTTAGCCGGAATGGGAAAACCCATCTGTGTCAAAAGCTGTATCTGAACGATGAGGTTCAGCAAAGAGGTTTTACCACCACTGTTTGCTCCCGTGAGGAGTATGACTCTTCTTTTTCTCTCCTCCTCACTTATTGATTCCAGATTTGAAATGCCCTTCACAGAACTTCCGTTGCCGATTACATAGCTTATTGCCTCGGGGTTTTTTATGAAAAGGTTCCTTGCATCTCTGAAGAAAATTACACCGTCTCGAATAACTGGAAATGTAAATCCTTTAAAAAGGTCTTTCAGTCTTTTGACCATCATAATTTCATAAAACCTCTCAAAATCTCTTTCCAGCTGCGGAATCAGACCCCTTATCCTTCGCATTACATCTCGTATTCTCAAATATTTCTCCTGTATAAATTCTCTTTCTATCTCTCTCCTTGCTCTCTCGAGTTCCTCGAGATTTATTTCTGGAATCACATGCTTTGTAAAGATGTCTGCATGCACGCCAAACTTCTGCGAGATCTCTCTTTCTGCTTCGATTATCTCATCAATCACAGCCTCCTCAATTTTCTGAAATTTTTCCTCAAAGGACCCTTTACTGCTGAGGTACTCAAGGATCTCCTTCCCCTTTAAAATAATCTCTTCATCAAGAATCTTCTCTTCGATTCTATCTTTTATTTCTCTCAGTTTGGAATAGACAAACTCTTCAAAACTCTCAATAATCTTTTCTTTCTGTATTATCTCTTCCAGTCCTTCAATTTCTTTAAGAATCTCTGGTATTGAAGTATCAACTCCTACCTTCTCAAGAACACCTTTAACTTTCTCGAGCGATTCTTTTTTCCTGTAGATCTCAAGAATAAAGATTTCCGGAGCTATCTCTTCAATGCTCAGCTCTTCAATTTTAGTACCTTCTCCTGTGGTGCTTAGAACAAGGGGATAGTTTCCATAGACATTCACATCGCATATCCTGAGTGAAACTGCCTTTTCATAATCACTTTCATCAACAATTAGCACTCTATCATTCATTCTCACAGCTTTGAACTCGGGCTTTTCAACCCTGCCTGTCACATCATCCAGCATGCTCACTCTTTCAAACATCTCTCTAAGGTATCTCTGCCTCCTGAGAATCTCATCAACATCTACGACTGGATTGAAGCTTTCAACAAGTTTTTTACACTCATCAAACTCCATTGCATCCTTTATCCACGCCATAATTTTTATGTATATACTTCTCACATCAGGGTTCATCCGCAGAGGAGTAGAATTTCTGAATTCGGGAAGCATGGAAATAAGTCTGAGGATTCATTAAAATTGTTTTCTTAAATGTCTATGTAATCTGTTCTGGGAGTGGATGAATACTGGAAGTATAGAGAGTTTTAATGAAGTTTTGAAAACTTCTTTGAATTCGTTATTTTGCTTTTATTTTCCTGTGCCCTGTTTTAACGACACATTTAATAACATATCATCAATAACACATCATCCTGAACATCGAATTCAAAGAAACAACCAAAAACTAAAAATATCCATCTGCAATACTATTACCAAGCCCGGGTAGCTCAGTCTGGGAGAGCGTGCGGCTGAAGACCGCATAGTCGCCGGTTCAAATCCGGCTCCGGGCACTCGTTTTTTGGCAAAATCAAGGAAGAAGCTATTGAAAACATCAAGAAGCTATTGAAGTCTATCTGGGTATTGATGATGCTCAGATAAAACTAAAATCATACTAAAACAGGCTGAAAAGCAAGAAGTAAGTTTAGGGTTGTTTTGTAGCATTAGAAGAATTTTCTGAGCTTAACAGTAAATGGCCTCTCTACAGCTTTGAAGTCACTCCAGATTAAATTCTAACTCTTCTTTTATTTGGTTATAGAATTCTTTGAGAAATCTGTGTCTTTTGAGCCCAATTTTTCTTGCAGTTTCTGTGTGAAGGAGATTGTATAGCTTAAGAAGCTTCTCCTCAAAGTGTTTCAGAGTATCCTCTATCGATCTCCCCTTTTCTCCTGAAAAGAGAAAGGCTCTTGCCACTCCTATTGCTCCCATAGCATCCAGCTTATCTGCATCGCTCAGAATTTTAGCTTCTATGGTCTCTGGAGATACTCCGGTGGAAAAGGAGTGGGCTTCTATACAATGTGTTACTTTTTCAATGAATTCATCATCGTAACCTTCTTTTTTGAGCAACTCCCTCACCATCTTTGCTCCTTCAATTGAGTGGTTGGGCTTGTCTCTTGCAATATCGTGGAGTTCAGCAGCTTTTCGGACTATCTCAATATCTGCTCCCTCTTGTTCGGCAATGTAGAGTGCAAGTCTAAGTACTCTTGCAACGTGCCCATCATCGTGAGAGGTCACGTTTATTCACTTGGCTCCTGGGGTTAAAACAATTGTCATTTTGGTGTAGAATGAAGTTTTAGGATATGATCTGGTGACTTGTATTATTCCTGCCCCACCAACCTTTTGTTTCTGAGCTTTTCTACAGTCTTGCGTTATTTTGGAAAGATGGAAGATATGAGGGAGACCAAGTTTTATGGAGTTAGGAGAAATCAGCGATCAAATGGGCTTTAGATCTTTTTGAGTATTATAGGTAGAGATCAAAGTTGATAGGTATTTACCTTACAAGTCAATACTGACCACCAGATCAATCAATTTTGACTTTATAAGTCAATTCGATAGGGGGTGGAAGGTGATAAAAAGAGTTGTAGTAGTGTTGCTGCTGGTTTTGGTGATGGCGGGAAGCCTGGCAACGGCGATGACTGCAAATGTTAGCGAGACGCCCATTTATGATGAAAAAGAGAAACAATTGGTTCGAAAAAAATACATGAGAGGTGAACAAAAATGGCAATTGCAGCAGGTTATCAAATTCAGGGAATAAACAAAGATACAAATATAAGTTGTCAAAGCTATAAGAGGCTCCACCTCAAAGCCTGCTCAGTTAGTGGTGGGCGAATACATCGCATGGCATTTGGACTACCAGCGTAGAAAATGCCTTGGTTTTAATCTGACCACATGAAGGTTACGGTGCCTGCATCCGTTACCTTGTAGAAGGTAGATACAGAGATGAAATCGATTGGGTGGATGAGAATGCGGATTACGATGTCCTGGCTGAGATAAATATCACTCCAAAATGATCCATCAGCATATGGTTCAATACAGTTCTACTGGAGGAGTAGGGAAACTGGAGAATCAAAGGTACGCAGTTACGCTTTCTCTCAGTATCGGATTACCAAGGCTGTTGACTTTGCCCTTGAATTCGATGATAACATAGGGACACAATCACCACAAACCACAGACTGGAAATGTTTTTATAATGCTCAGATTAAAAGACATGGCAGCAATTCGTGGGAATATGTCTCCCAAGATCTGTTTTACTGGAAAGAGTGGATGTATCCAGAACTCAATAACGGTCTGTTCCGAAGACTTTAGTGAGTACAAATTCTGGCAAAGTAAAGAGTTAAAATAGTTCATTGAAAGAGGTGAAGACGTGAGGCTATTGAAAATTTTAATTGCGATATTTGTAATTTCCATAATTTTTTGGGGTTTCAAAGAGTTGGGTGAAGAACCGGAATCCAAATTTCAGACAGTGTTAGAGATGCCCGATGGAGAAAGAATAATTGCAGAAGTCCATTATGGTAAAAACTGGACAGAATTAACCGTTAAGCTGCAAGATGGAAGAGTAATAGCAAGTGAGAAAGCTAACGGTAAACTGTCAGAGGAAGAGATCAAGGAGAGGGCTAAGAAGCTGATATAATTTTTTAAAATGGAGAACAGACACTTTGCAATGGACATGACAATATTCAAAGGAATGGAGAAAGGTGTATCTAACGATGAGAGTACCAAGGCTGCCAATGAATTTGGGGAATGTCTGGATAGAGGCAAAAATCCTGATGAATGTGTTGATGAGCTGAGGTACAGGTATGAATAGATATCTGATATAAATTTCAGCGATCTTATCTTGCTTTACAAAAATTGGTAGATTTTTATATTGTACACAACTTCAGCAGGAATGCCACTTTTGCCAGCAGGAAGGATAGCGAACAAAAGCAACACTTATAGGCAGTAGCATTCAACTCTGAGTGGATGAAACAAGTTATAAGAGTATCTACGACGGGCACAAGATTTTTATATCAATTTGCCGTGTTAGGATATTGAATCGAGACCCGCCTTAGCTCAGTGGCCAGAGCGCCCGACTGTAGTTTGCCCCCTGCTGGTGAGCAGGTATCGGGCGGTCCCCGGTTCAAATCCGGGAGGCGGGACTATCTCTTCTGGTACAAATCCCCTCTTCTTGAATTTGGGTTAAGCAGTGGTGTACGGGCAGCAGTGAGCTCCACCATCATGACTTTTGTGGTAGCCCTATGTTGGTATTTTCTCGGGGGAGTTTCTTCATGAGTTTTTGTCCTTCACACACCCAAAAACCAAAAATAGTCTGACCACGACTACGAGAATATAAGCTCCAACTCCAATCTTCCAATCACTAACCAGACTTGTTAGTATAAGAACTTCAACAATCCCTGCAATGAATGTCAAAATTGATATTAAAGATATAGTGTGTGCTTACATTCCGCAGATGATTGTGGAACCATTCTTTTATTGCATCACAAATCGTGTATCCAGCTTACAATATTAACGATTCTGGTTTGGTGTTCATCCCTGTTTTTCGTTCTTGGAGAGATTCCAAAGAAGATCGATTTTATTCGCATTCAGATTCGCATTCAGATTCGCATATTTCACATCTTGGATCCGTTACGCATCGTAACGCATCTTCGCTGTGGTTATGGATAGCTTTAAAAGAGCAGGTCGAATATCGCAACAAAATCTGAAGAGTGAAAGGCGTTGTCAATACGGTTTTGACAATGGACGGCTAATCCGTCCTCAGTTATGCTCCTAGTAATCCGTTAGTTACCCAAAGCTTAACTTTCGCCTCTAATACTAACAAGATGGCGCACTATATAACACTTCCGACAACTTAATTTTACATTGTTGCCAATAAATACCTTTCATAGGATTGAAAAAGAGCGATAGAGTTTTTCTGAGAAATGTTTTCAGTGAGGGTCAGGTACTCTTCGTCAGGGAGTCGTTCGTCCTTAAAGCCTCTGAATTGCTTGGATTGAGGTCGTAGAAACTCTATACTTGCAGTATGAGAAATCTGAAAACTGATGAGAAAGAGAAATTGATCCAGTATTGTATGAGTATTCAACGAAGGAGATGGTAGGAGAGAAAGGGTACAGTCACAGCTAACCATGGAATTGCAGACATAAAACTCGGCAGAAAAGTTAATGTCTGGTTGGAGGAATGGAGAGTATTTCTTCCAAAAACTCCCCTCTAAAAACCATTTAATATAGGCTCTTTCTCCCTGTTGGTGCATCTCTATCGCTTGCTTTGCCAGTTTGTGGGTTTCGTTGGAGTGAGTCTCGGAGAACCAGTACTTATGGGGGCATGATGAAGAGGAGGAATACCTGATAATGCAGGTAGGCGGGACTATTTCTTTTTGAACATCATTTAGCTAAGTTCAGAATTCTCCCATTTTTGTTATCACATGTTCCTTGTGCTGATGGAAACATGTCAAATAGCCTGTTGAATTAAGTGGTGTTATTTCGGTAATAAATTTATAAAGTTAAAATAAAGCTTAAAAAATAAAGTTAAAAGAAACCAAGTCCTAAATCAAACTCTCTCTCCTCAACTCCTCAAGATCCTTTCCTGCCAGTCCAAGATATTTTTTGTAGACAAAAGCATTATCTTCTCCTATCTTCTTTGCAAGCCACTTTAATTTAAGCGGTGTTTTACTCAACCTCCACACAGGTTCGATAACCTTTATAGTCTCACCATTTATTTCCATATCTCTGAAATCCCCTCTTTCTTTCCAGTAATTCTCTTCAAGCACCTCTTTCGGTGTTGTAATCTTCATATATACTGCAACACCTTCTTTTTCCTGCTCTCTCCATTCCAGCATTCTTTGTGTTAATTCTGCAAAGGTGAGCTGTTCAAATCTCTCTGCAAGCTCCTGATAGAGAACCTTCTGGTTTTCAAGCTTTATTCTTGCGAAAACATTTGGATATTTTTCGAATAGCTCTTCAACACCGAGCTGTGTTATCAAAGCTCTGAAATTTGGATCAGTAAAGCCCGATGCGAAAACATAGCCATCCTTGATCTTCCAGAAGGCATAGGGGAATACTGCATAGTCAAGGGGGAGCACTCCAACAAACAACGGCTCATTGTGGGCATGACTCCAGAATATACCGGGAGCTATGTGAACCATTGCATCAAGGGATGAGATATCAATCATCTGGCCTTTACCACTTTTCAGTCTGTAATATAGAGCGAGAACAACTCCGGCTGAAGCGAACACTCCAGCTATGTTGGTTGCCATCCAGAAACCAGGGGCAGTTGGCAGATTATATGGTTCTCCAGCCTCGGGAAGCTCTCTGCTTGCTTCCATGTATGCACTCATAGAAATTCCAAAGAGATTTGAGTCAGGAACATTGGCAAACTTCTTAGCTTTTTCACCAAAGCTCCCGTAAGCTGAAAAAGATACCCATATCAGTCCGGGGTTTAACTCTGAGAGCTGTCTGTATCCTATTCCCATTGAATCCATCCATCCCGGCTTGAATGATTCGATAACAACATCTGCATGCATCGCAAGTCTCCTGAAAATCTCCCTACCCTCTTTTCTCTCTAAATTGAGGGTAATGAACTCTTTGTTTCTTCCTTCAACTATGAAGGGAAGTCCTATTCCATCAAAGTAGAATTCTCCAAAGGGGGAAAGCTTTCTCAGATCATCACCTTCTGGAGGTTCAATTTTTATGACCTCTGCCCCCATTTCAGCGAGAAGAGATGATGCAAAGGTAGCCGATGGACTTGCAAAACTTGCGTCCAGAACAACCACTCCTTCAAGAGGGCTTCTCAGTTTGCCCTTCTCTATTTCAAAATACTCTTTTGAAAGCTCGTGCCACTCCATATATATCACCACCTGAAAACAGGGTCTTTTTCCGGATCAAACTCTGGAGGAGGTGTTCTACCGAAGAAGTCAACCCAGTATCCTATAACTTTCTCCTCTTCAAGCCTCTTTACCTCTTCATCGCTGAAACCAAGGAGATTTTTGAGTATGTATCGGTTGTGATAGCCAACAGGATGTACCGTCCATTTTATTCTACCGGGAGTCTCACTCATCTTCACTGGAGGTCCGACATGAACCATCTCTCCAAAAAGCGGGTCGTTGTACATCCATACTGTACCTCTGTCTCTCAGATGTCCATCAGTGTAAACTTCCAGGCTATTCCTTGCTATTCCTGCGGAAAATCCAAATTCAGCACTCATCTCGATTATTTCTTCTGCGTTATGTTCTGATACCCACCTCTCAATCTCTCCATCGATCTCCTCCCTTGCCTCAGGTTTCAGTCTGGAAACAACATCCGGATACTTCTCAAGAAGCTCGCTTTTGTCCATTGCCTTGCACAATCCTTCAAAATGGCTGTTGCTAATTGCAGTGATTGTTACGAGCCTCCCATCCTTTGATTTGAAGGCGTTTGCGACAATTGAAGCATCTTTGTTACCGAGCCTCTTCCAGTCCTCGCCTTTTTTACTCACATAGCTCCAGATGAGGCTCATGTGCCTTGCAAGGTTCTCAGCCTGGGTAACATCGATGTACTGACCCTCTCCGGTAAATTCTCTGTGATACAGGGCTGCAAGAGCAACCATGAATGCAGCAGCCCCTCCGAGCATATCTCCTGGATAATAGGGCAGTTTCATTGGAACTCTTCCTTCATAACCTGAAATGGCAGATACACCACTTGCAGCTTGGGCTGCAGCATCCCAGCTGGGCCAGTTCCATCTCTCTCCCCACTGACCAAATCCACTGATTGAAACATAGATTATCCTGGGATTTATCTCTTTGATGTGTTTGTAGCTGATCTCCATTCTCTCCATAACACCAGGAACATAGTTTTCAATAATTACATCGCTCTTCTTTACCAGATCATAAAAGATCGCTTTGCCTTTAGGGTGTTTGAGGTTCAATCCGAAGAAGTACTTGTTTCTCTGAACCCACATGACACCTACCGAGTTGTTTTTCCAGAATCTGCTCCAGAGGTCAACGCTTCTCAACAACTCACCCATACCGGGTGGCTCAATTTTTATAACCTCTGCACCGAAGTCTGCGAAAAGAGAGGCTGTTTCCGGTCCTATAAGCACCTGCGAGAGGTCTAGAACTCTTATGCCCTTCAGAGCTTCAGGCTTTTCAAAGACTTTCCTGATGTCAAATTTTTCCTTAGTCCACTCAAAAAAGTCTTTGGTCATGATCAATACTGAAATTTGAAATATTTTAACCTTTTTGAGCAGACGGACTCATTTCTGCTTATAACACTCGAAACTTGCTCATGGGTGTTTAACAGACTCTGGCAACTTGTATATATGCATAAATGATGAATTGCAAAAATACCGTAAAAAAGCATTTTAACTATTTAACAGCCACTACAGGAACATCTGAGTTGAGAATTATTTTTTGGGGGATACTACCGAATATCAGCTTCCCTACAGGACTTCTTCTCTTAACACCCACAACAATCAGATCAGGTTTGACCTCTCTCATAAAGTCGAGTATATCTTCCCCCGGATCTTTTCCTCTGATTAGGAGGCGGGTCTCGACCTCTATCCCCTCACTTAAAGCCTTTTCCTCAGCCCATTTCAGAAGATTTTCTCCCTCTTCTATCTCCTCTTTGCTTGTTTTGTCCCCTCCGTAGAGTGAGTGAACTATTACGAGCTTTTTCCCTCTCAGCTTTGCCTCTTCTACTGCGAAGTCCATAACTCTCGTTCGCCTCTCTGATTTACTCAGAGCAACAAGAATAGTCATGAATAAAAATTCTCAAAAGCATATTTATAGGTTGCTGAAAGCAATCTCGGATTACAGTTACTGCTCAGAAAACTGTTTTTTAATTGCTTCAAAGGATGTATAGTCCGTATCCAGAACACACTCAGCTCAAAACTGAAGACGGGAAGTACTCTGTTATGTTCATCAGAATTTTCCCTCTGTGGATTATGTTGTAGTTTCTTGACAGAATAACCTCTCCTGGATTAAAATTGTTCCGCTCCAGCTCTATCTCGTCTGACATGCAAATCCTTATCCAGTTTATCTCCCTCCTCGCCTCGATTTTATACTTTTCCAGCAGCTTGCCTATGGGGATATCGGCTCTCATGAGATCGTCCCTGAACTTCTCATCCAGTCTATCTATGGGAGTGAGTGAGAGGGCAATTGCAAATAAGATACTGTTTGAATAAAGTCTCACAACTCTGTAATTCACTTCTTTCCCTTCTTCAATATCTAAGAGGGAAGAAACTTTTTTATCTGCTCTGGTAATTCTCTGCATTTCAGTTTTAATTTTCACGGGTTTCTCTGTATAGGCTTCAATAACTCTTGTTACTGAACCGTCAGTTGTGAGGATTATTCTATGGATTGGTTTAAGATTGAACCCCTTTTTCACCTCATCTTTTACTCTCTGGGAGAATTCTATCTTCTTCATATTTCTGTTTCCTTATTTTTCAGCTTTATTCAAAAACCTCAGACCACTCTATTTCCCTGACGGGTTTGCCTTCTCTGGTCTCGGGAGCCATATAATCTATAAACTTTTCTATTTTAACTCCGTAAACTCTGAAAGTCACCCTCAGAGGAGATAGAACAGCATCCTCCTCCACAAAATTTATCTTGGAAACCGTAGCGGTTTGTTTGTTGAGCAGGAGAGTTATCTCGTTTCCTGAAGTGTTCCTTATCATCTCTGTTCTTGCAGTATCAAGAATTCTCTGCCTCCTCAAAAGTTCTCGAAAGTGGTCCACCACCTCACTCTTCCCTCTTACAACATCGTCAACCTCAATTTTCGCCTCCGGGAACAGGTTTTTAATTGCTTTTATGACCTTTTCAGCATCCTCTGTTGGATGGAGTGGAGTCTCAATTTCAACCTCTATGGCTCTAAAAAAGTTCCTCAGAATCTCTCTTATTTTCTCTCTGAAGGAATCGATGTCCGAGTTGTTCTCGACTATTATGTTTGCTTTTTCAAAAGCCTCGCTCATTCCCCATGACTCCTCTCTCCTGTCCCTCTCCCTCAGCTTATCAATGCTGTCAATATCGTCCTCCCTTCTCCTCTTCAAAGCTCTTTCAAACCTTTTCTCTGTTGAAGACTCAATACCGATAAGGATGAAGTCATCACCAAACTCTTTCCGGAATCTTTCAATCTCTGCTATACCTCTTATTCCATCAACAATCACAACTCCGGTATTGCTGGCTTTCCTCTTTATTTCGGGAAGACATTTTTTTGCAACAGCATCCATCCCCTCTTTCTCCCTCAGCTCTTTTGCAACTTTGCCTGCATTCTCATCATTTAACTCAAGCCCTCTCTCCATTACCTCTTTTCTGATAATGTCACCCATTATAACAACGGGAATCCCCATCTCCTCTGCTATTTTTGCTGCAGTACTCTTTCCGCTAAGGGGGTAGCCGACAAAAGCAATGAGCTTCATAATTCTCTCTTGGCTGTCTTGTTAAAAACAGTTCCGGAATCTGGAAAAATAATATAAATTCTGTGGGAGATACCAAGATGCCAATGAATTTTGAAAAGGCACTGAAAAAAGGAAATGGATTCACACTAATAGATGTTACAGTTTCTGCTGGAGCAAAAGAGGCTAAAATACCTGCTGGTTTTAATGAATGGAGGAAGACAATTGAAATAAGGGTCAGGAGCCAGGCAAAGGAAGGAAAGGCAAATAATGAGATAATTAATGAAATGAAAAGAATTTTTCAGACGGATGTTGAGATCGTGAAAGGCACAAAGAGCAATCAGAAAACCCTGAAAGTTCATACAGATTATGAGAATGTTCTGCAAATTTTGAGAAAGAGGTTTGAGAAGGGATGAGGGAATTATCCGAATCTGATGTTAAAAAGCTCTGGAATGTGATTGACGAGCTGATTAATGCATCTGAGGACTCAATTGTAGTTGTTGAGGGAAGTTCTGACAGAGACGCCCTCAGAGAGATTGGAGTTTGTGGTGAAATTGCAATGGCATCAACAATGCCAGATGCTTACTTGGTTGACCTCGTTGGAGGTAGGGAAGTAATAATAATGACTGACTGGGACAGTGAAGGAAAAATTATGGAGAGGAAACTGTCAAAGAAACTCACATCTCTTGGTATCAGGGTCAATCTTGAGTACAGAAGAAGAATTTTCGAGATAGTTGGAAGACATATTACAGCAGTGGAGAACCTTTCAAGGTTCATAGAAGCTCTGAACGACAGAAGGATCAAGAGATAGTAGGAAGGGGGACGAACTTGAGATCAAAAGATGTTTTTGCCCTTTACCTGGCAGGTTTTTGTGGCTATGCAGCATCAAGTATTGTTTTCCCGATAATTGCACCCTATTCAATTATGCTTGGCGCCAGCAAAAGTGTTGCCGGTATAATCGCAGGTGGTTTTGCACTTGTAACTTCAATCACGATGATTCCATTTGGCTTGCTGGCTGATAGGGCTGGAAGATTTAGAATAACCGTAATAGGGATGCTTCTATTTGTAATTGCTCCATTTTTCTACATAATATCTTCTAATTACATTCATCTACTCTTTGCAAGGTTTTTTCATGGGCTTGCAATGGCTTTTTTTGTCCCTGCCGTAAATGCAATGGTTGTAGATATGTCACCTGACAGCAGGAGAGGGGAAGCTCTCGGCTGGATAGCAACCTTTACAATGGTTGGATATGCTTTCGGACCTCTTATTGGTGGTTTTTCAGCAGAGATTTACGGTCACATTTCTGTTTTTTACTTATCTGGATTGATTGCTGCTGTAGGGCTTATCTCCCTTCTCCCTGTTAAATACCGGGGTTCAACCACCCATGAGGTTGTAAAACTTGAGGTAAATCCAAAAACCATTGCAGCAATATCCACTCCTTTTTTTGCAACCTTTGGAAGTGCAGCCATCGCCATTTACTCTATCCCTCTTTATCTCTCAGAATTTGGTGTTGAAACAGGATTTATCGGAGTTCTTGGAATGGCTCTTTTTTTGAGCTCCGCTCTAGTCAGGGTTCCTGCAGGAAAACTTTCAGATATCTTCGGGAGAAAGCCAGTTATCTTTGCAGGCTTGGTAGTTGAAGCATCTGGAGTACTTCTGTTTTTATCTTCAGATATGTCGATGATTGTTGCTGGTACTGTTGTAACAGGTGTTGGGATGGGTCTTGCAAATCCGGCGGGCTTTGCGCTCATATCGGACATCGTTCCCCCAAGAATGAGGGGCTTTGCGATGGGTGCCTCGAGCTCCTCTCTTCAGCTTGGAGTTTTTCTCGGTCCGGCAATAATGGGTACAATCGTTGAACTATCAGGTTTTGGATATGGTTTCCTCTTCTTCGGGATACTGACTTTTGTTTCAGCAGTGACAATTTTTCTTCTCCTTAAAAGGTAAGTTTTTAAAGCAGATGTTCTGTATCTGAATTTTCGAAGTGATAGGATGAGCAGAAAAAGCACACTTAAAAAAACTGAATCAGTCCGTATATTCAGAATACTCTTTATATCAGTATTCTCTGCCATGCTTGGGCTTGGAATAGTTGTTCCTCTCCTTCCCTTCTATGCTGAAAGTCTTGGAGCAACTGGACTCTGGATTGGAGCAATTTTTTCAGGATTCTCACTTTCCAGGGCTGTTTTCATGCCGGTAATAGGTAGAATGTCAGATAAACGAGGAAGAAAAATCTTCATCCTTCTCGGGCTTCTAATTTATACTGTCATCTCCTTTGCCTATCTCTCTGCCATCTCGGTTTTTTACCTTACAGCAGTCAGAATAGTCCATGGTATAGCCTCCGCCATGGTTATACCTGTTGCAATGGCTTATATAGCAGATTTCTCTCCAGAGGGTGGAGAAGGGAGTCATATGGGAACTTTCACTATATCAATGTTGCTGGGTATGGGATTTGGACCACTTCTCGGTGGCATAATAAAAGAATTGTTCGGGATGAATACAGTATTTCTTTCAATGGCATTATTTTCAGCGATATCTTTTATTATTTGCCTCATTTTTTTGCCTGAGTCAGCAGGTGTGCATAGGATTGGGGCATCCATTATTAAAGCGCTCGGTAGCAGAATGATGAAAGGTGTACTGTTTTTCAGAGTAATGAATGCCTTTGCAATTGGAAGTTACATGGTTTATCTTCCTGTTGTAACCTCGAAGCTCAATCACATATCCACATCACAGATAGGTGTTCTGATCTCTCTTAGCATAATCACCACCGCATTATTCCAGAGAACCACCGGGAAGATTGCTGATGCGGGTAGAAAATCGGTTCTGATAGTGGCAGGTTCTGCAATAGTTGCAGCCTCCCTTCTTTCCATCCCATTCCTTCAAAGTTTTCAGGAGCTTTTAATCGCCTCCCTCTTTATAGGTGTGGGAAGTGCCCTCTCACTCCCCTCTGCCATGGCAGTTGTAACAATGGCAGGCAGGGAGGTTGGACAGGGAAGTGCGATGGGGGCCTTCAACACAGCCATGAGTATTGGAATGATAACTGCTCCTATGGTAACAGGAGGAATAATGGATTTGTTCGGGGAATTTTATGTTTTTATTTTCTCTGGAATAGTCTGTTTTTTATCCATACCGATTTTCTGGGCAATTATATCTAAAACAGGAGTTTAACTACGATTTCAGTTTCCTTTCCAGGCTTTAAAATTTAAATAATTTCAGAAGAAACTCTGGTCATGGAAGTCATTCCCATTGCCTTTGATTCCTTGGGTGCAAGGAGTATGTGTACACTCGTCAGGACGGCAGATGTTACTGTTATTATAGATCCCGGAGTTGCTCTCGGTCCAAAGAGGTATGGATTGCCTCCTCACCCAAAGGAAGTTGACAGGATGAAAGAACTATGGGAGGATATTAAAAAAGGTATCGAGGAAAGCGATGTTGCAGTTGTTACCCACTACCATTACGATCACCACAGTCCTGAAGAAACCGATCTTTTGAAGGGTAAGAGAATACTCTTGAAGCACCCTAAGGAAAAGATAAACAGAAGTCAGATGGGAAGAGCTGCTTATTTTATCGAAAAGCTTGATAATTACGACTTTGCTGATGGAAAAGAATATGAGTTTGGAAACACTCTTCTAAAATTCTCCCAACCTGTTTTTCATGGAGCAAATTCCAGACTTGGATATGTAATTGAGCTTTACATTGATGATGGAGACAGCTTTGCTTTTTCGTCAGATGTTGAGGGACCCATCCATGGTGAACAAGTGGAATTTCTGATTGAGACTAAAGCTGAGACAGTATTCATTGATGGTCCGATGACCTACATGCTTGGTTATCGCTTCTCTGCAAGAAGCCTTGAGAACTCGATTGAGAACCTGATAACCCTGATGGAAAGAACAGATGTGAAGGATCTTGTTCTTGACCACCACCTCACAAGAGACATAAATTTCAGGGAAAAGATAAATGAGGTTAGAGAGAGGGGAGAGGAGATTGGAGTCAGAGTTATGACTGCTGCAGAGTTTTCAGGTAAAGAGAACCTCTTGCTGGAGGCATTGCGAAAGGAGCTCTATCAGAATTACTGAACATCTGGCGTTAACTCATTCTATCTTGCAGATATCGACAAAAAAACAAATCATTAAATAGTAACTGAAGAATTTTTACTATATTCAAATTGTCTCCGGTGGTGGAAGGATATGATAGAAGTCGAAATTATTTCAGGCAGAACTCTTGATCAGGGCGCTACTGTTGAAGAGAAGCTTACAGATGAGTATTTCAAAGCTGTAAACTACTGTGAGTTGAGTGAAGAAGATTTCAATGCTTTGAATCTCTCAGAAGGAGATAGAGTCAGAGTAAAAACTGATTTTGGAGAAGTAGTTGTTTACGCAGTGAAAAACAAGGATCTGAAGAAAGGAATGGCTTTCATTCCGATGGGACCCTATGCGAATATGGTTATTGATCCGAACACTGATGGAACGGGAATGCCTCAGTTCAAGGGTATAAAGGGAGTCGTTGAGAAAACTGAAGATAAGGTTCTGACGGTTAAGGAGCTTATTGAGGTGATATGATGGCTGAAGAGGTTAATATAATCTGCACATTCTGCGGAAGTGTGTGCGATGATGTTCAGTTTGATCTTGAAAAGTTCAAAGGTAAAAAGTTTTGCAAACTTGGAAGCAGTAAGTTCTCCAAAAAAGAGAGAATAAAAGCACCGATGATCGATGGTAAGGAAGTAAGCTATGAAGAGGCAATTGAGAAAGCTGCGGAAATTCTGGTAAATGCAAAAAGACCCCTCCTTTATGGCTGGGCTTCCACTGTAAATGAGGCAATAAGGCTTGGAGTACTCCTGACTGAGAAGGTTAGAGGAGTTTATGATCAGTGCGCAAGTGTCTGCCATGCGCCTGGAACTCTTGCTCTTATTGAGGAAGGTGTGCCTGGAGGAAGCCTTGGAGAAATCAAGAACAGAGCAGATATGGTTGTCTTCTGGGGAAGCAATCCGATGGAAGCACACCCCAGACATCCTGTGAGGTATTCCGTGAGGGCAAAGGGACTGCTCATCAAAGACAGGAAGGACAGGAAGGTTGTGGTCGTGGATGTCAGGAAGACAAAATCAGCGAATATGGCTGACCTGTTTATTCAGATAAAGCCCGGATATGATTATCCTGTGCTCTCAGCTTTGAGGGCTATAATAAAGGGAGAAGAGGATGCCGTGCCTGAAGAGGTTGGAGGGGTTAAGAAAGAGCAACTGAAAGAGCTGGCAGAGATGATGAAAAGTGCAAAGTACGGAGCAGTACTCTACGGGCTTGGTGTTACACAGTCAAGAGGGAGAGACAGAAATGTTGAAAATGCAATCAAACTCATTCAGCTTCTCAATCGTTACACAAGATGGATTATATGGCCTATGAGGGGTCATTACAATGTCGTTGGAGCGGGAGAGGTGCCAGCATGGGAGGCTGGATACACATATGCGATCGACTTCAGCAGAGGATATCCGAGGTTCTCTCCGGGTGAGTTCTCAGCCAACGAGATTCTCCAGAGAGGTGACTGTGATGCAGCTCTGATTATCGCCTCCGATCCTGCCGCACACTTTCCAAAAGTTTCTGTAAAACATCTGAAGAAAATCCCGGTCATTCAGATCGATCCATTTCCGAACATGACTACACTCCTCAGTGATGTTGTTATTCCCTCGGCGGTTGCAGGTCTTGAGGCAGAGGGTACTGCCTACAGAATGGATGGCATTCCATTCAGGGTGAAGAAAATCGTTGATACAGAGTACTGGAGTGATGAAAAGATACTCGAGCTGATGCTTGAAAAGGTTAATGAACTTCAGAGGTGATTATGATGCTTCACATTAAAAATGGAATTGTGATCGATCCCAAAAACGGTATAGATGCTGAAAAAATGGACATATTCGTCAAAAACGGTAAGATAGTTGAGGAGTCTGAGGTAAAGGGAGATGTGAAGGTAATAGATGCGAGCAACAAGCTCGTTGTTGCTGGCGGTTTTGACATGCATGCCCACATAGCCGGGAGCAAGATCAATGTTGGAAGAGAGATGAGACCAGAGGAAATGAGGACTGTAAGGCTTGTTGCGGGCAAATTCAGAGCATCCATAGGCAGGGTCCTACTCACATCTCCTGCAATCGGTTATGAGTATGCAAAGATGGGGTACACATCAGCATTTGAGGCAGCCCAGCCTCCAGTTGGAGCTTTGCATACACATGAGGAACTTGACGCAATACCAATGATCGATAAGGCAGCCCTCCCAGTTTTTGGAAACTGGCATTTTGTCCTGAAGTATGTCGCAGAGAAGAACTGGGAGAAGCTGAGAACCTTCATCGCATGGGCTATTGAGAGAACGAAAGGCTTTGGTGTGAAGGTCGTCAATCCTGGAGGGGTGGAGGCATGGATGTATGGTGGGAACTGCAAGAGTCTTGATGACGAGGTTCCAGGTTTCGGTGTAACGCCAAGAGAGATAATCACTGCATTGATTCAAGAAACTGAGAACCTCAATCTGAGCCATTCAGTCCACCTGCACTGCAACAACCTCGGCACCCCCGGAAACTACGAAACAACGATTGAGAGCATGAAACTCGCTTCAAAATTCAGTAACGATAGAAGACAGGTTCTTCATGTTACTCATGTGCAGTTCAACGCCTATTCTGGAAGCTCGTGGAGGGATGTTGGAAGTGGAGCAGCGGAGATAGCGAAGTATGTGAACAGCGTAGATAACATTACGATTGATATGGGTCAACCAATCTTTGGCCATGCCACAGCGATGACTGGGGATGCTCCATTCCAGTTCACACTCCACAAGCTCACCGGAGCGAGATGGAGTAACAAAGATTCGGAAATTGAAGGAGGAGCAGGAATCGTTCCGATAGGTTATCTACCCAAGAATCCGATACACGCCCTTCAGTGGGCTATCGGACTTGAACTCGGGCTTTTGGTAGATTCAGACAAGGTTGTGCTTTCGACAGACTATCCAAATGGTGGACCTTTCACAGAGTATCCATACATAATGGCGATGCTGATGAGCAGGAAAATGAGGGAGAAAGAGCTGGAAAGAGTCAGCCCCTATGTGCAGAAAGCAACCGGATTGGCTGCAATAGATAGAGAAAAGACCCTCTTTGAAGTAATACAGATGACAAGAAGCCTGCCTGCGAGGGTGATGGGACTGGATAGTAAGGGACACCTCGGATTCGGAGCTGATGCAGATATAGCAATTTACAACTTCGATCCCCTCACTGTGGATGTGACAAATGATTTCGAGACAGTGTACAAGGTTTTCAAAACCTCTGCCTACACCATCAAGGGAGGAGAGATCATCGCCATGAACGGTGAACTCGTCAAGGAGGTATGGGGAAGAACATTCTGGGTAGATGCAACTTCAAAAGTTGAAATGGAGGCAATTGAAAGCGATCTTGATGAGATGTTCTCAAAGTACTACAGCCTTGAACGGCAGAATTATGGTGTTGAGGAATCGTGGATTAAGAAGCCGGAGAGGCTCGTGATGGGGTGATAACATGCTCATACTGAAACCAAAATTCGACTTTGAGATTAGTGTGGAGGCGGAAATAACCCCGGCTCTTGCACTTGCAACCGATGAGGAGATCTCAAACTATCAGGTGTATTACGGGAAGGACAAGGCAAAGCTCTCAGATCTTTTTGAAATCTCAAGAGAAGGTGATGATGCAAAGCTGTTGCTTGATGGCGACTTTAGCAAGGTAAAATGGATTGGAGCAAGGATGGATGAAGGAGAAATAGTTGTAAAGGGAGATATTGGAGATCACTGCGGAGCGTATATGACTGGGGGTAAAATAGTCGTTGAGGGAAATGCTCTTGACTGGATTGGAGCGGAGATGAAGGGTGGAGAAATCGAAGTTAATGGAAATGTGAGAAACTACGTCGGCTGTGCCTACTGGGGAAATATGACAGGGATGACCGGGGGTAAAATTACCGTGAAAGGAAATGCAGGCAACTACATTGGTGAGAAAATGGGTGGTGGAGAGATAGAGATTATGGGCGACACAGGTGACTTCGTCGGCACAGAAATGAAGGATGGCACCATTGTTATCCATGGTAACTGTGGATTTGTAGGGGGAGACATGAAAGGTGGCACGATTAAGATCAAAGGAAACTTTGAGCTCGTTCCCGGATTTAGGAAAGTAGAGGATGGTTTTGAAGGAGATGTTAATGCTGGAGGGAAAGGAAAGGTCCTCCAGCTGTAATCCTTTTTTGTTTTAAAATGGATAATTGATTTCAAAAGTAAAGGATTGAACATGGAATGCTGTTACAGCAAGATAACCGAGCTGAATGAAGGAGAGATCGCAGACACTCTCTTAAAGTACCTGAAGGACAAAGGTGTACAGGAAGAAGTTTTGAATCACATTTTGAAGGTGGTAGAATCCTCTAAAAAGATAATGGATAAGCTGAATCTATCTGAAACGCAAAGAAAACTCATACTGGCTGGAGCATTTCTTCACGATATCGGTAGAATAAAAAGCCACGGCATGGATCATGCAGTACTGGGTGCTGAAATTCTCAGAGAAGATGGGTTCGACGAGAGAATTGTAAGAATAGTTGAAAGACACATAGGAGCTGGATTGACGGCAGAGGAGGCGAAGGTATTTGATCTTCCTGAAAAGGACTACATCCCGGAGACAGTAGAGGAGAAAGTTGTCGCTTTAGCAGATAATCTCGTAGCAGGAAATAGAATTATGGGAAAGGACGAATATATAACGGAGATCAGGAAAAAATTTTCAGAGCAACCAGAGGTGCTTAAAAGACATCTGGCACTTTTAAAGGAGTTTGAAGATGTCTTAGATTAGGGGGTGGTTTTATCACCAGAGATATGTCTACTTTTTCAAATCTCCCGAAAGGTGAGGCTGTTGATGCCATGAACAGGTTTATCGAGAACTCATTTGCGGGCAAGATCGGGATGGTTATCACCGAAATGGAGAAGGGATTCGGGAGGGCTGAGATGGTTGTGGATGAAAGTAATTTCAATCCAACAAAAACTCTTCACGGTGGGACAATCTTTACCTTAGCCGACACTCTCGCAACAGGATGCTGCATTTACAGCTACTCCAAGCCGGCAACAACAACATCAAGCCACATACAATTTCTCAAACCGGTTAAAAAGGGGAAGGTAATTGCAGAAGCGAAGGCTTTGAGGATGGGTAAAAAAATTGCAGTCTGGGAGGTTAAATGCTTTTTAAATGGTGAGCTTATTGCAAACGCCATTATTGAGCATCTTGTCCTGAATGCTTAGACAGCTTCAATCTTTAATCCTTAATTTTTGTAATTTTTTGTAAATTCTTTTAGAATTATAGAAATTCTTGAATTCTAAACTCTGGCATTCACAGATGTAAAACCTACTTAAGCCACATCATCTTCCCTTCATTTATGAATATCAGCCATTTTCCGATCTTCAGCAGGAGGTCTCCAATTCGCTCCAGATGTCTCGCAATCAGTATTATATCCACAACCTCTCTTATATGGCATCTCCTGTCTGAGACCTTTTCAATAAACTCCGTGTAGAAAAGATCGAGCTCATCATCTTCACAAATTAAGTCCTCTTTCAAATCGACCTCTTTGCCAACATAGGCTTTTTTTATGGTGTCAAACATTTTCAGAATGATCCTTTGCATATCGTAAAATTCCTCAGGGATATCAACATCATACATTGCTATCTCATTTGTCAAGTCCGTTATTCTTTCATACGCCGATGATATTCTTATGTAGCTCAGAGCAGTTCTCAGATCTCTTGCCACAGGCTGAAAAAGTGCAATAATATGGGTACAATCGTAGTTGATTTCTGTGTCGAGAACATCCGCTCTCTGTTCGATTCTCACAGACTCAATTTTGCTTTCATCATCTCCAGATAGTGCTTTTAGGCATATCTCAACCCCTCTCCTTGCTATCTCATGGATCTCGATTATTTCATCCTTAACATCCTCAAACCTTCTCTCTATTCTCTTCACATTATCACCTTGTTGCTCGTATCATCCTATCCTCCCAGTAAGGTACCTTTCTGTAAGCTCTTTCTCAGGCTTTTCAAAGATCTTTTCAGCTTTATCGTACTCAACAAGCTCACCCATCCAGAAAAAGGCAACGTAGTCACCAATTCTCCCTGCTTGCTGGATGTTGTGGGTGACGATAACGACAGTGTATTTCTTCTTAAGATCAACTATCAGATCCTCAATTTTTGAAGAAGCTATTGGGTCAAGAGCTGAAGTTGGCTCATCGAAGAGGATAACTTCTGGATTTGTGGCTATTGCTCTCGCTATACAGAGCCTCTGCTGCTGACCACCCGATAGCCCGAGGGCTAAATCATTTAGCCTGTCATTAACCTCATCCCACAGTGCAGCCTTTTTCAGGCTATCTTCAACGATCCTCTCCAGTTTTCTCCTCTCTTTTATTCCATGCACTCTGGGACCATAGGCTACATTTTCAAATATGCTCTTTGGAAAAGGATTTGGATGCTGGAAAACCATTCCTATTCGCCTTCTAATTTCAACGGGATCGCTATCGTAAATGTTTTTACCATTGAACAAAACTTCTCCCTCAACCCTTACATTTTCTACAAGTTCCACAAGCCTGTTGAGGGATCTCAGCAAAGTTGATTTTCCACAACCGCTCGGACCGATTATCGCTGTAACCTTTCTTTCATAAATCTCCATATTTACATTCTTTATTCCCGGCTTGTTTCCGTAGTAAACACTCAGATTTCTGATATCAAAGACAGTATTCAGAATTTCACCCCCTTAGTTTCTTCTGGTATCTGTTTCTCAGAAAGATCGCAAAGGCATTCATTGAAAGCATGACAGCGAGAAGAACAACAACTCCAGCCGGAGCCACTCCGTGCAGAAACTCGTTTCTTGGCATATCAGTCCACACAAAAATCTGCATGGGCATTGCACTGAAAGGGCTGAAGAAATCCTTAGGTGCTGAGAAAATTGATGAAGCTGCTCCAATCATTATAAGGGGCGCAGTTTCACCAATTGCCCTTGAGAGAGCCAGAATTGTACCTGTTAGAATGCCCGGCATTGCACTTGGAAGAACAATACCCCTTATTGTCTGCCATTTTGTCGCTCCCAGACCGTATGAAGCTTCTCTCAGGGAATATGGAACAGCTCTGATCGCTTCCTGAGATGCAACTATAACTACAGGCAGTATGAGGAGGGTGAGGGTGAAGGCACCGACTATAATGATTCCGGGTTTCATATTGAGCTTTGAAACGAAAATTCCCAAGCCGAGAAGTCCATAAACAATAGATGGAACTGCTGCAAGGTTTGATATGTTTATCTCGATTATTTTGGCAATTCTACTCCTCCCTGAATACTCTTCAAGGAAGAGAGCGGCAGAAACTCCCAGGGGAAGGGTGAATAGTCCAACTAAAGCAATTGTATAAATGGATCCTACCAGAGCAGGATATATGCCTGCCTTTTCTGGAAATCTGGATGGAGGACTTGTTAGAAACTGCCAGTCGAGCCATGCAGCAGCCTCGACAAAGGTGAATGTTATGAGGGCTGAAAGAATAACCAGTCCAAATACTGTTGTGAGGAGACATAGGATCAGGAATAATCTGTCCTTGAGTTTATCATTGAATCTATTTCTATTTCTGTCTTTCTTTCCTGTCAGCACTTTCACCGATACACCTCCCTGAATCTCATCTTAACATAGTAGCTGACCATGTTGAGGATGAGAGTCATTGCAAAAAGGGTCAAACCGATTGCAAACAGGCTTTTGTACTCAATGGACTGCCCTGAAACATCGCTCATACCAATCTCAACCATGGCAGCCGTCATCGTCTCAATCGGCTCAAACCAGTCTGCAGGATTCAGAGGATTAACAAGTCTTGGAAGTCTTCCAGCAGCGATCGTAACAGCCATTGTCTCCCCAATAGCTCGAGATATGCCCAGAATGAAGGATGCAACAATGCCTGATAAGCCAGATGGCACAACTATGCTCCAGATAACTTTAACCTTGTTTGCTCCGAGAGCATATCCTGCTTCTCTCAGAGTTTTTGGAACAGCCCTTAAAGCATCTTCACTTATGCTTGAAACGATAGGAATAATCATTATCCCGACAACTATGGAAGCGGCAAGAGCGTTGTAAGCACTTATGTCAGGGAAAATTTTCTGCAAGAGAGGTGTTATATAAACAAAAGCGAAAAAGCCGTAGACTACAGTTGGGATGCCTGCAAGCACTTCAAGTGCAGGTTTTAATATGGCTCTCACTCCCTCGCTTGCGTACTCGCTCAGATAAATGGCTGCAAGTAAACCACATGGGATTGCAATCATTGCCGAACCAAAAGTAACCATCAGTGTGCCTGCAACTAAGGGAAGAACCCCAAAACTGACTGGTTTTATTGTGGGGCTCCACCTTGTACCCATAAAGAACTCTAAAAACGAAACTTTGCTGAAAAACTCGATGGAATCGAATATAAGTGTGAGTATGATTCCGAATGTTACAGCTACCGTCAGGAGAGCCGAAAAGAATAGAAGATACTTTATCAGTCTTTCTTTCAAATCCCTGACTTTCATGGGTTCTAATCCCTGCTTATCAGTTTACTTGACTTTACTGAACCCCGAGTTCCTTTAAAGCATCGTTAAATTCCTTTAAATTCTCCTCTTTAGTCTCTTTGCTTACCGAAACATAGCCTATTTCTTCTATAATCTCGCTATCAAGGTTTTCCAGATAGAATCTCACGAATTCTCTAACCGCTGCATCTTTCAATGATTCTTTGTTGACGTATATGAAAAGCGGTCTTGCTAATGGTCTGTACTCTCCGGACTTAACGGATTCTATGCTTGGTTCAGTGCAAACACCTTCAGGATTTTTGATTTTGATCGCTTTAATCATATCTTTATTTTCAAGATAGTATGCCATTCCGAGATAACCCATCGCATACTTATCCCTCGCAACAGCCTGAATTATCGTGTTATCCTCCTCGGTTCCATGGTAATCACTTCTCGATGCCCTCTCCTCTCCCACAACAACTTTGGTGAAGAAGTCGAATGTTCCAGATGCACTCGTTGGACCATAGAGTCTTATTTCCTTCTCAGGCCATGATTCATCAATATCACTCCATTTCTTTACGATTGTATCTGGTTTCCAGATCTCCCTGAGATGCTCAATGCTCATGCAATCAACCCAGTTTGCCTCGGGATTTACGATTACACTTAAACCATCGTAGGCAACTGTAAACTCCAGAGGCTCAACACCATTCTCCTTAGCTGCATCAAGCTCGCTCTGCTTTATGGGTCTGCTAGCACCATTTATATCTGTCTTCCCGACTATGAAGAAGTTTTTGAAACCTCCCCCAGTGCCAGTTGACTGAACAGAAATGATAACATCCGGATACAGTTTACTGAACTCCTCAGCCATTGCAGTTGATATCAAGTATACAGTGCTGCTACCAGCAACCCTCACTTCTCCGGAAAGTCTGGATTCTGCTTTTTCAGGTTGAGCCCCCTTATTTTCTGAAGTCCCACTTTGGATACAGCCCAGAAACAGCAGTGAAGTTGTAAGAAGGACTGCAAGTGTAATGTATCTTCTCTTCATGTACGGATGCAACACATGAAGATATATCTACTTTGTCCGTATAGACTATATATGGTTAGTTAGATATATAGATATATAGATTGATAGATATCAAAGGAAAGCAACTTTAGAAAAGTAGCTTTACCACAGCATCTATATACATGTGGACTGAAAAATCATCATGGTCGACACAAGAAAGATATTTTCGAGCGGGAAAAGTAGCTATCTGATAACCCTTCCAAAAGATTGGGTTATACAGAATGGGTTAAAGAGTGGAGACTCGGTTTTAATTGAGGTGGGAAGCGACAGGATATCTATATTCCCTCATAAAGCTGAGAAAAAGAGAAAAGAAGCTGTTATCGATTATAAAGGGGCTGAAATGGAATCTCTCATCAGGAGGATAATCTCCTACTACCTTGCCGGGTATGACTCAATGAGAGTAAAAATATACAACAATGAGCAGAGAAATGCGATTTCAATCGCTTCAGAGATCCTCATCGGAGTGGAAATACTTGAAGACCTTGGTAATGAGATGCAGATTGAGGTTTTTCTTGATCTCAACAGATTCAAGCCGCTTGACATGATAGAGAAGATTTCCAGAATATGTGAGAGTATGGTATCCGATTTCTGCAAGGCTTTTGAGGAATTTGACAAATATGTCTGCAGCACGATTATAGCGAGGGAGAATGAGACAGACAAACTCCACTTCCTAGTTCTCAGACTTTTAAGACTATCCTCAGAGTATCCAGATATAGAGGATCTTCTTGAGCTGAAAGGAAGGGCAATGGAATACAGAACGGTTGTCAGGGCACTTGAGAGGATTGCAGATCACGCAGCATCAATAGCAGAGTCAGTACTTCTTCTTCAGAAACCGCTGCCTGATCTATGTGAGGTGGCAGACTTCACGAGGGAGATGCTGAAAACCTCTTTTGTCTCGTTCTACAGGATTGACTCAGAGCTTGCAGAAGAGATCATAACAAACTCCAAAGTGTTTATAGAGAGTGGAAGGAGCTATTACAACATGATGCTCAACAGAGAGCTGAGAGAGGCGATGCTGATAAAATCGATAATCGACAGCCACTTCAGAATACTGGGTTATGCAACGGATATTGCGGAGGTTGCAATAAATCTGAGTGTTTAACTCGTGTATTTATGATGAAATTTTTACTGAATGGTCTCTTAACAAGAGATTCAAAAATCAAGAACATCGATGGGTGGAATTTCAAGTAACCCCCTCTTTTCTCCCATTTCGTAAAGTTTTTTCAGAGCTTTCAAAACACTTTCAGGCATCCTGTATGTGTAGCGGTTAACATACATGAGGGCGAACTTTGTGGCAGTTTCTCTGTCAAGTCCCCTGGAAAACCTCATCGCATAATCCATTGCCTCATCAACATTTTTGAGGGCATAATCTATACTCTCTCTCATGACTCTCAGGAACTCCCTCTGAGCATCCTCATCCACATCTCTCCTGATGGCGTTGAGTCCAAGGGGAAGAGGAAGAGATGTTTTTGAACTCCACCATTCCCATAAATCGAGAACTTTCACAAGATCATGCTGTGAGTATGTAATCTGACCCTCATGGATTAGCAAGCCTGCCTCAACCTCTCCTTTGATCACAGCAGGAAGAATTCTGTCAAATCTCATCTCCACGGGTTCGAATTCAATCGCGAGATTCAGTAGGAGATTGGCGGTGGTGTATCTTCCGGGAACAGCGATTCTCTTTCCCTTGAGATCGATGTCTTCCTTAGCAACAACAATAGGCCCATATCCATCCCCAACGCTTGCTCCAGAGGACAGAATCTGATACCTATCACTCAGTTTTGAGTAAGCATAAGCAGAGATTGCGGTAACTTCAAACTCATGGCTGAAGGCTTTTTTGTTTAGTGCCTCAATATCTTCAATGTGATGCTCGATTTCGAGCCATGTCTCTATTTTTCCATGGGTCATCGCATAGAACATGAAGGCATCATCTGCATCAGGCGTATGTGCAACCCTGATTTTCATGGAAGATTGGTTTAAAGGGGGGTTATTTATTTTTTGGGTTTGTGTTCAATCTTTTTCAAGTTCAGACGAAGGATAATTTGTCGCTTATTCTCCTGTTAATCTGATTTTACTCAGATTTTCTAAAAATAAGGTCTTCTTCATCTTGTCACTCCGATATACTATCGATTCGTTTTACTTGTGAGTCTGATAAAACTCTTTTTAAAGCTGTGCATATTCTTTCGGGTTTAACTCCAGATAACTTCATAGTGCCGAGAATCGAATCTGATGAGGGATTAATCCTCCCGTCTGAAATGGCTGTTCAGTCGAGTCAGATTGCTGTTTGGTTGGGTTACAACATGCCAGGTGATGTTGTGTTTATACAGAAGGTGGAGATGGCTTCATGCATTCAGCTTTGATGTAGATGAGAAATCAGCATACCTATTGGAGCATGAGCCAATGATAGAGTTCAAATAACTTAAGGTTAATTTTAAATACACTTAAATACACTTAATAATTATGGCACATAAGACATTAACGATCTCTGAAGAAGCCTATAATGCATTGAAAAAGTTGAAAGGAAAAGGAGAATCTTTCAGTGATGTTATTCTGAAAATAACAAGAAAAGTAAACTTGCTTGAATATGTGGAATCAACGGATTTTTCAGACGATTTAACTGGGAAAATTGAAGAAGCCTATAAATCGAGGGAATTTATCAAAAGAAGAGATTTTAAGATGTGATTTTTTGGGTGGTCAAATGGTTTGCTTAGAAACTGACTTTATCATCGCTTTGATGAGAAAAGACGAGAGTGCATTAAAAAAACTTCAAGAACTTGTAAGCAAGGGTGAGAGACTTTCTACCACCCCTATAACCGCATCTGAACTGTTTAGAGGAGCTTATTCATCCGAAAGAGTTGATGAAAATCTAAAGAAAGTGAGAGGAATCCTCAGCAGACTTGACTTACTCGAGTTTAATACTATCGCATCTGACATTTATGGTCAAACATCATCGGATTTGGAGAGAAAAGGAGAACCCATTGGAGACTTTGACGCACTTATTGCCAGTATTGCTCTTGCTCACAATGAGAGAGTTGTTACGAGGAACATAAAGCACTTTAGCAGAGTCAAGGGATTAGAGGTTGAAAAATTTTGACCTTGTCGTATTTAGGTAAAATTTTCCGACAGCCTACCAAGAAAATGTAGACCACACGATCTTTTCAACCATTACAACCTCCAGTTTTCTACCCAAACCTGAGATAATAACCCTATAAAGCTCGGAATCCAACCCACCAATTTTAGACCTAAAATGGAGAAATCGCAAACGACAGAAGAAAGGTCAAAAATATACCAGAACAAGACAGCAATGCCACTCTTACAGCTAGAAAGTCTCATTTCTAGGAGGCAGTGCTGCAGCCAGAATGATTAACAGGAAAGGCAAGAACATAATAAAATAGTAGAGGAAATTTTTGTTTCCCATCAGAAGAATCAAAGATACCATCACGATCAAAGCTATCAAAAAACCATTTAACAGCTTCAGTTTAACCTCTCGTATACCAACTGTAAATAGGGGATCCACACTAAAAGGGCACACTAAAAGGGAGAATTTAATGGGTTAAGCTCCATCAATTGTATGCAGTGGAAAGTGTAGCAAAGAAAATATCCCTCATAGAAGATTAAATTCAATAAGTAGTTATGTTAGGTTTTTTTCCCAATATTTTTGTATATTTTTTATATGATTATAGGAGAATAAATTGAGAAGATTAAGATTGCTATTAAAATCGGGAATAAAATGGTAATGATACAAAAACTTTTACATTTGTTTATATATGGATGATATAAAATAAACTTAAAGCAGAAGTAAATTAACAAATTTAACAAATGGGGAATTGGAGCCAAAACATCTTGAGAAGTTAAATCTAAAACCTCCTGAGGATTCTGTAGTAAGTATCTCTCTGAGCAACAGGTCTTCCAGTTGATTTTATGGCTTTGATGATGTTTTTGATTCCAGGAGAGGTCACATCCTTTCCTGTTGACTTTAAAACCCTTTCTTCAAGCATCACACCACCAAAGTCGTTTGCTCCGAAAAAAAGACTTAAAACTGAAACATCAAAGCCCTGAGTCAGCCATGAAGCCTGTATATTCCGTATGTTGTCGAGGACGACTCTCGATATGGCAAGAACTCTCAGATAATGTGTGAATGGTGCAGGTTCTGATATCTCACAACTCAGCTTGTTGTTCCCGGGCTGGTATGTCCAGGGTATGAAGGCTGTAAATCCTTCGGTTTCATTCTGAAGGTCTCTTATTCTCAGAAGGTGCTCTATAATGTCTTTTTTATCCTCAACATGGCCGAACATCATTGTGGCAGTGGTCTTCATACCAAGTTTATGGGCAGTTCTCATAACCTCTATCCATTCATCTGCACTGCATTTTCGAGGACTTATCCTTTTCCTGATTCTATCTACGAGAATCTCAGCCCCCCCACCGGGAAGAGAATCCAGTCCTGCTTTTCTAAACCTGTCCAGTATCTCGGCTATCGAACACCTCTCCATTTCGGAGAGAAAAACTATTTCCGGTGGTGAAAGGCTGTGGAGGTGAATATCAGGAAATTTTGATTTTATTTTTTTGAAGAGGCTCTCAAACCACTCAACCCCAAGTTCAGGGTTCATTCCACCCTGTAACATCACCTGCGTTACTCCTCTGTCAACCGCATACGATATTTTTTCAATAATTTCGTCAGTGGACAGGACATAACCCCCTTCCCTCGCATAAAACGCGCAGAACGCACATTTTGATGCACATATGTTGGTATAGTTGATATTGGTATCGACAACAAATGTAACAAGCTCTCCACACTTCTTCTTTCTGATCTCATCCGCCATTTTCCCCAGTTCAGGTAGAGAAAGGTTGAAAAGCTCAAGGAAGTTTTTAACCTTCATTTTATCTTCCATCCTTTTTTAGTAACCCGTAACTCATGCAGTACTCTTCAAAAGTTTCAATACCTTTTCTTTCTCTCATTCCTACTTCGAAAGAGAGAGCATTGAAGTACTCTCTCAGAAACTCTTCAGGCATGTTGAATATTTTTGTAGCTTTTTTTAGAACATCATCGAAATGTTTGAACCCTTTCATTGTGGATCTCATCACATCAGCATCTATTTTTTCAGCATCGAACTCTTTGAGAGATGCAGAAATCCCGAAAACCATCGGCAATCCTGTTAGATCATACCATTCCTCTCCCAGATCCATGTGTACCCTGAAAACCATCCGTGCCTTTATGGCTTCATCTCCTATTACAAGGGCATGGTCACAATCTCTCAAAAGCTCCCATGCACTCCCAGACTCTTTTACAACAGGGGTGTTGCTCAGACCTTTCTCTGAGAGGATGACTTTAAGCAGGTTCATGCTTGTTATAGACTGATTAGTTACTGCGATACAGCCATCATCAAAATCTCTCTTTTTTGAAACAACGACTACACTGAGGGCTCTCTCTTTGGATGCCACACAAAAGCTGTAACTCTTAAGTCTCTCAGATTCTTTCAGAAAAAAGAAAAGTGGAACTGGGGCATAGGTAATATAGCCATCAAGGAGCATACCTGCCATAACCCTTGGGGTCGCCTCAACTACCTCATAGTTTTTCTCAAGAAAGTAATATGGTAAAAAGTTGTTCAAAAATCCGAACTTTCCGATTTTATACTTCAGCAAACTCCCACCTCAAAAACTCTGATAACATTGCCGAAGGTATCTCTCTGGGCTGGAGTCTTACCGGCATTTCTCACAATCCTGAGTAATTTCTCGACACTCAAACTCATAGGTGTTTTTGCCCCTGCAGCATGCGTTATCTTTTCTTCCATGAGTGTTCCATCCAGGTCATTGGCTCCATAGTTTAAAGCTACCTCAGCTAGCTTTTCTCCAAGCATAACCCAGTAAGCCCTTATTGTTTTGAAGTTGCTCAGAGCAATCCTCGATACTGCTATGGTTCTCAGAATGTCTGCGGAATTCGTTTTTTCCTTAACCTCCTCTCTGAGAACCGTGTTCTCAGGATGGAAAACAAGGGGTATGAAGGACACAAAACCACCTGTTCTGTTCTGGAGTTTTCTGAGTCTGTAAAGATGTTCAGCTCTATCCTTTATGGATTCTATGTGTCCGATAAGCATTGTGGCATTGCTTTTTATTCCTGTTTTATGTGCGGTCTCCATAATTTTAAGCCACCTTTCACTATCTGTTTTGTTCGGACAGATTTTTTTCCTGATTCTATCTACGAGAATCTCAGCCCCTCCTCCAGGCATTGCATCTAATCCCGCCTCTTTCAGCCTGGAAAGAAACTCCTTCAGACTTATTTTATCTTTCTTAGAGTAAAAATCAACCTCGGTTGCAGTCAGGGCTTTTATTGTAATATGAGGGTGTATGGACTTTATTGCGGTGAAAATACTTTCAAAGTATTCAATTCCAATTTCAGGATTATGTCCCCCTACTATGTGAAGCTCGGTAGCCCCGTAATTAACTGCCTCTTCAGCTTTTTTGAGAACATCATCTTCTGTAAGGAGATATTTCTCTCTGTTGTTGAAGGCGCAAAGGGGACATTTTGCCAAGCAAATGTCTGTGTAGTTGATGTGTCTGTTGATAACGAAGGTTGCAAAACTATTTTTGTTGATGGAGTCTGCTCTAATTCCAACCTCATGCAAATCCAGTTCAAAAAGTTCTTCTATGTCTTTTTTATTCATCTGCTCTTCGATAGAAGGGAATGAAAGATAACATTTTTGATAAATCTTAACAGGGAGTAAAAAATTAATAACACCTCTGCAGACTTATTCAAATCATGGTTATCTTCACGAGAGGTGGTAATTCTGACAGGAAAACTGATAATTGAGTTCTTGGAAAATCTTGAGCAGCACATCAGACAGATGAGGGAGTCACTCGATATCGAGAAGATTGAGGAGCTTATAGAAATCATAAATAACTCCGAAAATATATTCATAATGGGTGCGGGGAGGAGTGGGTTTGTGGCAAAATCCTTTGCAATGAGGCTGATGCATCTGGGCTATTCTGTGTATGTTGTGGGTGAGACGGTTACGCCAAAGATAAAAAAGCAGGATTTGCTTATAGCAATCTCAGGTAGCGGAGAGACAACATCTGTTCTGAATATTGCAATGAAAGCGAAGTCCATAGTCGGATCAAAGATTGCTGTACTTACAAGCAATAAAAACTCAAGCTTGGCTAAACTCAGCGATGTTGTTGTCCTTCTGAAAGGTAAGGTGAAAACAGAAAAGGATGACAAAATTGCGAGACTTGCACCATTGGGTACGATGTTTGAGCTGACATCAATGATTTTCTTAGATGCGCTTGTTGCCGAACTGCTCAGTCTGAGAGGCCTTGATGAGGAAAATCTCAGAGAGAGGCATGCAATACTGGAGTAAATTAAGGGGGGTGTTTTTATGGAAAATGAAGCAAAAGAGTTGCTCAAAAAATTGAGCAATGTACATGGAGTTAGTGGTTTTGAGGATGATGTCAGGGAGGTTGTAAAGGCAGAACTTGATGACTATGTGGATGAAATTAGGATTGACTCGATGGGCAACATACTGTGCATAAAGAATGGTGGAAGCCTTGAGCTGATGGTTGCATCCCATATAGATGAGATAGGGATGATAGTGAAATATATCGATGAAAAAGGCTTCATCAGGGTCTCAACACTCGGAGGATGGTTTGACCAGACAGTACTGAACCAGAGAGTTATTCTACATGGTGAAAAAGGCAGGATTTATGGAGTTATCGGGTGTAAGCCACCTCACCTGATGAGAGACGAGGAGAGAAATAAGGTAATCCAGATAAAGGACATGTTCATAGATGTTGGAGCATCCTCTAAGGATGAGGTCATGGAAATTGGAATTGACATTGGAACCCCTGTAACAATCGACAGAGACTTCGTAGAACTGAGAGGGGGCAGGGTAACAGGGAAGGCTTTCGATAACAGGGCAGGAGTAGCTATGATGATTCAGGCAATAAAGCAGACAGGGAGTGACGCGACAATCTACGCTGTGGGAACAGTTCAGGAAGAGGTTGGGCTCAAAGGTGCGAGAACATCAGCCTATGCGATAGAGCCAGATGCAGCAATTGCAACCGATGTCTGTGTTGCGGCTGATTTTCCTGGAGCAGAGTCATCCTACATGGATGTTAAGCTTGGAAGTGGACCAGCCATCACAGTTGTTGATGCATCCGGAAGGGGGCTGATTGCCTCGAAAAGAGTTATAGAGTGGCTTAAAGGTACAGCGAAGCAATTCGAGATTCCCTACCAGATGGAGGTTGCAGATGGTGGAACAACGGATGCAACGGCGATACATCTGACAAAGTCTGGCATCCCTTCAGGAGTTGTCAGCGTACCTGCAAGATACATCCACACTCCTGTTGAGGTCCTTGATCTTAAGGATCTGATAAATGGTTCAAAGCTTGTTGCAAGGGCTCTCGAGACCGCAAAGGATTATTTTACTCCCGGGAAGTAGTAACGGTAAGAGACTGAATTATCAATTTTTTAGCAGTGATAATTTAATATTCTTATTTTAATGCGTATGCTTTAACTTTGAATTCTGGAAAATCAGGTCGAAAATTCTGGAATTTATCCTTTATTTTATCTCCAGATAATGTTTTTACGACATCAAAAACGATTTTCAAAGGTATCCTAATCATTTTCTATTAGAAAAATATATAATCTTCAACCTCAATATTTGATTAAATGACTGAGGAATATGAGAAAATTGGTCTCCATTACGATATTCTCAGAGAAATTCTCAAAGAGAGGGGATTAATTGAAAATAATCTTACCCTCCTTCCTGAAATAGAACTTGAGGAACACCAGAATGTGATGGATGATTACTGGGTAATCGATTTATTCGCACACACTTATATTGTGGAGGATACCGAAACCTATCGTCACACATACAGAGTAATCGAACCTGAGCTTACTAGGGATGAGAGTGCAATTCTGTCAACAATTTATTCTGACCTGAAAAGAGTTCTGGTTCTAAGGGATTATGCAGTTGACCTTCAAGCCAAGGCTGATGTCATGCTGACAAATCTGGACAGCATACTTGAAGAATATGCAATAGATGTTTCCGATAGGCTGTACATCAAAATGCTCTACTACCTTTTCAGGGAATTCTTTGGCTATGGCGTTATAGATCCTCTGGTAAATGACATTTACATTGAGGACATTTCATGTGATGGCTATGACATTCCCATTTATGTCTATCATATGAAGTATGGAAGTCTTGAGACGAATATATCTCTCCCAAAGGATGCTGTTGATAGATTAACTCTAAAACTTGCCCAGAAAAGTGGAAAATATCTCTCAATTGCAAATCCTCTCCTCGATGCCACACTTCCAGATGGAAGCAGACTTCAGGCGACCTTTGGAACGGAGATCACCCCGAGAGGTTCCTCTTTCACAATAAGAAAATTTACAGCAGAACCTCTTACACCCATAGATCTGATATATTTTGGAACGATTCCATCGGAAATCATGGCTTATATGTGGCTTGCAATTGAGCACAAGCTCTCTGCAATTATAGTTGGAGAAACTGCAAGTGGTAAGACAACAACCCTCAACTCTATACTGATGTTTGTTCCCCCGGATGCAAAAATAATCTCCATAGAAGATACAAGAGAGATAAAACTCTATCACAACAACTGGGTTTCAGGAGTTACAAGAGAAGGTGTGGGTGGGGAAGAGATTGACATGTACGACCTTCTCAGGACAGCTCTGAGACAGCGCCCGGACTACATTGTAGTAGGAGAAGTTAGAGGAAGGGAGGCTCTGACCCTCTTTCAGGCAATGAGCACGGGACATGCAGCATATTCAACTCTTCATGCGGGAGACATAAATCAAATGATTTACAGGCTTGAGAGTGAACCCCTGAAGATACCGAGAAGCATGCTCCAGTTTCTGGACATCTCACTCGTGCAGTTCATGTGGACGCGAGGTGGACTCAGAAAGAGATACACTAAGGAACTCAATGAGATTCTCGGAGTCGATACAGTTGACAAAAATCTGCTGGTAAACCAAGTTTATAAGTGGGATCCATCACTCGACAGACATGTTCAGGTTTCAGCATCGAAAAAGGTAGAAAAGCTTGCAGAATCAATGGGTGGAGAAGTGGAAGATGTCATGCATGAGCTTGAAAGGAGAAAGAACTACCTCGAGGCAATGCTCAACAGAGGAATAAGGGACTTTAAAGAGGTTACAAGGAAAATACACGCCTATTACCGAAATCCGGAAGTTGCCTATGAGAACATGGTGCAGTATGTTGAAGTATAACTCTTGAAGAACATGACGGGAGAGATGCAGGCAAAGAAAGAAATGGAGGCTGTAAAAGCTCATGATGGGGAGAGACGAGAGTATATCGAAAAGCTGAAAAAAGAAAAGAAGGATAAAATAAATCACCTCGTTCATGAGCAGATAAGGCTATATGTGCCAAAGTTTCTGGTGAGGTTTTACAGAAAGAGATATGATGCTGACCCCTCCAGATACCAGATTTCCGGAGCGCTTGAGAGGGCAAGGCTTCCTGTAACGGTTCCGAGGTTCATGGCTATTGCCCAGTTCTATGCTCTCCTTTCTCTTATTCCGGGAGTACTTTTGGGATATCTCTTTGCCAGGGCGATTCTGCCGATGGAGGCTCTTGAGTTCTTCAATATTCATCTTTATGCCATGTATCCTTTCTCAGTCTATCCTTCTCTCTACACGATTCTATGTATAATTTTCTTCTCCATTTTTGCCTACTTCTTTGTGAGGAGTTCGATACTCTCGTATCCATATTACATGGGAAATATTCGAAAAGGCAAGATTGAGAACGCCATCCCTCACACAGTTAATATGCTTCTCGGGATGGCAAGAGGAGGGGTTCCACTTTCAGCGTCTTTCAGGTTCATTGCAGAAAACCGCCATATATTCGATGAGGCAAGCAGAGAGTTCGGTAAGATTGTTGAGTTGATGGATGTTTTTGGATACGATATGCAGTCTGCAATGAGGTATGTTTCTCAAACAACCCCCTCTGAAAAGTTCTCAAACTTCCTTGAGAATTTTCTGAATGTTGTTGAAAGTGGTGGAAATATTGTTGAATATCTAAAGCTGAAATCAGAGCAGTTATTTGAGGAAAGAGAAAAATACCATGCACTCTTCTTTGAGACACTCCAGCTCATAGCAGAAATTTATCTTGCCATGTTTATCATTACGCCTCTTTTCTTCTTGACAGTTCTCGTGGTCTTCCAGATACTTCAGGGAGGAATTCTTGCCGGATACAAGGTTGCCCTCTTCACATTTCTCCCGATTGGTTCGATTATGATAATCTATCTGATCCTTGGGATGATGCCCAAGGAGCCCCGAGCATCTTTTGTCAGAGGGCAGGAGATTATTGAGGATATAGGCGTGAGGGTGAACGAGGAGCCAGGTGGTGAATATAAAATTAACAAGTACAGAAGGATATTCAACAGGATCAAGGCTTTTCTTGTCACACCCTTCAGAGAAGTAATCTACTCGCTTACATTGAGGGCTATCTCGGTTTATCTGGCTATCCCTCCGATTGTATTTATCATACTCAGCTATGGGAGAATAGATTTTGAGTCCATGCTTATAGGTACCGTAATTTCAATATTCATACCTCTGGTTATTTTCCTTGAATACAGGGAGAGGGTCATCAGAAAAATAGAGTCTCAAATTCCCGACTTTCTGAGACAGCTTGCCGGACTGAATGAAGCTGGTTTGAATGTTGTTGAGGCTCTTAAGCATGTTTCAACAATGGAGATGGGTACACTTAACAGGGAAATTGTGAAAATCAGGAGAGATGTAGAGTGGGGTGAACTCGTTACTGAAGCTCTCAGAAAGCTCGAGACAAGGGTAAGGAGCGCTGTGATTTCAAGAGTAGTCTCTCTTGTTGTGAAAGCAGTTGAATCCACTCCAAGCATAAAGGAGGCACTTTACACCGCATCTGTCTATTCTGAAATTGAAATTGAGGCAAGGAACAGAATCAGAGGTCAGATGAGCATGTACACCATCATTATCTACATTGCATTTTTTGTTTTTCTCTACACGACCTATGTTCTGCTGAACAACATAATGTCCATTTTCCAGAGTATAGAGAACCTCCCTCCGGGTATAGTTGCTGGAATTGATTTAAAAATGCTCAGAGATACTTTCTATCAAACTACACTGCTTGTTGGTTTCTTTTCGGGATTGACTGCTGGAGTGATGGGTGAGGGGAAGATTGAGGCAGGTTTAAAGCATGTTATCGTTTTCGTTCTGATAGGATACATATTTTTCACAAGAATTATTGTGATCTAACCCTGAAAAAAGCCAGTTAATCTGCTTGATACTTCAACATCCTTGCTTTGTGTGTGGCTGCAATCTTCCAGAGTGAGTAATTGCACGGCAAATAAAAAGGCAGTAATGAATTAAAAAATGTAAAAGTAGATTAAGGTAGATACATTCTTCTGATTCCAGCTACTTTTTCTATTCTCTCCATTGCAAAGATATCTGCAGCTTTTTGGGTTGAAACCGATTTCCCGAACCTGTCCACCATCTCTTCACTCATTCTGAATATTTTTATCAATCTCTCCTTTACACCTTCGATTTCCCTCAAAATACTTTTCCTGTTTATTTCTCTGTGTCTGAGACTGCATTCATACTCTCTGGCAACTGCAATCAGTCCGCCAGCATTTATTATGTAGTCGGGGGCGTAGAGTATTCCGAGTTCGGTCAGCTTCTCTCCATGCCTCTCGCTCTCCAGCTGGTTGTTTGCACCCCCTGCAATAATCCTGCACTTCAGTTTCTTGATTGTACCATCGTTTATAACTCCTCCTAAGGCACATGGGGAGAACACATCACATTTAACGGAGAAAATCCTGGATGGCTTGGTTATATCAGCTATATCTGCAAATGTTCTGAGCTTCTCTGTATCAACATCAGTTGCAATCACATGACATCCAGCCTCATTTAAAAGTCTTACAAGTTCACCTCCGACCTTTCCCAGCCCCTGAACAGCAACTTTAAGCCCTTCAATGTTCGAATCACCATAAACATATTCTACACAGGCTTTTATTCCCTGAAAAACACCGTAAGCTGTAAAAGGAGAGGGATCAAGTTCTATTCCTGTTACATGTCTCGTCTCTGTGGCAATAATCCTCATGTCACCGACAGTTGTACCGACATCCTCAGCAGTTATATATCTGCCCCCGAGGGATTCTATGAACTTTCCATAGCTCCTGAAGAGAGCCTCACTTTTTATTTTCTTGGGATCACCGATTATAACAGCCTTCCCCCCTCCAAGGTTAAGGCCTGCTGCAGAAGCCTTCATGGTCATAGCCTTTGCAAGCCTCAAAACATCCCTTAAGGCATCAAGTTCAGTTCTGTACACACAGATTCTTGTTCCTCCCAGAGAAGGACCAAGGACGGTATTGTGTATGGCGACAATTGCCTTCAAACCGGTATTTTTATCCTGAAAGAAAACAACCTCCTCAAAGTCATCATCCTGCATGAGGTCAAACATAAAACTTTGCAATAGCTGCATCCACCTCACCTTCCAGTTTTATCAACCTGCTCCATTTCTCCTGAACATATCGTCTTATTTCGTCAATCTCTTTCTTTGACAGGTGTGAGAATCTCTCCTGTGAAATCAGGTACTCTTCAAGGTCCCTCATTTTTCTCTTCCCCTCAGCAATGGCTCTGCTAACACCAGTAAATCTGAATCTGCCGTTAACACTCTCAAGAAGAATCCACATTCCTGATTCGACTGCAAGTTTGCCCATGTGAACGGTTTTATCCATCGGAAATCTCCATCCAGGGGGACAGGGAGCTAATATTTCTATATATCTGAATCCTTTGATCTCTTTTGCCTTTTTAACTTTCTCGTACAAATCTTTCAGATATCCCGTGGATGCTGTGGCAACATATGGTATGCCATGAGCGAGCATAATTTCAGAAACATCCTTTCTGTGCTCTGTTTTGCCTGCCCATGTTGTTGTAGTCCATGCTCCAAAGGGGGTAGCCCCACTTCTCTGGATTCCCGTATTGGAATAAATTTCGTTGTTGTAGCAGATGTATATGATATCCTCTCCCCTCTCTGCTGCTCCTGAAAGAGCCTGAAGTCCTATATCATATGTGCCACCATCACCAGCCCAGACAACCACCTCAGTATCATCACCCTGCATTTCCAGCGAAGCTTTGATTCCCGAGGCTGTTGCTGCTGCCGAGGCAAAAGCAGTGTTGAACACGGGGACTTTAATTGCCGAGTTCGGGAAAGGACCCATATATACGGAAGTGCAGCAGGCAGGAATGACAAGTATCGCTCTCCCCTTTAAAGCCTTGAGGACAGTCCTCAGGCAAATGGTTGAGGGGCAACCATGACACGCAGTATTTCCTGGTAGAACATATTCTTCTCTCTCCATTTCGGATATTTTCATGCTACCACCTCTTTAATCCAGATTTTTCTCTCAAAAATTGCCTTTTCAATCGTCCTCTTTGTAACATCAATTCCTCCAATCCCAACAACTCTGGGAACAACACTTTTCACATCGGAAAAGGCAAGTGCTGATCTTATCTCTCTGAAAAGCTGTCCACCTGAACCGGGACTGATGGCTCTATCAAAAACATAAACCCTTTTACCTTCAAGGTAATTCTTCACATCTTTCTCGGGGAAGGGACGGAAGGATTTAATTCTGAGCAAACCAGCTTTGACTTTTTTCTCTCTCAAACTGTTGACGGCGATCTTCGCCTCTGAGGCTATTGCACCCATGGTCACGATGACTATATCAGCATCTTCGGTTCTGTATTCTTCAATGATGAGTGGAGTCTCTCTTTTGGTGAACTCATAGAATTCATCTTCAATTTTTTTCATTATTTTGAGAGCCCTGTCGTGGGCTTTCTGGATGTTGTGTCTGAGTTCAGCAAAAGGTTCAGGAGGTAGAATATTGCCGTGAGTGAAGGGGTTATCTGCATCAAGTCTCCATTTAGGATTGTATTCTTCAAGGAATCCCTCAAAGTCTGTAATCTCTACAGGCATTGCGGTGTGTGACAGGACAAATCCATCGTAGCAGACCATTGCGGGCAGTAAAACCTTCCTGTCTTCGGCTAACCTGTATGCCATGGCAATTGTATCGTATATCTCCTGGTTTCCACTGCAGTAAAGCTGAATCCATCCTGTGTCTCGCTGGCTGAGAGCATCACTCAGATCAGCCCATATATTCCATCCCGGTCCAATGGCTCTGTTTGCGACGGCCATAACCACAGGTGTCCTGGCATTGGTGGCCCAGTGCAGCATTTCGTGCATGTAAGCCAGTCCATGACTTGATGTCGCGGTGAAGGTTCTCGAACCAGCAGTACTGGCTCCGATACAGGCAGCCATTGCGGAATGCTCCGACTCAACCCGAATCATCTTTGCCTGCATCTCTCCACTCTCAACCAGCTTTGCTACTGTCTCAACCACAGGTGTTGCGGGTGTTATTGGGTAGGCAGCAACGACTCTCACCATAGACTTCATTGCAGAATATGCGGCACTCTCATTTCCGGTCAGAATTCTTACATTCACGCAAACACCTCCCTTCCGGTCTTCACAGCTCTCTTTGGACAGATTGCAGAGCAGACAAGGCACCCCTTGCAGTACTCATAGTCGATTTCCACTCTGTCATTCACCCTGATTGCGGATTCCGGGCAGTGGAGCCAGCAACTCAGACAGTCATTGCATTTTTCATAGTCAATCTCGGGTCTGAAGTCCCTCCACATCTTTGTCTTTCCTGCAACACCCTCAGAGGGGAAGGAAATCGGAAACTCTACTGTAATTTTTTCCTTTTTTCTTCTTTTTCTCTTTCTTTTCCCGCGAATTGTCTTCATTTCAGCTCTTTCGTATGCCTGTTTGATTGCTGAAACATTTTTCATTCCTGCTTTGCCGAATTTTCTTGTTACAACCCTCTCCAGTAATTCAAGTTTCAGAGGCATGTTTAGCAGTTCAAAAGCCCGGATAAGTGGCCCAAGCATGGGAGTATTCACAACGGGCAGTCCTGCAAGAAGAAGATCGTTTTCGATGGCAACCCCTGTGGCATCTACAGTTATTATGTTCAGATAATCCTGTTCGAACTCAAAGTCCTCAGGCTTTTTCGTTGTGTTGATGATAACTGTCCCCCCTTCTTTCACCCCGCTGAATATGTCCACCGCCCTCAAAATTACTGGATCAAGGACGACGACGATGTTGGGATGATACACCTGACTCGTCTCAAACAAAGGCTCATCAGAAATTCTCGTAAAAGCAATTACAGGAGCCCCCCTCCTTTCAGCACCGAAAAAAGGCATTGATTGGCTGTAATAGCCAGACATATAAGCAACTTCAGCAAGGAGCTTGCTTGCAGTAACAGCTCCCTGCCCACCTCTACCATGAAATCGGATACTAGCCATCATATAATGATTAATAGTTCTTGAAACTATATAACACAACAAGCGAACATGTTAGTCTATCCAGTGTTAATATATTTTGAAAAAATTAATTATCTGTCTGTGATGAAACTTTCTCTTTCCTTTATCTCCTCAACGAATCTCTTCAGTATTTTCTGCTCTGCAGTCCTTATGTGGTGGAGGCATGTTGACTTTGCAATCCCGAATTTATCAGCCAGCTCATTCAGATTCATCTTTCTGGGCCAGTCAAAATAGCCTGAGCGGTAAGCTTCAACAAGCACCTTTTTCTGCTTTGCGGAAAGTTTTGAAGATATCTCATCTATTATGTCTCTGTAATCCTCTTCAAGAGTTTTCAGCTTTGAGATACTTATAACCTCAAATTCGATCTCCTCCATCTCTCCAAGCCTGTCAAATGTCTCCTTCAGTTTTTCGTCATATATAAGCATCGTCCAGTACTCATGCCCTCTTTGAATCATTATTTTGGTTGGCATGAATTCAAGGGCAAAAACATTCTCATAGAAGGTGGACTCTGTTGGAAACCTGCCATGAATATAGGCTTCAAGGTCACTCTTTCCGATTACAAGAACATCCTTTGCAAGATGATTGAAACTTCTGATATCTGCTAGATATCCTTTTATTGCATCGTAGTTTTCAGCTACAAGCCTGAAATTTGCTCTAATCTCGTTTCCAATTTTGAAAGCGCCATCCACGGATAAATAAACCTCGGGATGATCTTTTGTAGTCTCAATTGACCAGCAACCCGGATGCCATAGCTTTACCACAACTTTCTTCAGACCTTCCATTCAAAAAAATTAGGATGTTATTCAATATAACTTTATTTACGCCACTTTTCAAACCCACATCATTCTTCGCAGACATCGATCTTTATTGCTCCTTTCGGGCAAACCTCAACACAGGAGCAGCACTCTATACACTCCTCCGGATTCACAGGTTCGGATTTACTGTCATCATCAAACTCGTAAACACTAGCCGGACATACGGCTATGCACTCACCGCATCCATCACATTTCTCCTTATCGACAACTATAAACGCCATATTATCACCAGATAAAATATTGGTCTCAGAGTTGAAAAACTTTTCGTCTATAGTTTATCATTCCAGATTTTCTTTAGTTAAAAAATGTTATATACTTTGAAAACAACTACCTTCATGGAATGTTCAGTCAGAGATATTGATGAAACCAGAATTGATGTGAGGTTGATTAAGGTTCTGGTAGAAGGCTTTGACCTCGACTTTGAATCTGCAAAAGAAATCTCATCAGTTATTGCAGATAAAGAAGGCTCTTCAATGCTTCTCTCATGGTATGATCCGGTGGAGGGTCGGCACTTTCCTGATGTGGATTGCTGTGGAGAGGATGTCCCATCTTGGTATGTTTATGGAAAGAGCAGGGGAGCTAAGCTCCTCGTGGATGTTCAGGGATATAAATTCTTCTATCTATAAAAATTATCTATAAAAAAGAAAAGGTCATTCGATAACTATTTTACCTTCATCAATCTCTTTCTGGACTTCTCTGGGGTCTTTCCCCTCAACAGTTACCCCCATTGAAAGACAGGTACCAAGAACCTCCTTCACAGCTCCTCTGAGGTCGTAGCTCAGCACTTCTTCCATCTTCATTTTTGCTATCTTTTTCACCTGCTCTATGGTGAGGTCTCCAACCACTTCTCTCTTACTTGCCCCTTTTGATATTCCAAGCTCCTGCTTGATCAGAGCAGTTGCGGGAGGAATACCCACCTCGATATCGAATGTCCTGTCATCATGTACTATGAGTTTAACAGGAACTGAAAGACCACTAAATTGCTTGGTCTCTGCATTAATTCTGTCTACAACTTCTTTTACATTGAGACCGAGAGGACCTATTGCTGGACCAAGTGGGGGACCTGGAGAAGCCTCCCCTCCAGGAACAAGAACCTCAACAACCCTTACCATTTACTACACCTCCTCCTCAGTTTTATCAATCACTCTGACATGGTCAGCCTTTACGGTAATTGGAATTGGAACGACTGCATCGATGAGCTCGACGGTAATTTCGTTCTTTGCCTCATCAACCCTCTTAACAACTGCAACCTCTCCCTTGAAAGGTCCCGATATTATCTCGACTTTATAGCTCTCTTTTATCTGCTCAGCTGCTTTTCTTGGAATGAGAAAATGTTCTATCTCGTGGAAACCAACCTCACCTTTCACGACACCTTTCACATGTGGAACTCCTCTTATTGCCTTCAGAAGGTCTTCCATCCCCTCTGCCTCAACGAAAACATATCCTTTGACTTCCTTAGGGGACATTATAGAGTATACAGATAACTGGTACTTCTTTACCGCCATCTCCATTAAATTCGCAACAACCCTCTCCTGGTTTGCGGTGGTTTTTAGAAGGAAAAACTTGCTCATGATTCACACCTTACACTAAGAAGTTTATAAGCTCAGTTATTAGATAAATGAGGAATCCTACGACTCCTATGAAGAACATTACAGCTAAAGCTACCTTTGTTGTTGTGAAAAACTCCTCTTTATCTGGTTTTCTTGTCATTTTAAGCACATTGTAGTATTCCTTAAGCTTTTTCTGAATATCTTTGTTAGCCATACGCTCTCTTTTCAGTCAATGGGTATTTGAAATTTTTTATGGAATGTTACAAAAATCAGGTGGGTATGCAGAATAAAAAAGGAAAAAGTCATTTCACTATATCTATTCCAAATCTTTTAGTGACAGGTAATCCCTTTCTTCCGAGAATCTGTGGGGATTTAACACCTGTGACTATCACAAGGGTTTGCATGGTGTTTTCAAGGCTTGGATCAATCATTGCTCCCCATATAATTCTTGCATCCGGGTCGACTTTGCTATAAATCTCTTCGACTACACTCTCAGCCTCCTCGATTGTCATGTCAGGACCTCCTGTAACATTTACAAGTGCAGCCTTTGCTCCTGAAATGTCAACTTCGAGAAGTGGACTCTTGAGCGCTTTTCTGACAGATTCTGCAGCCTTATCTTCTCCACTTGCCTCTCCAAGCCCTATCATTGCAACTCCACCCTTCTCCATAACCGTTCTAACATCAGCAAAGTCGAGATTTACAAGAGCAGGCTTGGTAATCAGTTCTGTGATGCCTTTGACTGCCCTCATAAGCACCTCATCTGCCACCTTAAAGGCAAGCTGAATTGGATAGTTGGGCACGACTTCAAGCAGTCTGTCGTTTGGAATCACAATAACAGTATCAGTAACCTCTCGTAATCTCTCAAGCCCTGCCTCGGCATTCTGTCTTCTAATCGCTCCTTCAGCTGAGAAGGGAAATGTTACTACCGCTATGGTTAGAGCTCCAGCTTCCTGAGCGGCTTCAGCTATAACAGGAGAAGCTCCAGTGCCCGTTCCACCACCAAGACCACATGTTATGAAAACCAAGTCAGAACCATCGACAATCTGTTTCAGTTCCTCCTCATTCTCTCTTGCAGCTTCTTCTCCAATCTGAGGAAGACTTCCGGCTCCAAGGCCTCTTGTTCTTTTTTTACCGATCAAAACCCTTCTGTGAGCTTTTGTGTAATAAAGGTGCTGAACATCAGTATTCACAGCATAGAGGTCTGCTCCCTCAATCCCCTCTTCATACATTCTGTTGATTGTATTGCATCCACTCCCTCCTACTCCGATTACCTTGATGACTGTCTTCAATTCGTGAAGCAGTTCGATGATTTCATCTTCAACTCCTTCAACTGGTTCTTTTTCCAGCCTTGAGGATTTTTCCCTTTCGGCTCTTTGAAGAGCTTCCTCCACAATAGATTTCATATTCATCTCCCCTTGATAAATTTATAACCTACGAATAGTATATAAATCTTTGTTCTTAAATAAGGTTGATGGTGGCGATATATGGCAGACTCTTCTACCGTGGAGAAATTGTTGAAGCAGGAATAGAAATCGAGGATGGAATCATAAAAAGAATTGACAAAAAAATTGAGGGTGAGAGGGTACAGGGCTTGATATTACCTGCATCAATCGATGTTCATGTACATTTTAGGGACTTCGAGGAGGAAAAGAAGGAGACGATAAAATCAGGCAGTCTTTCAGCCTTGTATGGTGGAAACTGTCTCGTTGTTGATCAACCCAATACAAAGCCGGTAATAGATGGCTTTGAAGAGTATGAAAGAAGGATGAAGGAGGCGGATAAAAAATCCTACATCGATTATGCCCTGAACATGGGGCTGACAGCGAAAAATCATGAGGATATTGTTGAAATAATTAAAAAAGTTGAAGAGAGCTACAGAATACCTGCAATTGGTGAAGTCTTTCTTCAGCATGATAATCTGGAACTCCAGATTCCATACGAAGTACTTGCTGAAGTGAGAAAGAGCACATCAAAGCTTATAACTGTCCATGCTGAAAGTCCTGACCTAGCTGAGTCCACAGCATCTCTAAACTTCGATAAGCGCCCTCCTGAGGCTGAGATTGAGGCTGTAAAAAGGTGCCTTGAGATAGGCAACTTTCACTTCTGCCACATATCTACATATGATTCTGCTGTCATGATCTCTGACACAGATTCGACCTTTGAAGTCACACCCCATCATCTACTCCTCAACTATGAAGACCTGCTTAATCTGGGAAACTTCATAAATGTTAATCCACCCCTGAGGAGGAGGGTGGAAGCGGAGATGCTTTTCAATGTTCTTCAGCTTGCCGATGTGATGGCTTCAGATCATGCTCCCCATACAATTGAGGACAAAAAGAACGGAGCTCCGGGTTTTCCTGGAGTTGAGACTACCTATCCGGTTATGGTAAATCTGATGAGAAAGGGGTTGGTTGGCATCAGAACTCTTGTAAGCCTTATTGCAATAAATCCTGCCAGGATATTCGGTTTTGAGAAATATGGGGGGATAGAAGAGGGCAATTACGCAAACCTTGCAGTCTTCAACCTGAAGGCAGTTTTGAGGGTGAAGGCAGAAAATCTCCACACTATGGCTGAGTGGACACCCTTTGAGAATTTTGAGGCAGTATTTCCTGAAAAAGTTTATCTGAGGGGTGTACTTGCCCTTGAGAATGGGGAAGTGATGGTTGAGCCCGGGTGGAAGAAAAAAGAACTTTGTAAACCAGAAGAGGAGAATGAAAAGGAGAATAAAGGGGAAGAAAACTAACCAATTTCACATCTTCTCCAGTGGCTCAATGCCTAAAACTCTAAGTCCATTCCTGAGAACGATTCTACTTGCATCAACTATTGCAAGTCTGTGCATCCTCAGCTCACTTTCTTCCTTCAACACCGGATGCAGTCTGTAGAATTCATTGAATTTTATCGCTGCATCCAAAACATAGTCTGCAAAGACATTGGGTCTGAGTTCTTTGATAACTCTCTCAAGAACGGTTGTAAATTTGGAGAGGTGAAGAATGAGGTCTTTCTCTGATTGAGTGCAGAGTTCTCCTGATATTTCAAGATCTGGCATACCCTTCTCAACTGCTTTTCTTAGAATGCTGCAGGCTCTTGCATGGGAATACTGGATGTAGCTTGCAGTCTGCCTCTCAAAGTCGAGGGCTTTTTTCCAGTCAAAGGTCATCGACTTCTCGGGAGCAAGTCTTACGAAATCGAATCTCAGAGCACCAACTGCGACACTTCTTGCAACTCTCTTCTTTTCCTCTTCAGGCATGTCTTTCTCTTTTATAATCTCGTAAGCCTCCTGATAGACTTTCTCAATAAGCTCATCGGCTGATATGAACTTTCCTTTTCTTGTACTCATCGAACCCTCTGGAAGTGATACAAACTCAAAGAATACTATTTCCGGCGGCTTCAGATTGAGAAGGGCGAGGATATCACTGAGCTGCTTGCCAATAAGCTTGTGGTCAGCTCCAAGAATGTTTATGAATCTATCGAAGTTCTCGTTTTTCCATGCGTGATAGGCAAGGTCTCTAGTTATGTAAAGGCTTGTACCGTTTTCCCTTCTGACAACCACATTTTTTTCGTATCCCTTTGACACGAGATCAATATACCAGGCACCATCTTTTATCAAGAGCCCCATCTCATCGATTCTTTTCAGAATCATATCAACATATCCGTTTCTGATGAATTCAGACTCCCATATTACTTCATCATGCTTTATATTGAGTGATTCAAGGGTTTGCCTTATCCCTTCAAGGGCTTTTTCGACCATATTTTTGAACTCCAAGGAAACATCCTCATCACCGAGTTCGTATTTTAGCATTATCTGATCAGCTTCCTGATTTATCTGCTCTGCCACCTTCTCATCCTCTTCTATCAGCCTGTTGATTGCAATGTATGCCTCTGCTACGGCATGGTCGGGTTTTTTATCACTCAGTCCAAATCTCCTTATTCCCAGAACAGCCAGAGCAATCTGTCTTCCCATATCGTTCGTGTAGTACTGAGTTCGCACATTGAAGCCGGCTTTTTTGAAGATTCTTGAGAGCGTATCACCAATTATGGAGTTTCTTAAATGCCCTATGTGCAGAGGTCCATCCGGATTTGCAGAAGTATGTTCAATAAGCACATTCCCCTGCTCCGTCATGCTTCCATAATCTTCATCTTCATCGAGAATGACATTCACAGCATCTTCCAGAAACTCCATGCTGGCGTAGAAATTTATGTACCCATTGACAACCTCAACACTGCCAACATAGTCCGGAAGTTCTGTAGAAATACTCTCAACAATCTCTTCTGCAATATCAGCCGGTTTTTTTCTCTTCTCTTTTGCAAGTTTAAAGGCAACCGTGCAGGTAAGATCAGCATGCTCGCTTTCTCTGATAAACCTTTCATCGCTGAAATCTTCCAGACATTTCTCAACCTCTTTTCTGAAAACTCTGAACATTAAATCACCTGTTATTGGGTTTGTACCTCAGAATGGCTGCCATCCCTCCAAAAGCATTCATGAGCATCGAACCCTCCTCAGAATCGGTTGATATGAATTCCACCTTTGCACCCATATCCTCTGCTATATTGCTCAGCTCAAGAACTATGTCTTCCCTTTCCTCTTCTTCCATATCTGTGCCATCTTTTTCACATTTTGGATTGGTCTCTACACCTTCTTTCACTGTTACAATCTTATTTTCTCCACATACTGGACATCTGTACTTTACTCGCTCGTATCTCAATCCCTCACTCAGCAGAAGTGTATCGACAGCACCCAGGCTTAGATATTCTCTGATCTCATCCTCACCATAGGCTGCAAGCCCATCTCTTGCAACCTCCTGCAGAAACCTCCCTATTAATTTCTTCTCTCTCACTAAGTCAAGCTCCTGCAAAGCATCCTGAGCTTTCTCCACAAGCTCAAAAAGCCCACTTTCATCGGTGTAACTGACATCAAATAACCCTATCACCCTCCTCTGAAGTTCATGATGGAGATACTCTCCATCGTAAAACTCCTCCTTTGTTGGACTGGGTCCTCCGATGAGGATACCTACCAGATTCTCAAGATGAGGGAGAAGAGCCTCTGTTGCTTTATCTCCAACTTTCTTGTAGAACTCATGTATTGCAATCTCTCTCAACCTCTCGAACCTCACACTGCTCTGCCCACCCTGTCTGTGCTTGCCCGGCACCATCGATGAAGAGTAGCTTAGCACTTCAATTCTTTTCCCTCTCAGAACTCCGATGGTAGCCTCTCTTCTATCAATAACAATGAGCCCGTAAATCTTCTTTTCCTTCAACATCTCCTTCAGAGGCTCAAGATAAAAGCTTGAATCGCAATGATATTTGTAGAGTGGGACAGGCTCAGGAGGCTCTATTATCTCGGTAATCTGTTTCTGCCTTCCACCTCCGAGGTCTATGTTCCCGCTGAGTATGACCATCCCGTGTTCTGGTGGTTTCTTGTAGTACTTCAGCCTTTGAAGGATTGCCTCCAGCCCTGCCATGACACTTGTCCTCGTTTGTTTGGACTTTATGTTTGACGCTTGACTGAGTTCGTTCCTGAGCTGGTTGGAAACATCGGCAATGTTTTTGTCAGGTGGTATATAAAGGGTTATCAGCTCAGTACCTCTTCCTTTCATCTTTTCGAGCTCTTCCAGCTTCCTCTTAAACTCATAAGTTAGTTTGCTCAAGTCAATCACCCGCCTTTCTGGCATTCATTTTCTGCCACGCTCTGATAGCTCTTAAAAGGTCAATTTTTCTGAATTCAGGCCAATAAACCTCACAGAAATATGCGATACCCTTCACAGCCTGCCAGGGGAGAAAGTTCGAAAGTCTCTGTTCACCCCCAGTTCTTATCAGTAGATCAACACATGAATTATCATTTGTATATAAGTGTCTCTCAACGAATTCTGGATTTATATCTTCTCTCTTTATTCTTCCTTCTTTCACAGCACTCAAAATCTTTCTGATGGCATCTACAATCTCCTGCCTGCCTCCATAGGCGATGGCAATGTTCAGGAAAAAATTCCCATAATTCGATGTTTTACTTTCAACCTCTTCCACAGCATCCTTAACAAAATCAGGAAGCATCTCCTTTTTCCCTATAATTTTTACTTTAACTTTATTTTTGTGGATTCTCACATCTCTGGCAAGCCTTTTCAGCTCTTTCCTTAAAAGGTTGAAAATATTAATTTTCTCCTCCTCACTTCTTTTGAAATTCTCAGTTGAGAAGGCATAGACAGTAACATTCTTTATTTTGAGTTCCCAACACCAGTTTAAAACTTCTTCAGCCTTCTTTGAGCCGAAGTAATGACCTGCCATTGAAGGAAGACCTCTACTTCTTGCGTACCTTCTGTTACCATCCATGATTATGGCTATGTGTCTTGGCATTTTTCTTTTCGAAACTTCAGAGATGAGTTTTCTCTCATAAACACTGTAAATAAAATTCTGCAGCATAAAAACCACTGTTTCTTACTTTCTTGAATGTTCAGCGAGCACTCTGATAACAAGCTCAGAATATTCAGGTTTCAGAAAGTACCTGTTTTTGTTTCCCAGTTCCATCTTGATTATGCCAAGCCTTGCACTCATGAGTCCTACCATTGCGGAAACTCCTCTGGTTTTTATCTCAATACCTCTAGCTCTCAGCTCCCTGTAAATTTCCTCTGTTGTGAATTTTTTACCGGTGAGCATGAGTTTCAGGAGCTCCTCTCGCACACCATTCCTGTCTCTGTCAAGATATTTCCTGAGCCTGTTCTCAATTTCCTTCTCCTGAAGACCCTTCACTTCACCCTCCCACTCCACAGATCCACCTCATTATAGCGGTTCAACTTCCACGACAATTCTCTTTGCGGTGGGATATCTTTCGATTATACTCAGTTCTAATCCAATTTTCTTTAGATCATCTCTCCACCTTTCTACGATCTCAACTCCTGTTTCAATGAAGATTGCATCATTTTTTGAATCCTTCAGTTCTATGATCTCAAATTCTACCGACACCCTATTCAAAAAATCAATCGCTTTTTGAATTTTTTCTCTCTCACCCTCAATCAAACCGCATAAAATTGTTCCATCCTCTGTTACTGTATAGAATTCCGGATGGTTTAAAGCCATCCTCATCAACCTTCTCCTGAACTGAACACCATCCTTGAACCTTGCCGTACAGTAGTGGAACTTCTCTACAGTCTCCATGTATTTTATCGCAATCTCATTACTGCCGAGGGCACCATAAAAGTCATCAACTTCATAACCTCTTTCGGTAAGAGCCTGATAGTTGGTGTGAGAAAACTCAAGCTCATTGAGGTTGAGGAAACAGTCAAGCTCATTGGCAATTTTTGCGACATCATCTCTGAAATAAAGTGTGGGAATCTCGAAACCAGCTTCAATCCCTGATCTTTTTGCATATTTTATACTCTCGACAAACTTTTCAGGGCTCTCAAGTCCCACCGGATGAAATCTGATTTCATCCAGTTCAAGTTTACTCAATCTGTCAATTATCTTCCAGCCTGCAGGAATGCTGGTATAGAGGTGAACATGTAGCTCACACTCCTTTAAAAATTTCAGGTACTCATAAAGGCGTTCCGGTTTTGAAAGTGGCTCACCACCGGTTATTCCTGCTCCTTCTGCGTCCATCAGCTCCATTTCTTTTAAGACATCATTAAAACTCTCAACCGGCCTCTCGTTTGCATAGATTACATCCTTTTCCTTTCTCTCCTCGGAAACCGGACAGTAGTAGCAAGAGTGTACACATTCTCCTGTTATAAAGAGGACGAGCTTTCCACCTTCTCTGCAAATTCTGCACCCTTCGGTTAGGTATGTGTAAAAGCTCCCTTCTTCTATTTCTTTTACTTTTTTCTCTCTCATCTTTCTCACGGCATTGAATTAAATTCTGATTCTCTTTCTTCTGTATTAAAACTTAACCTGCCCGACTTTAAAGAGTATTGATTGTGCCACTCATCAGTTCATAATTCTTCTTCTCACGGCAGGGTTTTTCTTTGCTATTCTATCAAGGAGAGATTCAAAACTCTCATCATCAGGTACAGTCTGGTTCAGAAAAATACCTGTTCTGCCAGTCTCTCTCCTCCTCTCAAGAACTCTCTTTCTCTCTTTTATTATCTCCAGCCCCACACCGAGTATCTTCGAAAGTTCCACTTCATCGATCTCAAGCAGGGGAATCTCAATATGTCCATCCTCAACCGGCTGGATGAGCATCAGCCTTTTATCGACTCCAGGAACCCTTTCCCCACTGACAAGCTCTTTCAACTTCAATGAACCTCCGAAGCTGTAGAAATCTATCTCTCTATCCTTCAGATTGACGAGAGGAAAGCTCACGGTTGTGTTCTCATCTAATACGAACTCGCCTTTGACGGCATAATTTGGTGTAGCTTGAACTATTCTCCGTTCAAGCACGGGAAAACCCTCGAGAGATACCTCAATCAAATACGACGGAGCCCTGTGGGTGATGAAGATATCAATATCGCTTTCTCGATTCACATCACCTCTTGCCACGCTACCGTAGACTATTGAGTCAAGGGATTGCTCCTGAAGTCTTTCCATAATCTTCATGGCTCTCTCTCTTTTATTTTTCAGAATTTGCCATCTTTCATCACTATAAACAACTTCCCTTCTTTCTCCGAAGATTGCTGTTTTTGTTCTCATTCTATCCCGTTAATCGTTTTACCACATTCATTGAAGGCAGGAGTCTATCCATTCAAGGTACTCTCTGGAACCATCCTCAACGGAGAATGCACAGATACAGGGAATAGTATAGCTATGGATCTTTTTAATCTCTTCTTTAAGCTCTCTGAGCTTTTCTGCTCTTGTTTTGATGATCATCCCTGTCTCTGGAGACTTCTCTATATTGCCCTCCCAGATATACATTGAGTTTATATCGAACATGTTTACACAAGCAGCAAGTCTCTTTTCAAGGATGTGTCTTGCAATTTTCTCCGCTTCCTCTCTGTTTCCTGCCGTAACATATATGAACATATACATCCTACATCCCTCCGCCTTTAAAAGGTGTTCGAGAGGTTAAAAATGATTTCCTTAGACTGGACTGCAGGGCTTGGAATATTTCTGATTTACTGGGTAGCTGTATCTATATTAAAATCAAGAAAAAAACTTGAGAAGTACAATATCACGGCATATGGGCCATTACTCATGATAAGAACGGAAAGAGGTTTAAGGTTTCTTGATAAAATGGCTGAGAATAAGAGATTCTGGAGAATTTTTGCAGATTCAGGAATTCCTGCCGTGTTTGCAGGGATGTTTTTCATGTTCATGCTGGTTATTCTGACAGATATAGTCCTTTTTACGAGGCCTCCACCACCCTCAGAACTCACGAATCCAAAGAATGCACTTTTAATCCCGGGGCTGAATGACTGGATCCCCCTTGTGTGGGGAGTTATAGGTTTGCTTGTCACTCTCGTGGTTCATGAGTTCAGCCATGGAATACTCTGCAGAGTGGAAGGGGTGAAGGTAAAATCAATGGGCGTTTTGCTTGCTCTCGTGCCCATAGGTGGATTTGCAGAACCGGATGAAGAGGAACTTATGGACAAGAGCAGGATAAGAAGAATACAGAGGGTGAGGATATTCTCTGCCGGAGTTATAAGCAACTTCATCGTAGCTCTTATCTCTTTCTCTCTCTTTTTCTACTTAGTTGGATTCATTTCTCCAGCAGTCACCGTTCTTGGTGTCCATCAGGATTCTCCAGCTTTCGGACTTGTTGAAGAGCAATCCATAATCAAGGAAATCAACGGCATCAGGGTTACTTATCCCGAAGATGTGGAAAAGGCACTTCAGAAAGACAGTTTGAGGGTAACGGTTCAGAAGGGAGAAGAAACCAAAACAATAGAACTACCCAACATTGCTGGACCCAGAATAATTGGGCTTATTGAAGGCTATCCTGCTGAAAAAGCTGGGTTGAAAGAGGGTATGGTAATTTACTCTGTAAATGGAGAGAGGACATACACAATAAACTCATTTTTTGAAGTGATGCAAAAAACAAAACCTGGCGATGAGGTAGAGGTTGTTATCTACGATGGAAGCTTTAAAACCTTCAGGTTCACTCTTGTAGAACACCCCTCTCTCAAATCAGGATTCATGGGAGTCTCTGTTGAGGAGCAGATTTCTGGAATGCAAATTGCATACTCAAGTGTAATCTTGGACTGGCTCAGGACAATCCCAACTCAACTATCCTCACCTTTAGGATGGCTGAACATAATATCCATGCCCCTCAATTTCCGTGGTTTTGGTGAAGAAACAACCGCTTTTTTCATTCCTACAGGATACTGGAGTGACAAGGGAGAGACTCTTTTCTACATTTTGAATCTGCTTTACTGGGTAGGCTGGATTAACTTTTATGTTGGGCTCTTCAATTGCCTGCCTGCAATACCCTTAGATGGAGGCAGAGTATTGCATGAAATACTCTCATCAATTCTCTCAAGAAGATTTGGAGAAAGAGGAGAGGAGATCTCACTTGCAGCAGGGAGGTTTCTTGCTTTTATCGTTTTCTCCTCCTTAATACTCTCCATTGTAATACCGAATCTCCAGCTGATATAGCCACACAGAAAGGCTGAGAATCTGAGTGAGAGCAGATAGGTCAAAAAGAGAAAATGAAAGGTTCAGTCCTAGGTGTCCTCCTTCTCTTCTTTCTTTTCCTCCTCTTCTTTATCGGTCTCTTTAGTATCCTCTTCTTGCTCCTCAGCTTTCACCATCTCTTCAGCCATCTTTTCCGGGCGAGGATATTTTTCGACAAGCTGAATCTCATCGATATCTTCCATATGTCTGAAAATACCATCAATGGCACTGAATTTTCCTATCATGAAATACTGGTCAAAACTTGAACCTCTTGGAACCTCAACGATGACAGTTCCATTGTTGATCTCTGCCTCAACATCCTTTGTTGTGTAGAGTAGGAAGAGGGACTTTACCTTCTCAATCGGGTCCTCAATTTTCTCTTTAATTTCGAGGTCGAAAACAATCTTTTTACCTGCGTAGGGATGGTTGAAATCCACAACAACTCTCCTTCCGATTATTCTCTCCACTGTCCCCCATCTATCGCCAACCTGTATTCTCTGACCGATTTCTGGTTTTTCCTTGAATTTCGTTATTGTTATTATCTCCTTTTTCTCCGGATCGTACTCTCCAAAAGCCTTCTCTGGTTCAACCTCTACCTCTCCCTTGAAGCCGACCTCTTTTCCCTCGAGAGCATCATCGAGCCCCTCTAAGACATGTCTGTCTCCAACGACCACTACAAGGTCTCCGTATCTGAGTCTATCAGACAATCCAGCCTCTCTTGCGACATTTTCATCGGTTGAATCGATTATCGTTCCATCTTCCAGTCTTGCAGTATAACTTATTTTGACGAAGTCTCCCTTGCTTATGGTGTTGCTCATTATATCACCACTCCTTTTAAGTTGCTGAGGGTAAACTTCCTGTGATAGGATATAAAAAGGTTGGGTGTTAGATTCCCATAGGTGGATGTCCAATAGGTAGATATCCACAGGTGGAAGTATGTCAATAGAGGTTGAGGCAAAGTTTCCAGTTAAAAACATCTCAGAAGTTGAGGAGAAGGTGAAAGAGTTTGCAGAGTTTGTTATAGATAAAGTTGAGGAAGATATCTACTTCAAATCACCTGTAAGGGATTTTGCAGTGACAGACGAAGCGCTGAGAGTTAGAAAAGATGTAGAAGGAGTTGTAGTAACCTATAAGGGAGCCAAGCTGGATAGCGAAACAAAAACGAGAGAGGAAGTAAAGGCGAGAATTGATCCGGGGGATTATGATAAAATCATCATGATTCTACTGAAGCTTGGATTTGAGGATTTTGCAGTTGTTAAAAAAAGGAGAAAGATTTACAGATATGAAGATGCCGTAATCTGCCTCGATTCTCTTGAAATCGGGGATTTTATAGAAATTGAGGTTGAAGGCAGTGATGTTGAATATGGAAAGAGAAGGATATTTGAAATTGCATCCCGGCTTAGCATCGACAAAAGAGAGAGTATCAGGAAATCCTACCTCGAACTGATTCTTGAGAAAACTGAATCCTAAGAACCAAATCCTAAAGCTGAGTTAAACTGATTAAAACTGAATCCTCATCAACTCAATACCTGAAGAACCCCATATGGCAAAATTTCCACTTAACAAAGCTCCAGGATTCACAACCACGGGTTTGCTAGTCTCAATCCCTCTAGCCTCATGAATATGTCCACAGAAGATGTAATCGAAGTTTTTCATTATCTCTCTCAGAACTCTACATCCAGCATGCATCCCGCTGTAAGTTCTATCAAGAATCCCGTGAGGTGGACAGTGAGACACCAGTATATTTCTCTCACCATAATTAAATCTGGATATGAAAAGGCGAAACTCATCTTCTGAGTACTCTGAAGGTGTATCAAAGGGTGTAAAATTTGAACCTCCAATACCGTGGAAGGTATAATCACCTATTTCAACACTTCTACAGTGGATAAGCTCAACATCAGTCTCTCTGAACATCTTCAGTGAGTCAGGTGGATCACAGTTCCCATGCACGACATAGCACTCCAGCCTATATTTCTCAATTATCTTTCCAAATCTGAAAATATCCTCTGAACGAAAGTGAGTTATATCACCACAGACAAAACAGAATTTTACTCCACTTCGCTCTGCATACTCAAAAACTCTTTCCAATGGAGTGAAAGAGGAATGGATGTCTGCAATAATCAGGGATTGCATATTTAACTTCTCTTATTTCACTTCAATCTCAGTCTATCACATATATGTCTCCGTTATTGGGGGCATAGGCGTTAATCCCGATCTCCTCTCTTATCCAGTTTGCAAACTCCTCTGTGTTTTCTCCATGGACTGTGAAAACAGTTTCTACCCCTCTATTTACAGCTCTCTCAACCAGTGTTTTTAGCTGTGTATCATCTGCATGGGCTGAGAAATCGTACTGCTCCACACCCATTCTTAGCTTTACAATTCTGTGACCGAGGTTTATCATTCCCCGGTTCAGTGCCATTTCTCCGTTTGTTCCATCTACCTGGTAGCCAGTTAGAATTATCCTTGATTTTTCGTCGTTGTAAAGCCTGGAAATGTAAAAAAGAGCTGGCCCTCCATTGAGCATTCCGGCTGTTGTTACCACGGCTGAAGGCTCCTCCAGAACTCTCTCTCTTTTTCCTCTTTCAACGGGTATGGCGTTTTTAACAGCTCTCTTCAGCATCTTTATGTCTTTTATATATTCCGGATATCTTCCGAGGATTTTCGAAACCTCCTTTCCCATCCCATCAACATAGGGTGTTATGCCGTATTTGTGGAGAATCATCAGAACCTCCTGACATCTTCCAACTGCGAAGGCAGGGATGATTGCATGCCCCCCCATGTCAAGAGTTTCGGTTACGGATTCCACAAACCTCTTTTCAAGTTCTTTTCTCTCTGGATGTTCTACTCCGTAGTATGTGCTCTCAACGATCAGGATGTCGGTTTCAGGATAGTCCATATCAGCCCTGTTGAGCAGCCTTGTTTCCTCAAGCTTAACATCTCCAGAGTAGAGGATGCTGATCTCCTTGGAGAGGTGAACACTCGCACTACCAGGAATATGTCCGGCATTTATCAGACTCACCTCCCATCCATCAACCTCAAAGGGCTGATTGTAGCCTATTTCAATCGTGTTACTCTCAAACTGGAGAAACTCCTTCCTTCCATAAGGGGGAGATTCCATTATGTTCATCGAGTCCTTGAGGAGTATGTGAGAAAGATCACTTGTTGGAGGCGTCATAAAGACTTCAGGGTCATAATACATGAGGTTGGGGGCAACACCAACATGATCGAGATGACCGTGGGATATTATAACTGCCCGGGGAGATATTCCGTTAAGAGGATATTCTGGTGGTTCTGATGGCTTTATTCCATAATCGAGAACTAAAGAGTCAACTACTACTGCTGACCTTCCTACCTCTCTGCAACCTCCGAGAAAATTTATTACTGTCATTCCCATCTCCTGAAATTCTGCTTAATATATATATTTCGGTGTTCTGATTATAATTCCTTTACCCTCCCACATCTTGTCCAGAAAGCTATAATAACAACTTTATCCACTTTCTGCCTATGAGACACAGGATTCTTTCAAAACCGAGTTACAGCCTTCTTGAGCTAGAACTTGAAAGTGGAGAGGAGGTTCAGGCTGAAACCGGTGCAATGGTTTATATGCGGAATGTAGAGCTGAAAACTGAGATGAAGGGAGGAATTTTTGGAGGGCTAAAAAGGGCTGTTTTGGGTGGGGAATCCTTTTTTGTTAACAGGTTCGTTTCTAAGGGAAAGGGGGTTCTTGGACTCGCACCCAGGTATCAGGGAGATATCGTTCATATTCCCATTGACGGAAGAGTTTACGCACAGAGTGGTGCTTTTCTCGCCTCGACACCTGAAATAAACATAGATACAAAGTGGGGTGGAGCAAGGACATTTTTTGCGGGAGAAGGACTCTTTTTGCTGAAACTGGAAGGTAGTGGAGAACTCTGGTTATCCTCTTTTGGTGGGATAGAGGAGCTGGAGGTTGAAGGTAGCCTGAGGGTTGATACTGGACATATTGTTGCATTTGAGGACTCTCTCAGCTTCAGGATTTCAAAGGCCGGAGGTCTCAAAGCAACGATATTGAGTGGGGAAGGTCTCGTAGCAGACTTCAGCGGTAATGGAAGGATCTGGATTCAGACAAGGTCTGTTGGAGAGTATGTTGGCTGGCTCTCATCACTGCTTCCCACTAAGGATTAAAATCCTATCTTTTAAAACAATCTTTCCACCTACTGCTCCCGCACCAAGCCAGTCTCCAGCTTCTCCTCTGATAACAAGCTCTCCACCACTTATCTTTCCCCCAGCAACACTTCCAGCATTGCCTTCTATAATCAGCAAACCTCCTTTCATTCCATATCCTGCCCAGTTTCTCACATTTCCTTTTATAATGAGTGTTCCACTCTCCATGTAGGCTCCCGCATAGTTACCAGCATTTCCATGCAAAATTAACTCTCCGCCTCTCATTTTATAGCCGAAGTAGATGTGTCTGTTCCCTTTAACCTCAATTCTCCCTCTCTCCAGTTTATAGCCGATTCCAGCCATAGAAGTTCTGGTGGGGAGAGTTAAACTCTCATTTTCATCCAGCAATATGTTAAGAATTCCGGAAAGGTAAAAGCCGAAGGTTCCCGAAATGTTTTTGGAAGCGAGTCCCACCACATCTTTTAACCTCAACCCAAGCTCACGAACAACTCTTTTTCCGAGTCTGAAAGCCTCTTCCCACACTCCTTTCTCCCATCCATGTTTGTTTTCAGCCCACTCAGCAAAAATGAGTACGGCATCATCGATTCTAGATATCTTTTTTGCTGAAGATCTTGCTTCAGGAGCAGGAATGTCAATTTTATCCAGCAACTTTCTTATCATCATGTTTTAAAGTTATGAATTGTTAATTATCGCTTCCGGTGGTGATTATAGCAAGTGGTTTATGCATTATGATCTTGAAGTGCAGGTGATTATTGGAAGAAGGGTTTTATCTTTTATCAGGAAAACCCTCTCTATCTCTCCTGTCTAATCTTCCTTCTAAATATTTCTCCCCAGCTGTCCAGGAGGTTTTTCAGATCCAGAATAGGAGTTACTTTACTATTTAGGTTCATACTTGGGTCTGATAAGTATTTGCATTCGTGAACTATCAAAAAAGAAAAAAGCAGAGAAAGTAGAAGAAAGCTAAAGAGGAAAAAATTTAGGATGATGATCTGATTCAAGCCTGAAAATCACGAATGGCTTAAAAATAACATCGAGAATATCTCGGAATTCCTTGATGAAGTTGTAACAGTATATCGCGAGGGAAAGGAGCTATCTATAGCTTCTAAATCGAAAAATCGAGCGGACCCGGCGGGATTTGAACCCGCGATCTACGGCTTAGAAGGCCGTCGCCCTATCCATGCTAGGCCACGGGCCCCCGAGATTTTAGCTTGGTTGTGGTATACTGATGGATATTTGAAGATTTTGGTCTAACGCAAGCCTCTTATTGCAATCTTATTGCAACTCTTTCTGCAATTTAACTCTCCTAACTCTCCCTGATTTTCTCAAGAACTCTCTCAACCTTTTCAAGGTCTTCGGTGCTGCTGAAGTAGAGTTTCTGTAGCTTGTAGAAAGATGGATTATTTATCTTCAGTTTGATTATGAGCTTCTTTCTATCCACGGTGTAATCTTCTATCTCAGAGAACTCAGTTCTTCTCGAGGCAGAGTATATCGTTTCGTCCTCAATGTAATAATATCTTGGTTTTCTGAGCATCAGGAATGTGAAAAAAACCACAGCAAGTGAGAAAGTTATGGATGAGAAAAGAAGCCTTGAGAAATCCTCAGACAATCTGTAAAATGCGAGCAGATTACCCACTATAAAAAGTATGATACCTGTTAAAAGCCAGAATTTTTTTGATTCGGGATTTTTCCATGGCTGATATGTCCAGATCATGATCACACCTTCTTTAATTTTTAACCTCAAATCAGGTTCCCTGCCTCCAGTCTGTAAGGTACTTTTTCTGGACCTCACTCAGTTCATCTATCTGTACCCCTAAGCTCTCAAGCTTCAATCTTGCCACCTTTCTGTCCAGCTCCTCAGGCAGTATATAAACCCTATTTTCCAGCCGGTCATGGTTCTCGATAATGTATCTGACAGAGAGAGCCTGGTCGGAGAAACTCATATCCATGACCTCAATCGGATGTCCCTCTCCTGCCACGAGGTTTACAAGTCTACCCTCTGCCAGCAGATAAAGCTTCTTATCACCGAGGTCATACTCTGTAACTCCGTGTCTTACCTCCTTAGATGATTTGCTGAGTTTTTCAAGGTCAGGAATGCTGATTTCCACATTGAAGTGTCCTGAGTTTGCAAGAATCGCGCCATCTTTCATCTGCCTGAAATGCTCTTCGACTATTACATCTCTGTCTCCTGTAGCAGTTATGAAAATATCTCCTATCTTCGCAGCCTCTGACATCGGCATCACCTCGAAACCATCCATAACAGCTTCTAAAGCCCTGATTTCATCCACCTCCGTTACGATGACTTTCGCTCCAAGTCCCTTAGCTCTCATGGCAATCCCTCTGCCACACCATCCGTAACCAGCTACAACAACTTTTTTACCTGCTATGAGCATGTTCGTCGATCTGAGTATTCCATCCCATGTTGATTGCCCTGTACCATACCTGTTATCAAATAGATACTTCGTCATCGCATTGTTTACATCGATGACAGGAAACTTTAACACTCCTTCTTTCTCCATAGCCCTTATCCTTATTATACCTGTTGTTGTCTCCTCACTCGCTCCGAGAACTCTCTCAGAAATATTGCTTCTCTCACCGTGCAGGAGAAAAATCAGATCAGCACCATCATCTATTATCACATCTGGTTCTGAATCAAGAACTCTGTTAAGAGCATCATAATATTCCTTTTCACTCATTCCTCTTTTTGAGTAGCATTTTATCCCCATATCTCTCAGCGCTTCTGATACATCGTCCTGTGAGCTCAAAGGATTGCATCCGGTGATGACAACATCAGCACCCCCATCAACAAGTGTTTTAACCAGTACAGCGGTTTTGGCTTCAACATGAAGAGCCATCCCGATAGTATATCCTTCCAAGGGTCTCTCCTTTGAAAATATACTTCTAATTTTTTCCATAACCTTCATGTGCCTCTCTGCCCAGCCAATCTTTCTGTATCCTGATTCGATCAATTCTTCTTTATTTTCTTCATGTTCCATACGACCACCAGAGTTTGTCTGTTTAAAAACTAAGTGGAAGTGAAAATTTAAAGGTTCTTAATTGATCTGTGGTATATGGAAAATTGCATTTGGTAAATTCAAAGTTCGAAAAGGTTTATTTAGATGAGCAAAAACTCATCGATAAAATTCAGTCATGATTAAATTTACGAAAATTTTATTTACATATTTGTATAGGTTATTATGTGGGCTGGACAATAAAGGATGTTCTCAGTGACGAAAAGGAGAAAAAGACGATAAAAAAATCTGTTTCAGATTCCTTTATCAGCGATTCAAAGGTTAAGGATAGAGGAGATTCTCAGCACAAACTCAGTCTCAAGACTGGAGAAAACCTTTCAACAGGAATTGATCTTCTTGACAAAAATCTTGATGGCGGTTTTCCAAAAGGCTCTTTTGTCTGTATATATGGGGATCCGGCAGCCAGTCCGGAAGCATTTCTTTATCAGTTTTCCACAGAGAGGGAGACATACTACATCAACACCTCCCGCCCTGTGGAGGTAATAAGAAAGGATTTTAAAGAACTGCATCTTGAGGACGACTTTCTCACCTTCATCGATGTTTATTCTCTGAACGGAAAATTCGGTGTTGAAGGAGATGATGAGAAAATAATAAACTACGCAACTGAAAAAGTTGAGTCGATAAGTGCGGAAGAAATAAATATAATCGTGGATAGCCTTACTTTTTTCATGGATCTGGATGTAGCAGACAGATTAAAGCAGAACTTCATTGATATACTCTACAGAGTTTCTAAGGAGACTAATGGACTTGTTTTTGCTTATATAATCAAGGATAGCCTTGACGAGAAATCTCTGAAAAAGATATTTGATCTTTCAGATGTTATTATGGAGATCCTTATTGAGGTCACGGGTTCAAGATATGTTAAAAAGTTTGGAATCCCAAAAATAAGGGGTAGAACTCCACTCAACGACCTCTTCAAATTTGAGATTGGAGAGGGTGTACAGCTTGACACATCGAGGGATATAGCCTGATCTTAGATATGTTTTCCCATTTTTGTGGGATGACACGAATTGCTCACACTCCAGTTTTCTGATTTCGCTCACTTTTTTAATGAATTCTACTGAACATTATCACTAAGTTTTTATCCATGGAGGATAAATTCCCCGACATGGCGTCCGATGAGGATAGAAAGTGTTTAGAGGTAATCTTCAACAGAGTCTCAATAAGGAAATTCGAAGATAAAGAAATTTCTGAAAACGACCTCATCGAGGTACTGAGGGCAGGAAATGCAGCTCCATCTGCAGGGAATCTTCAGGCAAGGGATTTTGTAATAGTCAGGGATAAAAAAATGAAAGAAGAGATCGCTAAGGCAGCTCTGAACCAGATGTTCATAGCTCAGGCTCCTGTTGTTATAGTGGTTTGTGCTAACTATCCGAGAAGCATGAGGGTTTATGGAGACAGAGGGAGACTTTATGCAGAGCAGGATGCTACAGCAGCTGTTGAGAACATCTTGATCGCTGCATGTACTCTGGGTTTGGGTTGTGTGTGGGTTGGAGCCTTTCACGAGGAAATTGTATCCCACCTGCTCGGAATACCAGATTATGCAAGACCCATAGCCATCATACCGATAGGATATCCTGCAGAAAAGCCAGAGAGAAGGAGAAGGTACCCAATTGAAGAGCTGATCCACTGGGAGAAGTGGTGAGGTTTGGTAGGAAATCAGTTAGAACGTATTGGCTGGGGAGAAAGAATTGAAAGGAAAAAGTAAAATAAAAAGTTAATTAACTTCTTTCTGGAGAGGGTTTCAATGATGTCAGAAAAAGCTCTTGCAAAGATGATTGAGGCTTTGAACAAACACATGCCGGAAACGAAAAAAAGCCTTAAAAAAATGCTCGAGGAAGATGAACCATCCATCAGAGCGAAAGATGGTAATGAGTATATAATAGAGAAAAAAGAGCTTGAATTTATTGCAGAATATGTGGATGAGATTGACCACGACAGATTCAGTGTGCCGATTATTCTGGAAATGAATGACCTGAATGGAGAGACTGTTGTTTTTATAAGGGATAAAATGCATCAGGAGTTCCTCAAAAAAGCATTTGGATTCGATAGATTTGTCAGAGGTACGATGATGATATATCTATATGAAATGAGAAAAATTAGGAGAAAGCTGAGAACAGCGTCTCAGGTTATTTTCAAAGTAAGTTTGAGATAGATCACTTTAAAGATAAATCTCTTTGATTTCGTTAACCTTTTAAAATACAATCGTTAATGAATGTTATGAAGGAAATTTTAGAAAACTCCGGTTCTATGTACAGGAATATAATTTACAGCGAGCATGAAAAAATTGGAACGATTACCTTAAACAGGCCTGAGAAAAGGAATGCACTGTCATTTGAGCTTTTAAGTGAACTTGAGGAGCTTCTGATAAAAATAAAGAAGGAAAGAAAGGTAAAGGTAGTGATAATAAAGGGAGAGGGAAAAATTTTCTCTTCCGGACATGATCTGAGAGAACTCCTGAACAGACCTGTGGAGGTTGAGAGACTTTTCAAAAAGTGCTATGATGTCATGCGCCTTATAAGGGACTTACCACAAACAGTTATCGCGCAGGTTCATGGAGTTGCAGCAGCAGCAGGATGTCAGCTTGTTGCTGCCTGTGATCTGGCTGTTGCTGGAGAGAACACACGCTTCTCTTTACCGGGCATAAAAATAGGACTATTCTGCAGCACGCCGGTGGTTTTTGTTAGCAGGGTTGTGGGAAGAAAGAGAGCTTATGAAATGGCAATAACAGGAGAATTCATCGATGCCAGGACTGCCTTGGAGTGGGGACTTGTAAACAGAGTTGTACCGGAAGACGGGCTTGAGAGGGAAGTACTTGACCTTGCCAGAAAGCTCTCCAGCTACAGTTTTGCAGCCCTTGAATCTGGGAAGAGAATGTTTTACAGGCAGATTTCGATGGAGGACTTTCAGGCACTTGACTATGGAACAGAAGTCATCTCTCTTCAGAGCTCTTCAGAAGATGCTCAGGAAGGTATTCGTGCTTTTCTTGAGAAAAGAGAGCCTCAATGGAAAGAATAGTTTAAGAATTCCTCTCATGAACCCCAAATCAAAAAACTTTTAATATTTTCATATTCATAAGAGAAATCATGGGAGGAAAGCTTGAGAATCTTTACTGTGCGAGATGTGGTTCTGAATTTGATCTTGTTGTTAAAAGAACCACAAGCTATTCGGGAACACTTCACATTCCCAATCTTTACTGCCCCTTCTGTGGAGGAAGAAGATTGACGAAAAAGCAGGGTATGTTTTTCAGGTTTCCCTGAGGGAGAATGTTATGGTAGATACAAAAAAGGAGTTGGTAGAGCTAATTGAAAAAAAAGGTCCTATTTCTTTCAGAGAATATATGGGTGTACTGCTAAAACACAGAAAAACTTCGAGGACTGAGGCAGATTACTCAAGCAGATTCATGGATGTACTTGCAAAGGCTTTCAAAATCTCTTTTGTTGATATGCTCGAAATTTGTAATGGAAGGAGCATTTATGATTTTGGAATAACAAACTTTAGACTCTTAAAAAGGCTTTCAAAGCTTCTACCAGAAAATGTGAATTATTTTGTCGTATCCAGCGAGTATTTTGATGGGCTGGATGATGAGGAGTTTGAGTCTCTTCCATCTAACTTTCACCGGATCAGTATGGAAGAGATTGGTGAAGTGGAAGGTGTTATGTTCTCGAATAGGATAGTGGGAGCACTTCCTTTCTACATAGTGGTTTACAGGAATGGAGAGTTCAGAGAGGTTAGAGTTGGCTATGAAAATGGGGAATTCAAGGAGGTTCTTGCAGGAATAGTGGAAAGTGAAGTTGAAGAATATCTTGAAAAAATGGTGGATATAGAGCGCCTGAAAGAGGGAATGAGGATCGAGGTATGCATCGATTCTTTTAATCTGATCAACTTTATGGGGGACAAACTCAGAAGGGGCTTTGTCATGACAGCAGGATACATGCACGATCCTGAAGAACTGAAAGATATATGGGGTACAATCACCTGCTACGATGAGACCACCCACACCCACAATCCATTCATACTTCCAGGAAAGCTGAGTATAAGAGCGTCAATAAGTATTCAATCGCTAATTGAGTACGGAAAAAAGGTGGATTTGAAGCTAACTGGCCTGACGAACTACCTCCATATTTTCAAAAGCACGGTAGGCATTGTTGACGAGTATGAGGATGAACTTGAAAAAATTTCAGGATCCAGATACAGAGATAGCAGGCTCGGAACGGTCAAGGTATTAATCCAGCACAAGGGGCTTGAGAATCCCAGGCTTAAATGCCTCGAGTCTATCCCATCCTTCGGTTTCTGGGAAAAATACAACTATCCACATCCTGAAGAGCTTGAAATGCTTCCTGAAGGTTAGCTTTGAAGTGTTAGGTCAGTTAGATCAGAATTAAATAAGGGTTAAATAAGAACCTCAGAATTCCTTCAAAGCCTGAATGACCATTTCAGGCTCGAATCGTTTAATAATGACTCTTGTCCTTCCCTTCTCTAAGCTTTTGAAAACGGTGTCGATGAGCCTGAGATTTTCGAGTTTTGCAAGGATGTTGTAGAATTTTGTATAACTCATTTTTTCTTTCTCCTTAAATTTCCTGTAAAGTTCACCTGAGGTTGTCTCGGCTGATGAGTAAATCAATTCAAGGAGCTCTCTTTCAATACTGTTTAGGATGCCGATGCATTTTCTCAGAAGGATCTTTCTACTACCTTCGTAGGTATTCTCCACATCAGCAGCCTTGATTCTCTTTGAACCTCTTTTCTCAGCCTCAATTCCAGCCATCTTCAGGGTGTAAAGTCCGGTTCTGATATCTCCTGACTCAAAGGTTAAATCTGTAACGAGCCTGAGAACCTCATCATCGATAACACCCGGGTAGAAACCAGCCTCACATCTCTGCCTGAGAATTTCAAACATCTCGTCATAGTCGTAGGGTGGGAAATATATCTCATCGGGATGGAAGATTGAACCAACCCTCTCATCAAGTCTTGCAGTTAGCTTCAAATCTGTTGTTATTGCTATCAAACCAGTTTTTACACCTTCCACCTCTTCATGTGCCTTCAGTATAGAGTAGATAACTTCGTTCATCAACCTATCGTCGAGAAGCAGGTTGATATCATCGAGGGCAACAATCAGGACTTTATCCAGCTCAAGCAGCTTCTTCATGACAGAGCCATAGACCTTCGAGAAAGGAACACCGTAGGAGGGAAGGCCATAGCCATATATTTTCTCAAAAATTCTGGCGAATACACCCTGATTGGAGTTTATGAGCTGACAGTTCACATAGACGGGAATAACCTCATCAACATTTTTGAGCTCGCTGAAGACAGATTTAACGACTGTGGTCTTCCCGGTTCCGGGTGTGCCGAGACAGAGCATGTTAACAGGACGAGATTTCATTGTTGCAGGTTTAAGATTGGCAACTATGCTGTTGATTTGCTTATCCCGGAAGTTTATTTTCTCAGGGATGTAATCCGGATCAAAAACCTCTGGGCTCCTGAAAAGGGTCTCATCCCAGGATAAAAACTTCATTATTCCACCTTACTTAAGACCCCTTGCATGGGAAATTATATGTTTCAGGGACTCTCTTATAAGCCTGACACCAAGCTTTACTGCTTTTTTCGAACCCGGCAGGCAGAAAATTGCTTTTCCATTCACAACACCGGCAAAAGTTCTGGACAGAATCCCGGGAATGCCCACTTCTGCATAACTTAGATGTCTGAAAAGTTCTCCAAAACCATCTATCTTCTTTTCAATCAGAGGTTCTACCGCCTCAATTGTTACATCAGTTGGTGTAATGCCTGTTCCACCGGTTGTTATAATAGCATCCACACCTTCAAGTATTTCAAGGAGAGTTTTTCTTATTTCATCCATACTGTCAGGAACAAGAGCGTAATCGACAACATTAAATTCTTCCATACCACTCAGAATCTCCTTTCCAGAAGGATCATCTACCTTATCCAGGCTATGGATTCCTCTGAGACTGCCATATTCTTTGAATCTTGATGTTGAGATTGTTACTATTCCGATTTTTATCTCAAGATTGGTATCTTCATGTTCATGCATCAGAACCACCTTTCCAAGGTGAGCTGACTTATTTCAAGCTTTTCTAACTTTTCTATGGCTTTCTCAACTCGGTCTCTGCTAAAATCATGTTCCTCGCATAGAAGCTCCATTATTCCCTCTCTATTGGGTCTTGAAAATTTAACTTGGTATTCATCAGTAACGGGAGGGTTCAGGTAGAAATCCCGGATCTCTTCGAAGTTCTCAACTACAACTCCAAGACTCTCCATCACTTTTATCGCACTACCGTGTTTCTCAATAAGTTTCAGTGCTTTTTTCGCTCCCACCCCTTTTATTCCTGGGTTGTAGTCCGTTCCCACGAGAATAGCTATCTCAATAATCTTCTCTCTCGTGAGACCCAATCTTTTCAGATTCTTATTAAGCTCAATAATTTCGGGTTTGACATCAATGTAGATATTTTTGCCTGGAAGCTTCCTTTTTCCTGTTATTGTCAGATTTCTAACCAGTTTTGGACTTCCGAAGAGTAGGGAATCGTAGTCCTGACTTGCAGTATAGTCCGAATCGCCCTTAATTGTCATGTATGCAGCCTGAGCTTCCCCCTCTGAAGGAGCCTGAACATATGGAATCCCCATCAGGGTTAGAAGCTTTTTGGATGATTCAACTATAAAATCGTCTATTCTCGCTGTAGCCTGCGCATACTTTTTAAGGTATTTCTCCCCCCTCTCTTTAGCCTCAATTAATTTCTCCTCCATTTCAAGCTTTCTGCTCTTTCTCTCCTCTATTTCCTCCCTCTTAAACTCAGGGGGCTCCCCATCAAATACAAAAATTGGTTTTATTCCTGACTCGACCAGATTTGAAACTCTGTAGAGAATTCCGGAGAAATGGGAAGTGATCCTCCCCTGAGAATCTCTCAAAGGAGTACCATCGGGCTGTCTTATTATTGTAATGAACTGGTAAATGGTATTGAATGCATCGATGGATATTCTCGAGCCTGTGAAGCTGTCGAGGGAAGCATTCTCCCTCTCAAAAAGGTCACCTATGTCAGAGCCCATGATAAAAGTTTAACTGGGAAGGTTAAATTTTTTGTTGTTATCTGTACATCCTCCTCTCAATATTTTCAAGCCTCTCATCTATTTGTGATAGCTTCGAATCGAGAATACTTTCAAATCTCACTTCTAAATCATCTGCGTTCACAGCAATAACTCTCTTTGTGTTCTCGAACTCTTCCATAACCTTCCTCATTCTTATCTCAATGCTTATAAAAAGCCCACCAAGAGCAAGGGTCAGAAGAAAGGCGAAGAATATAACACCAAAATCCACTCTGTCATACAAGGATAGCCATTTATATGTGAGCATCACAGCCGAGAAAACCATCAAGGCTGAGAGGGCAACCTCTCTTGTTTCCATATTTCATCACCATGTTTTGATAAGATTGAAAAAATATATATTTTTTCATCAGAAGGATGTAAATCCATTTCTTTAATCAACCATAAACCTCTCATAATCTTTTACGATGTACCTTTTCCCTTTTTTTATGACCTCGAAACCCTCTTTCTCCAGCAACTTTTTAATCTCTTCCACACCACCTGGGTATTTTTCATTAATCACTCCTCCAGCCTTTAGTGTTCTCCAGTACGGTGTTACATCCTTTTCTCCACTCTCTTCAGCTTCCTTGGCTGCATGAGCAGCAATCCAGGCAAAAATTCCGGTTGTTATAGGACAGCTCGTTGTGGTGTCATGCTTCTTGGCGAGCTTCTCTCTTATCCGGTTTATGGTAATGAGTTTTCCCCTTGGAACGGAGCGCATTATCTCATCAACTTCCTTTGGGGTAGGTATAACCATCGTCCCCTCTCCTAATTTCTTTTTCATTTTCTCTGGTATTTCGATAACCTTTGGGAGGTCTTTGGGGTCTTCAAGCTTATCCCTCCATGATCTTGATTTTCTCCTTTTTGCCATAATCCTTGTAGTCAGTCTCCTTTTAAAACACTTTATATTTTTAATGATAAATACTTAGGATTTATTCACAGCCATTTATCGATACGAAAAAATTTTTAAATTGTGCAACTCTGTTACATTGTAACAATATGGCAAGGTGATATGGTGCTGGGTTTGGGAGACATATGGACGGAAATGGGATTCTTGTTCACGGTAATTTCTGTAATACTGTGTGCAATCTATGGGTTTTTGAAATGGAGGGGGACAAGATGGATATTTTAATGATGGCAGTTATTATCCTGGTCTATCTGATTGTGACAGTTTACTTGGGATATTTCGGTTTCAGATCAACGAATAGCTCTGAGGACTACATGGTTGCCGGGAGAAAGGTAAATCCCGCAGTTATGGCTCTTTCGTACGGAGCGGCTTTCATATCCACATCAGCAATTGTTGGTTTCGGAGGAGTAGCAGGGCTTTTCGGCTTCTCACTGCTCTGGCTGACATTCCTGAACATATTTGTAGGTATATTCATCGCCTATGCTATTGTCGGAAAGAGGGTTAGGAAAATAGGGATGGAGACGGGGGCTTTGACCTTCCCAGAACTCCTCGGAAAAATATATGGCTCAAGATTTCTTCAGGCTTTTTCAGGGGCAGTGATTTTTCTTTTCATGCCACTCTATGCTGGAGTGGTTCTTATTGGGGCAGCAAGGTTTATGGAAGTCTCGCTATCTATTGATTACAGTATGGCTTTACTCTTTCTATCAGTTGTAATCGCTCTTTATGTTGTGTATGGGGGGATTATTGCGGTAATTTATACTGATGCCTTTCAGGGGGGGATAATGCTCGTCAGCATGATATTCCTGCTTTTTGCCATTTACTCATTTTTTGGTGGCATAATTCCTGCTCATGAGGCTCTGACATCATACAATGATATTGCAATAAAGCTTTTTCACGAATCCGGAAAAATAATAGGGCACAATGGCTGGACAGCCTTCCCGACTCTCGGTTCTCCCGCATGGTGGACTCTTGTGTCAACCATAATTCTCGGAGTTGGAATTGGAGTTCTTGCTCAGCCACAGCTTGCAGTCAGGCTGATGACAGTCGCCTCGGACAGGGATCTCGATAGGGCAGTTCCGATTGGTGCCTTCTTCATCTTCGTAATGGTCGGGACATCCTTTATAGCAGGCTCTCTGAGCAACGCATATTTCCTGGAAACCGTCGGGAAACCCGCAGTTGCAGTGGCTGGAGGTAATATTGATAAAATTATACCTGAGCTAATCAACTCTCTTATGCCAGACTGGTTCATCGCCGTTTTTATGGTTACACTTCTTGCTGCAGCTATGTCAACATTGAGCAGTCAGTTTCATACAATAGGTTCGGCTCTTGGCAGAGACATATTTCAGTCAGGCTTACTCAGGAAGGGAGACACGATTAAGATCACAAGGGTTGCAATATCACTTGGAATTCTTTTCAGTGTTGTGCTGGCTTATATTTTACCCCCAGGAGTAATTGCAAGGGGTACTGCTATATTCTTCGCTCTCTGTGCCACATCCTTCCTTCCTGCATATATAGGTGGACTTTACTGGAAAGGAGCCAGTAGAGTAGGAGCAATCTCAAGTGTGGTGTTTGGATTCTTCGCATCTTTGTTTTACCTTGCTTTCATTCATGCAAAGGAGGCAAAGGAACTTGGAATTTCCAGACTCATTTTCGGAACAGACACAATACTTTCCTTTCCCTGGACAGTTATCGACCCACTTGTGGTAATTCTGCCTTTGTCTACGGTGATATTCGTTATTGGGAGTTTGATCAGCAGAGAGAAGGTGGTTGACAGGATAAAAGTTGAAGTAGAGAGTTGAAGGAATCCTGCTTTTTTACCTTTCTTAATTTTCAGGGAAATTTTCTGAATACTTCTTACACGCAAAACTTAAATAAAGATTTGAAAACATCCTTCAGGAGGTGTTTTGATGGGGACTGTAAAACCGTCATATATTAAGGTTATAGCTCTGGAACTCCTGAAAAAGTACCCTGATGTTTTTACAGAGAGCTTTGAGGATAACAAGAAGCTCGTTGCTGAATATGCAAAGATCAACAGCAAAACAATAAGGAACAGGGTTGCTGGATATATAACCAGGAGAGTCAGAAGGGGTTATGTAAATGTCTGAGCTGAAGGGAGTTATTCCAGCCCTTGTTACTCCCTTTGATGAAAATTTAAATGTTGATTTCAGAGGAATTGACCGGAATCTTGAGTTTCTCGAAAAGCATGTTGATGCTGTTGTTCCAGCCGGGACAACCGGAGAGGCTGCAACATTGAGCTATGAGGAGCATATTGAAGTGGTAAAATATGTTGCAGAGGTTTCAAAGGTTCCTGTGATTGGTGGAGCAGGCTCTAACTCCACCAAAGAAGCTCTTTACCTGGGTAAAGAGGTTGAAAAAGCTGGTGTGGATGCAGCAATGTTTGTCACACCTTACTATAATAAACCAAATGCTGAGGGAATTTACAGACATTATAAAGCTTTGAGTGATGAACTCTCCATCCCGATTATAGTTTACAATGTTCCCTCCAGAACCGGAATAAACCTTACACCCGATGTTGTAAGAAGGCTTGCAGAAATAGAAAATGTGGTGGCGATAAAGGAGGCAAGTGGAAACCTCAAGCAGATTTCTGAGATTATACGAACAGTTCCTGAGGATTTCACCCTGCTTTCTGGGGATGATTTCCTTACTTATCCCATTCTGTGTCTCGGTGGAAAGGGAATAATAAGTGTTGCAGCCAATGTAGCTCCTCATCTGATCAAAGAAATGTACATGAAATTCCAGAATGGAGACATTGAGGGTGCAAGAAGGCTACATCACAGATTGACTCCTCTTTTTGACATTCTTTTTATAGATACAAACCCGATTCCTGTAAAAAAGGCAATGAACCTCATGGGTCTCGCAGCAGGCTCTCCAAGGATGCCACTTGTTGAACTGTCTGAAGAGAAAACAGAGAAGGTTAGAGCTGTTTTACAATCACTTGATCTTCTATGATCTCTGTTGCGATAGCAGGAGCAGCAGGCAGGATGGGCAGGCTGCTCGTGAGAAATGTTGTTGAGGATAGGGAGCTTGAGCTCGCCCAGGCATTCGACATCAGAGAAGTGGGAAAGGATGCAGGAGAGCTTGCCGGAGTTGGAAAAACAGGTGTTCTGATTTCTGACAATATTGATGGGTTGAATGCTGATGTTCTAATTGATTTTACGGTTGCTGAGGCTTCTGTTGAAAACATCCGGGTTGCTAATGATAAGGGAGTAAAGCTTGTGGTTGGCACTACAGGTTTCTCAGAAAAGCAGTTGAATGAAATCGAGGAAATTATAAAGGTTCCAGCAGTAATTTCGCCAAACTTCAGTGTGGGAGTCAATCTTTTCTGGAAAACACTTGAGTTCCTTACCCCTTATTTGCTGGAATGGGATGTAGAGATAGCTGAAATTCACCACAGATTCAAAAAAGACGCCCCGAGTGGAACAGCTTTGAAGGCTGCAAATCTGATTAAAACAATTCTTGAGGAAAGGGGGATTGAGAGAGAGTTAAAGCTTGAGAGAAGTGGAATGAACCCGAGAGGGAACGAGATTGGAGTTTTTGGGATTCGCGGTGGAGATGTGGTGGGTGAGCACACAGTCTTTTTCTTTGGGAATGGAGAGAGGATAGAAATAACACACAGAGCAGGAAGCAGACAGGCTTTTACCTCCGGCGCTATAAGGGCTGTGAAGTGGATAAGCGATGTGAGTGAACCGGGAATTTACAGCATGGATGATGTGCTTGGTTTTTGACCTTAGATGAATGAATTTATCAGAAAAATAGATTCAGGATGGGAATAAAGAACGCTGCAACTCTGAGCTTAAGTGGAGTCCTGCTGTGCAGGATCTCCCACATATCTCTGTTGTTTATAAGTTTGAGGTACCTTGAAAGTCTCTCATCGCTATCCGAAATTCTATCCCAGAGGGTTTTTATGAAATAGCTACTCTTTATTGTCTCGAGCATACTTTTTTTCCACAGTAAATCGAACTCCTGAAGGTGTGAGAAATCTCCACCCTCAAAGGACTCGTTTATAACCTTTGCAGCCAAGTCTCCTGCAACCATTGATGTGGGGATACCTGCTCCAACATGGCTTATCACCATACCGGCTGCATCTCCAAGGAGAATTGTGTTATCATAAACAGCTCTTTCGTAGGGGAGATCGACCGGCACAACCGCCCCAATTTCTCCAGCAATCTCTGCACTCTTCAGATATTTTGAACTGTATGGATACTCCTTAATAAATCTATCAAGGGCTTTTCTAATGGTATCTCCTTTCTCAGCCCTGCTACTGACGAATCCAATTCCAACATTGGCAATTCCGTCTCCTTTAGGGATTATCCAAGCATAACCTCCTGGAGAGATTTTCTTTCCCACATACATGTAAATAGAATCCTCATCACAATCAACATTCCTCATTACATACTGTTTTGCGGGAACGGCGAGGAGTTTTTTGAGTTTCAGCCCGGCTGCTATTCTAGAGTTTGCCCCATCGCAGCCCGCCACAATCTTTGCAACAATCTTTTCACCATTATCAAGTCTGATTATACCTGCGTTGCTCTCTTTTCTGAAAGAAACTATTCTTGAGGATTTCATGATTCTGTGTCCACCACTCTCTGCAACATCCGATATCATCTCATCTCTTTTCACGACGTGCATTTTAAACTCAGAAATAAATTCTCTGCCATCGGGAGCGATGAATCTGATATAATCTGTTCGATTACTTTCATATTTCTCCGGTATATCAAAAAGAGAGTAATCTTTAAGATTGGGAAGTAGGATTCTCATCTCCTTTTTTACTGGAACTATTTCTCCACATTCCACAGGAAAACCCAGTTTCTCTCTTTTATCAATCCCTACAACACTCAGGTCTTTACTCAAGTTTCTGAGGAGGAATGCTCCTGCCACGCCCACTCCAGCAACTGCAACATCGAAGACATCAGGCATGAAGTTTGGATGCATTCACAACTTTTAAAGTTTGGCTTGTTCAATCTTAACTTGCTTCAGTTATATCTTGATCTATTTTCTATCATGGCTGAGGAGATAAATGAAAAACTTCAAGTAAATTGTTAAACAAACTGACACCTAATGCAACGCTCCAATGGTGTTGAGGAGAGATCAAAGTGTGTAACCAAAATTCTGGATTCTTTTGAAAATTTAAAGAAGATTCTCAGGGAGAAGGCGATCTGTGAAGACGACAGGATAGTTATATTCGATCCCCCATTTACCCTGCATATTCTGAAAAAAATTGGGATAATTCAGCTGTATCATGGGGATGAGATTCTTGCAACTGCTTCCAAAAATAATTTTGAAGCATGTGATGATGAAGCAGAAAAAATTATGGAGCAATGGTTGAAAGCACTGACCTCAGTGGGATATAAAAGGTTTTTAATTAAGAGGAAGGGTAGTATCTGATAATTTTGTATAACTTCACAGAGATGTGACAATTAGTTTAATAGAGTTTACTGCAGAAGAGAGAAGGATCGATCTGGCTCATACATTCTCTTTTGCCCGGTTTAAGCGTGTATAGCTCATATAGTATTCTTATTTCGTGAGAAATGTTGTTGGGGGAGTGATGAATTTATTATGTATGCTAATTTTAGCATCTTTGGAAATTTAAAAAATTGATTTGTGTTTATCACAAACTGAAAGAAAAACTGGGGGGTAAGTGGGATATATGGATGGACATACATCTCCAACCAAGCTGGCTTAGCCACATCGATTGGAGTGAGTTCGGAGTTTTTTCGTATCGAATATATCAGCTACAAGCCGGAGAAGACAACAATCTGTACATCCCTATGTGTTTGGGCATCAGCGGTAGAAGCGATGAGTGTGATACTGGTAGTGCAGGAACAACCTATGAGGTTGAATATATATGCTGGTAAAAGATAGCCAGAAGTTTTTGGATTACCATAACATTACACCCATCATAACATTACATCCAAAATGACAGAATACACAGAACTACACTCTTACAACGAAAACGGAATTGATTTTGAGGGGTTGCCGATGAAAAGTTACGAGAAACACTCAACAAAATAAATCTGTAACTTTTAGGACTACAACATCAAGAATTCAGATTCTCCTTTTATAGATGACAAAGAGAAACATCAGGAATGCTCCCAGAACTATCAGGCAACTCAGAACAGGGTCGAAAATATAGGCTGTAACTTCAAATTCAGGAGTCTTGGTTGATGATGGAACCACCTGTGGGGCTGGCACGGTCTCGGGTTTTGATGGTGCCCGTGTTATTTCATAGGCTTTATCCAGAACAGGCTGGTACATGGTTAATGCCCGGTAGGCGGCAGCGAGGAATGACACGACACTCCCTGTAAAGATTCCGAGAAGTCTGACAAAATCGTTTTTTATTGCCCTTTTCCCCTTCTCCGTAAGCTCGTAATAAACCCACTTTCTTCCATTTTCGATCCTTTTTACCATCCCCATTTCTGAGAGTTTCTCGAGGTGATATGATAGGGTGGATTTGGAATAGCCGGTGGTTTTTGATAGCTCAGAAACCGTATGTGGTCTTGTCTCAAGTCTAGACAGTATTTTTGTTCTGGAAGTTGTGAAAATATCCCTGATACTCCTTATCACAATCTGATTTAGCCTTATTTTTAAAATAACATTTTTGGTTATGGAAGAAAAAATAAAATTGCGCTATTAAAAAGGAGAAAAGATTTAATCCCTGAGTTTAAAGAACCAGCAATGAGAAAAACAGGCTTTCATGAGAGAGGGACAAAGGACTTCATAAACATAGACCCCCTTCAGACGGGTGGAAAACTGACTGAGGATGCGAAAAGGGCTTTGCTTGAGTGGGGAGATGGTTACAGCGTTTGTGACTTCTGTCCCGGAACACTTGACAGAATAAAAACCCCACCAATATATGACTTCGTGCATGAAACGCTTCCGGAATTTTTGGGTAGTGATGTGGCGAGAGTTACAAATGGGGCAAGAGAGGCAAAATTTGCGATAATGCATGCCTTTTCTGGCTGTAAAAACGGGAAAAAGGCTATAGTGATGGACTCTAATGCACATTATTCGAGCTATGTTGCTGCTGAAAGGGCAGGACTTGAGATATTCCTCGTTCCGAACACAGGATATCCGGATTACCTGATTGAGGCTGATGCTTATGCGAGGGTTATTGAGGAAGCATCTCAAAAAACGGAGGTGGTTCTTGGTCTTGTAACCTATCCTGACGGAAATTATGGCAATCTTCCGGATGTCAGGGGGATATCCAAGGTCTGTCATGATTATGGTATCCCTCTGATTCTGAATGGAGCCTATGCGGTGGGGAGAATGCCGGTAAAGATGAAAGAACTTGGGGCAGATTTCATTGTAGGTAGCGGACACAAGTCAATGGCTTCAGCAGGTCCAGTAGGTGTATTGGGTATGAAAGATGAGTATGCGGAAATAGTTTTGAGAAAATCGGGAAAATATGGTATAAAGGAGGTCGAGCTTCTCGGATGCACCTCAAGAGGCGTACCGATAATGACTCTTATCGCATCCTTTCCCCATGTTGTTGAGAGGATAGAAAGATGGCACGAAGAGGTAGAAAAAGCCAGAAACTTCTCTGCGATGATGGAGAAGATTGGCATAAACCAGCTTGGTGAAAAACCACACAACCACGACCTTATGTTCTTTGAAAGCCAGATTCTCTACGAAATATCGCAGAATACAAAATCAGGAAGGTATTTCCTTTACAGAGAACTTAAAAAGAGGAAAATTCACGGGATAAAGCCTGGACTTACGAGGTATTTCAAATTATCTACTTATGGTTTGAGTGAAGATGAAATTGAGTATGTTATAAACTCATTCAGGGAAATAATTGATATCTACACATGATATAGCGTGACCGAAACCAATATATGTGCAATCGCTGAGTGGCTCCTATGAATGTCAGCAGACTCGTTCTCGTTATTGCGGGAGTAATTCTGCTTGTATTCTCGATAATAACCTATCAGACTCAATCACACCACATGATGATGATGTTTAACAGAGTTGATTATACCTCATATTTTTATGCAATCATAGGTATAATTCTCATTTTTATACCCTATGCCGAATCTATTCTGAGGGGTAGAAAGGAAACTGTTCTGGAAAATAATCGTGAATCGGTTAAAGAGCTGGAAGATGAAGGAGTCATAGAGGACGAGAGGGAAATCAAAGTAACCGGGGAGATAGAAAGAGAAATTGGGATGAAAAATGAGCTTGAAAATAGACTCAAACTGGCTGAAAAACTTCTCAGTCAGGATGAGTTCACTATTCTAAGGATGATTTATGAAAATGAAGGGATAACCCAAGACTCCATTCACTTTCGGACAGGCTTCTCCCATTCCAAGATTTCTATGATTATGAAAAAGCTTGAGGAAAGAGATTTGATAGTAAGAGAGAGGTTTGGAAAGACTTACAAACTTTACCTCAGCGAGTGGTTTGGAAAGGAGGGCAGTCCCTGATCTGGTAAAAGATTATATCTCCTGAAGTTTCATAAAATCTATGGTTAGAGTTGAGGAGGATTTTGAAAACAAAATTGAGAGAATTCGTGATAGACTTGATAATCTTGATAAAGCTCGTGAGGAGCTTATAAAACTTACAAGGGAGCTTAAAAAGAACTCAACCCTTGTAATATCCAGAATAAACAGTGGAGAAATGGAAGAAGCTGAAAAAATTTTAAGAAAAGCATTGCACATCTTTGAGACAGTAAAGAGTTTTGAAAGGGATTACCCTGAGATTTACTATCCATTAACGAGAGATTCGATGCAGGAACTTGTAGAAGCACTGGTCTTCTATGAGATTGTTAAGAAAAAGAAGCTATCGATCCCTGAACTGGATGTGCAACCCTCTTCTATTCTGACAGGACTTGCGGATGCTGCAGGGGAGTTGAGAAGATATACGCTCGATCTTCTGAGAAAATCCATGTTCGAAGAGGCAGAAGAGATGATGGAATTCATCGAAAAAATCTACTCCTCTCTTGTAACCTTCAGCTATCCGGATAGAATCGTTCCCGGGCTGAAGGGGAAGATAGATATGGTCAGGTTTGCTCTGGAAAGGACAAAATCTGATTTTATATCTGCCCGAAGATGATACCCTTTCTCAGAAAAACTTTTTTAGACTTCCGTGAATCCTGAGCTTATGCAAACTTTGGAAAGTCAGGTTGTGATAGGACTTGAAGTTCATGTTCAGCTTAACAGACTGAATACCAAACTTTTCTGCTCATGTTCTACCTCCTACCATGGGGATGAGCCTAACACCCATGTTTGCCCGGTATGTCTTGGACTTCCAGGAGCCATGCCTGTAATAAATAGAGAAGCCGTAAAGGCTGCAATTAAAGTGGCTCTTGCTCTGAATGCTGAGGTACAGCCTTTTACGGTTTTTGACAGAAAGAATTACTTTTATCCCGATCTCCCCAAGGGTTTTCAGATAAGTCAGTATGATCGCCCTCTTGCACGGGGTGGTTATGTTACAATCGAAACGGATGGCAAGGAGAAGAAAATAACTCTTAAAAGAATTCATATGGAGGAAGATCCTGGGAAGCTATCTTACAGAGGTTCGATAACAACTGCAAGGTATTCTCTTATAGATTACAACCGTTCTGGTATTCCGTTGCTGGAGATAGTGACAGAACCCGTAATCAGCAGTCCAAAAGAGGCGAGGGAATTCCTCAACAAGCTGAGGATCATCTTAGAATACCTGGATGTCTTTGATGGCTCTCTTGAGGGAGCAATGAGGGTGGATGCCAACATCTCTCTCAGTGGGGGAGGAAGGGTGGAAATCAAAAACATATCTTCCTTCAAAGGGGTTGAAAGAGCATTGGCTTACGAGATAACAAGACAGAAAAATCTTCTGAGGAGAGGAAGGATAGTTGAAAGGGAGACAAGACATTTTGATGAAATAAACAACATAACTGTCTCTCTGAGGACAAAAGAAGAGGAACAGGATTATAGGTATTTTCCAGAACCAGACCTTGCCCCCATTCATACAGAAGAGCTGATTGAGGCTGCAAGGATCGAGATTCCAGAGATGCCTGAAGAAAAGAGGGATAGGTTCATAAGACAGTATACTCTGAGCTTCGAAAAAGCTAAAATTCTGGTTCTCGACCCAAGAATGGCTGACTACTTTGAAGAGGTTGCAGATAAGGTTGAACCAAAGAGAGCAGCAAGCTGGATAGTCGATGTACTCAGAGGAGAGCTTAATTATAGGGGCTGGGACTTCAGGTTTGCATATGAGTGCTTTTCACCTGGAGACATGGTCAAGGTTTTGGACTATTTACTTGAAGATAAAATAACAGAAAAGGGAGCAGTGGAGATAATCCGGACAAAACTTGATGAAGGGGGAGATGTGGATAGAATAATCCAGGAAAAGGGGCTATCAGCGATATCAGAGGAAGATAAGATAAGACAGATATGCCAGGAGGTTGTTAATAAAAATCCAAAGGCTGTGGAAGACTACAAAAATGGGAAAAAGGCTGCAATTAACTATCTCGTAGGACAGGTGATGAAGGAAACAAGGGGAAGGGCCGATCCGGCTGAATGTGCGGAGATAATAAGAGAGATTCTTGAAAGAAACTGAAACCTTAAGCAAGCTAAAGCCGGGAGGGTAAGATGGCAAAAAAAGCCTGGTTAATAATAACTGAGAAAGATAACACCGCAAGGAGGATCTCCTCGATTCTTTTCAAGGATGTGAAAAGAACTAAGAAATACGGGATAAACGTCTATCATTCAGAATCATCAAATGCCTTTGTAATTGGGCTGAAGGGGCACATTATTCAGCTGGATTTTCCTGAGGAATACAATAACTGGAGCAAAATACCATTAGAGTCGCTTTTGAGGGCAGATATCAGCAAGAAAATCAAGGAAAAGAATCTTGTAAAGCTTTTAAAAGAGATTGCAAAGGAAGTTGGGCGTGTTACTGTTGCCACTGATTATGATAGGGAAGGAGAGTTAATTGGTGTCGAAGCACTTGAAATAATTCGAGAAGTCAATAAGGATGTTGTTTTTGACAGGGCAAGATATTCAGCCATAACTCCTTCAGACATAAAAAAAGCTTTTTCTGAGCTGAAGAAGGTTGATTTCAACCTTGCAAAATCGGCTGAGACAAGGCAGAAAATCGATCTAATATGGGGGGCTGTTTTAACCCGTTTAATTTCACTCTCATCAGGAAGGCTGGGAAAGGATTTTCTGAGTGTTGGGAGGGTTCAGTCACCCACACTCAGGCTTATTGTGGAGAGGGAGAATGAGATAAAGAACTTCAAGCCGGAAAAGTACTGGGAAATTTATGCGGACTTCATCAAAGATGATGAGCTATTCACTTGCAAGCATGTTACCAGATTCAGTACTGAAATAGATGCAAGAAAAGCATTTGAGAGGATAGGTGAAAGGGCAGAGGTAATCAAATTTGAAAAGGAAGAGAAAAGGGAGAAACCACCCGTGCCCTTCAATACCACAGAATTTTTGAGAGAAGCCTCGAAGTTTATGAGCCCCAGCAGGGCAATGAGTGTGGCAGAATCCCTGTACATGTCCGGATACATCTCCTATCCCAGAACCGATAATACCGTGTATCCCCACACATTGAACCTCAAGAGCATTGCGTCAATGTTTCTGGAAAGCGACTTCAGAAAGGAGGTAGAGTTCGTCTTAGCTCAGAAGAGAGTAAGGGCTACAAGAGGCAGGGTTGAGAGTAAAGACCACCCTCCTATCTATCCTACTGCCGTTGCATCGAAGAATAAGCTCACCAAGGAGGAGTGGACAATCTATGAACTGGTTGTAAGGAGATTTCTTGCAACAATATCTCCGGATGCACTGTGGATTATTAAAAAGGGTGAGCTTGATTCAAATGGTGAGAGATTCAGGTTCAATGCTAAACAGATTGTTGAGAAGGGCTGGAGGATGATTTATATTTACTCAAAAATAGAGGAGTTCTATGTTCCCGATCTCTCTGTTGGTGAGTTAATTGAGGTTGTTGATAAGAGGCTGGAGGAAAAGGAGACAAAGCCTCCACCTCGTTATTCAACTGGAAATCTCATAGCTATAATGGAAAAACTCGGACTGGGTACGAAATCCACCAGACATGAGATACTGAACAAGCTTTACTCGAGAAGATATGTTTTTGGAAATCCTCTTCGCCCCACACAGACAGCCTTTGCTGTGATTGAAGCTCTTAAAGAGAACGCTGAGAACATAACTCAGCCGGAGATGACATCAAAGCTTGAGAAAGATATGGATAAAATAGCAGAGGGTATGATGAGTGATAAAGAAGTAATTGATGAATCTGTCAGGTTTCTGGAGGAGATTCTATCAAGTGTTGACAGAAAATCACTTTCAAGAAAACTGAGGGAAGGTGTCAGGAAGGACAGGGTTGTTGGTAGCTGTCCGGAATGTGGAAAGGAGCTGATTGTAAGAAAGGCGAGAGGGGGTAAAAGGTTCATAGGTTGTCAGGGATTTCCCGATTGCAAATTCACTTTACCACTTCCACAGAATGGTACGCTTTATATTACCTCCAAGTTATGTGAGAATCACAGAATAAACATGATAAGAATTAAAACAAAGAAGGGATACTGGGATCTGGGCTGCCCGTACTGCAACTATCTCGAGTGGCAGAAAAACAGGAAGGAGGAGAAGGCCAAGTAAACTAAAGGTTTACCCTGCAAATCATGTGCCCCATTTTCTCTTTTTTCGCTCGCAGATAATCCAAGTTCTCATAAGAAGGCTCCACCTCTATCTCCATTCTTTTAACCCTGAAGTTATACTTCTTTAGCTCTTCTATTTTTAGAGGGTTGTTTGTCATCAGAGTTATGTTCTTTACACCCAGATCCATCAAAATCTGGGCAGCTATCCCGTAGCTCCTTAGATCAGGGGGAAAACCAAGCTCAATATTCGCCTCTACAGTATCCTTTCCCTCCTCCTGAAGTTTGTATGCCATTAGTTTGTTTATCAGTCCTATTCCTCTTCCTTCATGTCCTCTCATGTAGATTAGAACTCCCTTTCCCTCTGAATCTATTTTCTTGAGGGCATTCTCAAGCTGATCACCGCAATCACATCTGAGTGAGTGGAAAACATCTCCGGTGAGGCATTCGGAATGGATTCTGACAAGTACCTCTCCCTCAGATACATTTCCCTTGACAAGAGCTATTATCTCACCTATTGGAGTTCTGTATCCGATTGCTTTTAGGGTTCCATAGAATTTGGTAGGAAGAGTAGCCTCAACAGCTTTTTCTATGAGCTTCTCATTTTTCAGTCTGTAAAATATCAGCTCTTTTATTGTTATAAGCGGTAAGTCATTCTCCTCAGCAAATTCAGCAGCGTAGTTCCCATCAGCTACATATCCTTCAGGCGTTATGAGGGTTGAATATACGCTTGCAGGAGAAGAACCAAGCATTCTTGCAACATCAAGACATGCTTCCCCAAAGCCCGGTCTTTCAAGAACCCCTCCTTCCTTAGCCTCTTCAACGAAAATTCTGCCGGGGTAGATTATTTCTTCAGGCTGTACTTCACATTTAACGAGTCGTCTTATAAACTCAGCTCTCTCCTCAGCAGATGCTCCATTTGTTTTGAAGTCAACAGGAATTGAATTTTCTCCGAAAAACCTGAATCTATTCAGTCCAAGCTGTGAAATTGATTTCCATGGTATTGCTACCCTTATTTCATCGCAGTTCTTCATCATAAAGGCTATTTCAGCTGAGGTTATTCTTTCGGCGGGATAGGAAAGAACTGCCCTCTTTTCATCCAGAATTACAGTTATTTTATCCGGAGTCAATTTTCTGTGAATTGAAATATCGGCAGCATCACCTTTATGTGACTCCATACCAGAAGAGTTGGTGTGAGTGTATTTATAATTTTTGAGAAGATTCTCATAAATGTTAATTCATTATAAATCCTCTTCCTTCCTCGTTTTTCTGAACTCCTCCTCGTCCATCTCAATAATGAAAGAACCAATATAGCCACATTTCATGCAGTGATATTTTCCGGTATAGCCTCCTGTATCGGGTTCAACATCAGAAGAACGGCAAACTGGGCAAATCAGGAATCTCATAGATATACTATACCTCCTCACTGATAAATCTATCGTAAATTTTTTCACTTTTCGAGATTAATTTAGGATATGACAGATCCCCTTCTCACCATTACTGGTTTTCTCTTTTTCCTCGTCATGATAGTTGTATGGTTTCTGATAATGTGGTTGCTTTCATCAGTTCTCCAAGAAAACCTGAGAAGAAAAATCAGAACTTTTATTTCTGGATTATTCATCATTTTTGTAGTATCATCTATCGCCTTTTTTTATGGCATATCACTTCAGGTTCAGCTCCTTTTCTGGATCGCCTGCATAATTATATTTCTCGTTCTGATTTTTTTGAGGTAGCCGGTTTCGCTATTTAAATTTCAAACTCGGGTTTATTGGGGGTTGATCTTTTCAGGCTTATTATGGGGTATATGAATTCAAAATATCCTTCTGAAAGCTTTTGAGAGCAAGTTCAAAAACTGAGTAAGCTCCATATCTCCCTTCTGGGGTAGGAATTCGTAATAGCCGCAGGATGCATTCTTCTGACTCAAGGACATGATCCGTAAACTGGTAGATCAACGGAGAAAAGAATTCATGTCTGTATCCTTATCATTTTTAAAATTTTTAAAAGTGAGGTTGCTAAAGCAAACTGTCAGCATTTTTCATCTCCAGATAAAAAAACACAATATTGAAGTACTTTAATAGTTTCTATCTTTATTGGTGGTAAGATGGTTAGCGTGAATGAAATGGCGATGGATATTGTTGAGGATATGCTCGATTTTGAGGAAGAACTCAGAATTGAATCAAAGAAGCTTGAAAACGGATCTACAGTGATTGACTGTGGTGTAAATGTCCCAGGTGGATACGAGGCAGGTATAATGTATACACAGATTTGCATGGGCGGGCTTGCTGATATAAGCATAGTCACAGACACGATTAATGATATACCCTTTGCTTTCATAACAGAGTACACCGATCATCCTGCAATCGCATGTCTCGGAAGTCAGAAGGCAGGATGGGCTATAAGTGTTGGAAAATATTTTGCTATGGGCAGTGGGCCTGCGAGAGCATTGGCTCTCAAGCCGAAGAAGACCTTCGAGAAAATAGGGTATCAGGATGACTCGGAGTATGCTGTAATTGCATTGGAGGCTTCCAAACTCCCGGATGAAGAGGTAATGGACTTTATTGCCAAGGAATGTGAAGTAGATCCTGAAAACCTTTTCGCAGTTGTGGCTCCAACAGCTTCAATTGCAGGAAGCGTTCAGATTTCAGGCAGGATAGTCGAGACGGCGATTTACAAGATGACTGAGATAGGTTATGATCCCAAGCTGATAATAAGCGGTTCTGGAAGATGTCCGATTGCTCCGATTCTGGAAAACGATTTGAAAGCAATGGGAGCAACCAATGACAGCATGATGTACTATGGAAGTGTTTTCCTGACTGTGAAGGAGTACGATGAGATACTGAAAAATGTACCCTCGAGCACATCCAAAGACTATGGAAAACCGTTCTATGAGATATTCAAGGCTGCGAACTATGACTTCTACAAGATTGACCCCAATCTCTTCGCACCAGCTCAGATTGCTGTTAACGATGTCTCAACGGGCAAAACATATGTTCATGGCAAGCTGAATGCTGAGGTTCTGCTGGAGTCATATCAGGTTGAACTTTAATTGTCTGGGCAAACATCGTATGATATATTAAAAACTTTGAGGAATTGCATTTTTATTTTAAATATTTCACCCTGTTTTTCGAAAAATTGAAATATAATTTAATTTATTAAAGTAATGATGGCAAAAATTCTCATAGTAGATGATGATGTGACTGTGAGGGAAGTTCTCAAAGTAATGCTTAACGGTCATGTTTTGATGGAAGCTACTAACGGAAAAGAGGCTATAAGGTATTATAAATTCTTTAAGCCAGAAATAGTTTTTATGGATGTTATGATGCCAGAAATGGATGGGGTGGAAGCAACAAAAAGAATTCTTGAATTCGACCCGGATGCAAAGATAATTGCAATTACAGCCTTCGCTGTCAAAAAAGGTCAGGAGATGCTCGAGGCTGGAGCGGTAGAAGTCTTAGAAAAGCCCTTCACGAGAAAGAGCATTAATGATCTGATTAACAGGTATCTCTCCTCTAAATAGTTTTTACTTGGTTACCCGAAGCGGGTAATGTTTAAATACAATCCTTATGAAACATAAGGCTATGTCACTCAAGGAAAAAGTTGAAGAAATTCTTGAAAAGGATGTCAGACCAGCTCTTTTAAGGGATGGTGGAAACATTGCTCTGGTAGATGTTGAGGAAGATAAAGGTATAGTTAAGGTTCAGCTGCTTGGTGCTTGTGGTGGCTGTCCAATGTCCCAGATCACGCTCACAATGGTAGTTGAGCAGCATCTGAGAAAAAAGATACCTGAGGTAAAGAAAGTTATCCCTGTTTAAATTTATTTTTTATTTAATTTTTCTGATAATATAATATATTGTCAATATGATGTTGAAAATTATCAAAAATATTATATAACTGATGACCGCTGTAGTTTCAATGATTTACATCGAACCTCTTAACAGGCTAATTAAGGGCAACAAGGCTATCAAGGGTGAAAAAGTTCAGGAAGAGTATTTTGGTGGCTTCTGTGACTGTGGCGGGATAATGTATCAGAAATCTTGGTTCTCTGATGATGGTGTATCTTTCCTGATCTCTGAATGTGAAAAGTGCTGGAAAAATGAGCTTTTGAGTTTTAACGGCAATCAACTTGCTGGAGAGAAGGAGGAAGTTCAGGTTGTGGATCGGGTTGAGCTGAAAGAGTTCATACAGGACTTTTTAACACCGGCTGAGTATGAAGCGATAGTTGCCAGAAGCAAAGGAGAAAGCTATAGCTCGAGTGCCCTGAGCAGAGCAAAGAAAAAGCTTGAGGAGATAGATCTGACTATTGAGGAGATAATTACTTATATCTAGATACTATTATCTTGTCTTTTAATTAATCCTCTTTTAATTGATATTTTGCATCTCAGTCTTCTTCAAGGTATCTGGATTTCAGCACCATCACATTTACGATAAGTCCAACAATAAGATTAGAATAGTAGGTTATAACTCTCCAGAGCCCCACAAGGGATCCAATGTAAACCTTTTCCACGAAGAGAGAGTAGAAATAGAGCATACCTGCCTCAGCAATTCCACTGCTTCCCGGTGTAAGCGGGACGAGTGAGATTATTACAAGGAAAAGCTGTGAAGTCAGAGACTCTGTCCAGTGGGGGGATGTTTTCATTGCAAGCAATATTGCTGATGGTACAAGAAATTCAAAAATCCATATAAGGGCTGTTAGTATAAAAAGGAGAGAGAATTGGTATTTTGAGACGGTAGCCAGCTCTACGGAAGCATCTCTGAATAGCATCAGTTCTCTGTTTATTATGGATGATATTCTGTCACCTCTGCTTCTTGAGAATCTTGCTATAAAACTTGAGATTTTCGCAGAGATTTTTTCAACATTCTCTGGGTCCTTAAATGTCAGGTACATGAAGAACATAAAGCCAACAAAGAAAAGGGTGAATACGACTCCAGCATAAATACCGAATCTGGAGCTAAAATCTGAAATGAAGATCATAACGGGAAGTGCTGAGATAAAAAATATTGCATCAAGCAACCTTTCGGCAAGAACAATTGCAGAAGATGCCCCAAAGCTTATTCCGGAGTCGTTCAGCATCTTCACTCTCAGAGGTTCTCCTCCTGCAGAGGATGGAGTTATAGCTGCGAGAAAACCTGATGCAAGTGTTGTTTTGAAGGCGTAGCTAAGGGTTATTTGAATTCCAAGAAATTCTGATAGCTTTTTCAACCTTATAGCCCAGAATATCCAGAAAAGAGAATGAAACAGGAAAGCAAGCATCAGAAACCTGATATCAACTTCGTATATTACTTTCCAGGTAAGATGTGTTTCTGTGAACTTGAAAATCACGATTATTGTGAGCAAGCTTATTATAATTCCCAGCAGGGCCGCCCTTTTCAGACCACTCTTTCCTGTGGATGCCATTTGGATTCTCTCCTCCTTATATAGTCATAAAAGGCTGCAAATGCTGCAATTTGCAGTATGATTGTGTGGATCAGAAGACCGAGAGTAACTTTAAGCTTCTCAATTTTTCGAAACCTGTAATAAATTAGCGGCGGTGAGAGCATAAGGAAAGGGATGAATAGAGCAACAATGTAGGTGAGAGTAAGGGACATAATCCAGGAAACTCTGAACCCCATATCAGCTTTTCTAACTTTGCCGAAATGCTTCCATAGCTGTAACCCACCAAAGTACCATCTCCTCCTCTGGGAGAAAAGGTCTCTCCACCTGAGAGGAGCCTGCTCCATAATCTTTGAGCTTCGTACGAATATGGCTCTGTGACCGAGACTATGCATTCTGGTTGCAAATTCTGCATCTTCAGTTAAAAAGTTTTCATCAAGTCGATTTTTCAGTAGAATCTCTCCCCTCAGAACACCAATCAAACCATTAAATTGCTTGAAGGATGATTTTCTCAGGAGAAAATTTATGAGCATGTATTCCACTTCGACAGTCTCAGAACAGAGATTAATAGGATTTGAGATATATCTCGGGGTTGAAGCGATGTAAGCTGCAGGGTTGTTCTCCAAGTGGTTTATGCACTCAACTATAAAGTTTTTTTCAGGGATTGAATCGACATCAAATATCGCTATATAGTCGGGTTCAAAATCTTCGAAGTAACTCAACCCATCATTTATCGCTCCAGCCCTCTTGCCCCTTGTACTGTTTCTTTCAAGAACCTCCACACCCATGGAAAGAGGAATTCTACCCCTCCTGTCTTCTTTTCCGCTTAAATCAATGACATAGAGTATTCTGACAGTGTAGTTTGAAAAATCAAGGCTTTTTATTCTTCTCACAGACATCTCGATCAATTCTGGAGGTTCAAATGGAGACACAGGGACTATCACGGCAATCTTCATCCAATCCCCCTATTTTAAACAACTTTGAGATAAATTTTCTCAATGTTCTCTGAAACTTTATCCCAGCTGTATTTTTCATTCACTGCTTTTAAGCCTTTTCTGGACAACTTCAGGGCAATTCTGTCGTCTTCCAACATAAACATAATCTTCTGAGATAGATCTTCAGTATCGCTGAAAACAAGCCCCCCGTCAGCTGCAACATCCCGTACTCCTGGAATGCTTGAGGCAATGACGGGTGTGCCTGATGCCATGGATTCGAGAAGAACCATGCCAAAAGCTTCAAGTCTTGAAAAAGAAGGTAAAACGAGAACTCTCGCTCTTTTCATCCACTGCTGAACTTCAAAATCCGGAAGCTTGCCTGTAAACACCGCATTGATTGCAAGTCTCTCAGCAAATCTTTCAAATCTTTTCCTGTCCTCTCCCTCTCCTACAACAACCAGCTTTGCATCAAGAAACCTCTGAACCTCACTCATCGCTTTTAGAAGTATTGTGAGACCCTTGTATTCAACAAGCCTCCCAACATAGAGGACAACCTGTTCTCTCTCATCCACTCTTATACCCGGGGTAAATTTCTCTGTATCAACACCGTTTGGAACTATGACAACCTTATCCATAAATCGGGAAAGAACCGGGGAGGTTAAGGCATAGCTTCGGGTTGTGGCGATGATAACATCGCAGGATTCAAGGACGGGAGTGAGTATTTTCTCATTGATTCTCTCTATGGTCTTTCTCAAAATTCCGGGGATTCTCAGTCCATTGACAACTTGGGGAATGGCAACATCATTATGGTATGTGATAATATGGGGATCCAATCCGAGCTTGAATATTCTGTGGGCAAAAAAAGGTGAAGGAACATGGGAGTGGTAGATATCTGCCCTTATTCGGGGGAATGAAATTGGTATGGGGGAGTACGGGATATTTATTGATGGTACGGTTTCACAATCTCCTTTTGATGATATCACCCTGACCCTGTGTTTCTTCGAGAGGTTTGATGCAAGGTATCTTACATGAAACTCCACTCCGCCTATATGTGGTGGAAAGTAGGGGGTCGCGAGGAGTATTTCCATAGAACCAACTCAGATTACTTTTTCGAATTCAAGAATTTTTTTTGCCCATATCAGTTTTTTCTTCTTTATCCCTTCAGCTCTTTCAAAATCGAAACCCACAAGGGTAATGCTTTTTGCCCCAAAATGTTTGGCAAGACATGCAGCCCTGTCTCCATCTGTAAATCCACCGAAATTGTATAGTTTATCAAAAGGGATGCTCTGCGTTGTACCAACAAAGAATTTCAGCCTCGGGATCAGTGAGTAAATTCTGTCTATGTTGTCTCCATGGGCATGAAGAACTAAGATACAGTTCCTGTACTGAAGGTCAGCGAGAAGCTCATATTCTTCTTCCAGATCTGTGACATGAATATCTGGCAGGAAGTCTGGCAATATCTTTCTGAGGGGATAAATTGACTTTCCGGCAGTTATCCTGACCCCTTCAAAATTTTCAATAACCTCAAAATCCTTTTCCTTGAGAGCTGAACCAATTACTATGACATCTTTATCTCTTATTCTGCTGTCGAGAATTAGAGAATCCATGAGTTTCTCTCTTGCCAGACTGTACATTATGACAGCTGCTCTTTCATCCTCTTCCTTGGAAAAATTAAAATCAGAAAGTATTTCCCTGTAAAATTCCATCCAGTCTTCAAGCTCCATTTTATTAACCCTGTTTTATTCTTTTTATCGAGATCGTTATCTCATCATCCTCAATTTTCCAGGTTCTAGTATAACCTTCATCCAGTTTTTCGAACTCAAGTCTCACGGCTCTTGTTTCTGTTCTGATGTAGTCTGTGAATCCCTTAACCCTTTCATCATTGCAACTGAGAGAAACCTCAATGAACTCCTCCACATCAAGATCCATTTCCTTTCTCATCTCCTGAATTCTTCTGACAATTTCCCTTGCGAAAGCCTCCCTCATAAGTTCATCGTCGAGATCTGTTGTTATGTAGACTCGTCCAAATCTGAACTCGCCCTCCTCATAACCCTCTGGTAGTTTCACATCAACCTGCATTATCTCTCTGATGTCCATCTCCTTTCCAAGCAGCTCAATTTTACCTCGCTGTAGAGCCATCTGTAGCTCTTCAGGTCCCATTTTATTTATGATCTCAGCAGCCTCCTTAGCTCTCTCCTTGAAAATTGGACCTATCTTTTTGAAATTTGGCTTTGCGACAAGTTCTTTTTCGAACTTGCTGATAGTTTCAACCTCCTTAACATTACACTGAGCTTTTATAATTTCTTTCAACCTTTCCGCTGCTCTAATCACATCTACATTATCCGTTTCAATGATGAGCTTTCTCAGAGGCCATCTGAGCTTTCTTTTTGCCTTCTGTCTCGCATTGCTCGCAGCCTCAACTATGTCTCTGACATGCTCCATCAAAGTCTCAAGTTCATTATCTATCAGGCTCTCATCAGGCTGTGGAAAACTCTCGAGAAATACTGATTCCTCAGCTTCTCTGAATTCTCTGACGAAGTTTTGGTATATCCATTCTGTGAAATACGGTATGACAGGTGCTATGATTCTTATGCTCTTATCAACCACCCTCAGAATGGTTGAATAGACTGCCAGCTTAGATGGAGAGTCTTTTTCCTCCCAGACTACAGGTCTGACGAGCTGTATATACCACCTGCTGAAGTCCTCTACAACAAAGTTCATGAAAGCTCTGACGATACGATGGATGTTGTAGTTCTCATAAGCCTCAACAGCAAGTATGTTCAGATTTTCGAGCTTTGAAAGGATCCATTTATCTTCTTCTCTTAATTCAGCTTTCTGCTCTCTGAATTTATCCAAGGACATGTATGTGTGTGCGAACCTGACTGCATTCCAGAAGATGTTTAAGACTCTGCTGACATTTCTCACTTCATCCCAGCTAAATCTCAAATCTTCCCATACTGCAGAGGAGAGCACATAAAACCTGAAAGCATCAACTCCGACCTCTTTTACAACATCCTCTGGTTCAACAACATTTCCAAGGCTTTTGCTCATTTTCCTGCCCTGATCATCCAAGGTGAAACCATGCATCAGAACAGTTTTGTAGGGAGCCTTGCCAAATCCTATAACGCTTGCTCCAAGCTGAGAGTAAAACCACCCTCTTGTCTGATCATGTCCCTCGGTTATGAAATCTGCTGGCCATAACTCCTCGAATTTATCTTTGAATCTGGGGAAGTTAAGTGTTCCCCAAGATGCAACACCGCTGTCAAACCAGACATCAAAAACATCGGGAACTCTCTTCATCACCCCTCCACACTCGCACTGGAAAGTAACCTCATCAATTTTTGGACGGTGGAGGTCGAGATCAGTACTCCATGGAACTTCATCAATACTTCCAACCACTTTCTTTTCTTCGCAGTTCTCACATACCCATACAGGAATTGGGATTCCCCAGTATCTCTGCCTGCTTATACACCAGTCCTTCGCATTGCTTACCCAGTCTTTAAATCTGGACTCACCAGCCCAGGAGGGAACCCATCTCGTCTTCTCTACTTCTTCCACCATCTTTTCCTTCAGATGAGAAACCTTTAGGAACCACTGCTCGGTGGAACGGTATATAATCGGGTTCTTGCACCTCCAGCAATGTCCATAACGATGCACTATAGATGTTGATGCCAGAAGCAATCTCTTTTCGTCAAGATCTTTAATAATTACCTCATTTGCCTCTCTTACATGCATTCCAGCATATTTGCCTGCTCTCTCAGTAAACACGCCCCTTTCATCAACAGGATTGAATATTTCCAGGCCCTGCTCCATTCCAAGCTCAAAGTCCTCAAGTCCATGTCCCGGAGCTATATGTACACATCCTGTATTTTCAGCTGAAACGAACTCTGCCATGTACACTGAATGGCTGAACCTCTTTTGCTCCGGAACCATATCGGAAAGTGGATGCTCATATTCCAATCCGACAAGATCCTCTCCAAGATAGGTTTCTACCACTTCCCAGCTCTCATATCCACCCATTTCAAGAACATTTTCTGCGAGTTCTTTGGCAAGAATAAGGAACTCCTCCCTCCCTCCTTTAACTGCCCTTACTTTGGCATATTCAAGAGCTGGATGGACTGCAACTGCCATATTGGCTGGAAGAGTCCAGGGTGTGGTTGTCCAGATCACGATGTACTGATTATCCTTTCCGGTGAGAGGGAACTTTACAAAGATTGAAGGATCTTTTTCCTCCCAGTATTCAACCTCTGCGTCGGCAAGCGCTGTCTCACACCTTGGGCACCAGTTTACAACCATCTGCTGCTTTTCAAGAAGCCCTTTTTCATAACCCCTTTTTATCGTCCACCATGCTGCATTGATGTAGTCAGCCTTAATAGTCATGTATGGATTTTCCCAGTCCATCCACACACCAAGACTCCTGAACTGCTCCTCCATTGCCTTTTTGTTCTCAATCGCATATTTCAGGCATCTATCAATGAAGAGATCTATTCCATATTCTTCTATATCTTTTTTCGTTTTAAATCCAAGCTCCTGCTCCACCTTAACCTCAATTGGCAACCCGTGCATGTCCCATCCGGGAGTATCGGTAACTCTGTAGCCGCTCATTCTCCTGTATCTCAGAACTGTGTCTTTCAAAACTTTATTCCAGGCTGTACCGAGATGGATTCTGCCTGTTGTGTATGGGGGCCCATCCACAAAGAAGAACTTCTTATCTCCAAGTTCTTTTGCCTTTTCGTATATCCTGTTCTCTCTCCAGAATTTCTCTACTTCCCCAGCCACTTTTTCTGGGTTGTATATCTTCGGGAACTGTTTTGCTGAATTCATTCTATCACCACATCAGGAGATAATCGGGAATAGTTTCAGGCTTTGCAGAGAGATTAAAATACTTTGTTTATAAATCTGCGGGTTTGATGGTTGTTTGATAGTTGCTGTCAGCTCATGATGGTATTACAAAAAAGGTTATATATTCTCCAGTGTAAAAATATCAAAAAAATAAAGGGTAGATGGGTTTGAAAAGGGCAAAAAGATTTGAAGAGTGGATGGATATAAAGCCCGTTACAGATGAGGAGTTTGAGGAGCTTTTGAACGACACTCCTCGTAAGGATTTCAAGGGGAACAGGAAAAAAAGGTTGAAGAAAATCAAAAAACAGGAATTCTACAGAGAATACTTCTAATTTTTTATTTTATTCGAAATATAATTCTTGGTAACATCTTCAGTCCTGGCTATTCGGTAAAATGAACCTTTTCATGTGTTTAGGGATAAAACTTTCAGCACCAATTCCAGCAGCAGAGCTAAATCTGTAAACCATAACATACCCTGCAAGGTGGAAAGGAGCCTCGACTATCTCTAAATCCCTCTCCATGCTCGCCATACAGGGATAACTGCATTGATGCTGGTGGATGTCTTTCCAGAAATCTCTGTAATTTTCAATTCTATAGCCTCTCATCTTCCTCGCAACATAGTACGCGCATCCGCAAGTGTCTGAAAGAGCCTCGACCCTTCTGATTGTATCATCCTCTAATTTAATTCTGAACTCGGGCATTCCTAGGTTAAGCTCCGTACAAAGCTTTCTTATTATTCTGCTGTCTCTCTTCAATGTACACAGGGGTTTGGGAGCCTGAAACTCTATTCCAACCTCAATACAACTTCTTTCAAGCTGTTTCCTCAGTCCGGGAGTGCACCATTTCGGGTCTTCAACAGGAACAATCAAAGCTCTGATATCGGAGAATTCGGAAAGCTCGATAAGAATGTCTGGATGAATGTTAATGGCGATAAGCACATCCATTTCTGTTTTATCAGGCAAAAAAATGTTTACATCGTCGATATAAACTCCCATAGTTGATGGTTCTTGAAACTCTCTTACTTCGACGATTTTTGAGGAGAAATCGTACTTCTTGCATCTATCACAGTAATCTATACCGCATGCTCCTAAGTGAGGACACATCTCAGGGAAAGCAAGATTTAACACGAATCTTCTGCCAAATTCACCACTGTAGTATATTCCCACATCCACAGAGTTTTTTGGCAGGGAGAGATAATCATCTTTTCGCTTTTTACTGTCGGCTTTTTACTATCGAAATCTTTATACTTTTTTCAATATTAAAATGAACTGGAGGTGGTAGAATGCTCGAGTATCTTTATCCGCTCAGAACTTATCTCATTGTTGCTGGAAATATTGAAAGACCGAATCCTATGACAGCTGACTGGGTTGTCCCTCTTTCTTTCAAGCCCTCTATGTTGGGGGTGGCAATAGGACATACCAGATACACGAAGAAGCTGATTGATGAGCAGAAGGACTTTGTGGTTGCGGTTCCGACCATTGAACTTCTGAAAGATGTGTGGGTGGCAGGAACGGTTAGTGGTGCTAAGGAGAATAAAAAAGAGCTCATGAGTCTTACTTTTATCCCATCAAAAAAGGTGAAGGCTCCATCAATAAAGGAGTGTGCAGCCAATATTGAATGCAGGGTCGTCAATCAGGTGGAGACTGGAGATCATACACTTTATGTTGGCGAGATTTTATCGGTAACTGAAGGAGATGCTTTTGTTGATGGAAAGGCTGACATCGAAAACTACCGCTTCCTTATGCATGCGAGTTTTGGAGCAAGGTTCACAACAACAGCAGGGGATATTATAAAACCATGATTTAAACCAATGATTGAAATGAACACAATAACCTCTTCCGAGATGGCTGCAGTTGATACGAACTGCGAATACCACGGACTCAGCAGACTCCAGTTAATGGAAAATGCCGGTAGAGGACTTGCAGATGAAATATCAAAGAGATTTGATGGCGGAAAAATAACAATCCTCGCAGGAACAGGGAACAATGGAGGAGACTCCTTTGTCGCAGCAAGATTCCTCAAAAATTTTGACATTCACATCATTTTGCTTGGAAGGGAGAGAGATATGAGAACTGAAATAGCAAGGAGAAACTTCTCAATTCTTAAAAAATCAGGATACAGCATATCTGAAGAACATTTCATTTCAGAGATAGATGGCGATATTGTTGTGGATGCGATGCTCGGTACTGGGGTCAGGGGTGATTTGAGAGAGCCTTTTAAAAGTGCAGTCAGATGTGTTAATTCCTCAAAGGCTTTTGTTATATCTGTTGATGTTCCTACAGGGCTTAACCCGGATACAGGGGAGTATAAGACCTGTGTGAAGGCTGATTTAACGGTAACCTTTCACAGGAACAAACCAGGTCTTTTAAAAGCCAGAGAGGTGGCTGGAGAAGTTGTTGTGAGGGATATAGGTATCACAGAATATTATGAAAAACTCTGTGGACCGGGAGATGTGCAGAAGGTTTACAGAAGGATGAGGGATGCACACAAGGGAATGCATGGCAGAGTCCTTGTAGTCGGAGGTGGAGCCTTTACTGGAGCTCCTGCTCTCACAGCAATCTCAGCCCTGCGAGCAGGGGCAGACATTGTGACCCTCGCAGTACCCGGGAGCATATATGAAATAGCGGCATCTTTTTCACCTGATCTCATTGTTCGAAGACTTGAAGGGTACAGGATTACGGATGAGGATATACCTGAGCTGGAAAAACTTGCTGACAGGCACGATGTGGTTGTGATGGGAATGGGTACCGGTGACAGAGACTTCAGATATGTTGTCGAGAGTTTTCTTGAAAGTGGAAAAGTGAAGAAAGCTGTTCTTGATGCAGAGGGAATTACTTCAGAAATTCCTGAGGGTGTTGAATGTATTCTAACACCCCACGGAGGAGAATTCAGAAGGGTTTTCGGGATAGAGCCTGAGGAAAATAATGTGCTCAAAGCAGCGAGGGATTCGAATTCTGTAATTCTTCTCAAGTCAGAAAGAGATATAATAACTGATGGAGAAAGAATGAGAATAAATACTTCTGGAAATCCTGGAATGACTGTTGGCGGAACAGGAGATGTTCTTGCAGGAATTGTGGGGGCACTTTTTTGTATGGGGGATGCTCTCTGGAGCGCCTCGGCGGGAGCTTTCATAAATGGATTTGCTGGCGATCTGTGTCTTCAGGAAATGGGCTACGGCTTTACGGCAATGGATGTTTCGGCGAGAATTCCACTTGCAATAAAGAAATCTCTGGAATTTGGCCGATGATTTTAAAGAGAAAGGGTTATGATGGAATGGATTAATGAGAAAATGGTGCTTACAAAGAAAGCATGCAGATATGCTGAGGACAGCCTGAAAAACATCGAGGCATCTCTTTGCTTTCCCCTCGAGTATAAGACTGCGGTGCTTGCATATGAGCTGTCAAAAATACTGAAACTCAAGATTTGCAGGTTTGACGATGTCACAACAAAGCCTGAAGCTGAAAAATGGTTGATGGAAAGAAAGATTGAAATTCTCGAGAAAGAGGATTGTCTTACCTCTGCCTATTACTTGGATTGTGTTGCAAGCCTTACTGGTGTTGCAAAGAAGAGAGGAATATTTGTTGATGGAGTAATTGAATTAACGAGGAGTGGTGTTAAGAGACTTGAAAAACTTGATAACTACAGAAGAGCAATCTCGGTCGATGATTCTGTGATAAAAGGGTTGGGAGAGAACAGATTCGGTACGGGATGGGGTTTGATTGATGCTCTTTTTCGCCTCAATATATATCTGCCCGGGAAAAAAGCCTTTGTGATAGGATTTGGTAGAGTTGGTGAGGGATGTTGTGATGCTTTGAGCAGAACGGGATGTATTGTAAGGACTTTCGATGTGGATGAGATGAGATGTGCAATTGCTGAGTACTCGGGCTTCGAGGTTGTTGGACTTGAGGAGGGTCTGAATACCTCTGACATAATCGTTACTGCGACAGGAGTCAATGGAGTCATCAGCGGTAAAAATGCCCGCATCATAAAAGAGGGAGCAATCCTGTGCAATATGGGCGCTGGTAGGTATGAAATTGATGTCAGGGATTTCGGAGGTTACAGGAGAACTGAGATTACCCCGTTCATAATGAAATACAGTGGTGAAAACACTTTTTATGTAATAGCGGATGGAAATCCGGTAAATCTGACAATCGGTAATGGAACTGCAGTTGAAATTATGGACAGAACCTTTGCACTGGCAGTTCTTTCGCTGAAATACCTTGTTGAAAGGGAGTTTTCGGGCATAATACCCACTCCGGACGAAGTTGAAAAGGAGCTTTTAAGCCTTTAAATTAATTTGAAAAATTGTTATTCAGCGAGAGAGAGGAGAGCTTTCCCGTTCTGTATCCTTCCATATCGAAAAAAACACATCTGAATCCTGTTTTTTTCAGTCTCTCAACGATAGCATCCATAACTTCGATGCTCATGAATTTGACTCTCTCGTCGGGAGAAACCTCAATCACGGCTATTCCTTTAAAATTCCTTACTCTTACCTGTTTTACACCTGCAAGTTCCATTACTGCGTTCTCAGCCTCATCCACAATTCTCAGTACTTTTCCATCAATTTCGTCGCCAAAGGGTATTCTTGATGCAAGGCATGCAAGGGATGGTTTGTCATGGAAGCTGAGCCCCATATCTCTTGCGACTTTTCTGATTTCATCCTTTGTAAAACCGAATTCCAGCCAGGGTGTCTTTACGATTTCGAACTCCTGCAAGGCTTTGAAACCTGGTCTGTGCCCTTCAACCTCGGAAGCGTTTGTTCCCTCAAAAACATAAGAATAGCCGTTTGTCCTTGCGAAGTTGACCATTATTGAAAGAATATGTCTTTTACAGTGGTAGCACCTGTCGGGGGAGTTCTTCTTAAATTCCGGATTGATTAACTCGTCAGTATCAAGGAAATCATGTCTAATGCCTATCTCTTCAGCTATTCTTGTTGCGTTCTCTATCTCTCTTGTAGGTATTGCGGGCGACCTTATGGTTAGAGCAATAACTCTCTCACCAAGGACATCATGGCTTACGGCAGCGAGTGTTGAACTATCCACACCACCACTGAATGCCACCACAGCACTTTCACAATTTTTAATGTACTCTTTAAGTCTATGGAGCTTTTTCTGGAAATCCATAATGCTAGTTTATTTTATAAAAGAAAGGGTTTTTGGTTGTACTGAGTAAGGTTTTCCTGATATCGGGAGGTCTTTGGACATTAAAGTAAATAATAAATCCTGGGAATACTGTTGGTGGAGTTTGCACAAAGCTTAAATATCCATCCATTTCCAGAGAAAGAACACTCTACAGATAATCAGAACTTCAATAACACAATCGATAGATGAGCAAAAGGCTTATAAATCACAAAGACCAAATAAACATTTACCAAAAATCCAGAACCGCAGAACCGGCAAGTGCCCGGATTGAGGCGTAAGCCGTAGATGAAGGGTGGAGTTCCCCTCTGCGGTAAAAAAATGAGGACCACAGTGTTTGTGGTCTGATGTGGGCTTGAGTAGGATTTATCCGGTGGGCGAAGAGGCGTATTCATCGCATCTTCCCCCGCAATTCTGGTTGATCCTGCCAGAGGCCGCTGCTATCTGGCTGGGACTAAGCCATGCTAGTCGAGGGGCTAATTCTCCCTCGGGAGGATTAGCACCGGCGGACGGCTCAGTAACACGTGGACAACCTACCCTCGGGTAGGGGATAACCCCGGGAAACTGGGGCTAATACCCTATAAGCCATGGAGACTGGAATGTCCCATGGCTGAAAGCTCCGGCGCCCGAGGATGGGTCTGCGGCGGATTAGGTAGTTGGTGGGGTAACGGCCCACCAAGCCTAAGATCCGTACGGGCTGTGAGAGCAGGAGCCCGGAGATGGACACTGAGACAAGGGTCCAGGCCCTACGGGGCGCAGCAGGCGCGAAACCTCCGCAATGCGGGAAACCGCGACGGGGCTAGCCAGAGTGCCCGTGCATAGCGCGGGCTGTCCGGGTGCCTAAAAAGCACCCGATAGCAAGGGATGGGCAAGGCCGGTGGCAGCCGCCGCGGTAATACCGGCGTCCCGAGTGGCGGCCACTTTTATTGGGCCTAAAGCGTTCGTAGCCGGGCTGGTAAGTCCCCCGGGAAATCTGGTCGCTCAACGATCAGACTGCCGGGGGATACTGCCAGCCTAGGGACCGGGAGAGGCCGAGGGTATTCCCGGGGTAGGGGTGAAATCCTGTAATCCCGGGAGGACCACCTGTGGCGAAGGCGCTCGGCTGGAACGGGTCCGACGGTGAGGAACGAAGGCCTGGGGAGCGAACCGGATTAGATACCCGGGTAGTCCAGGCTGTAAACGATGCGGGCTAGGTGTCACCGGAGCTACGAGCTCCGGTGGTGCCGGAGGGAAGCCGTTAAGCCCGCCGCCTGGGAAGTACGGCCGCAAGGCTGAAACTTAAAGGAATTGGCGGGGGAGCACTACAACGGGTGGAGCCTGCGGTTTAATTGGATTCAACGCCGGGAAGCTCACCGGGGGAGACAGCTGGATGA
>DACH01000018.1 GCA_002494625.1 Archaeoglobus sp. UBA234
CAAACTCTTCATGTGGTTTGTTAAAAAACCACTTGCACATTTTGGGATTCTCGTGGAGAAGATCTTCTTTGAAAGATTTCCTGTAGCAGTCCTCTTTGGTGTAAGGATGTGGGATAAATTTGATGTAGGCGTCGTTGATGGTGTGGTTAATGGGATATCCGCATCCACGATCTATATTTCCTCAAAGGTGAGAAAACTTCAATTTGGAGATACACAGGGATATGTCTCGGTTTTCATGGCAGGACTTGCAATTCTGCTCATAATTCTGTGGTTTATGGGGGGATAAAATGATATCTTTAATGCTTATTGTGCTATTAATCGGTTCAATTCTTTCATTTGCAATCGGAAAGAGGGAACATTCAAGAATTGTAGCTCTCGTATCCACCCTTTTGGCTTTCATAATCTCTCTGGTTATGTTCATTGAGATGCAGGAATTTGATGGGATGTTTGCTTTTGAGGAGAATCTGAAATGGATACCAGCTGCAGGAATCTCCTACCATGTTGGTGTTGATGGAATAAGCATGCCGATGGTACTCCTTACAACATTCGTCTCATTTCTCTGTGTGGTTTATGCTTGGGAGGAAAGGCTGAGATCGAATCAATTCTTTGGATTGATAGTTCTACTCGATTTCGCTCTTGTTGGAGTCTTCACATCACTGGACTTCTTCCTCTTCTACATTTTCTGGGAGCTTGTTCTTATTCCAATGTTCTTCGTCATTGGGATATGGGGTGGTCCGAGAAAGGATTACTCCGCAATCAAATTCCTGATTTATACCCATGTTTCCAGTGTTATAATGCTCGCGGGTATATTTGCAATTTTCTACTTCAACTGGGTCTCAACAGGCAAAATGACCTTTGATATTCCAGTACTTCTGAATAACTATGCTGCAGTCGAATTTCCAACTATCTGGAGGGATTTCATTTTTGCTGCTCTTCTTTTTGGATTTCTTGTTAAGATGCCAGCCGTTCCCTTTCACACCTGGCTGCCAGATGCACATGTTGAAGCTCCAACGGTTGGCTCAATTCTCCTTGCTGGAGTCCTCCTGAAAATGGGAGGTTATGGACTTGTGAGGTTCCTTGTTCCCATGAGTCTGAACGCGAATGAAGTATTTATTGCTGTTATTGCAATCTTTGGAGTCATCAGCATTCTCTACACCCCCCTTGCTGCCCTCCCTCAGCGGGATTTAAAAAGACTCGTTGCTTTTTCGAGTATAGGGCATATGGGTTTCATCTCTCTTGGAGTTGCAGCCTCACTGGTCTCAGGAGATTCCAGCATGAGGATGCTCGCCCTTACCGGAGCAACATTTCAGCTTTTTGCTCACGGAGTCATCACATCCATCCTCTTCGGCTCTGCTGGAGTGATACAGCACCACACAGGCACGAGATTGTTTGAAAAGCTTGGAGGTTTGATGAAACCCATGCCAAAGTTCTCCTTCCTGATGGTTCTTGGGTTCTTTGCATCAATGGGGTTTCCGGGTATGGTTGGGTTTGTGGCTGAATTCTCAGTTCTTGCCGGAGCTCTATCCCTGATGCCTGTCTTTGCGGTACTTGCCCTCATAAGCATTCCTCTCAGCGTCATCTATCACCTTTACGCACTTCAGAGAACCGTTTTTGGAACCCCAGCAAATCCACTACCAAAATCAGATTTTCACACTTACGAGATGATCCCGTTGCTTGTATGGGTTGTGGTGACTGTTATCTTTGGCATATACCCCGCTCCTGTATTTGAGATGATTGAGAAATCTATTTCAGTGATGGGGGTGATTCCATGAGTCTGCTTCCGATTTTGCCATCCATTATACTTGCTCTCGCATCCCTGCTCTATATATTTCCGGGAATGCTCTTCAGGATGAAGAAGTTCTTCGGATATGCAAGCATTGCTGTTATCGCAGCCTCAATAATTCTCACACTGCTCACATTCAATGCCAGCTTTACTTATGGGGGTTTCTTGAAGGGAATAGAAATCTCTCCCTTCTCTCAGTTTTTCTCCATCGTGTTTCTCTCTGTTGCTCTTGTAGTCTGCATTTCCTCTCTTAATTCCATAGGGAGAAATGAGGATGAATATTACTTCCTGATTCTACTTTCCACACTGGGAATGATGATAGTTGCAATGTCCCGGGATTTAATCGTGCTCTTCATCGGCTTTGAAATTGCGAGCCTTGCAACCTACGCTCTTGCAGGGTTTGAAAAGAGATCTAACCTCAGTGTCGAGGCAGCAATGAAGTACTTCGTTTTTGGAGGTTTTTCCTCAGCCTTACTACTCTATGGGATCTCGATAATTTATGGCTATGCGGGAAGTGTTGAAATCTCTGCGATTCTGGATGTTGCGGGTAAGCCAGATTTATATTCCTCAATAGGACTTGTCTTCATTGTCGCAGGTCTCGGGTTCAAGGGTGCGCTCGTTCCATTCCACATGTGGGCACCGGACACATATCATGGCTCTCCATCGGTTATTTCTGCCTTTCTTGCTGGTGGTTCCAAGAAAATGAGTTTTGCAGCAATGTTCAAGATTCTGGTTTTCATGACCTTAGCCGTAAAATTTGAAATATACATCTTGATGGCGGTTCTGGCAGTTATAACAATGACTCTTGGAAATCTTGCAGCAGTCGTTCAGGACAGTGTCAAGAGGATGCTTGCCTACTCATCCATCGCTCATGCAGGATACATCGCAATGGCATATGCCATCTTCGCCTTCTCTGGAATTGAGCTGGCTCTTGCTGGAGGTTTTCTTCATGTCTTTTCACATGCAATAGCAACGGCAGGAGCCTTCATAGCAGTTGCTGCGGTAGGGGGATTCATTCTGGATGATGGCAGGCTTTTCTTTGGTCTTGGCAAAAGGAAACCATTGATGGCTCTCTCTTTTAGCATAATGCTCCTCTCACTTGCTGGTATTCCCCCGACCTTTGGATTCTACTCGAAGTTCATTCTATTTTTGACTGCAATAGAGGCAAAGCTCCTCTGGCTTGCGATAGCTGCACTGCTCAACTCTGCCCTTTCACTTTATTATTATTCAAAGGTGATAATGAACATGTACTGGAAGGATGAAGAAGTAGATTTTAAGGCAGAATTTATAAATGTTGAAGGAAAAGGATATCTCATAGCAATGATAATCTCTGCTCTACTCCTGATAGTGCTGGGTGTAATACCCTCACCAATAACGGAGTGGAGTATAAAAGCTTCAGAATCGGTGTTGAATGTAAAAATGTTCACAGGGATCTGAAATGTGGATATTCAGAAGTCAGGATGTGGAAAAACTCAGAATTAAAGGAAAGGTTAAGGGTTTGATCAAGCTCCTCGAGGATGATGATGACGAAGTTAGAGCAAGTGCTGCGGAGGCACTGGGTGATTTTGACGATCTAGAGGTGATAAATGCTCTGTTAAAAACTCTTAAAGATAAAAACAGAGAAGTGCGATGGAGAGCAGCAAAATCCCTTGAATATCTCTGCAAAGAAAAGCCTGAAATTCTGATTCATGCTTTTGCTCACAGCAATTCTGTTCTCCAGAAGGTATCTCTTGCATGGCTGCTCGGGAGAATTGGAGATAAAAGAGCAATTCCTGCATTGGCAGAGGCTCTCCGGTTTGGAGATAAATATGTCCGGAGAGCCAGTATAATATCCATGGGTAGAATCAGGGATGAGACTACCATTCCACACCTCATAAATGCTCTGAAGGATTACGATGCTGATGTTAGAAAGAGGGCTGCGGAGGCACTTGGGAGGATCAGGATAAAGAGGGATGATGTGGTGAAAGCTCTCGTGAATTCGCTGTTTGATGAGGATCGTGGAGTACGAAGGGCAGCAGCAAAATCCTTAGAGAGGCTTGGATGGGAGCCTGAAAGTGATGAGGAGCTTGCAGCATATCTTGCAGCCCTAAGGATGGGATCAGAGCTTATGCTTCTCGGTGAAGTTGCGGTTGAACCTCTGATCATTGCGCTGCAGGATGCCGACTGGTCAGTGAAGAAGTGGGCTTCTGAGGTACTTGGAGAGATAAAGTCGGACAAGGTTCTGAAGAGATTGGTAGAAGTTTTAGATACCGATGACTGGGCTGTGAAAGTTCACGCTCTGAAGGCGTTATCAAAAATGGGGAAGGATGGTATTGCATTTATTGCCAGATTTCTTGATGATCCGGATCCCGGTGTTAGAGAGACTGCCGTGGATGCTTTCAGAGACTGTCTGAAGGAATGCGAACCAGAAGAGCGGAAAAGAGTTATAGAAGAGCTTATAGAAACATATCCCTCAATAAAAGAAAGGATAAAGGATATTAAACTCGTTTGACTATGTTTTCTCCATTTTTGAAGAGACAAAAAATACTGCAAAGGACACTGTGAGAACCCAGATGGATGCTGGAATGCCAAGTGGATTTGCTTTTGTGAAGTAAAGCAATATTGCAAGAGTAAAGCCTGCTATGAGTGTTAACCCTGCTGACAGTTCTTTTCCTGCTTTCCAGTGGAAAACACCGAATATCAGGGGAAGCTGGCAGAGCAGGAGGGTTGAACTTAGTACTGAAAGCTCAACGATATATCCTGGTCTCTGAAGGGCAAATACGGCTATTGCAGTTGTGAGCAGTACTATCATCAGTTTTCCGGCATAAAGGCTTTTGCTATCAAAGAGATCTCTGGAGATCATGGAAGATAGAGTTAACACTATCGAATTCGCTGTTGTTATGGCTGCTGCGAAAATACTGAGGGAGACAGCAACCCCAAGCCAGGCTGGCATCATGCCCAAAAGAGCTGGAGTCACAGCATCCCTGTCTTTTACTCCAGGGAAAATACCAATCTCTGACAGAACTCTGAGTTCAAGTCCGAGGAAAGTTACAAGAATTGTGTAAATCAGTCCGAAAGCACCGAAAAGAATAACCATCCTTCTCAAAGCCACACCATCTTTTGGTATGTAAAGTCTCTGAAAGACCTGGGGATTCGTCAGGGCAAAGAAAAACCAGGGAACAGTCAGGGAGATGAATCTCATAGGAGTCCATATTTTGTTGGGAACCACGAGCAGTTCTCCAAGTTTTGGAAGTTCTTGGAAAAAGGAACTCTCTGAAAATCCGTAGTTGTAAACCCAGATAACAGTAGAAACAGCCAGCAGGAGCATAAAAACTCCTTGGAAAGCATCAGTCCAGGCAACTCCTCTCAGCCCTCCAAGAAAAGCCCAGAAGGCTATAAGAAAGGCTGAGAGTAAAACACCACCGGAAAAACTCAACCCGGAATTTTTCTCGAGAATAAGCGATACGCCTATGAGCTGAACTGATATATAGGGTATAAGAGCCACAGCAACCACTATAGCCATTATCCTTGCAACAGGCTTTCCATATCTGTCAGCCACCATATCTCCGGGAGTAATGTATCCTCTCTCCTTTCCATAGGACCAAACTTTTGGAGCGTAATATGAGAGAAGGAGAAGTGTACCGACAAGATAGAAGAGTTCGAAGCCAAAAGCACCTACACCTGAGGCATAGGTTAAACCAACGAGTCCGACCATCATGAAGGCTGAATATGTTGTGGCTGCATATGTAAGCGCGGAGACAACTCCGCTTATCCTCCTCCCACCGATGTAGTAGTCTTCCTGATCTCTTATTCCCCTCATTGCCACTAAAGCTATTGCTGTTCCCACCACAGCATAGAAAGCGAAGGCATAGATGAACGAGCTCAGCATCTCACCACCTCGATAAAGCTATGTATAGGAGATACAAGGTTGTCACAGCAGTCCAGTAAGTATAAGTCAGAAAGTCATGGCTTTTTATTGCAATAAAAGGTACTATCATCGCCGCTATTACCACAATACCTTCCATAAGCTTCATCGAACAAATGTTCGGTAAATTGATTAAATAGTTTGCGGTTGAGGATGAAATATATTAAGTTCTTTCTAACAGTAACCGCTCCAATTTTTGCTGATCTGAAATATCAGATATCATCACCTAAGAGAGTTTTGATTATGGTTGAAGAAAGCTCCTCCATAACATCTTCATCAGTCCCACCGGAAAGTATTATAAGGGTTTTAATCCTCAAATTTCTGATAAATTCTGAAATTTTTCTGAAACAGGAGATGGAAAGGTTCAAATCCGAAAGCTCGCCCTCATGCGCATCCTGGCCCACATACCATATCAGAGCATCACTTCTATGTTCCTTGATTTTTTTAAAAGCCCTTCTTGCCCTCTCAATATAGTCATCCTCGCTTTCAAAACCTATGCAGATTTTAGTCTCGTTTGATGAACTTTCACCTCCGCAGAAGCAAAAATACATCGTTTCTGTATCATAGGCTATGTATTCAAAAACACCATCTCCGTGATGGGTATCGGTATCAACGATCGCTATTCTCTCGAATCCTAACTCTTTCAGGGTCTTTATTGCGAGATTCACATCATTGATAAAGGAGTAACCTTTAAACCTATCTCTCATCGCACCATGTCCTGTTCCTGATGTAGGAACAATAACTACATTGTAATCCTGAAGAAGGTTTGCAGCTGTATAAACAGCCCATGCGGATTTAAAGGTGCTGGAAAATGCAAAAAATCTCTTAACCTTTTCTATCATCTCTCTGGAGTGAATTTCGTAGAGTAAATGCTCGCTGAAGGGCAGGGATTCAGGAAGCGTAAATTCAAGACCCAACCTCTCTATAACCCTTTCAAATCCGTAAAGCCTTCTGCACATGGCGAGATTTGCTTTCTTGATTTCAGGTGAATAGACTATTCCTATTCTCACATGTCTTTCTTGTAGAAACTCCTAAATATCATTTTTGCAGAGAAATTCATGCATGGAGGACAGCACTTCTGATGACAGCGTAAATGTAACTTTCCTTCCCTCAGGAAAGAGAGTCAGAGTTAAAAAGGGCTTTACCATACTTGAAGCTGCACAGGAGATCGGTGAGGGAATAAGAAGTCTTTGCGGTGGTAAGGGGAGCTGTGGGAAGTGCAAAGTTATTCTGCAGAAAGGAGAGGTTCATAAAAATCCTGAGCCTCATGAGAGATTCTTGAAGAATGAGGATGCAATTCTTGCCTGTCAGTCAAAAGTACTTTCTGATGTAGAGATTTTCATTCCTGTGGAATCACGACTTGAAAAACAGCAGATACTGTCCCAGTTCCTTGTTAAAGAGAAAGATTTGAGTCCCATAGTAAGAAAAGAATATTATGAAGATGCATTTCTTCCTGAAATTATCTCAAAAAAGGGTTACAGCCTTGCAACCTCAGCAGAACTTGAAGATGGAAATTTAACACTTGTTTTGAGGGGCAGGAGTGTTATCGCAGTTGAAGAAGGAGATACAAGGGATGAATTCTTTGGACTGGCAATTGATATTGGAACAACCACGGTTGTTCTTTCTCTAATCTCCCTTAACGATGGGAGGGTTATAGATATAAAATCAGACTATAACGGGCAGATAATCTATGGAGAGGAGGTACTTTCGAGGGTTGAGTTTGCCAGAAGCAGAAAGGATGGCATGAAAATACTGCAAGGGGCTATCATTGATACCATCAACAGACTGATAGAGAAAGCTATCGACAATTTCTCTCCAATGAGAATTTATGATGTGGTGGTTTCGGGTAATACACTGATGACTCACTTTTTCTTTGGAAAAGATGTTGAGTATCTCTTCTCGAGTTCGGATGTGAGGGTGGATAGAATATCCTTTATTTCAACTGCCCGGGATCTTGGACTCAATGTAAATCCTGCTGCCAGTGTTATGGGTCTTCCACCTGTTGGCAGATATGTTGGCGGAGATATAGTTGGAGATGTGCTCACATCAGGAATAGCAGATTCTGATGAGATTTCACTTATGGTTGATCTGGGTACGAATGGTGAGATAGTACTTGGGAGTGAGGGCTGGCTGATCTCAATCTCAGTAGCCTCGGGCCCTGCTTTTGAAGGATATGAGATAAAGAACGGTAGCAGAGCAGTGGAAGGAGCCATCGATCATGTGAAAATTGAGAATCCGGAATCCCCCCCACATTTTACAGTTATCGGTAAGGGAAAACCTTCAAGCATATGTGGTAGCGGTCTCATAGATCTACTTGCCGAGCTCTTCAAGAACCGTATTGTTGATTTCACCGGAAGTTTGCAGAAAAATGAGAGGGTGAGGGAAGGAGAAGATGGTCTGGAGTATCTTGTGGTGGAAGCTGAGAAAACATCAACAGGCAAAGATATCGTTCTAACGCAGAAAGATATAGATACTCTAATAATGTCCAAAGCAGCAGTCTGTGCAGGAATATCTGTCCTTCTGAAAAAAGCAGGGCTTGACATTGAAGATATAAGGAGATTTTACATTGCAGGAGCGTTTGGCTATTACATAAACATCGAAAATGCCTTCACAATCGGTCTTTTTCCGGAATTTCCCAGTGCAGAGATAGTTCAGATTGGTAATGGGGCTCTTGCGGGTGCATACATGGTTCTCACATCCAGAAGAAAGAGGGATCTTACTGAAAAAATAGCAAAGATTATGACATATTTCGATTTAAGCACCGACCCGGATTTTATGGAGGAATATAATTCAGCTCTCTCAATTCCTGGTAACCCAGGGCTTTTCCCCACAATATATCCTAAGTATGTTTGAGATGTGATAAGATGGCTGGTCTTGTGTTAGCTCTCGATGTGATGGATGGTGAAAAGGCAGTTGAAATTGCAGAAAAGGTAGCGTGTTATGTGGACTACATAAAGGTGAATTACCCCCTTGTGCTCTCATCGGGTATAGGTATAGTTGAGGAGCTAAGTACACACTCTCCTGTAATTGCTGATTTCAAGATTGCTGACATCCCCTATACATCTTCACTGGTAGCCAAAATAGCCTTTGAAAGGGGAGCAAAGGCAGTTATATGCCACGGTTTTGCAGGAAGCGATATGCTGAAGGCTGTTCTGGATGTTGCTCTGAGTTATGATGGTGAGGTTTATGTTGTGACAGAGCTTTCCAGCCCAGGAGGAGAGGAATATCTTCAAAAATTTTCAGAATCTATCGCGATGCTTGCAAAAAGTATCGGTTGTCATGGCCTCATAGCCCCTGCAACCAGACCAGAGAGAATAAAAGAGCTGAAAAAAATTGCTGGTGAACTTAAGATATTCTCTCCTGGTGTGGGGGTGCAGGGAGGAGATATAAGGAGGGCTGTGGAAAGTGGGGCAGATTACATCATTGTCGGAAGGGTAATCTACAACTCAAGCGATCCTGAGCAAGAGGCTTACAGGATCAGGAAAATACTGGATGAGCTTCACGAGAGGTGATGAAATGAGTTTCTCTAAGATAGAGGAGATCAGGATAACCAAGATGCATGGGAATGGAAATGATTTCGTTCTTATTGATGAGTTCGATGGGGAGGTAATTCCTGAAGCTAAAAAACCGGAATTTGTCAGAGCTGTCTGTCACAGGAGATTCGGGATTGGAGCAGATGGAATGCTTTTCCTTCAGAGGTCAGACAAAGCTGATGCGAAATTCAGATATTTCAACAGCGATGGAAGTGAGGCTGGGATGTGTGGCAATGGAATAAGGTGTTTCTCAAGGTACATTGTTGAGGAAGGGTATGCTGAAGAGGGTTTGATAACAGTTGAAACGAGGGTGGGTGTAATCGAGCTAAAGGTGAGGAAAGATAAGGACTACATGGTCAGGGTTAACATGGGGGAGGTAAAGACAAAGAGCAGCGATATACCGGCATCTATTGATAGAGAAGACTTCTGGGGAGTTAGAATGAAAGCAGGAGAGATGGAGTTCGATGTTTTTGCAGTCAATACTGGCGTCCCTCATGCAGTGGTATTTGTTGAAAACTTGGACTCCCTTGACATTGCTGTGGCAAGGGATATAAGGTATAGTGAGCTTTTTCCGGAGGGAACGAATGTGAACTTTGTCTCACCAATTTCTGAAAAGGAGATAAGGATAAGAACCTATGAGAGGGGTGTTGAGGATGAAACTCTGAGCTGTGGAACTGGAAGTGTCGCCTCTGCCTATGTTGCCCTGAAGCTTGGCTATGTAAAGGAGCCCGTGAAAGTTCTTACAAGGGGTGGGGAACTCATCATAGAGTTTGATGGTGAGATTGCCTACATGACTGGCTCAGCAAACAGGGTTTTCGATGGCATTCTGAGATTATCAGAGTTGTGGTATATTTGAACAGGTATGACTATGAGCCTCCTAGTTCATTTCAGAAACAGACTTGTCCTGTCAGCCATGGCTGGAATAAACGATCACAGATTCTGTTCAAAGTTTCCGGTAGCTCTTGCCATTCTTGGTGGATTCAGTGCAGATGATAAAAGCATGAGGGCAGGTATGAAAGTCGTGAAGAGGGGAAGAAAGGAGTTTATTTTTTCCAACCCACTTGAGGGTATAAGGGGGGAAGTGGTAAATCTGCTCAGCGCATTTTCCGGGCAGTTTGCCATTAATGTCAGGTCTTTCTCTGATGAAGGATACATTAAGGCTGCAAGACTCGCTGCAATGTATGGCGGGATAGTTGAAATAAATGCCCACTGCAGACAGCCTGAGTTTAAGGAAATCGGTTGTGGAGAGGAACTGCTCAGAGATACAGACAGGCTATCGTCGATTGTTGAAAGGACATCGAAGGTATGCATAACGGCAGTGAAGATAAGAGGAAATGTTGAAGGAGTCAGATATAGAGAGTTAATCTCGGCTTTGAAGGATGCAGGATGTCACATCATCCATGTTGATGCCATGATTCCCGGAGGAGATGCTGACTTTGAGCTTGTAAGAAAAGTCTCTTCCCGTATTTTCACCATAGGAAACAACTCTGTTGATGGAAAAGCCAAGGCAAGGAAGATGCTTGATAGTGGGGCAAGTCTCGTTTCTGCAGCAAGAGCTGTTTTGAGGGATGAGAATTTCTTTCACACTCTTCTCACGGATGAAAGACTTTCTGGGGAAGTATGGCTTAGAGTAAATGTTTGAAGGAGAAAACTTTTTACTTTAATTGATTAACCCTGCTCGATGAAAATTTCACCGAGATGTCCTGCATGCCTCCTGAACAGAGTTTATGCTGAGGCAAAAATGTCAACAGATGACGAAGAGAAGATAAAGCTGGCTGTGGGAGAAGCCCTGAAGATACTTGCTGAAGAATACCCAAAGGGTGAAATCAATGCATTGATTGCAACGAAAGTGCACAGAAAGGTTTACCAGGTTCTTGAGGATGAAGACCCATATAGAGAGGTTAAAAGAAGAGCAAACCAGATAACACTCAAGCACCTTGCGGAGATAGACAGAATAGTATCGGAGAGTGAAGATTCTTTCAGAGCAGCTGCAAAAGCTGCGATAATTGCAAATACCTTTGACTACGGTGTAATGGGTCACGAAGTCAATGATATGAGGTTTATGGATTTCTTCCTCGAGAAATTTAAAGAGTCATTAAGGATAGATGATCTGCACGAAATCAGAGAGCTTTGCAGAGGGGATGTGGTCTATCTGACAGATAACTGCGGGGAAATAATTGTTGATACTCTTTTTATGAGAGAAATAAAGGAAATATGCAAGAGGCTTACGGTTGTAGTTAGAGGAAAGCCAGTGATAAGTGATGCAACCTATGAGGATGCAATCCTTGCAGGGATAGATAAAATTGCTGATGAGATACTGACCAATGGAGATGGTATAGGTATAATAGACTCTGAACTACCGGATGAAACAAGGGAAAGATTGAATAACTCCGATATCATAATTGCGAAGGGAATGGCAAACTACGAGTGCTTGTCTGGCTGGAATGGAAAAATAGCATTTCTGCTCACCGCAAAGTGCAAACCGGTTGCAGAATCGATTGGTGTGGAAGTGGGTGATATGGTTGCGATGCTGAGGGGTGATAAACATGGAGCTTGAATCGCTTCGCGAGAAAACTCTCATAGATCTTTTTTCAGCCTTTGAGGGAATATATGGACCCTCTTTTGAATGCAAGTATTATCCCTGTCATTTCGCAGGACAGGATTGCACTCTCTGCTACTGCCCTTTCTATCCCTGCCTGATCTACGACATGGGTGGCGAACTCAAGGTAACCTCTGATGGAAGATTCGTCTGGAGCTGCACCAACTGCTGGGTGGTACATGAAAAGGATTTCTCGGAGACAGTTATCTTCTCTCTCAGTCGTTATCCAAGACAGAAACTTATTGAAGAAGACTGGTTTTTTTTCAATGAAATTCTTCAGGAGCTTGTTTATGGGGATGTCTTAGCCCTGTTCGATGAAGGCAATTACAATCTCATGGAAGCAATCCTTTTTGATAAGTTCTGTGAAGAGATTGAGGAGGCTGAAGCACTTGCGGTTAAGGTTGAGGACTTCTCCATAAAGTCTGTGAGAAAGGTAAAAAGTGTTGAAGAGGCGGATAAAGAAATTCTGATACCTGTTAAGGATAGAAGAAGGTATTATGGGATAAAAAATGGATGCTATGTCGTCTGTGAAGCTGAGAGAGTGCCTCTATAATCTGAACAATGAAATTTAACCCTCGATTCTATACTTCAGGGAGAGATTCTCCTCTCTTATGACATATCTGTGATCCCCCCTCTTTATGCTCTCAATCGCAAATTCTATTACCTTCTTGTAAAACTCACAGTACGGGCTTTTGGCAAAAAGTGTTCCTGTTTCAGAATAAACTTCTGCCGGGCATGGAGAACCACAGATGTGTCTGTATATACATTCTCTACAGTCGTCAATCTGCTCAACAGCTCTTTTCCTTATATTTTCAAAACTTTTCATGAATTCGAGATTTGTGAGTGACTCAAAGGGGGCTCTGTACTCCTTCAGTCCTATGAACTCCCCGCATGGATATATTCCATCGGTTGCAACGGCAAAGAACCTCCTTCCACCGCCACAGGGTGAGATGTCACACTGAAGCACCCTCGAAGTTGGAGCAACTATTCCAAGGATTATGTTTGCAAAATCCCCGATAACGATCCTCCTTCCACCCTTTGTGTGTTCTATCGCCCTTCTGCATGCTTTAATGAACTCTTCTGCAGCTTTCTCAGGCTCTACCCTCATTTTTCTTCCACCCTCGCTTGTCCCCCTCACGGGGTTCATCAGAACAACCCTGACCCTTCCAACAAGAAAATCAACCATTTCTTCAAGCTGCCTGTAGTTGTATCTGTTTATTGTGGTTATAACATTCAGTCTCTCATATCCCCTCATGTAGTCAATGCATCTTACAGCACTCTCAAAGTGATTCTTACCTCTCAAAAAATCGTTTGTTTTCCTGTCCGGAGAATCGAGGGATATGCCGACATTAACTTTATTTCCCATCAGAAAGTCCATATCCTCTTTTTCAAGGAGCTTTGCATTAGTCTGAACTCCAAAGCTGAAGTCAAAACTCTCAATTGCATCAAAAATCACATCTTTTGCTATGAGCGGCTCGGAGCCATGAAATATTACCCATCGGATTTTACCCTCCAGAACACTCAGAATATTAAAAAGCTCATCTCTGAGCATGGTTTTTCCGTTTCTTCTGATATCTTCGGGAATATAGCAATAGGGACAACTAGCATTGCATAAGTCAGTTACATTTATGTAGGCGGTCTCAGGCTTTATTTCAAAGCGGTACCTATCCATGTCTTTTTTGAATTCATCTCTGTGTTTTTTCCAGTGTCTTTCCACCTCTTCAAATTCATCATCATCGAACAGAGCCCAGAAAAGAGATTCAGGGTCAATTGCCAGTCTGTAATTTCCGAAGTCAATTGTCTCGAGCATTTGGATCACCCTGATAAAAAATTAAAAAGGGGATCTCTCATCGCTCATCACATAGTGTGTGAGACCACCTTTTGAATCGCATTCCAGTCTGTAACCGAGAACCATAGAACGAACTCAGGTCGGAATTATAAATATTTTTTGATTCTGAGTAAAGTTTTATGAATTTGGCAGGGTTTTGGGTGGGGGGAGAAACCCTGCCTATGGGTCGACATTCGGAGAGTTATTAAAAATAAAAGCTTTTTCAAATTTTTAACAGAGAATTAGGAAGAGTAATGGAACTTTTCAGAAATTTTAATAAAATTAATTAATTGTTACAGATTAATATCTGGGAATATCAGAAAATCTGAAACCTGAGCAGTGCAGCAATACCTCCAAGTGACATCAGCTGCTTTCCAGGTTCAAATTCTGAGCTGAGAATGATAACTCTTCCCCCTCCTTCCTCAACAGCTCTGAGAAGAGAATCGACATCCCAAAATTCTCGTTGCTCCAAGAGATAGTCATCTGCAATGAGCAGGATCTCTACTGCCCCATAATTAAGAGCCTTTTCCACCTCATCTTTTCCGTAAGCTACTTTTCCGTTTTTTGCGATCTCTTCCAGAACTCTGTCCATGTACTCTGCTTCCTGAGCGATCCTCAACTCACCAACGATCTTTTCAATAACACCTCTCTTCAAAACCTCTATGAATCCTCTCCTTCCAACCGATGATGTGTCAGCCTTTACTACTTTTTTTGCGATTTCAGGGTTCTTTTCCCTGAGGAAATGGATGAAGTCATCCTTAGCAAATCCCGGACCGGCAACAACCGCATAGCTGAATTCCATGTTTTCAAGGATTGAAAGAATTTCATTGAAGAACTCCTCTCTGTAACTGCCCATACCCTTCCCATAGCTCCTGCTTACAATGGATAACTCCTCTACCCCCCACTCTCTCAGTGCCCCCACATGAGCCTCTCCTTCCTCCATAGTCACGATAATGATTTCAGGTCTGTTTGATGCCTTGATTGCCTCGCTAATCCTCTTAAGCTGTTCATCCTTCCATTTCTCCTTGATGATGCTCAGTTCCTTGCCAGGTGTGATGTTGATCGTATGATAACCTGAGTCCTCAACTCCGGCAACTATAGTTCCGGTGACTCGAAGTCTGTTTGCAAATCTGTGGAATTCGACCTTCTCCACCTTTATCCCGAGTCTTACTGTAACCTTCTCCTTATCGCTTCTCAGCTTATCACTGCTCTCGCTTATCCTTTTTGTGAGGGAGAATACCACATCTCCAGGTTCAATTATATACTTTAAATGCCAGAGATCGTCGAGAGTCTCTGGAACAAGTTTTATCTCACCCTCATCATCTTTCAGTCTCTCTTCAACCACTTTCATCCTGTTTACCTCTTCTTTTCGCTTCTTTCCTGCCTTTTCAGGTAGTAATCTAAGGGGTGGTAAATTCCTCTGCAGCTATCATTCGCATAGCAGTTGTGATAGGTCTTCATCGTATCACAGGCTGGAGGATGGTACTCTGTCCCCTTCGCCCCTGCTATATGCTCAACCTGGTATCTGGTCTTCTCTTCATCAAAGTCCGGAGCCATCCTGTATAGTGAGATGATCTCTTCAACATCCATCCCTAAGTTCAGAAGGAAGGATGTGATGGCAAATCTTGCTGTGTGAGGCAGGTTAACTCCAGCCTGCAAATCGGAGAGTATCCTTCTCATGCATGGTGGGAATTGAGAGGTGTTGATTTTTTCAATGCTCAGTTTGGGCATGGTTTTTCTTACACTTCTTGCAAGTGTCCTTAACTCATCAATATCTCTGAGGATGAAATCGTATTTTTTGATGCTATCAGCCATGAATTCATGCTGCTTTGTGGAGAGCCTCTCTCTCAAAAACTCTTTTATAACTCTCTCAAAGTCATCCCTGCTCAGATCGACCATTCCTTTTCTAACGGATCTGTTTATCAGTCTCCATTCTTTTGCACGCATTCTGACGGATACTTTCAGGAAGGTTGTGACATGTACTTTTACTGTTGAATTTAAAAACTCTGCCCCCACACCGAGATCAGAAGCAACGATTTTCAACACTTCATACGGCTCACGGGAAAGCAACTCTGAAATTGCATCTGACTTTCTGATTGCATATCTTCTCAAAACCCAGTCATCTAAGTTTGACAGGAGTATTCTTGAGTAGAGGTAGCTTATTGCTGATATTCTTGCGTTCTTCACTCTTTCATTGTAGTACTCTCTACTTAGCGATAGCCTGCATTTTTCAAAGCACTCAGAGCAGAGTATGCATTCGCTGCTCATGAATTTATCGCAGGAGGAGTAGCATTTTATATCACATCTGATGCAGAGAAAGGATTCATATTTGCTATCAGATTCAAGTTTTTTGTTTTCGATCACAGCTTTTATTTCGTTCTTTGCCCTCTCCATCGCCTCCTTAACAACGAGATTATCGGAGTTATCGAGAATGTTCTCAAAACTGCCGTAAAGATGCTCTAAAAAAATCCCCGAAAACTTCAGGAAGGGATATCTGATTATCAGGGGGAAAACAGGTAAAAAAGGACTTGAAAAATCACTATTTTCAACCATATTTTAGCTATTCTGCCTCAATCCTGGGAGCAAGGATGTACTCCACTTTCACTTTTCCGGCAGCGACCTCGAAGATCATTCGTCCGGGATAATCGTTTCCGAGCCTTATTGTGAGAACATCTCCTGGTGATGCCACTTTCACGAATTCTTTAAGGTACTCGAGTGAGAACATGCTTCTCGCTGGCTGCCCGTTGAACTCTGCAAGTTCGTCTTTCGTCAGATTGAATGTGATTCTATCAACATCTCCTTCAGCCTCAATGAAGAATCCCTCAGAAGTCGTTCTGAAAACAACATGATCGCTTATCTTGTCTGCCGCTATTATTGCTTTTCTGAAGTCTCCAGCATCCATGACTATCTTGGCGGGAAGGTCTATTTGTGGTATTCTTGGCTCTTTCCTGATTGCTGATGGCTCTATGAGGGAAACAGAGTATCTTACACTTCCAAATTTCACAGTAAGTGATGTCTCATCAGTGATGGATAGCTCCACAATCTCATCGTTCTTGATTGATTTCGAAATGTCAAAAATCCTGTTTACATCAATCCCTGCAACGAACTCCCCTTCCACGCCATATGATTCAAAGGAAGATGAGGGTACATCCACTATGACCATCGCAACATTCGCAGGGTCAACTGCCCTTGAATGCAATCCCTCTGGTTTGAAGTGAAATCTTGCTTCACTGACAAGAGATACCATGGCTTTGGAAATTGTTTTCAAAACCTCTCCGTTTAACACGACTTCTACCATGTAGCATCACCGTATAGGAGAAAATTAAGAGGAAAATATTTATAATTTTCTTTGTTGTTGAGGCAGAATTATGATTACTTCTCTCTTTTTTCCATACTGGAGCCTTTAAAATGTGCATGACCTTATATCGACCTCTACGATCTCTCCAAAAGGCTCTTTCTCCTCGAAAATTTGACCCTCAAATCTGTAAACTTCAGTACCTTCCATGAGCCAGCAATCGGGTGGCATGCCAGCTTTCATACATGTCTGGGAGAGAAATTCCTCGGAATCGAAATCAAATTCAATCGCAACCTGAGGAAGAAGCAAACCAGAGTAAAATCCTCTCCTCACAATCAATCCATGCTTTCCGATTTCTACATGATCTGGTAGTTCGGTCTGTTTTGCCTGAATTTTCTCGGGCGGAGTTAAAACCGTGACCTCAACTGTAATCTCCCTTATTTCGGGAAGCCTCACAGGAGTGAATCGGGGATCCTCAGTTGCCGCTGCAATTGCGGATTCGATAATAGCCTCGTCAAGCCTTTTTTGAGGATATGGAAAACCAATACACCCTCTTAAATCTTTGTTTTTTCTCAATGTTACGAAAACTCCCCTTTTCTCAGCAAAAACACCTTCATATCTGGTTTCAGGAACTTTTTTATCCTGAAGATAGATTTCAATAGAATTTCTTGCGAGTTTGACTGCTTTTCTACCATCTTCAAGTGATAGAAGTTTTGCCATAGTTATAACAAAGGAGTTGCAGAAATATATTGGTTTTGTATCCGTATGTTTTGATAGCTAAGGGGGTTAAATATGAACCTGACAGATTTCTTGAAAACGCTTTTGCCTCTGAAACATTTGAATGTTCTCCTAAGGGCGTTAGGGCGGTGGTTTGAGGGTAGTTTAGGTATAATAGATTTGGTAAACTACGCTGAGCTAAATCAAATCACTGGTTCAGGAACTCTGTAATCAGATAAGATCAAGGATGGAACATGCTTGAATGATCCTGCCTGATGAGTTGATTAAGAAAGTGGAGATAATAGCCTATAAGGTGAGAGCGGGTTTTGAGACTCTTTGAATTTATTGGTAGAATATGAGTGTTTTCAGCAGAGTCGTGAAATTTTGGGGGAGGAAATTGGAGTAACATATCGGCAGCCGCATCACAGACTTAATCAACAACTGATGACTGTGGTTTTCAGGATCGTTATAGAGAAGTAAAAATTTCATCCCTGATTACCTTTTCCACAGACTCGAAATCCTTTTTAAAACTGCTAACTTTTATAGAACATGGGTTTTCTTGGTGTGGATATAGGTGGTACGAATGTGGATTTTGTGCTTCTTGATGGGGATTTCAGATACCTTTCATCCTTCAAGACAGCAGAGGTTATTGGCTATGTGGATGACCTGATTGATTCCATGGCTAAGAAGTACAATGCAGACAGGACAGGAGTTGGAATTGCTGCATGGCTTAAAAGCAGAAGGATTTATCGTGCTCCTAACCTGCCTGTCATACCTTCGTTGAGAGAAGAGTGGATTGTAGAGAATGATGCAAATTGCTTTGCTTTGTATGCCTCGAAAAAGCTTGGTTACACGAATCTTCTCGGATTGACTGTGGGAACCGGTATTGGGACAGGAGTTGTAATCGATAGGAAAATATACAGGGGTAGAGGTTTTGCAGGTGAGATGGGGCATGCGATCATCGAAAAGTCTGAGGTGGATTGTGTTTGTGGTAGGAAAGGGCATATTGAAGCTAACTTTGGTGGGTGGGCTATAAAGCGCATAACGGGAAAGAACGCATCGGAAGTTGATTTAAATCAGATTTACAGCCTCGAAGGTTTTGATGTTTTTTGCAGGGGGTTAGCCTTCGCCGTGATGTTGATGGATTTTGAAGCTGTGGTAATCGGTGGGAGGATAGGGGTGAGGCTTCAGGAGCAAGTTTTAAAGAAGAGGGTTTATTCCTATCTTATGCCTGAATTTCAGCCAGAGATCAGAATTCTTGATGACGAGCTTGCAGTTGCCAAGGGGGCAGCATTGCTGGCGAAGGATGTGGTTGAGTATGCGGAAGGGTGAGATTGATGGGTGAATTTGAGCATATTATAGAGTCAGCGAGAAGGATAGTGGATATGGAAGTGAGGGGAGCGGGAAGAATAGCAAGATTCGCTGCAGAGGTTTTGATGAGGTTTGCTGAAGAAATTGAGAAGGATTTCGATGAGAAAATGAGCGAAGCCTCGAAGATCCTCCTCAACACAAGACCAACTGCGGTCAGCCTTTACAATTCCGTGAATTATGTGATGAATTACTCCGGCGACTCTGTGGAGGAGAAGAGGAAAGATGTTATCAGAAGGGCGAGAGAGTTCATTCAGTGGGTTGACAGTGCGAAAAGGGAGATAGGCAGAATAGGGGCGAGGAGAATAAGAAGTGGTTCGACAATTCTGACTCACTGCAATTCATCTGCAGCCCTCTCAGTGATAAAGGAGGCAGCCAGAAAAGGGGATATAAGGGTTTATGCAACAGAATCCAGACCGAGATATCAGGGACACATCACGGTAAGGGAGCTTGCTGATGAGGGGATAGATGTAACACTCATAGTTGATTCGGCAGTCAGGTATTTCATGAGAGAGATGGACTATGTGGTAGTCGGAGCTGATGCAATAACGGTTAATGGAGCGCTGATTAACAAAATAGGGACTTCTCAAATCGCTCTCTGTGCCAGTGAGGCAAGAATACCCTTCATAGTAGCTGCTGAAACATATAAATTCAGCCCGAAGACCCTTTCCGGTGAGACTGTGGTTATAGAGGAGAGAGACCCATCTGAGGTTGCTCCTGAGAGCATAAGAAAATCAGGTGTGAAGGTTAGAAATCCGGCTTTTGACATAACCCCGAGGAGATACATCGATTTGATTGTGACTGAAATAGGAGCGATCCCTCCCGAAATGGCTTATGTGGTTATAAAGGAGAGGCTTGGTTATACAATACCATCAAAGGAGGAGATAACCTTAGTTCCGGAGCACTACGATTAGTTTCTGTCTGTTCATAACCTTCACTCATACTTTTATCCTTTACTCATACTTTTATCGGAGTAGGATTGAAGCAGAGTATGGCAAGGATAAGCGTGAACACGCCTGTAATCACCCTCTTCCTATCCACAGGTATGCTGTCATTGAGAGGTTTTGGATGCTGCTGGAAAGAGAATATAAGGGCAATCACACCCCAGAATATAAGTATGGAGCTTTCTCCGGAAAGATATGTGTAGAGCCACCCGCCGAATATGAGAACTGCTGGCATTAACTTTGAAACATTATTTGCTCTCTCCCCTATGAGTGCCCTCATAACATGTCCGCCATCCAGCTGACCAACCGGAATGAGATTGAAAAAGGTTACGAGCATCCCCACCCAGCCAGCAAAGGCAACAGGGTGTATGAACTCGCTTTCGGGATTCACAATGTAAGATATGGCATCAAATAGCAGAGGTGTTCCTAGCTCTATGTAAGTTCCGTTCTCAACTGGCTGATAAGGTATTGTCAAACCGATGGCTGTGATTATCACCGAGGCAACAACTCCAACCAAAGGTCCGGATACACCGACATCGAAAAGAGCCTTTCTGTTAGGGATAGGACCTTTATGCCTTATCACAGCCCCAAGTGTTCCAACTATCGTGGGAAAGGGAATAAAGTACGGCAGGCTTGTCTTCATACCCCATCTTCTTGCAGCAATGAAGTGTCCCATCTCATGACTTCCGAGAACGAAGATTATGGCAAGAGAGAATTTTAATCCCTCAAAAAAGTTAAAGTCGGGTGTGAAGGAGGCTCCCACAAAGGTTGTGCTTGCAAAGGTTGCAATCAGGAGCAGGAGGTTAATCCATCTCCTCTCCTTATCTTCAATAACCTTTGCTTCTATAATAGCTTCTCCATACACATAGCCGAACTCCACATTGAAATATGGAAGGAACTCAACAATCTTTTCTTTAAAAATTTCAAAATTCTCTCTGCTTTTTGGTTTAACATAGAGCCTTATTCCAGAAGCAATTTTTTCCTCATCATAGACATCGAAGTACTCGTCAACAAACCTTCTGAACTCTGCCAGTTTTTCAAGTCTCTCACTTAAGCTCGCACCTCTCAAAGATTACACCCCTCAATCTGAAATCTCCACAAAACAATTTTTGAAGGCTGATACTTTCGCTCTCCTCCCCTCTAAGACATTGATATCTACACCATCCACTAAAGGGATGTTGCTTATGATAGCCCCAACAGCAATAATGGGTTCTGTTCTGTAATTTATTATTGCGAGAGGAGATGTCCCTTTTTTCTTCATCCTTAGAAGGACATAGGTTCCAACTGTTGATCCTCTTCCTGAAGGAAAGGCAAAGATTTTTTGCTTTATGCTTTCTCCGGTGATGTCGCTGTCTCTGGCTACCACAACACCTGTCTCCGGATCGACATCTCCAAGGAAAGAAAAGTTTTTTCTGCTGACAATGAGTTCTCCTTCTGCCTCTCCCTTTGATATTGCTCTGCAGGGGATTCTCATTTTCATATCCATAACAGGTGTTGGGGATATTTAATGTTGTCTTTGTTGTATAGGTTATATTGGTTAGTGGGTTATATGGGTATATGGGTTATGGAGTTATACAACCAGAAAAGTAGAGAAAGTAAAATATAATCCATCAATCCATTAGGCTTGATGCTGATTTCAGTTATTCTCCCCACGCTGAATGAGGAGGAGAGCATATCTGAATGTATTGATGAGGTAATAGCCGGTATGGGTTTTTTAAAAAAGGAGTTATCCACTCCGTTTGAATTTGAAATTGTTGTGGTGGATAGCTCAAGTGACAGAACTCCGGAAATTGCCCGTGAAAAGGGAGCCAGGGTCATCAGATGTGAGAAAAAAGGCTATGGTAATGCATATCTTGAAGGTTTTAAGGTTTCAAAAGGAGATATAATTGTTATGGGTGACGCTGACGGAACCTATGATTTCAAGCAAATTCCAGAACTCCTGAAACCTCTTTTAGATGGAGAAGACCTCGTTATTGGTTCAAGATTCATGGGAGAGATTGAAAGCGGGGCTATGAACTTTTTGCACAGGTTGGGTAACCGAATCCTGACATTCACGCTTAATAGATTGTTCAGTCTGAAAATTTCAGATTCACAGTCTGGATTTAGAGCAATAAAAAGAAATGCGCTTGAAAGAATGAACCTCAGGACAGATGGGATGGAGTTTGCAAGTGAGATGATAATTGAAGCTTTCAGAAAAGGACTGAAAGTGAAGGAGGTTGGTATAAAATACAGAAAGAGGAAGGGCAGATCTAAACTGAGGAGCTTCAAGGATGGCTGGAGACATCTTAGACTGATGCTTCTGTACAACCCTCACTCTTTTTTGGTATATCCTGGAATCATACTTGCTGTTTTTGGTCTGATGCTCATGACAGTCCTTTACCTGAAGGGGGATGTTGAGCAGAAAAGTATGCACTCTTTCATCTTGGGAGCGATAGCTTTTCTGGCAGGTTTCAACTCTTTTCTATTTGGAATGCTTGTATCGGCATATTCAAGCATACATGGATACTCGAAATCAGCTCTGGCAATGAAAGTTTTAGACTACCACTCTCTTGAAAGGGAACTTCTTGCGGGTGTCATCCTTATATTTTCGGGTGTTATGGCGGGAATATACATAGTTCAGAACTGGATTGCCTCTGGATATGGCAGTCTGAGTCAGATGGCTCTTGCAGTAGCTTCACTCGTTCTGATATCTGCAGGGCTGATGGTAGTTTATTCAGCCTTCTTTCTGAGCATGCTCCTTCTTGATAGGGATTGAGGGATCGAGAGAGGATTGAGCTGGGTGAGGGTGTGGGATGAGCGGAATGAGAATCGCCTATGTGTATGATGCAGCCTACCCCTTTGTAAAGGGTGGTGGGGAAAAGAGAATCTATGAAATTGCAAGAAGACTTTCTAAAAAGCATGAGGTGGACTGGATAACTTTGAAGTGGTGGGAAGATGGAAATGAGTTTTTTGGAGATGGGATAAGGTATATCGGTGTGGGGGAATGGAAGAACCTGTATGCAGGAGGAAGAAGAAGCATATCTGAGGCGATTTACTTTGGAATAAAAGCTTTGCCTTCTCTCCTCAGCGATTATGATGTTGTTGACTGCACAGCCTTTCCGTATTTCCCGGCTTTTTCATCGAGATTCTCCTCTATTGTAAAGAAGAGCAAGCTCTTCATCACCTGGCATGAGGTGTGGGATGATTACTGGTATGAATATCTGGGCTGGAAGGGTTTTTTCGGGAAAATCGTTGAGAGGAGAGTAACCAGGCTGAAGGCAAAGCACATAGCTGTTTCGAAGCTGACAGCAGAGATGCTTGAGAGTAAGGGGTGTGAGACGATTACAGTACCGAATGGAGTTAATCTTGATTTAATTGAATCCATCAGACCATCAGGTGAATACGATATTGTTTTTGCAGGTAGATTGATAGAAGAAAAGGGAGTTGATCTGTTTATTCAGCTCTGCAAAATTCTATCAAAGGATTTCGATTTTAAGGCAGTGATTATTGGTGAAGGACCACTAAAAAAAGAGATTACAGAGAAAGCTGAACAAAAAATTGAGGTAATTCCCTTTGTGGATGAGGAGAGGTTTTATTCAATTCTGAAAGGAGCAAAGCTTTTTGTACTCCCATCAAGGAGGGAGGGCTTTGGCATATCTGCTCTGGAAGCTATTGCATGCAGTACTCCTGTTCTAACCTTAAAACATCCCATGAATGCAGCCAGAGAGATTGCTGAGATGTATGGATTTGCTGCCGGTAGTTTTGAAGAGATGGTTGAGTTTGGAAGAAAAGTTCTTAAAGGGAATTTTTGGGGAGAGAAGGTGAAGGTGGATTTACAGGAATACGACTGGGGAAGGATTGCAGAAAAGATGGAAAGGATTTATAAAGAGGGAATGATGGTGGAGTGATCTTAAACGGTGGTGTGTGTAAAGCAGTACTGGCAGTACTGCAGTACTAACCCGCCACCCTGTGTTTCTGTTTATAAACTAAAAGGGCTACAAGAAGCAATCCAGCTGTAAAGGTTATAATATCTGTATAGGGCATGGTTTTGAGAACCTCAGGGGAGTAATGCGTGAAAAGACTGAGTATAAACAGGCTCAAAGCTCCTCTCACTTCTGGATGGGGGTCAAACTTCTCCGAATTTGATTCCGTGTCATCTTCACCGCCATCATCATTTTTTTCATCCCTTCTGTTTTCAAAAATGAACTCGAAAATCAGATTTCCAACCCCAAGAATGAGGAAATAGTAAGCGAGAATGGCACTACTGTTTGCTGTATTCTCCTTCTCTAAAGCGAGATACACTGCTGAGATTACAAGTAGGATGATTGCTGCCAATACGAATTTCTGGCCTGTACTGAGTGAGAAAATCCACCTGACTATTTCCCTTCTGTACTTAAATGCTGCAGATATCGTTAGAATGGATATAAAAGCAGTGAGAACAGTTGATATTCCAGGTAAAACTGTTAAGTTCTTTTTATAACTCCAGTCATCGGATGTTATCTCTACTGTATAAAAGCCCGGAGATATAAAGTATCTCAGGGGCACCTCTATTTCAACAACCCCAATTTTACCCTTCTCGAATTTTGGTTTTGATACAATGCTTTTTGATTCTCTGAATATCTCTCTGCCAAAATAATTGACCTTCACTGTGTAGTTGAACGCATCGAAGGACTCTCTGGAATAGGTTTTTATTTCGGCTTTAAAACCCTCATCAGCGCTAAATGCTTTTATGTACAGGTATGCGATGTAAAGTTCTCCATCATACCTGAATTCTGGTTCCTGAACTGTGATTTTGGCTTCATAAATCTTTAATTCTCCTTTTCCATACGCCTGGATTTCAATACGGGTTTTTTCAGATTCGGATGGTTCATGAATGAACTTCATGTTCTCCTTGAGCTCCTGCTGCTGTGTATAGTGAGAGTCGTAAACAAGAAACCCATTTCCCGATATATCTCCGGAAACCTTAGTTTTCAGGTTTATTTCGACAAAGTCATGCTTATCAACAGGAAGATAGGCAAATATCCTTCTGTAACCATCAATTTTAAAACTCTGTGATGAAAGCTCCTCTTCCGCTACCACATCTGATGTGAAAGTTATGGAAGCTGAAGACACCTGGGAAAGAATTATCAGGAGAAAAATAACTGTTCCGAGCTTTAATGCAGTTTTATTCAGACTGGTTGAGCAAGCAAGTGATCTCACGCCAACCCATTGAATAAACTGGTTTTAAAGTTTTTACCTTATTAACCTGTAAAGATAAAAACTGATGAAGACTGGTAAAGAATAATAACAAGTTGCGTCGAAAAAAATTCAATGCGTGTTCTCTGTGTCGCACCGTATTTCTATCCCAAACCCGGAGGGCTTGAGAGGTATGCATATGAGATATGCAAAAGGATTGCGGAGGAGAATGAGGTTAGGGTAATCTGTTCAGGTGAGGCTAACAATGGTAACCATGAGACTCAAAAAATGGATGGGATGGATATATTCAGATTGCCCATCTCATTCAGGATTTCGAATACACCCATATCTTTTAGACTTCCTTTTAAAGTCAGAAAACTCCTGGATTGGTGTGATGTGGTCTATGCTCATTCTCCAGTGCCTTTTTATGCTGATATAGCCTTAATTTTCAGGAAAAAACCTTCTCTCCTTGTATATCACTCTGGAGATGTAAGGGGAGATGGGGTTACGGGTGTTTTAGCATCTGCATATCTCAGGTTCGAGAAAAGAATAATTTCCAGTGCTGATGTTGTTGCTGGAGTATCCGAGTTTGTTAAGAGAAAGCTAAAAGGGAGTGAGGTTATAACGCCAGGAGTCGATCATGAGTTCTTCAAGCCAGTAGCTGAAAAGAGGGATCATATTTTATTTGTAGGACAGCTCAGAAGGGGTCATGAGTGGAAGGGGCTTGATGTTCTTTTACAGGCTGCTGCCAGAATTGATTGCAGAGTAGTTGTGGTTGGTGATGGTGATTTGAGACAGAAATATGAGAGGTTGGCGGAGAGGTTAAACATAAGTGCATCCTTCAGGGGATACATGAGCGATACAGATATGCCTGAAGCGTACTCTTCAGCAAAACTCCTCGTTCTCCCATCAAAAACTGACCAAGAGAGCTTTGGAATGGCCCTTCTTGAAGCAAATGCCTGTGGGACGGGGGTGGTTGGTACCAGAGCCGGGGGAATACCCTGGTACATAAGGGATGGGAAAAACGGAATTCTAACTGAAAAAAATACTGTGAAGCTTGCTCATGCAATATCTTCTGGATTAGAAAAATACAGGAAGCTTGGAAGAATTGGAAGAATTATTTCCAGAGATTACAGCTGGGAAAATTCTGCAAAAAAAACTGAAAGAATTCTAAATAGCCTGATTTAAATTAAGAGGCTGTTAAGTTTTTTGACCACTGAAAGAGAGATATTTCTAACCCTCTCAGGGAAGGGAGACATAAGGAAATATGCATCTTTTTCATCAAAGAGCCTGAAGACCGAAATCAAAACGAAGTAAGTTGAGAATGTAATTAACATCCCTACAAGGCTGATAAGTCTCGATCCGGAAGGCATGTAAAAAGCTGCAGTACATAAGGAGATATAGGAGAGGATGATTCTGCTAAGATAACTTACAGAGAGCCTGAAATAGAATTTCTTGATGTAATATAAAACAAGAACTGCAAAAATGACAAAAGAGTAAATCAACAGGAGTTTTTCTATCTCCAAAACTCTCATGAAGGCTGAAATTCCGAACATTACTGAGAAAACGAAGAGTGTTAAGGATGGGATACGAAATCTCTCCATCGCAACGAGATTCGAAGCTATCACCTGTACAACAGAAATAAAACCAACTGCCAGGGATAAATATATCAGAGTAGAGGAGGCTTCATGATATTTTGAGGAGAAAAACAGGTTCAACCACATCTCTGGATTTGAAGCCATTGAAAGGCAAACCGGAAAGACAAAAAGAAAAACATACTTGAGAGACTGGAAGGAGAAATACTCTTTGGAACTATCTGATGCGAGATAAGGGAATGTAACGGTTACAAGAGCACCTGCGAAGAAAAAGGTCCCTCTTGCTATTGTAAGCGCTGCGTTGAAGCTCCCTGTAATCAAGTCATCAGCTCCAAGATAGCGAAATAAAATGATGCTCCCATTGATGAGAAAGGCTATGCTGAGGAACACAAGTGACACAGGGATAGTTTCAACAACCATGTTGAAACTCCATCCTTTTGATTTCTCTGTTTTTATTACCTTAGTGGAGAAAAGAAGGTAAGCTATCATAATAATCAATGAGATTAAGAGGGATGAAATGGCTCCAAGAACACCAAATCCGAGTGATACAAGAATTACGGCTGCGAGCAACTTTGATGTGGTGTTGAGAATGTTAGCTAAGGCGATGTTTTCAAACTTTTTAAAACCCCGAAAAAGTGAAGCTAAGGAATTCCCGATTGATGTGGCGATTAGAGATATAGAAATCACCAGAATGGGAACAAAGTAAACTGCAGAATTTAGAGCAAAATATATCAGAGAAATGGATACGAGAAATCCAATCAAAAGATTTCCACCAAGTGCAGTCCTGAAATATATGCCTGCATTGGAGGGATCTGAGGAGATTAACCTTGCAGCAGGCTGAGAAAAGGTATTCTGAGTTAATATGGCAGAAATGTAGAAAACAGATAGAGAAACTCCAAGAATTCCATATTCTGGTTTTGTGAGCATGTTGCCCATCAAAACCTGATAGAGGTAATTGAATATGCTTGAAACGAAAAGTGCACCGATGATGATATAGCTGTGTTTTGCGAGACTCTCGTTCACATCACTAAACTCATTTTATGGTTTTTAAACCTGCCGATAATGGTTTTGGTGGAATAAACGCAAGACTTTTATTCTTAATGCAGAGTCTGGTTTAAATGACCTGCAGTCATGAATTAAAACAGAAGGACTGGTTACCTTCAGATAATGAAATCCTCAAGCTCCATCCATACTGCTCGAAATGTGGATCGGTTAAAAATATATCTTCCATGGGTGCTGTCTCAGCTGGATTCTTCACCAACATTCTGGCAAGGATAAAGTCTGATTTTGATAAAAAGGGGTACAAAATCAGTCAGGCTCAGATACGGCTTGTGATGAAGGAGCTTGAGGCAAGAGAGGCTTTTGACAAATTTTCTCTCTCATTTGAAGCTCAGAAGATGATTTTCATTGATGTTGTGTCAAAGTACATAAAAATATCCAGATGGAAAATTGAGGAATATCTCTGAGAACACTCTATGGAACTTCCTCTGAGGACTTGGCTGAACTGATGGAATGATGGGAGGCCAAGTCTGAATAGCTGAGGCTATGCTCCATGAGTCCGGGAACATGAATGGTGGTTGTTCTTTTCGTAAAAAATGGGATTTATTTCCCCAACCGTTAAACCCGAAATTCGTTGTTTGTTTTTTTGCTGTACGCTGGCATAACAGAGAAAACTTTAAAAATGATTTTGGGGAGAGAATAACAATGAAAAAGAGAATTCTCATCACTGGAAAAGTTCACGATGTTGGTTATCGTCCATTCCTTCTCGGTTTAGCTGAATCTTTGGAGATAGAAAGGTTCTTTGCAGATAACATATTCGTAAACAGCAAGCAGGTTGTTGAGATTCTGATTGATGGTTCGGAGGATAAAGTAAGTGCTTTTATCGAACTTGTAAAAAGAAAAACACCCGAAAATGCAGATGTTGAGGAGATAGATATTGGGGATTACGACGGAAATGTTATGAAGACTGAATCATACTACCGCTACCTTACAGCGATGCAGCTGGCAAAGATAGCAACCTACGGCGGGAAGATGCTCGATAAGCAGGACTCTATGCTAGAAAAACAAGAAACAATGCTTGGCAAAATGGACTCTATGCTAGAAAAACAAAACACAATGCTT
>DACH01000017.1 GCA_002494625.1 Archaeoglobus sp. UBA234
GGCTTGGAAGACCTATCCTTGACAATACTGGAGATACCATCACCCTCTACAATGCGAATGGTGAAACTGTGGATCAGTATTCTTGGGAGTAAAAGGCAAGAAGAAGATAAAAACAAGAAAAAGAGAGATATTTTTTAAGTTATACAGGTTGTGTGGTGGTTTTGATTGTGTTTTTGGTTGTGATTTGAGTTCTTTAGAATCGTCTCATAGACATCTAACTGATTTAAGAGATCATCTATATCTTTTTTGACCTTCTCAATGTATTTGAGAGCTACCTCTGGTTCTTCTGAGAGATGCTCTATGTTCTTGAGAATGTCATTAAAGTTAGTAGAGGATGCTTTGTTATCTGGAAGAGTAGATAGAGGTGTTGTTTCTATAATATCTATGGCTTCTTTTTTTACTTCTTCATTATATGACTTGGAGGGGAGCTTGTTAATCAATTCAATGAGGTTATCAATGTTTTCTGCTGTGCATTCGTAGTATTTGACATAATCTCCTTTTATTGTGATATTCTGATTTATTTTTGCTTTTACAAGAACAAACCCATTGAATTGAGGATATTTTCTTGAACCTTCAGGGGGGATTCTTTTGACATATATTGTGTGGAAGATCTCGTTGCTTACTGGTTTGTAGTAGTCTCGTTCGTAATAGACTGTCTCGAGCCCTCCAACTCTCAAAAGCCCTATTCCAAGGATTAGGACTTCTTTGAAGGACTCGAAGAATAATTCGACTCCTTTCTCTACAATGGCTTTATTAAGCTCATTTAAGGTGATTTCCCATTGTTTTTTGGAATAATTGAACTTTCTCTCAGTTTTAGGAATCTTACGAAGATATTTTATGAAATCGGGCAAATAAGGGGTTTTTAAATAAATTTTGTCCGTTATTTCCAGTTTGTAAATAATATCACCTCCGCCGGGGTTATGGGGGAGATAAACGATTTTTTCTGCTGTTCATTTGAGTGGAAGATTAGGGAGATTGGAAAACAGAGAGAAGAGGAGATATTATGATTAATATAGAAAAATTATTCTTTCTTTATCACCACTCTCCCATCCGGGAGATTTGAGAGAAACTCCCATCCCGATTCAATATACCTGTCGATTTCTTCTGGCTTCACTACCTTCTGCTTGGGCTCTTCCTTGATTATGTCCGTCTCAAGGAAAATTCTCGAAGCTTTCTCGAACTTCTCCCGCATGTCCTCCATTAGTTGTTCTGGGAGTCTGTGCTTGTTGGTGGTATAGACATGCTCTATGTTGCCCTTATGTCCCATCCAGAACACCCTGTAATCGTTGGGTATGTATCCTGATCCCTCTGCGAGCAGGAGCTGAGTGTCAAAGTAGTGCCTTAGAAGGTATGGTCTCCACTCATAGCCGGCTATCAAAATCGACTCTCTGAGAATTGAGCTAATTTGATTTGTGTAGAGAAATTTCCTGCTCCTTGTAGCGATAAGAGGTGAGTTCTCACTCAACTCTTCTCCTCTGCTCTTCCTCCATCTCAGGTATCCAAGGATATACTCGCAAGTCTGCCTTCCAGCAAATGTGATATACTGGTGCTTTGCCTTGCTTAGCTCCTGCCTTACGATTATTGCAGAGGGGACTTTCTCAAATTCGAGGTTGTCAATGTTGAGGTCTGGCAGATCTCCAAGCCTCAACCCGTCGGATCCATCATGGTAACCTATGCTGAAAAGTCTAAGTCCTGAGAAAGCTACAAGGGATGTTAAAGCCCTCGCCCTCATGTCCTTAGCAAAGAACAGCAGTTTTCTAAGCTCATCCTTAGTAGGAGTCTTCTCCTTCTTGGATGCATTGCTCTCTCTTCTCAAATACACCCTAATACTCACTTTCTTGTGGTTGAACTCAAGGAAATTCTTTACAGCATGGATAATCGTATTGATGTAATTCCCGGAATGTGTCCTGGAAAGTCTGGTAACATAGTCGAGCAGCATATCTCTCAAATCATTTTCATCAATTTCCAGAAGTTCTTCAGGGCTTATGTTGTTGTCCCTACAAAACATCATTAATCTCCTCAGATATGTCTCTGCTGTCTGTAAAGACCTTCTTTGCAGGTTATCATACCATCTTTCGATGTTTTTATCTTCTAAAGCTTCTCTTCTGCTGAGATTCTCAGCCATACCTTTATTTCAAGGAAACACCAAAATAAAGCTTTCGATTCCTTTAACATTGAGCATTATGGGAACTAATATTCCATTAAAGAAAGATTTATAAGGAACTTACTACAAAATTTTGTAGTGGATGAAAACAATATGAAAAAAACACATTGGGGGGCTTTACTTTGATATTAACGAGGAGAGAACGGGAGTTTATAGAAGACTGGTTGAAAGTTGTAGATGGGGAAATGAACCAAATGAGCTTCTACCAGAAGTGGGGGACAAGGAAAGACAACGCTAACTTCCTCGAAGACTATGAGAAAGTGGAAAAAGGAGAAATGAAACCAGAAGAATTCAGAGAAAAGTGGGTTAAGAGGGGAGATTGGAAAAAATACATAATAGTCATGCGTAGCAGGTTAAACAAAAAACACAAAAACCTTAAAGAAACTTTAAAAGAGCTGAAAGATGAGATTGATTTACTGAATGAGTTTTTCAGCTTGGACATGCTGCCATAGCTTGTTCGTAGCTCTCCACTTCAGTTTTAAGCTCTTTGAGATATTTTTCGAGGGTTCTTGCCACCCCATCAGAACAGCTTTTTATTATGCCTTCTTCATCGAATCCTGTTGAGGGACATCTTATTTCCTTGAGAGAATGTATGATTTCCTCCAGTGGGATGTTGTATTCCAAAGCCTTGTTGATGAGTCTCGCTATTGCCTCAGTCTGGGAAGCCCTACAGCTCCCCCCTTTGCCAATCCTGATGAATACCCTTTTGAGAGTGTTGTTCGAGAAATTAAGCGTGACATAGAGGTTTCCACATCCAGTTCTTGTTTTTATTGTCAGGGATTCGAATACTTCCATGTTATCACCTTCTTTTGTTTTGGTATGGGTATATCTCTCTCAGAGCATTCTCAATGCGTCCGCACAGGTTGTCATACTTGCATACCTTACAATTCCAGTCTCCGTAGAGGCAGTCTATGACGATTCTGTTTACTTCCAAGGTATCTTCATTGAAATAGATAACGATGTTAAGTGTGGACATGGTATCCCTCCGTGAATGTTATAAGGGATCCACAAATCGGGCAGAAAACATCCATGTCTTCCCTGAAATTCCATATTACGAAGCTGTTTTCACAATTGTGGCAAACAATCCACTCGTCATCTGACACATAGTTATCGCAGTAGTTGTAACAGTCTCCAAACATACCATCACCTCGTGTGGGAGGGGGTGATGGGTGTCTTATCTACCACGAGAAGGGTTGCAGTTAACCATCAACTGGTCAGCCATCTACATATCTGTCCAACCTTGAATATAGGAAGGTAGGAATTGTTCAAGGTGGAAATTGTTCAACCACCTGATCCAGTTAATCTTTTTTTAGCGTCTTTTACTAAATTATCTTCATATTCAGAAATACCAACTACATCCATTACTTTTATTACTTGAGAAACAACCTTTCGGTCGCCATCATTCAATAATTCTTTCAATACGGGGATTAAATCTTCATTAAAGAATTCTACGAATTCTGCAATAGCCAATCTTCTAATTTCTCCACAAGGATCTGATTTTGCAAAGTTTACATAATCTTTTGGTTCAAAACAATTCAACTTTGTAAGAATTTTAAAAACAATAATTCTCACCTCTTCATTCTCATCCTCATGGAGAAGAGGTTTTAAAAACTCTATTTTCTTATCCTTCCTGATTCTTTTAAGCTCATTTATTGTTTTAATTGCCGCAATCTTTGATTTAAGGTCTCCTGAGTTAATTAATTCAATACATTTCTCAAAAACAAATTTTTTGTCTAAATTATTTAGGTATTCTATTGAGGTATTTGCTATAAACTCGTTCTTGTCGTTAACCCCTAAAATAAGGTGTTGTATGGCTTTCTCATCACTTACTTTGGAAAGTCCAGCGATTGCAAAATATCTAACCGCATTTGATTCGTCATTTATGAATTTTAAAGAATATTCAGGGAGTCTTTCACCCCCAATCAAGTTCATAGCATACAAACATGCGGATTTGATGTCTGGATTATTTTCATTGTTCAGAATATCCAATAGTTTATTTTCTAATCCTTTCAATCTCAACCTACCTGCCATTAAAATTAAAATTATTTTATTTTTCTGATCTTCTTCTCGTAGTAACTCACTTAAAATCTTCTTTTCAATATTATGAATATTTTCCTCTGGGAATTCTTTTGAAAGGGCTTCTATCTTTTCGTTAACCTTGAAATCATAATAGGGATTTAGGATATACGATTTATTTGAAAAATAAAATGCTGGATAGTTCTTTCTTTTTATAATTAGAGCCAAATATTCAACTAATTGATCAAGGAATATCCTACAAAGTGAGATAACAAATATCTTTTCCACTCTTCTCCTCAGCTCAATAAAATCATGTTCTGTTTGAATAACCTCCTCAACAATTTTACTGAGTCTTTTAATCAAGGTGTGTTTCCATAAGAAAATACCATATATTGGACTTTCCAAATCTCTGAGAACATATTCGTTTGATAACAGTCTAATTGGATTTTTTAGGATTTCCTTGTTGTCGAGGATAATATACGTTAATTTTGAGCTTAATTTATCTTTGTTTATCTTAATAAAGAGATCGTAAGTTCTTGAGAGTTTCTTTGACTTTTGAAATTTGACATCATTTAATCTATATTGTCTTTTGATGGAATCAATATGATTTTCTAACTCTTTTACTACTCTTTCAATGACAATCTTTTGTTTAGGAGGCTTTGTAGCAAAAAAATTCATTAAGTCCTCAGTTAAATCGTATTGATACCTTAGCATTATATTTTTTACTTCACCTTCGCTTAATTTATTAATGTAGTTATATATTATTTTTTGAATTTGATTTCTTAATTCATAGCTCTTCAATTATCCCTCCCCCTTCCGAGATGTTTTCACTAAAAACTCTATTAACTTTTTGATTTTTTTACCATACGCTTTTGTCATATTATGGTTGAAAATTAAACACTTTATCATGCTTTTTTCACATTATCTACCGGTTGGAAGACTTAATATAAAAATAAAATAATATGGCAATATGAAAATACGAAAATACGAAAATATGGTAAGTTCAATTAATTTAGCACATTAGGAGTTTAAAAAAAGGCTATGAGCTATTTTATTTCAGAAAAAGAGTGATTTCAATACTGGAATTCAATACATTCACTATCAAATTCAATACATGAATATAGTAATAGAGAAATACGGAAATAAAATAATAAAGAAAGCTAAAGCAAGTGGAAAGTGGAAAAATGGTTTTGAGAGCGATAAAGAATAAGATAAAGAATAAGATAAAGAATAAGAGTGCACAAAGGTTATTGATGTCTGTTCTTGTCGAATTGTCTAAGCCTTTCAACGAATTCTCGTAGAAGCCTGATTCCTTCAGGTTCTTCTTCCATGCATAACTTCACTCAAAATAGGAATATAAATTTTTTCATAAAACACTTACTGTCAAAATTCCTAATGTGTAATTATTTATTTTCAGACAAGATTTTAAGTGGGATGAGTTTGTCGGGATATTTGATTAGCCCATTTTCTTTCATTAGGAATAACATCTCCTTTACTAATCGGTTTACATCCTCTATTTTCTTTTCGAGTTCCTCGTTCTTTCTTTTTAGAAGGTTATTTTCCTTCTTTAGTTCGATTATTAGGTCTCCCACCTCTTTCTTTACTTCCTCCTTTGCCTTTTCTACATCGAAACCGGATCCAGAAAGAACATTGAGCTTGGGCTCTACTTTGAGGTATTCATTTCTGAACCACTCTTCATCATATTCGGGAGATTTGTCATAACCGAGCTTATCAATAACATGTCCTAAGAAGAACTCACTTGCGATTGGATTTACTCCGCTAAGAGTACATAGTGATTTGAATAGGTCTCTGAACTCGTGTAGGTGTAGATGATATTGATTTAGTCCGATATCTTCAATTAAACCTAATTTCTTGCCAAATTCTGTAAGTCTGTCAGCTAATCGCTTTCCCGTTAAGGGGACATACTTTCGTTTTCTCCTGTTGTAAACCACAAATAGAGCATTTGAGTCTGTTTCGGGGCGTTGATTTAGCCAATCTTTTATTAGAATCTTTGCATCTCCCCCCAGAAAAGTATAGTAGCTTTTAATATCTAATTTGCTTGTTTTCTGCCTGATCATATTTATTTTTATGGGTCCCTTCTCATCCAGTTTATCGACAATGGTTTTCCACACAAGTTCATTAAACTGGTTGTACTCTGACCTTCCTAACGCCCCCTGAAAACAAACCATAAATGCAGCTTTATATGGCTGTGGAGCGTGAATGATTATTTTCTTTATTTCATCCACCTTGACAGGTTTATTTAATAAAGCTCTTTTTTTGTCCATCTCTGATGGTCTGAATGCTCTAAGCCTATCCTGCTTGGATGGTTTTGGTAAATCAGCCCTATAATATTCGTAAAAATTCTTTACAGCACAATATCGTAATTTTTTGTCGTTTATTCCTGTGTTAGATGATTTAATGAATTCTAAAAGGACGTCTAAATGTCTGTATCTATCATCAAGGTCTCTGCTTTTGTAATCTTCGATCATCTCTTTTGCAGAACTCCAGTATCCCTTTTCCTTAACCCATTCAAGATATTTTAGAAAATAGTAAACATAATTTTTTGCTGTGCTGGAACTTAAATCTTCAGCCCATTTCTTGACAATATCTTCAGTTACATTGAGGGATCTCCAATCTTTGTAGGGCATAAGTCTAAGTGATGATTTGAGAATATTTAAAAATTTTGTTGAACCCTTATCGATACTACATCATCGCCCGATGAAGTTGCGAAGAAGCTTGAACCCTTCGGCATTGCTGTAGTTGCTCTGGACTTCTACAGGGTTGAGGTGTGGGAGAGAGAGGTGAGAACGCTTGGCTTCATGCTCGGTTATGAAGATAGGGCTGAGGAGTACATAAACTTCTTCAGGGAGAAATGGGATCTGATAGAGGAGAGGGTGAAGGACATACCCGACGACGAAAGAAAGAAGGTTTACTTTGAGGGAGCGGACAAATACAAGACTTATGGCGGAGCTGATTACGGCTGCGGAATTCCCGGCATCATTCGTGCTGCCGGTGGCATCGATTTATTCCCCGAGATTTCCGCATACTACTTCGAGGTCGATCCAGAGGAAGTAGCCAAGAGAGATCCGGATGTTATAATAAAGGGTACACCCGGTGGATACCTTCTTGAGGATGCTTCAAAATTCAAAGAGCTTTACGATGAAATCACCAGCAGAGCGGAGCTTGCCAATACAACTGCAATGAAGAATGGCGATGTATATATAATAAGCTTCGATGTTACAGGAGGGGCAAGGAAGAAGTTCGGACCGATATTTCTGGCTAAAATACTGTATCCAGATAAATTTGAAGATCTCGACCCGTATGCTGTGCTTAAAGAGTATCTGGAAGAATACCAGGGGTTGAAATATCAGGGAGTGTATTTGTATCCCTCGATGTCCTGACATGAAAACTTACGAAGCGTATTCGAGTTTCGTTGCAAGAAAAATTTTATTTTTAATTTTTAGCTCCTTAGCCCTCGCAACCTTCGTCATTCTTGCAACCTCTGTGGGAGCGGCAGAGTTGAGCGTGAAGGATGTTTTTTCGGCGATACTTTCAAGGTTTTTCTCAGCCAATAGTGATACATTCAAGGATGCCGTGGTGTGGCACCTCAGACTTCCCCGAGTGGTTATGGGAGTTATCGCCGGAGCGGGACTTGCTTTAGCCGGAGTGGTGATGCAGGGTGTAACCAGAAACCCGCTCGTAAGTCCGTTCACGATCGGTGTTTCCTCTGCTGCAGCTTTTGGAGCTTCAGTAGCCATAATGCTCGGAGTTGGGTTTATGGGAACTGGAACACTACTTATTATAACAAATGCCTTCATCTTCGCACTTATCTGTGCATTTGCAGTCTTTGGACTTGCAAGGCTGCGGGGAGCATCACCAGAAACCCTCATTCTTGCTGGAATCGCCTTATCTTACTTTTTCAGCGCACTGACGGCAATACTTCAGTTCTTTGCATCAGAAGAGGAGCTCATGATGATGGTTCACTGGACATTTGGCTCTCTGAGCAGAGCAAAGTGGGAATCGATATTTGTCGTTACAGTTGTGTTTGTGGCTGTTTTTCCAATCTTGATGCGCTTTGCCTGGGATCTGAATGCAATGGTTCTTGCAGATGATGAGACGGCAAAAAGTCTTGGAGTGAATATCACATTTGTGAGGACGGTCTCATTAATGCTCTCATCCCTCATTACAGCTACCATAATCTCCTTTACGGGAATAATAGGATTTGTGGGACTTGTAGCTCCGCATCTAACGAGGTTTGTGATTGGCGGAGATCACAGATTTTTGCTGCCAGCCTCATGCCTCTCAGGATCCATACTCATTATAGCAGCAGACACAGTAGGAAGAACTTTGCTCTCACCAATTATACTCCCAATTGGAATCGTGATTTCATTCATAGGTGTGCCGATGTTCATCTATCTCCTGATGACGAGGAAGGAGGAGTACTGGAGATGATGGAGAAAGAGATAGCCTTTGAGAGTGATGTTAAGCTTACGGGTGTTCTGAGATATCCCGAAGGGGAAAAATTGCCTGCTGTACTGCTGATTCATGGCACTCTTGAGCAGGACAGAGACGGCAACATGATTTTGCATCCAGATGGCAGAAAACTCTACAGGAAGAATTTCTTTCTTGAAATATCAAAGCATCTGTGCAGAGCGGGCTTCGCAACATTTTCGTGGGATAAAAGAGGATTTGGCAGGAGTGAGGGAGAGGCGAGCACCCTTTCGGCAGTCAGGGATGCGAAAGCTGCACTGGATGTTCTCTGCTCTCAAGAAGTTATCGATTCAGACAGAATAGCTGTGCTCGGGCAGAGTGCGGGGGTTTACACCGCATGCCTTCTCGCGAGGGACGATGAGCCAAGAATATACATTCTTCAGAGCGGGCTCTACAGAGACTACAGCGAGTTGATGGCGTTCAACTACCTGAGAGTCAAGCAATACGCTGAAAAAAGCTACGAGAATCTTAAATGGGTGGAGGAGAACGATCTCTGGGGTCTCGTTATCGGTCTGAATCTGGATAAAATAGAGAGATACGCAAGAGAGGGTAGGACAGAATGTGAGGTAGTATATAAGGGAAGGAAATGGAGGATCGCACTGGATCCGCTGCTTTACACACCCGAATATGCTCCATCAAAGCAGTTCAGACACATAAGAAAGCCGACACTCGTTGTGCATGGTGAATGCGATCTCAATGTTCCGGTTGAGGATGCGTACATGATAGAAAGGGAGTTGAGGGCTAATGGTGTTGATGTTGAACTCGTAATAATTCCAAATGCCGATCACAGCTTTCAGGAGGTTGCGGAGGATGAAGAGACGAGGCTCAGGGAGAGGATGTCCCTTGAAAGTTTTAAACGTCCCTACAGGCGAGAATACTTTGATGTGCTGATCGATTTCCTGAAGAGAAGGTTGTGAGGGATTGTGATGAGGCTTGAAATGAGAGATGTGTCTTTCAGCTACAAAAACAAGCCTGTTTTAAAAGATATCAGTTTGAGAGTTGACGAGGGAGAGTTGCTCGGAATCGTTGGTCCGAACGGCTCTGGCAAGACGACACTTCTGAAGTGTATAAACATGATACTGAAACCCGAAGGGCAAGTTTTTCTGAGTGATATTGATGTCAAGAAAATGAGGCAAAACGAGATCGCAAAAGTTTTTGGCTATGTCCCTCAGGCAATTTACCACCACTCCTTCCCCGCTACCGTCTTCGATGTTGTCCTTCTCGGGAGGAGACCGTATTTAGGGTGGAGTGTGAGCTCGAAAGACATCAAAATAGTCTCGGAAATTCTCTCAATGCTGAAACTCGATGAGTTAGCTATGCGAAATTTCAACGAATTGAGTGGGGGAGAGAGGCAGAAGGTTCTTATTGCAAGAGCTCTAGCACAGGAGCCAAAGATTCTTCTGCTTGACGAGCCAACAAGCAATCTTGATTTGAAGCATCAGCTTGAGATAATGGAACTCGTTAAGAGACTGGCAAGAGAGAAAAAGCTGATCGTAGTTTTGGTTTCCCATGATCTTAACCTTGCAGCCAGATACTGTGACAGACTCGTGTTGCTGAATTCTGGTAGAATGTATGCAGTGGGGAAACCTCACGAAGTGCTTACATGTGAAAATATAAGAAAAATTTACGGTATTGAGGCTGAAGTAAGCTACAATGAAAGGATTAAAGCATGCAGTGTTGTTCCAGTTTCTGTTATATGAGAGAACTTGTAAAAGCTTGATGTGTGGAAATGATAAAAGTCGCCACCAGTAAAAATTGGCCGTAGCTTTGGCTGTAGCTCCAAAAAATAGTAACTTAAAAAACGGGGATCCGGTTGATATCAAAAAGAGCAGTGTTTAGGAAATAAAAGCAAGTACGCCGGGGGTGGGACTTGAACCCACGCGTCCCAAAAGGGACACGAGCTTTCTGTCGCGAACTCCAGGCTCGCGCAGTGCCTCTCTGCCACCCCGGCTCGTTCTGAAAAATGGGGGTAACAATCCCTATTGAATGAATTATGCAGTGGTTTAATAATCTTTTCGTGAAGTTTTCGATTGAATTGTGATGGACAAAGCATAGGGGCAGTAAAGAAAATTCAGAGTAAATAGGACTGTTCTTCTATTCTCAGTAAATGACTTCCACCAAAAGGTTAATTAACAAAACAATTCTAAACTGAGTGTCAACGGGCGGTCGTAGTCTAGCGGCAGGACAGGGGCTTCCCGAGCCTCTAACCCGGGTTCAAATCCCGGCGGCCGCATTTTTTCTGATGTTTTCACTGAATTAATCGTGTTTCTACTTAAAATAAGTCGCCTTAGTTTCATAAGCTGCTTTTCCAGTCCCTCTATTCGATTTTTCAGTTTATTTTCACCCTAAAATTGTCAGCACTAAAAAACAAAAATAGAGTCGAAGAAGACAAATTATTAAGTTGTTAAAATTAGTTATTGTCCTCCCTTCTGTCCGGTCTCAGGTGTCTTAGGTTGTTCCGGTACCTCAGGCATATCTGGAGTTTCTACTTTAATTCCTTCTTTTTCAGATACTGGAGGAAGTTCAGATATTGAACGACCTCTTTCTTCCAAAGCCTCTATTGCAGATTCTATGCCAACTTTTGATTCTTCTATCGCGCTTTGAATCGCAGCTTTTGCCTGTTTGGGAACTTTTTGCAAAACATCTTCTAATATTGTTAAGTGTATCGAGGTGGCTTTAGCAACTATTTCATGAACTTCTGATGGATCTTTGCCTGTTTGTTGCGCAATAGCAGCAATTTCCTCTCCAAATCGAGCGTATTTTTCATATTCTTCTGCTGCTTCAGCAGCTTCTTCAGCATTTCCCTTCTCAGCAGCTTGTTTTGCTTTATTTATTCTTCCTTCGGCAACATTCATAGCAAGTTCAGCAGCCTTTTCTGGATTTTCTGTAGCCAATACTCTTAATGCCTCCTGATTGCCCTTTATTGACCTTTCTTTTGCGGCAGAAATTTTGTCTTTTGCCTGTTCGGGAACTATCTCCTGAACTTTATCCAGAATCTCCAAGTGATGGGAGGTAGCTTTAGCAACCAGTTCAGATAATTTTTCCTTTGTACTGGCATCCTTCGCCAAAGAAGCTATTTTATTTACCTCTTTTAATTCTTTCCCGTAATCTTCCAAGAGATTGTCAATATATTCAAGTTTACCCTTCTCAGCCATTGTCTTTGCCTCACTAAGTCTGAGTTCTGCATATTGGAGTCGTTTCTCTACCTTTGCTACCTCATCAAATGTGAAAAACAGAGTTATAGTCTCAAAAGCTCGCTTAAATCCGTATATCCACGAGTCGGGTGTTATTCCTGGATCTGGTAACTCTGGTTCTTGAGCATTCGCTACTGTAACCGAGAAAATCGCCAGAGTTATAATCAAGCAAAACACGAATCTTGCGTTCATTTTTTCCTCTTACTTAGCTCCCCATCATGATGACTACAAAGCTGTACTTAAAAGTTTTGCATTTTCCGATTTCAATTCGTTCAAATAAGCATACTCAGGTCATCCTCTTTTCAACATACCTTCCCCTTTTGTCTATTTCCTCAGCCCTCTTAAGGACTTCTTCAGCCTTATCAAATCCTCTATAGCCGGAAATGAATGATTCCTTGAGTTCCCTCCAGTTTTCGAAATAAGCTTTCAGGGACTCAAAATAGATGTGTATATCCACACCTCGTGGTTCAGTTCTGGCATCATAGAATGCAAGCCCGAAGTCGATGAAATAAATCTTCCCATCGCTGTAGATTAGGTTCATTGGGGTGATGTCGCCGTGTATAATCCCTGCCTGATGCAGTTTTGCAACATAAATGCCAAGAAGTCTGCTCAACTCCGTACTCATTATTTTTTTGAGGGGTTCTCCCTCTATTCTTTCCATAACAATTGTTTCCCTCTCAACATCCAGAATAAGAGGCGTTGGAATGCCTGCCCTCCTCGCTGCTGACATTATTTTAGCCTCGCTCCGTGTTCTTGTTCTTCGCAGGATTTTATCAAGTACGGCTATCCTGTATCCTTTTTTTTTCCTCGTCTTCGTAACAAAATCCCTGTAAATTCTGACCTCTGCCTCTCCGCCCAGATATACTATCTCAGGTTTCTCTTTAATCCCAGTTAACATCCACATCCTCCACCCTGAAATCAGGCTTAACGGTTGATTCCTCAATCTTCGTTGAATGTCCATTCCTATACATGAGCAATCCGAGATAAGCTATCATTGCCCCATTGTCTCCCATCAGACTGGAGGGAGGGCAGTAAAATTTTGCATCTCTTTCCCTGCACATAGTGTCAAGCATTTCCTGTAATCTTCTATTTGCCCCCACTCCTCCAACCAGAAGGAGTTCATCAGCCTCCAGATATGCCATGGCTCTCTCAGATACCTCGGTCAGCATTGCAAAAGTAGTTTCCTGAAAACTGAATGCCACATCCTCTTTTCTCACTCCTTCATCTAAGAGCTTCTGAGCTGCTGTGACAATACCACTAAAAGAGAAATCCATTCCCTTCACAGTATAAGGTAGCTCATAATACCGCTCACCCTCTCTCGCAAGAGCTTCAATCTTCGGCCCTCCTGGATGTTTTAAGCCCATGTACCTTGCAAGCTTGTCAAGGGCATTTCCTATCCCAATATCCAGTGTTTCACCAAAAACTCTGTATCTTTCCCCCCTTCTGGCAATAATCTGGGAATTTCCACCGCTCACATAGAGAGTGACCGGTTTTCTCGCCCCGGTTTTCCATCTTCCAACTTCCAGATGAGCAAGACAGTGGTTCACACCAACAAGAGGTTTTTTCAGCTTTAAAGAGAGGACTCTCGCTGCTGTTGCAACAATTCTCAGACAGGGACCCATTCCGGGACCCTGAGAAAAGGCAATAACATCTATATCCTCAGGATTTATTCTGGAGAGAGTTCTTCCAATAAGCTTTCCTATATTCTCTGAGTGATGCTGTGCAGCTTCTCTTGGGTGTATTCCTCCCTCCTTGGGAACATAAGGTTTGTTCTCCAGCAAAATGACTTCTTCTCCGCTGACAACTCCGACACTCAAACTCCAGGCGGTCCCCTCAATACCAAGGGAAATCATCTTATTTTATTTGCTTTTGAACTCTGTATATCCGCACTTTCCGCATGAAAGCCTATCTTCATGCTCAGCCAGAAAAACGCCCTCTCCACATCTCGGACAGAACTTTCTCTTTCTGATGAGCTTCTCTCCTTTTATTTCGTAAAACTTTGAAACAGTAATGTTCTCACCTCCTTCAGGCTTCCTCGGCTTCAGATGTGGGGAAGTTTCTTGCAATGACGTATTTTGGCTCTGTTTTCTGAAGATCTTCAGGAGTATCATATATTTTAATGTAGCTCACAGCCTCTCCCATTCCGAATTGTGGTTTAATGTAGCTCACCACAACTCTATTCGGATCTGCGTTGAAAAGTCCTGCAACCTTCTCTCTCACAGAATTCCTGGATGGTGTTGGCTCATTCTGATACTTCAGCCTTATGTAAATTTCCCTCCTTTTCAGCAGTGGATTTGTTGTATCCTTCTCAACCTCAATCTCCATTCATTCACCTCCAGCAATACATTCAGCATTAAACTACGGAATTCCATGCTTTTTGATGAGATTAATTACCTTATCTCCACTCTCAAGCTTCTCCATCCTGTTGAGAATGTCGAGTATTATATTTTTTTTCTCTGAATTAACCCTGAGAGCCACAACCCCTTCTCCAGGTTGACCATAAAGTACTAAAGAGTTATGTGGCAGGAGGTAAACGAGAGGGATTGTTGCAAGGTCTTCCTCACCCTCAACCACAATACATGTCCTCTGCTTATCCTCCAAGCTTTCAACTGCCCTCAAAAGGCTTTTTACAAGTTCAGGTGTGATGTGGGCAGGAGGGTTGTTTACCTTCTCCACCCGGTAATTTTCAATTTTCTTCTTTATGAAGTGAAGTTTTTCAGTATCAAAGGAGTCCCTGACTGTTTTGAAGTCAAGAACAGCAATATCAGGTTTGTACCCAACCTTTAATGTGTAGTAGGTTACATAATCCCCAACACATATTAGGGGAGTAAGAGTTCTTAGCTCTTCAATTTTTTTAACTGTCTCTATTCCTTTTCCTCTGTAAAGCCTTCCATGTGGTTTTGCGAGGTATCCTCTTAGTTCCTCGGGCAATCTAAGTCCCTGCATGATTATCAGTATCAGTCGACCTTTATCGTGTACTTTCCCGGGATTTTTATGCCGAGCTTCTGGGCTATCTGGCTGTTTTCCGGGTCTATCACCACGATATAGCCATACCACTCTTTCGTCATGTCTGTGCTCCCACAGTTCTTGCATACAAGCGAATCGTGACTGATGTACTTGCACTTCCTACATGCATAATCTGGCATCTCCTCACCTCAAAACCACTTAAACTTCAGTTTTTTCTGTTTCAAGTTTTTCAAGCTCTTCCTCAAGCCATTTAAGATTTCCAAGCCATGGCTGGCGCATGGTCAAACCAATCTTGCTCTTATCCGGTTCTCTTTCTTTCAGGCTCAGAGCAACAATCCTTGCCCTGACAAAATCTCCCTCCGAAAGTGCTTTCCTTGTCTCCTTTCCGATAAGTCTCTTGTTCTTCTCATCGAATATCACATAATCTTCCGTAATCTGGCTCATATGGAGGAGGGCATCAAGAGGACCTATTGTGACAAAGGCTCCAAATTCAACAACTTCCATAACCTCTCCCTCTACAACCTCTTGCATGGATGGTTTGAAGGTAATTGCATTGAACACAACATCATAGTAAACAGCACCGTCTCCCTCAATTATCCTACCCTCTCCCAAGTCCTCTATGTTTTCAATTCCTATAATCATGCCGTACTCTCTATCGAGCTTACCTTCAAACTGCTCCCATAGCAGATCTTCAATCACTTCGTTGATGTCTTCACCAAATCTTGAAGGCGGAACCCTTACAGTATCTCTAATCTTTATTCTCGCATACATTAGCATCACCAGAAATATATAAGCATAAAACCAAATGGCAGACAATATAAATTTTTTTCCTTCTATGAGTATATGCTATAACCTCCAGTTTCCCTTCAGTTTCCGCCATTGACCATTTATCTTGAGGTACTGAATGTGAATTCACATCTTAGATTCCTGTATGCAAGCTTAGCAGTTCCTCCAACCAACATCTCCTTCCTCGCCACCCACACCACCTTCAGGATGCTTCCTATCTTTATTTTCATTTCATTTGAATATTTTTAACCCCTTCACCTGCTTTGAACTCTTCCACGATTTTCCATAATTTTCCAATTTAAGTCCCTTCAACAAAGTTTAAAAACATGGATGGGGATAGCACTTAAAATGACGGCTAAGCCTCAAACTCCTGAAAGTATCCTGAATTCCAGTGATCTGAATTATGATGAACTTGGACTTAGAGTAGGTATTGAGATTCACCAGCAGCTTGACACAAAAAGAAAGCTCTTCTGTAACTGTCCAACAGTCCAGAGAGATGTTCAAGATGCCAGATTTGAGTTTTTCAGATACCTGAGAGCAAAAAAAAGTGAAATGGGTGAGGAAGACAGAGCTGCAAGAGAAGAGGTTTTAAGGAGCAAGAAATTCATATACAAATTTTATGATACCACCTGCCTTGTTGAGGCTGATGAGGAGCCTCCAACCGAAATAAACCCGGAGGCTATTAAGATAGCCATTCAGGTTGCAAGAATGCTGGACATGGACATCGTTGATGAGATCCATGTGATGAGAAAGATAGTAATTGATGGAAGCAACACCACAGGCTTCCAGAGAACTGCACTGATAGCATATGACGGTGGATTTGAGCTGAATGGTAGAAAGATAAGGGTAAGTTCACTCTGTGTTGAAGAGGAGGCTTGCAGAAAGATTGAGGAAGGCAAGGGTTTTGTTGTTTATTCTCTCGACAGGTTGGGAATACCCTTAATTGAGATAGGCACTGAGCCAGACCTTAAAACACCTGAAGAGGCTCTCGAGGCAGCCAAAAAGCTTGGAATGATTCTGCGCTCAACAGGAAAAGTCAAGAGAGGGCTGGGAACAATAAGACAGGATGTGAACATCTCAATAAAAAACGGGGCAAGAGTGGAGATAAAGGGTGTTCAGAGTTTGGATATTCTGGACAAGATTGTCGAAAATGAAGTTCTCAGGCAGCTAAACCTTCTGAAAATAAGGGACGAGTTGAAAAAAAGAGCTGCCAGAGTTGAACATACAATCCATGATGTCTCTGAGGTTTTCTCTGAAACCAAATCAAAAATTCTCAGAAGGGCAAAATTCAAGGGTGCTGTACTCCTGAAGGGTTTTGGTGGTCTTGTTGGCATGGAAATTCAGCCAGGAAGGAGACTGGGAACTGAATTCTCAGATATTGCAAAAACCTTTGGACTTGGGGGAATATTCCACACAGATGAACTTCCTGCCTATGGAATAAGTGAGAAAGAGGTGGAGGAGTTAAAAAGACGGCTTGGTGCCGAAGAGACAGATGCGATAATAATCGCTGCTGGAGAAGAGGAGAGAGTAAGAAGAGCACTAACAAGAATATGTGAGAGAGCAGAGATGTGCAAATTTGAGGTGCCTGAAGAAACAAGAAAAGCCAACGAGGATGGCACCACCTCTTATCTTCGTCCACTTCCTGGCGCAGCACGGATGTATCCAGAAACTGATGTTCCTCCTGTAGAAGTGGATGATGATCTCAGAGAAGTTGAGATTCCCGAACTGATAGATAACAGAGCGAAGAGATATATGGAAATGGGTCTATCTCAGGATCTTGCATATGTGATGGCGGACTCCCCTCACCACAGCCTTTTTGAAAAATATTCTAGGGTCCTCCAGCCATCCTTAGTTGCGAGGATTATTCATATGATCCCCTCTGAACTCAAAAAAGATGGATACAATGTGGAGAACTTGAGCGAAAGACATTTCGAGGTAACCCTGAAATTCATTGCAGATGGAAAAATCGCGAAGGAAGGGGCAGAGAATGTCCTTAAAATTTTCTGCAAGAAAGCTGATGTGAATGAGGATGAGCTGCTATCCCTTCTCGGTACTGAAACAGATACACAGGAACTTGAAAGCTTTATTGATACTCTCCTGAGAGAAAAGGGAGATTTTGTAAAAGAAAGAGGAGAAGGGGCTTTTAAACCACTGATGGGGCTTGTGATGAAGGAATTCAGAGGAAAGATAGATGGAAAAATAATCGCTGAAACCCTGCAGAGAAGTATAAGAGAGTTTTTGAGATCCTGATTTGCTCTCCAAACCAAAAAATGATTGCAAAAATTTTGCCCCGATAATCGTAAAAATTTCTACCTCAAACCCACCTACAGAACTTTCTCTCAAGAATTTCAACAACCAGATATAAAGAGAATCCGAGAAGAGCCATCGTTATAATGCCAGAGTAAAGGCTGTTGTAGTCTGCTCTGCTCCAGGAATCAAGAATAAAATATCCCAGCCCCTGATTGGTGGCAAAAGATTCTGCAAAAAAGAGAACAGCTATGGCTGTCCCTATACTTATTCTCATCGCCGTCAGTATTTTTGGAAGAGAGGCTGGAAAAATAACATGTCTGTATACATCCCACTCTCCTGCTCCGAGAGATCTCAGAGAGAGGATATAGTAATCGCTAACATTTCTGGCAGCATCTCTGGCTGTTACGAGAATCTGGAAGAAGAGAATCATGGATATAAGAAATATTCTCGAAGCATCACCTATACCGAGGAGCAGGATTATAAGCGGGAGCAAGACGATGTGAGGTATGGGATAGAGAAGGTATATGAAGGGAGATATGATGCTATCAATCCTGTCCCTATAACTGATGAGTCCAAGAGGAATTGCTGTAGCAAGAGCAATAATTATTGAATAAAGAACTCTATATGCACTGACAGCCAGATGAGGCAATATATCTGGAATGCTGTAAATAAAAGACTTCAAAACAATCTGGGGAGATGGGAGGGCAGGTGAGGTGAAAAGACTGGATGCGACAAACCATATTAGAATCAGAATGAAAAATGCCATGAAATAAGCTTTAACTCTGAAATCATAGTTCATTCAATCACCCTTTCAACTGTTTCTCTAACTTCCCTGCATTTCTCAAAAAATTCTTCCTCATATCTGTATTCAGACCTGCCTGCCTTTCTATTCTCTATTATTCTTTTAACGGTACCTGGTCTTTCAGTGAGAACAACTATCTTTTTACCCAGAAGTACCGCTTCCTCTATGCTGTGAGTCACAAGAACGATTGTGGATGATGTTTCCTGCCATATCTGAATGAGAAAATCCTGAAGCCTTTCTCTTGAAAGAGCATCCAGAGAAGAAAAGGGTTCATCCATCAGCATTATCGATGGTTTCAGAGCAAGAGCTCTGGCAAAGGCTACTCTTTGTCTCATCCCACCCGAAAGCTGTTTTGGGTAGGATTTTTCAAATCCCTCCAAGCCGATTTTTTTTATGAGTGTTTTTGTCGTCTTTTCAATCTCATCAGCCGGGAAATTCTGTATTTTCATTCCGACAGCTATGTTGTCTCTCACAGTTTTCCAGGGAAAAAGTCCATAGTCTTGAAGTATCAGAGCCACATCTCTTTGTGGCTTATTTACCCTCTTTCCGTTAATAAGGATCTCTCCCTCAGCATCAAGTAATCCTGAGAAAATTAGCAGGAGCGTTGATTTACCGCATCCAGATGGTCCAATTACTGAGCAAATTTCACCCTTATTAACCTTAAAACTCACATCTTTCAATGCCTGTGTTCCATCAGGATAAACCTTTGAAATCCTTCTGGCCTCTATCATCGTCTGTAAACAGCCTCGCTGTAGGGAATGGGGATTTCTATCAAGCCCTTTTCCAGAGCCCATTCAAGATAGCCGGAATAGAAACTTTCAGGAAAGGTTTCTGATTCTGGATACACTGGCATGCTGTAGGATTCAACCAGTGGTTCAGGTACTCTTGCTATTTCAATGAATTTCTCCCTATATGCAGAGGGATCGGAGTTGATCCTATTCACCGCCTCATCATAGGCATCAAGGAACTTCCTAAGTGCATCTTCATTTTCCATTATGAAGGATGTTCTGAAAACAATAACGGTGTGGGAGATGCTTTCATCCATTTCCCCATCGGATACTATCTTTTTCGCCCCCTTAAGCTCGGCTAAACTTGCAAGAGGTTCTGGAAGGGTTGCTGCATCAACCTTGCTGTCAAGGAGAGTTTGAAGTCTGAGAGGTATGCTCTTTATCTCCACCTTCTCAACCTCTACATCCCCAAGCATCCTGTCCGTAACATATTCTATTATTGTGTTGCTGGATATCGCCACCTGTCTTCCCTTTAAATCCTCAGGAGATGAGATGTCTGATCCTGGAGAGGCAAGTATTTTGAACACACCCTCCTGAGGTGTTTTTCCAAGACAGATTGAGACTATTTTTACATCTATACCTCCATTCCTCAACAGGATTACCGCTAGAGGATCTGTCAGCACAGCATCTATCTGCCCTGAGGTCAGGGCGCTGTCTCTCTCAAGAGCACTCTGAAAGCGAACAACTTCAACTTTCAGCCCATGCTTCTCGAATATGCTCTCCTCCTCTGCAACAACAAAGGGGAGGGCGTCCTCTATGGGCAGCACCCCAACCTTGAGTGAAATTTCCTTCTCCTGCGAACAGCCTGCAAGGGATACTGCTACTATAACTGACGCTATGATTAACATAAAGGCTATTTTTAATGATGGTGCAGATTTCATGTGGTAAGATTTGCTGTTAGGGAAAAAAACTTTCGGTTTTTGGTTTTTCTCAAAATCATTTTTAAAACCAGAGAAAGAAAATCGATCAATGGATACCTTTAATATCAACCCTGAGTTTTTCAGAAGATATGAAAAAATCGACCCCAGCAGAGAGTTTATCGAATATACTTTCAAGCCGCTAAGACAGAGTATAAGACTGAATCTTCTGAAGGCAGATGAAATGCCTGAAATAGAGGGGTTCAGTTTTGAGAGAGTTCCGTGGTGTAAAGAAGGATATTTTGTAGAGGGTGAGGGAAGAATAACCAGAACGATTGAACACCAGCTCGGTATAATCTTTTCACAAGAGGCGAGTTCGATGATTCCAGCGATAGCACTTGAGGTGGAGCCGGGCATGAGGGTTCTTGATATGGCTGCTTCTCCTGGCGCAAAAACAACTCAGATTGCATCTTACATGCAGAATGAGGGCTGCATAATTGCAAATGATGTTAAATTTTCCCGCCTAAATATTCTCCAGTCCAACCTCCAGAAATGTGGAGTTCTTAATGCAGTTGTGACAATGATGGATGGAAGGAGCTTCAGAAAACACAAGAATGAGTTTGACAGAGTTCTCTTAGATGCCCCATGCAGCAATGTGGGCATGATACGAAAGAACTTCAAATACCTGAAATTGTGGAAGATCAGGGATGTTGAGAGTCTCGCAAGGCTTCAGAGACAGCTGATAAGAGCTGCATATGAGTGTCTGAAGCCAGGTGGAATACTTGTCTATTCAACCTGCACCCTCGACCCTGAAGAAAATGAGGGTGTTGTAAGCCACCTTCTATCAGTAACTGATGCTGAAATAGAGAGGATAAAATTCTCTGTAAAAGGAAGAAAAGGGTTTACAGAGTTTGGAGAAATGAAATACGATGAAAGAGTCGTAAATTGCCTCAGAATACACCCTCAGGACAATGATACTGAGGGTTTCTTTATCGCCAAGCTTGTCAAACCGGGGTGAGAGGATGGATATCTCTGCAGAGGTTAAAAAGCATCTCAAAGAGCAGTTTGGTATAGAGAATATCGATCTCCAATTTGAGGAGAAAGGGAAAGGAAGAATTTATGCTTTCAGAGCTTGCAACAAATTTAAGGCAGTTTCAAAGGGAATCTACTTTGCCACACTGGAAAAGGATGGTCTGAGGCTCTCCATAGAGGGTTCCTTCATAGCCGGGAGACTGGCTACCAAGAATGTGGTTGAAGTCAGCAGAGAACAGGCTCTGAAGTGGATGAGGGGTGAGAATCTGGAAATCAATGCGGAAGGAAATTATATAATCTTGAGGTATGGAAACTACTTCCTCGGCTGTGGTAAACACAGAAAGGGAGAAATACTGAACTTTGTACCAAAAAACAGAAGGATTGGAGATGCTGAGAATGATTAGATGCAGACTTAAGCTGTATGATGATAGGTTTGCTGTTATTAAAACCACAAAGCCTTTGAGAGGTGCCTTTGCAGTTGTTGATGACGGGAAAGAGGTTACATGCGTAATCAGACAGAGTGAAATTCAGAATGAAATTCTTATGCAAAAGGAGAAAGAATGTATTCAGCCGGATTTTAGGCTCATAACCTTTGATACAGATATTCCTTTCGAAACAGTCGGTTTTATTGCAGAGATATCAAAAGCTCTTTCAGATGAGGGCATAAGCCTGCTTGTTTTCTCTTCCTACTCAACTGACCACATTCTCATCAGAGAAAAGGATTACGAAAAGGCTCTGAAAAAGCTTGTTGAAATCGGATTTTGGATTTAAACTAAATTAACCGAATTAAACTAAAAATAAAAAGTTAGAAAAATCAAAATTCAGGCTTCTTCTACTTCCTCAATTTCTTCTATCTGTTCAACCTGTTCCTCAGCACTTTCATCCTCAACAAACCCATCAGTGTCAATGCTGAATCCCTTCACCTTGTAAACACCCGTTCCATTAAGTTCCACGGTTCCGCTTCCAACAGCATGAATTCTCAATCCATTTCCCTCAACTGTAACGGTTATGTCCTCGCCTTTAACCAGTATCCTTCCCTCTCCGGTGTATGTGACTGCTCCATCGTTCTCTTCCCTGTCCCCAAATCCGGTTGCAAATACTACACTATCTGCTGGAGCTGTAACAGTTCCGTTACCAAAGATCAGAACCTTGACATCTCCCTCAATTCTTGCATAACCTTCTCCGGCAGCAAACAGCACACCAGTCCCTTCGAGTTCAACACTGCCTGTCTTCTGGTTCTCTATGAATTTTATGATTCTCATAAGCTTGTGGTGTGACTCCTTGAGATACTGGAAAGCTGATTTCATGGCTTTGTTCTCCATGTAAAGAAATCTATTAACCTGCCAGTTTGTATCCAGCTCCATAAGTCTCTCTTTTGCCTTTTCAAGCTTTTCTTGTGCTCTTGCCATATCCTCATTGTATTTCTCAAGCCACCTCTCGAGCTCAGTAGTATCCTTGCCCTGAGCCTGGAACTCTTCAATCAATGCCTGAACCCTTTGATTTACCTCATCAGTCTTCCCGACGACTCTTTCCATAATATATATCCATCTCAGCCCTATAGCCTTCTTAAGGGAAACCTTTGCCTCCATCCACTCCTTCTTGAGTTCCCTGCCAGCTTCTTTCAGCTCTTCAACAGTCTGTGCACTCTCAATGTCCTCTCTGACAGCAGAGATATCTGAGATGTGTTCGTTTATCTCATCTATGAGTTCTTCAACTTCAGGATATGTTACATTGCTGTTCTCTATCTTCTCCCTTATGCTTGTCAGTGAAGCCACAGCCAGATCACAGCTTGCAAGAAGCCATTCTTTTGCCTCGTCAAAAGTGTCCTCATTTATAACTATTCCAAAGTGTTTGCTGTGCAGTCTTGCCTTGTCCCTCATGTATTTTTCTTTTATACTCTCCGCATCCATTGCATATGCTGGCACAACGAGGAGGAGTGCCAGCAGCACCGCTGCAATTTTACCAATTTTTCCCGCCATCACCTCGATCACCTCGTTAGTTCCTTGAATTCTGTTAAATTTAAGGATACTTTCTCCTTTTCCAGCTATTAACGATTTACGAAACTTTATAAAACTTTAAAAAGCTCTTAAACGCTTTATTTTACTTCAAAATACTTCAGATGGCGGTACACAAAATCAATGATGGTGATTCATAACACCCCACCACATGATCGCCGATTGAGAAAAACTTAAAAGCAAGTTTACAAGCCAGATTTTAATGCTAAAATTCAGGGTTCTTGTTGTCCTTGCAGCAATCCTTCTCCAAGTGGTTTTAGCAGATGCTTCCATCATTCACGGAAAGGTTTTTTCATGGGAAACTCTCGATCCTGTCAATGGTGCGATAGTGGAGATAAACACAACTCCCATTCAGAAAAAGGTCACTGAGAATGGAAGTTACATTTTCGAGTCCGTCCCTCCAGGAAACTACACTATCACCGCCATGTATATCTCTGAGGGGGTGAAACTCTATGCAAAAGAGAATATAACTGTAATCTCCGAGGGAAAGTATGTTCTTGATATAATACTCTTTCCGGAGATTGAGTTTCCTGAATTTCAGGACATAGAAGAGATAGATTTCACTATAGAAGAGGAAGGATTTAACTACTATTTACTTATTCCCGTTCTGGTTGTTGCTATAACTGGAGTTGCCGTTTATATCTTAAAAACAAAAAGGAAGAGGGCAGTAGTACCAGAGGTGGTTTTGCCCCCCAGAGATGAGAACCAGACATTCGAGTCGCTTCCCGATGATTTGAAAGAGGTTGTCGAGATACTCATTAAAAGCGATGGAAGGATGTCTCAGAAAGAGCTCAGGAGAAAGCTCGGATGTTCAGAGGCAAAGATCAGTTTGATGATATCAGACCTTGAAAGAAGAGAAATAGTGGAGAAAGTCAAAAAAGGGAGAGGTAACATTATCTTTCTGAGAGATGAGTTTTTGAGGTGACTTCTGCTTTACCTCTGCATCCTTTGCATCCTCTGATTCACTTATAAGCCACTCAAAAGATTTATCTTTATTTAGCATAATTGACTTCTGATGGATTTACCTCCAGAGATGCTCGAGAGAGCAAAAAAAATATCATCAGTAATCGATAAAAACGATGAGGTTCTCGTTGTCACACATATAGATGCAGATGGAATAACTTCTGGATCTATAGCAAAAATATCCCTTGAAAGATCTGGAATAGATTGCAAGATTATTTTTGTAAAGCAACTCTCAGACAGTGAGATAGAGGAGATTGCCGACACTAACCGCTTTACCTGGTTCACCGATCTGGGGAGTGGTCAGCTCAATTCAATAAAGTCAGCTGGAATAGACTTCGTTATCACAGATCACCATGTCCCCTCAGGAGATTCAGAATTTCAGCTAAACCCCCATTCCTTCGGTTTTGATGGAAGTTACGAGCTTTCAGGATCAACTACAACATACATTGTGGCAAGAATACTGGGAAGAGGACTTTTTGCAGGAAACATCGACCTGTCTCCTCTCTCAATTGTTGGGGCGGTCGGAGACCTTCAGGACTCAAAAGAGGGGATGCTTCTTGGACTGAACAGAAAGATACTGGAGGAAGGTGTTAGAGCTGGAGTTGTTAAGTGCATCAGAGATCTGAGACTTTTCGGCAAGCAGACAAGACCCCTTGTCAAGATGCTGGAATACACCTTTGATCCTTTTCTACCAGGGATAAGCGGGAATGAGAAAGGAGCCATAGATTTTGTTGAGTCCCTAGGAATTGGCGTGGAGGACTGGAAAAGATGGATCGACCTCGCCGAAGATGAGAAAAAGAGGATTGTTGATGGTCTCGTAAAGCTCTGCATTCAGTCCAGAACACCATTCAAAATGATAAAGAGGCTCGTTGGTGAGACATACATACTTTCAAGAGAGGAAGAGGGGAGCGAGCTGAGAGATGCAATGGAGTTTTCCACCCTGCTGAATGCCACAGCCAGATACGGGCACCATGAGATAGGACTGATGGTTTGCCTTGGAGATAGAGCCAGCGCTTTTAAAAAAGCCAGAAGCTTGCTTCAAAACCACAGAAAAAATCTGTCAGATGGACTCAGACTCGTTGATGAGATTGGAATAACAGAGCTTGAAAACATACAGTATTTCGATGCCGGTGACCAGATACTTGACACGATTGTTGGAATAGTTGCGGGAATGTGTTTCTCAAAAGCCAACAGAGAGAAACCGATAGTAGCTCTGGCTAAAAACGAAGAGGGAATAAAAGTATCCGCAAGAGCAACCCAGAGACTTGTTGAGAGAGGAGTACATCTCGCAAAAGCGATAAAGCTTGCATCAGAGAAGACGGGAGGAAAAGGAGGTGGGCACAGCATAGCTGCAGGTGCACTCATTCCGGAATCAGAGGTTGAAAGATTTCTTCGGGAGCTTGATAGAATAATAGGGTTGCAGATAAACTGATGCTATTTTTCAAATATTGCTGATCTTTCAATCAGATTAAGAACTCCGAAAGGATTAAATTGAAATCAGATATAAACAAAAAGGGTGAGTTTTATGGGGGAAAAGGTCAGAGATAGAGAGCATCACGAGCGACTTTTCAAAGCATCCCAGAGTCCAATCAGAAGACAGATCGTAGCCTCCATAGGCATTCATGGAAAAACGAGGGAAGAGATAAAAAAAGAGCTGAACTTGAGTGATTTTCAGATGAAATTCAATCTGGACTGGTTAATAAAGGAGGGTTTTGTTGTTGAGGAGGATGGAAAACTCAAGCTGACCGAAGATGGAATCGAGCTTCTCGAAGCTGGTTAAGTATTTTACAATTTTTTCATTCAGTTCTTTAACCAAAAGCTTTTATTATAACACATTCTTGATTTAATCTGTGAATAAACAGCTATCTGATGATCAGAAAATAAAAAGGTGTTAGGATTATGAGAGTTGGAGAGGCTTTGATTGGTGAAGGATATGAGGTTGCTCACATTGACCTCGTAGTTGGAGAGAAGAATGGCCCTGTGGGCATGGCTTTTGTAAACAGTATGTCGCAGTTATCAGCCGGTCACACACCCCTCCTCGCAGTTCTGAGACCAAACCTCATAACAAAACCACCGGCACTTATAATTCCAAAAGTAACAGTAAAGGAAATGGAGCAGGCTGAGATGATTTTTGGTCCTGCACAGTCTGCTGTGGCAAAGGCAATTGCAGATGCTGTTGAAGAGGGGATAGTGCCAAAAGATGAGGCTGAAAACCTTGTTGTAATAGTGAGCGTTTTCATACACCCAAAGGCACGGAACAGGGATAAGATATACTACTACAACTACGGTGCCACCAAACTCGCTCTGAGAAGAGCCATGGAAGGTTTTCCGGATGTGGAAACCATGTTATATGAAAAGGATAGATCCGTTCATCCCTTTGCCGGAAGAAGACTTACAAAGCTCTGGGATCCACCCTACCTGCAGATAGCAATTGATCTGCCAGAGCTTGAAGAGGTAAAGAATGTTCTGAGAAACATTCCGGGAAGCGATCACATAATCTTTGAGGTGGGAACTCCTCTTTTAAAAAGATACGGTGCTGAGGTTATACTCGAACTGAGAAAGGAGAGGCCAGAAGGTTTCTTTGTTCTTGATCTGAAAACGCTCGATACAGGAAATCTCGAAGCCAGGATGGCTGCCGATGCCACAGCAAATGCTGTCGTGGTTTCAGGTCTTGCCCCAATCCCCACAATTGTTAAGGCAATAAAGGAGGCGGAAAAGACAGGAATTCTTTCGGTAATTGACATGCTGAATGTAGATAAACCTGCAGAGGTTCTGGAGAAGCTGAAGGCAGAAGGGGTTCTTCCTGATGTTGTTGAGCTCCATAGGGCAATAGATGTCGAAAACAAAGCTCTTCCACCGTGGAAATTCGTAAAGGATGTCAAGAAGTACGATGTGCTCGTCGCAGTTGCAGGTGGATTGAGACCCGAAAATGTTGGAGAGGCTATCGCAGAGGGAGCAGATATTCTGGTGGTGGGCAGGTCAATAACAAGAGCAAGGGATATAGAGGGAGCTGTCAGGAGATTTTTACAGTTCATGAAGCCAGACACTGATCAGTTCAGAGTAATGACCGACTTCTGAGGTGGATGGATGGGAGTGATTATAATAAACTTCAAAGCATACAAGGAGGGAAGCGGAAAGCAGGCTATTGAGCTTGCAAAGATAGTTGAGGATGTTTCTACAAGAGCAGATGATTACATCGCCATTGCTCCGCCCCTTCTCGATATTCAGGAGATTGTCTCACAGATTCAGGTTGATGTTTACTCCCAGCATGTCGATGCTGTGAGCTACGGAAGTCACACAGGAAGGATAACCCCTGAGATGATTCACGAAAAAGGGGTTAAGGGCAGTCTGATAAACCACTCCGAGTACAGATTGAAACTGGCAGACATTGAATTTCTGGTCTCCAGATTCAGAGAACTTGGACTCACCTCTGTTATCTGCACCAACAATGTTTCAACCACCGCTTCTGCAGCCGCACTTGAGCCTGATTATGTTGCAATAGAGCCGCCTGAGCTTATTGGAAGCGGGATTCCCGTATCCAAGGCCGAACCAGAGATAGTTGAGAACTCGGTCAGAGCTGCGAAAGATATCAGCTCAGAGGTTAAGGTTCTCTGTGGAGCAGGGATAAGCAAGCATGAAGATTATGTTACAGCCCTCGACCTGGGAGCTGATGGTGTTCTGCTTGCCAGCGGAATTGTGAAGGCTAAAGACAGAAAAAAGGCTCTTGAGGAGCTTGTGGGTTTGAGATAGGTGATCTGATGTTTGATAGAAAAACAAGACTCCTTTTAATCTTAGGATTGCTCAACGATGCCTTTGCAGAGGCTCGAAGTATTTCCGTAAATCTCAGAGATTTCATAGGTTCACACCCGGAGATGGGGGAAGAAATTGAGGAGTTTGAGCTTTTAGATCTTCTAAATCAGGTTTCCGAGCTGGAAAGGAGAATAGATGAACTGATGAGTAGTATAAAAAAGGAAGTTTATTCCTGAAACGGCTTAATACTCAGCTATCAAAATTTTTTATTATTTCAGAAGTCATCTCTTCTGTCCCGAGACTTCCCCCAAGATCCGGAGTCGTCTTTCCTTCGTAAATTGTTTTCTCAAGCGCTTTTTCGATTTTTTCAGCTTCATCAACATAGCCAAAGTGTCTAAGCATCATTGTTGCAGAAAGGATCATCGCCGATGGGTTTGCTATTCCCTTTCCAGCTATATCCGGAGCTGATCCATGAACAGGCTCGAAAATAGATGTCTTCTCACCGATATTCGCAGATGGAGCAAGTCCAAGACCTCCAACAACTCCGGCAGCCAGATCAGAGATTATATCTCCGAACATGTTGGTTGTAACCACAACATCAAACCTCCAGGGATCAAGAACCATATACATGCAGGCTGCATCAATGTAATATTCATTGAACTCTATATCGGGATACCTTTTTGAGACCTCTCTGCACACATCCCTGAACATACCGCAGGTTTTTCTCATCACATTTGCTTTGTGAAGTGCTGTAACCTTCTTCCTCCTCTCCCTCTTTGCAAGACTGAAGGCATACTCTGCTATTTTCTGAGATGCTTTTTTTGAGATGATCCTTACTCCTGCTGCTGCATCCTCAACCTCAAATTCTATCCCCTTGTAGAGGCATTCGGTATTTTCCCTGACTATAACAATATCCACATCTTCAAAAAGGGATTTTACACCCCTGAATGTTTTTGCAGGTCTTATGTTGGCGAAAGTATTCAACTCTCTCCTGAGTCTGACGATAACATCCGCTGCAGTCTCTCCAGCTGCACCAAAAAGCACAGCATCACTTTTTTTGCATAACTCAAGGGTTTCTTCAGGAAGAGCCTCTCCGGTTTTTTCCTTGGTTTCATCACCAGCCTCTCCCCACTCGTACTGAAAGGGGAAATCGAAAGCAGAGAGTACTTTGAGAGTTGAATTCATTACCTCCTTACCTATACCATCCCCTGGTATCACAGCAATTTTTTTCATGATCTCCCTCTGTAAAGCTCCCTTGCAAACTCCACCAGCCCACCCTTTTCCATTATGTTCTCAACGAAGTCCGGAAGGGGTGTGATAGAGTACTCCTCACTTTTCGTCAGGTTTCTTATAACACCCTTTCTGTAATCGATCTCGATCTCATCTCCCTCCTCGATTCTATCAGTGTCTCTGCATTCAACAACCCTTAAAGCAAGATTTATTGCGTTCCTGAAGAATATTCTCGCAAAAGATTTTGCCACAACAGCTTCTATGCCTGTAGCCTTCAGCGCAAGAGGTGCATGCTCTCTGCTGCTCCCACATCCAAAGTTTTCTCCTGCTACAACGATGTCTCCTTTTTTAACCTTCTCTGCAAAACCAGGATTTATATTCTCGAAAACATGCTTTGCAAGTTCTTCCGGTTCGTTTATTACAAGATATTTACCCTGAATTATGACATCGGTATCGATGTCATCTCCGAACTTCCAGACTCTTCCCATGAACAGCAGAAAGCATTCCTACTTAAAAGCTTAACTACTCTATTTTCAGAAGGAAGTACTCCTCCTTTTTCGCATTCGATACCTCGTGCGCGATTATCTCCCACCCAATCTCAGGAATTTTACTGTCTATTCCTGTTTTAGCGACAAAAAGGGCATATCCTTTAACAAGTGGAGAGAATCTACTGAGGGATTTAAGAGAGTCTTCAGGTTTCAATGTTAGATCATTGAGAATAACATTAAACCTCCCGTATCTCCTGAGAGAATTTATATCAATTCTGAAGGCATCTTCAAAAATTATTTCCACATTCTCTCTTCTGATTTTAGATAGTTCTTTCTCAAACTCCCTGCTGTACTCAATCCCGAGAACGAATTCTGCAATTTCAGAGGCATAGAGAAGGAAACCTCCAGCACTTGAACCAAGGTCAATGATTCTGCTGCTCTTATTTATGAAGTTCCACTTCTCATTCAGATTTTTCAGCTTCCAGTAACCCTTTGGCCTCTCCTCCCCTAAAACCTCAATTTTTACGGAAAAGTTCACATCCTCCGAATGTTTCTCAATCCTTCTACCATCAACAAAAACCTCTCCCCTCTTTATTGCTTCCTTTGCTTTCTGTCTTGTGGAGAAAAAACCCCTCTTCACGAGCAGATGATCGATCCTCATTTTTTAATCTCTCCACAAATCTTTTCCTTGGCTCATCCTTTTGCCCTTTTTAGACCTCCTGGCTCTTTGATTTTCTCCAGTCTCTCATCAAATATATGATTCCTGCAAACCCAAGGCTTGTTGTGATCAATCTAATCAGATCCCCAATATAGGGAAGTCTGAAAGCAATAAATAGGACTAAAAACCCTGCGACAAAGTATAGATACGGATTTCTGGTTTTTGAGGAAATAAGGGACTTTCCTGCTGTATATGAAACAAAGAGATTTGATAAAAGCAGTGCAATGGTGAAGGCTGCAAGAACCAGAAGTGCAGATGGTATCCCTACCACAGAGATGAACAACAGAACAATAATTATCGCCGAGACTATTATTCCCCCCAATCCTATCAGTATCCGTTTTATGAGTTCCATCCCACCAACTTCAATCTTGGAATTTGCCCTTTCAAACAGGCCAGATTTAAACCACAGCATGATTAGGCCAAGTACGAGAAATCCTGCTGCAAATATTTCAGAAAGGTACGGTGGCAGGATTGTTGTTCCTTTAAAAGTCTGCTTTCCCATGATTGTGCCATGGTTTTCGAATGTTCTTCCAAAAACGGTAAGATTTCCCTTTATAAATCCTTTATTCTCCATCTTCCCACCGGCAAGAAGAACATCACCATTGATTTCAGAGTTCTCTTCTATCACAACCCCGCCCCCGGTGGCAATAACGAATCTTCCCACATTTCCACTAACTCTTACATCTCCTCCGGCTGCAATCAGCTTCCCTCCCACATCTCCCTTTAAGTCAATTTTACCCCCTGTAGCGATCAGATCACCGCCTATGTTATTTAAAATATCTACTTCCCCACCTGCAACAATAAGATCGCCCTCTACAGGGGCTACTACCATCACCTTTCCAGCCGAAACAATCAGATCTTTCTTTGGTTGATCGATAACAACCTGCCCACCTGATGTAACTTCGATTGAGGTTACTGGAACTATCAGAGAAATTAAAACAACAATCAGAAAAAGGATTGCTAAAAATCCAGATTGTTTTCCCATACTATGTCTAAGGGTTTATCCATATAAAATCTTTTTTCAGAGAATGTGTTTAATGAACCAAGTTCACTGATCCCAGAACAGCCTCTTCTGATTTCTCATGACTGGGATTTCCCCTTCTTCTGCCGTTTTAAGGTGGTTTATCCACTCTTCAGGGGCTTTCTTGCTTACTCCACCATGTGAAGTTATCCTTTTTCTGACCCTCATCAGAACTGGAGAGTTTATCGCTACTCCTGCTACAAGAGCCTGACCTTTTGTAAGCCCAGGTAGCTCCTCTATCAGCTCCTTACCAATACTTTCCACCGATGCTCTGATATTTTCCTGATCCGCAGGATTTACAATCCTCATTATTACCTGTGTCATACACTGACTCAAAATATCTGAGTCGATTTTTGATGGCCTCTGACTTATCAGACACACACCCATCCCAAACTTTCTGCCCTCAGAAAGTATTGTTTTGAGTACATCGAAGCTTTTTGAATCCTTGGAGGCAAATCTGTGAGCCTCTTCAACTACCACAAACACCGGATATTCAAGCTTTTCACCAGGTAAACCTTTTTCCGAATTTATTCTGGCATTCAAAATCCTTTTCAGGAGCACCGATGTTAAAAGCTGTTGCTCAATGTCACTCATCTCTGACATCTGTATTACTGCCACCATACCCGGTCTGAGGATTTCTTTCAGCAGAATGTGATCAAAGTCATCAATTATTTCCACACTCTCAATGTATCTCCTTATCCTCCATGTGAGAGCCCTTGCTGTTACATCCTCTTTATCTGCTATCTCTCTAATTTTTTCCAGCAGAGTTTCTGAAGTGAATTTTGTTCCCTCTATTTCTCTGTAAACAGAGTTAAGAATCGCTTCCATTTTGTCACTCAGTGGTGGCAGAGCATTTATCAGCTCATCATATTCAAGCTCACAGAGCCTTATTTTGACCTCACCCTTACCAAGAATCTTTACCCTTGGCCTGTATCCATCCTGAACAAACTCTTCTCTTCCCTCCACTTCCTTAAGCGTGTGATACTCACCATGGGGATCAAGTATTAGAACTGCTGCAGAATTGTAAGGCTTGAGCAGTTCCTCAACCAGAACACCTGCAAGATAGCTCTTCCCACTCCCAGTTGAGGCAAGAATGCACATATGCTCGCTTACTATCAGCGAGGTGTCAAGAACAACAGGAACATCGTCATCTCTGTTCAGAAGAAATCCAATGTGTGCAGAACCTGTCTCTCCAGCTGCTTTTTTCATCAAAACATCTTCAATGACCTCTTTCTCAGCAATAAAAACCTGCTGACCTGGTTTTGGAGTTACTCTTGGATTTACAAAACCGAGGTCATTGTCGTAATAACCTATTATGCCTGCAGTAACTTCAAAAAGCTCAAACTCTGTTGTATCAAGACCTAAAGCTTTTACTATTCTTTCAGGACTTATATGAGGTTTTGAGAGATATATATCTGGAAAAGGGCGGAGAGGTTTTTTTCTAATAACCCTGCAAATAACCTTCTTCCCCTCCCAGATATAATAAACGAACTCACCATTACGCAGCGTGTTTTCAGGTGTTATGAAGTTGAAATTTACTCCCTCCGATGCCTTTACAAGTCCAACAGCTTTCATAGCTCCACCCCTCTCAACATCCCATACTCCACTTCAGCCCTTATTATTTCTATAACCTCTCTTTCCTCAGGAATTGCATCCATTAGAGTGTTAAGATACTCTTTGACTATCCATAGCCTGTCTCTGCACTTCCTTATAAGTGAAGTCAAATAGGGCATACAGAATTCACCGTTAGAAAAGTGAATCTCTCTCAAATCAGAAAAATCAGCAAGTTCAACATCTTCTCCCGGTTCAGGAGGACGCTTACATACAAGAGAGATGCACTTTGCAATCCTCCCCCTTAAAGCGAGGTCTGGCATAAATTTCCTTACTTTCTCCGCATCAACATTCAGGTATTTCACAATCTCCGGCTCCTCATGAATTATGTCCACAACTATTGCAAATGTGCCGGATGTTTTCACTATGTCACCAATCTTAAGTTCTCCCTCAACCTCAAATTCATCATGGCTCAAAAGGCGTTTAACCTTCATAATCTCACCTTATCTTTTTGACAGATATTTCATCGAAATTTGTTTTCCAGTTTTTGCTGCAAGAAATAGGCCTATTGCCTCTCTCTCCTTTTCGCTTATTACAGCATACCTGTGGGCTCTTTCTAAAATATAGGGGTAGTTCCTGGTTGAACCTATAAGGCATTCAGCTGCTGCTATTTCCATAAATTTGCTGTGGTCATCAGCCATCCACCCAGGAAACTCTATGCGAACCGGAAAGGCATTCAACTTCAGGTAAGAGAAGTAAACATCGCTCCTGTATCCACTAATATCTCTCTCACACTTTAATGGTTCGGTGTATTCAAATCTCTTGAGATGGGTTGATAGAAAAAGAGCGTCATGAATGAAGGGGTCTGAAGTCAGATCTCTGGCATAACTCCCCTCTATGAACCCGAATACAGGAGTTTGATTCATTTCACTGCTCTGGAGTAGTTCATTGACGGATTCAATGTAAGCGTCTCTCAACTCTTTTCTGAACTGTGATGTGAAGGAAAGTACAAAACTACCATCCATGAAGAGATAGCTCTCCCCAGCCATCTCAATTTCCTCGATGAGTGATTGTATCTCAAGCTTAAATCTCTCAAAGCCTGCATCTTCGTTGAGTCCTATCCACTTACATCTGTAATCGACATTGAACCTGGCTTTACCGTGTAAAACAGCGACTTTCGCAACCTGAACGGCTCCAAAAGGAATTCCAAACTCTCTGAGATGATTTATCTGACTTCCATCAACCCCTACAACCCTCACATCATTGAGAACTCCGAACTCCCAGTCCCGATCAACATTAAGTCCAAACTTTTCTATATTCGGAACCTCCACTTTTCTGGACTCTTCCCTTTTCATGTGATCTAAGAAGAGGTGAGCGGATTCGATTATCCTCGAATTCAATACTTTTCCAACATGGAATTCCATAAATCTCCCCTCTGATATCAAACCTCAATCAGCCATATCAGCTCCTGACCTTTGAAACTCCATTTTCCTTCTCTATCTTAACAGCGTTTTCAACCATCTCCTCAAAGGTATCGTCATGACTTATCACAAAAATCTGTTTGAATCCATCTACCCTTGACAGCTGAGTTGCAAGGTTTCTTCTCCTCAACTCATCCATATTCTGGGTCGGCTCATCAAAAAAGGCAACTCCAGCAGTTGAAAGGATGCTCAGAAGTGCAAGTCTGATTGATATCGCTGCACTCATCTGCTCTCCTCCACTCATCTGGGCGAAATCAATATCCTTCCCTCTGTACTTTGCCCTGATTCCGAAGTCCTCAGTCCACCTCAGCTCCCATCCGTAATCTCCCATTATCTCACAGAATATCCTGTTAGCCTCGACTGATACAGCCTCAACATATGCTCTGGTTATCTCCGGGATGGCAAGCCTGAATATGTCTCTCAAATCCCTTATAAACCTCTTCTTATCCTCAAGCCTTTTTTTCTCCTCATTTAATTTCCTAAACTCCCTTTCCTTTTCTGAGAATTCTTTTAACCTGATTTCTCCCTCTTCAAGATTTCTCACAATCTCCTTAAGCTCACCCTCAATTCTACCCCGCTCGGCCACAACCTTCATCAGTTCGGTTTTCATTCTGTTAAAATCTTCTGGGTTGAAGCTTTCTGCAAGCTTTTCCATTTTTTCCTGTTCCTTTCTCAGCTCATTCTCAAGCTCGTTAATCTTTGATCTGAGATTAATGATTTCATCTTCCACCAAGGGTTTCTGCTCAAAAACCTTCAGGATAGAAATGTACTGCTGGTAAAGTGGTTTTTTTCTGTTCATAAGGTCTGAAAGTCTGTCTATTTCATCCATTAGTCCCATATATCTTTCCCTAACTGGTTCAAGAGCTTTTATCTCCTTCTCAATTTCTGATGTTCTTTCTTTCAGCTTTTTAATCTCTTCAAGAACCCCGTCTTTTCTTGAAATCAGTGCCTCAATCCTGCTAAGCCTGTCGTTACTTCCCTTAACCTTCTCATAATCTGCCAGCAATTTATCTTTCAGTTTAGTTTCCTCTTTTCTCTCCTTTACTTTCTCTAAAATCCCGGAAAGCATTTTGTTTTTTGCCTCCAGCTCATATTCAAGACCTTTTAGAGTGTTTATTTCTCCTCTAAGTTTCTGAACAAAGCTCTCAAGGGTCTGTTTCTTCTCAAGAATAGATTTTGCCTTTTCAAGGGCATTCTCGAGGGCATTTATCCTGCTGGAAATATCCTGAATTTTACTTTCAACCTCACCCCTCTTTCCTGCAATTTTACTGCAATCGATCTCAAGAATAGGGCATTTATTGGCTCTTAGCATTTCAAACTCCTTCAAAAGAGTTCTCCTTTCACCTTTCATCACTGTTAGCTTTTTCAGAATTGATTCATACTTTTCATCAGCATTTTCAACCTTCTTTAGTTTATCCTCTGCATCTAAAAGCTTTTTCTTCTTTTCAGATAACTCCGCAATCTTTCTGGATGTTTGCTCAATCTCATTCTGAAGTTCTTCAAGTCTTTCTGTAAGCTGTTTTATTTCAGCCTCCGCAATCTCAATACTTTTTATTCTTTCAACCAGTTCATTTTCCTTTTTAGCTAAGGGGAGAATTTTTTCTCTGACTGCCTCATTCTCCTCTATCTCTTTAAGTTCGATGTTCAGTGAGGCAAGTCTTGATTTAAGAGTTGCAAGCTCTGTTTTAAGACTTGAAAGTTTCTCATTCTTTCTCGAAAGTTCCCTCTCCTCTGCCTTTAGCCTGGTTATTTTTTCTTCCAGCTCAACATACTCTCTGTAGTCTTTCTCAAGTTCTTTTATCTCCTTCTCAACTTTTTCAATTTCTTCACGCCTTTTTTCAGCTTTTTCAAACTCTGACTTGGAATGATTCAGAGATGAGATTATTTCCCTTATTCTAACCTCCGTCCCTGTAATTTCCTCCTTTATTTTTTCAATCTTCTTTAGCTCTCTTTCGAGGTTTTCAAGGAAGGAATTCCTGTTTTCAAGTTCCTTTTCGAGCTCTTCTTTTCTTTTTCTCAACTTTAATATCTCCCTTTCAAGGATTTCTTTCTGTTCAAGCTCTTTTTGAAGACCATAAATTTCCTTTTCAACCTCAGAAAGTTTATCCTGAAGCATATTTTCGTATTCTCTGCTTTTTTCAAAGGCTTTCTTATAACCCTCCACTCCAATGAGAGGTGAGAAGATTCTATCTCTCACGCTGGGTGGTTCAAGGAATTGAGATGTCATTTTTCCCTGCAGAACGCCTATTGCGTTCTCAAAGAACATTTTGCTGTCACTTTCAATTCCAAAGGCATTTCTTATCCACTCTACAACCTCCCTCCCCTCAGCTACCCTGCCTGTCTCGGGATCATTCAGATAGTACTCAACTGTCCCGCTTTCACTTATTTTCCTCACAGCCTCATAAACTCTGCCATCCTTTGCCAGAAATCTGACCTTGATTCTCCCTTTCTTTGCTCCTCTTCTCAAAAATTCAGAGATTTTATATGGAAGGGAATCGAAAAGAACGAAACCGATAGCCTCAACTATGGATGTTTTTCCAGCTCCGTTTTCCCCTATTATGGCATTCAGCCCGGGAGTGAAGCTAAACCTTTCCAGTTCATAGCTTTTTATGTTTTCGAGTTCTACCTGCAGAATCAAGGGCACTCCTCCAGTCCCATTCTTCTTCGACATCCTCAAAATCTTTCTTTTTTTCAGCCTCCGCATCTGACTTTTTGGATTTCTCGAGCTTTTCAGATACCTGACTTTCTGAATATTCCCCAGGTTTTACAGCTTCTTTTCTTGTTCTGTGAGTCAAAACATCCTCAACCATTTTATCCACTTCAACAAGGTTAAAGGATGAGGAAAAGATTCTCTTAAAATTCAAAACCTCATCAGAAATATCCCCATAGCTGTAATTTTCAAGCAACTGGGATATGACACTTCTTTCTATCGACTCCTTTGACTCCAGATCTGGAAGAGATGGTTTAAAGATGTTCCTTACCTCCCAGTGAATTCTAACAAGCAGAGGATCAAAAAAATCAGATATTATTTTCCTCAAATTTTCCTCTGAAATTGCAGACCTGACTGCTCTTTCCACCTCAATTTTTAAATCCACAACAGGTTTATTTTTTTCTCCAACCTCTGCCCTTTTTGCTCTTATAAAACTTTCAAATTCATTCAAATCCGGACTTTTCATACTGTAATCGAGAATCACAAAATCTCTTGGAGTATAAAAGCTGTTAACAAGAGAGAATCCAACCCTATCATCCACCTCCACAAAATAAATCCCCCTTTCATACCGGGTTTCTGAAATATCACAGGATTCAAGACTCCCCGGGTTGAAAACGAGGTTTCCCTCTACAAAGGCTCTGTGCAGATGACCGAGAGCAATATAATCAACTTTCCCTCTCAGCTTGTGAAGCTTTGCCGATGGAATGCAGCCGTACATGTTCTTAACATATCCTTCAACACCGATATGTGCCATGAAAATCGTAAAATCAGATGATTTGATTTTTCTAACATACTCATCAAGAACCTTCTCGGTCAGAGAGCCGTAATACTTCATCCCGTATATTCTGGTTCCATCTATTTCAAAGTAAGCCCCGTTCTCTCCATCCCACTCACGAAGAACAACCCCGTCAGAGAACTCTGGTTTCAAATTTATTAGCAGACCACTTGATGCAAGGTAATCCATCCATGAATAGTTCTCCCTGAAATAAGTAGAGTCGTGGTTTCCTTCAACAGCTATAACGGGTATTCCAGCCCTCTCAGGAATTTCAAGAACCTTCCTCGCCTGAAGCAGGGTAACAGGATCCATCTCAGTTTTCTTGTGGAAAAGATCGCCAGAAATGAGTATGAAATCAACCTCTTTCTTTACCGAGAACCTGATTGCATCAAGAAAAGCCTGTGCAAAATCCATCTGCCTCTCTTCGCTTCCATACTGTCTGTTACCCAGATGAATATCAGCCATATGGACAAATTTCACAGCTTTAAATAGAGTTAGAATGATATTTTAGTTTTGTCCATTCTGAAAGTGCTTCAGGAAATTGCTTCAACCAAACATTTTTCTGAAGAAACCTTTCTTTTTGCTTTTTTTATCCTGTTTATCCTTTCTTTTACCTTCCTTTCTCTCTTTTTCCTTCTGTTTTTTCTTCTCTTTTTTAGTTTCCTTCTCTTTACTACCTTTCTTTACTTTCACAACACTGACAGATACTCCACCATGTCTGCTCTTTCTTGTTCTTATGTTCACAATAATCGGCTTTTCAAGCTCGGGATTCACCACCATCGCCGTTCCTGGAGGCAATCGCTTTATCTCACCTACCATTTCCGAAGTCAAACCTTCGACTCCCTTTTTTATTGCATTCAAATCGTTTGGGTTCGTTATTCTCAGAATTATCTGCGTGTTGCACTGGCTGACCACGTTCTTATCAACCCTCGCAGGTCTCTGGCTTATTACGAGAAGTCCAAGACCGAATTTCCTCCCCTCACTTGCAATCGTTCTCATTATCTGTGTTGAAACAGCCTTTCCCATTCCTCTTTCTGGAATAAAATTATGTGCTTCCTCGATGACTATCATACCCGGTGGAACTTCTTCCCTTTTCCTCATCTCAAAGAGTCTGCTGCAAACCCTTGAAACTATCAACTCCTGATGCTCCGGAGGGACTCCCCTCATATCAAGAACGATTGCCCTATCCTTCTGAAGAAGGATGTCAATGGGAGTTGGATCCTTTCCAAACAATCCAGAATCGAGGATCTTTTCCAGATGTCCGAGCAATCCAATCCTTGCATTGTGTTTGAAGCTTTCAACCTCTGATATTATGTCCTCAATCGTGTAGTCCTCATCTCTCAAATTCTTTATCGCCTGATAGAGGAGAGCCTGCTGAGTAGAATTTGTTATCCCCGTGAGATCAACTATCTCCTCCGGGGTGAGATTGGTACCATCAAGCCTGAGAACTCCATCAGCCCTGTCCAAGAAAGGAGAGTTTGGAGGTACATAAACTCTTATTTTATCTCCATAACCTTTTGGAGAGATCCCATAGTAACTCATCTTTTCAATTTCTTCTGGATTGTCATTCGGCTCCTTCAGTGAGGCATATTCTCCATGAGGATCTATGATAAAAAGAGGTACTCCCCTCTCTATCAACTCCTCTATTATCACTCCTGCAGTATAGCTCTTTCCACTTCCGGTTTTCGCCAGAATACAACAATGTTTCTGAACAAGTGAGTTTGCATCTAGGTTTACCCTGATGTCGGTGTCTTCAATAAGGCCGATATAAACTCCATCTCTTTTTAAACCTAGTACCTCAACTATCATCTCTTTATCAGCCTTGAAAACATTCTCTCCAGGGACAAAAGGAGTTTTTGGAACTCTCAAAAGACCTTTGTCATCTCTACTGCCTATAACATAGGCTTTTGCTATGTATGCTTCCTTTTCAGCCTCTCTACCTTTAAGAGCATCTGATTCTTTCAAATCAGTTGTGGCTATAATATCAAGAACCTGAGCAATAACCCATCCATCAGAGTCGTTCCATACTTTAACATAATCTGTTCTTTTTACTTCTTTTGGCTCAAAAACAACAAAACTGAATTCAGTAGAGCTCGCCTCACCGAAAATTCTCCCAACAAGACCCTTCATCAGATTTCATTGGATTGAGGGATATTAAAAAAGTTTCTCAAACTCCCATGATACTGTGAAAGAAATAAAAAATAAAAAGTGATGAAGCTAAAGCTCATCAAAGGTGATGACTCTGATACTGGTCGGGATTTTAACAACACTACCAAGTCTGACTCCAATCAGGTAGTTGATGTTCCTCTTAGCTGCAAGGTCAATAACTCTCTGAGTTATCACTCCATCAAACACTATCGTTTCTCCCTTAGTGTTGTTTGTTTTCAGTGTTTTCACCAGGTCCCTCACAGGTATTTCCTTGACGAGGTTGTTCCCTTTATCAAGGATCCTTGCTATTAACTTCCCTTCAACCTCTTCCTTGTGCTTTCTGAAAATGTCAAAGACCCCTTCCTTTAGTGCTTTTCTTTCCTCCTTTTCAATCTTTTCCTCTGTTTTCTCCCTGAGCTTCACTTCTATTCCTTCTTCCTTAGTTTCTGTGTGTCTTTCTTCCCTCTCTTCTTTCACTCTGTTCTCTCTGCTTTCTTTAACCTTGATTATATGTACCTGCTCAACAGGTATTTTGTTTCTCAGGGCTTTTATTATCTCCTTCTGAGTTAGATCTTCGACTCCCTTGCCTTCTGGAGCTCTTGCAACATAATCAATTTCAGCAACCTGGAGAAGTTCTTTGAGTATGAGGTCTCCACCTCTATCTCCATCTAAGAATGCTGTAACTGTTTTCTTTTTGCTTAATTCAACTATGGTTTTGGGCACATTTGTGCCCTCAACGGCAATCACATTTCTGATTCCGGTTTTGAGTAGATTGAGCACATCTGCTCTTCCCTCAACCACAATTATTGCATCAGACTCATCGACTGTTGGACCTGCTGGAAGTTTCTCCTCACCATACTCGATTATCTCTTCTGCTCTCGCCGCCTGTCTGACGAGGTCTCCGATCTTCTCTGATTCAATTTCAGGTTCCTCAAAGAGGTCTCTTAGCACATCCTTAGCCCTCTCGACAATTTTCTTCCTCTTTGTTGCCCTGACATCCTCTATCTTCCTCACTCGGATTTTTGCCGCACATGGTCCAACCCTTTCGATTGTTTCGAGAGCTGCTGCGAGTATTGCTGTTTCCACTTTGTCAAGGCTTGAAGGGACCTTTATCTCTCCGTAGCTTTTTCCTCCCTTGCTCTCTATTTTAACCTCTATCCTTCCAATCCTGCCAGTTTTCTGGAGTTCCCTTAAATCCAGTTCGTCTCCAAGCAAACCCTCAGTCTGACCGAATATCGCCCCGACCACATCAGGTCTCTCTACAACACCTTCTGCCATTATCTCAGCATAGACAAGGTATTTTGTTGTATCACTTGGTGCCTTCATAGTTACCACTCCTTCAAGGATTTCTAAAGCCTCCTTTTTTCGTTATCTTTTCTCATTGCGCGACACGTTACTCTCTAATTCTCGATTAGTGCAATCTGAGAACAATTTGAATATGTGTCTGCCATTATATAAATACTTATTCGTTATCCATCTTTCATGTGTTTTCTCAGAATCATTTCAAAATAACTTCAATTGAATTCTCAGTTAAATCCTCTCTCGAGGGTTTCTAAGTTAAGCAATCTTTTTCAGCATTTACATTTGTTTCTCATTCAAGCATTTTTCCATGTCTATCATTAATGTCATTATTTTGTACCTTTCTCCATTGGACTGCTGACAATTTGCTCGTATTCTTCCTTACTGAGATACTGTGGCTCATAGGATATTCCATAATTCTCCAGATTCGATGTGAAAGCTCTGAGATGATTCCTTGAACCCCTCATAAGGTTTTCGTAAACGAGCTTTATGTCTTCCTTGTTTGTTTCTGACAGATGCTTCTTGAGGTCAATAATATCTATCTCCTCTATCATTGCTCCAACTTTCAAAGCATTTTCAATTGATTTGCTACCATCTTCAACAAGTTTGTTGTACAATTCTTGAAGCTTTGGATTCGTAAACTCTCCTACTCCTTCTTTTGCTGGATCTTCCAAGTTGTAGTTGTCTATCAGTTTCTTTACAGAATCCATGTGTTTTTGCTCACTTTCCGCTATGTTGGCAAATATTTGTAACTTCCATTTATTGTATAAGGTTTGATACACATCCCTTGCAAGTTTTTCTTCTTCCCTCATGTACAGAATTCCATCCTTTTCTGCGATGCTCAACTTGGAAGTTGATGTTTGAGCAGTTTGCTGTTGTGCAGTACATCCCGCAACCATCATAGCTAAAACAACCAATAGCACAATTCCTACAACTTTCCCACTCATACCATCACCCCTGATGACAACCACTCAGAGACTGTATTGTCGCTGTTAACTTTGAGTTACCTTATTTATGTCTGTTCGCTATTACTTAAAGCTTAGTGGCGATTTCAGATGTTTTCAATTCAGTTAAAATCCAAATTCAGTTAGAAATTCATTTATTTCTGTATTTCACCAACACATGTTTGTATCTGGTAAAAGAAGTTCTTCTTTAGTATCAGGCAATAACATGAATAACTAAGTAATGGCAGGCTGATTACAGTCACGATTTCGGCTGTGATGGGAGTAGTCTTAGTACCGATGTGTCTCCGAAACCAGACCTTAAAAAAATTTTTTGTATAATTTTTCAAACAACATATCGTATTACCAAGACGCAAAATTAAATAAGGACTAGTTACATATATACCATGCGTGGATGTACCTCAGAGCGAAGAACTTATTAACGAGCTTGTGGAAAGAGTAGCAGGGGAAGTGGGGGTCATTGTTTATACACTGAGACCACAGAGAGAGTTTACTGACGAGGAGATATCCCAAGAACTCGGTATTGAGATAAACGAGGTAAGAAGAGCCCTATTTTCGCTTTATGAACTTGGAATAGCAGAGTATAGAAGAAAGAGAGACGAAGAGACCGGTTGGATGGAATACTACTGGAAAATCAACTACTCAAAGGTCAGAGACGTGATTCTGCGTGAGCTGATGAGGACGAAAAAAAAGCTCGAAGAGAAACTAGAGATGGAGGATTCAGCTGTTTACTATATATGTATTAATGGTTGCCTTAAGGTAAAATATGAGATGGCAATGGAAATGAATTTCGCCTGCATGAGATGTGGAGCTCCCCTCGATTACCTTGACAGCACTGCCGCAAAACAGAAAATAATTGAGGAGATGGATAAAATAGAGGATATGATTTCCAATATCAGACAGGAGAGAAATAATTAATCTCCAAGACTTTTTATCGCCTGTCTGACTGCCCTGAGAACACTCCCTTTAGGTCGCATTGTAAACACCGGAATATCTACCATTTTCTCAATTGTTGGCCTGAGCACAGGTGCACAAACTATAGCCAGAGCACCTTCTTTCTCCGCCCTTACAGCCATGATTAGCGCCTCCTCAAAGTTTCCGGCTGGATAGGATCTCACAGGAAAATCTATTTTGAAGGGTTTTGCATCTTCCAGAATATATCCCGCCGCTATAATTGCTATGAATCCACCTTCTGGTTTGAAAACAGATAAAATCCTCCTCAGTGTCCTGACGGTTGGAGATCTCTGCCCTCTAACAATTTTATAAAGAGTGGAGTAAGGAATACCACATTTTACTGCAAAATCGGATAAATCCATTCCCATTTCCTCTATAACCCTTTCCAGCTCCAGTGAGAATTCTTTCTCACCTGCTAAAAGTGCCCTTACAAGCCGCTCAAGCATGTATTTCCATTTGTATTTTTTTGTTATTAAATCTTTCCAATTGTACCTCAAAATTTTCCATAATGAAAAATGTTTTTAACCGTTTTAAATAAAATTTCCATCATGGATACCAAATACGCAATTATTACAATCGTGCTCTCAATCGCAGTTATGGGTTGTACAGAGGGGGGAGACATCTATGTCGTAAAGCTTTCTCCCCAGGACATGATAAAACAGCTCGAGCTCGGACAGATAGATGGATTTGTAGCTTGGGAACCTTTTGTCAGTAAAGGTGTAAGCTCTGGCGGAAAAGTTCTCCTTCATTCAGAGGATATATGGCAGGGACATCCATGCTGTGTTGTGGCTCATGTTTCGGATTTTAACGATAAAAGAGCATTGAAGGCTGTGATTTATGCCCACATTAAAGCAACAGAGTTCATAAAAGATCCTGCAAACAGAGAAGAAGTTATTTCCTATGCCTCAGAGTTTACAGGGCTTGACAAGGATATTGTCACCCAGGCTATGGAGAGAATCGAGTTCATAACATTTCCTGAAGAAAATGATTTCAGAAAATATTTCAGATTCCTTAAAGATTCAGAAATACTGAACAAAAATCTGAAAGAAATCGGATTTGAAGATGAGGATGACTTTTTCAATTCTTTCCTGAGAAAGGATATATACGAGGAGGTTATAAAAAATATGAAGGAGGGAAAGATTCCGGAATACACTGGAAAAGTTAGAATCGGCTATCTCACTGCAGATCTTCACCAGCTTGCTCTTTTCGTGGCCGTAAAAGAGGGTTATTTCAACGAGACCGGAATGAATCTCGAATTGAAGCAATACAGAAACGGTGTTGCAGTTATGGAAGCTTTCAGATCGGGAGAAATAGATGTTGCCTACCTTGGCGGAGCTCCAGCAACACTCAAAAGGATTAACGATGACATAAAAGTGGAGATAATAGCCGGTGCAAATAACGAGGGGAGTGCCATAGTTGTTCAACCTGAAATAAAGGATGTCAGTGATTTAAAAGGAAAAACAATCGCTATTCCAGGATATGGAACTGTTCAGGATTTCCTGTTAAGGTTGGTGGCTGAGAAAAATGGATTAAAAGTTGTAACGAAGTAAGATGAGACTCCTGAAAGTTTACGGACTGATAACGCTGATTGTGGTCTGGTATCTGTCATCCTTTATTATATTCCTTCCTGCCCCTCACTCCGTGGCACTTAAATTTGCCCTCCTGCTCTTTAATGCCGAGCCGGTTCTCGGGAAAAGCCTGCTCGAGCATTCAATCTCAAGCATAATCCGTGTGCTTTCAGGCTGTTTGATTGCCTTTCTGATAGCCATTCCCCTTGGAATAATTTCAGGCTGGAGTGAGAAGCTCGATGATTTCTTTTCTGCAATAATTGAAGTGTTCAGACCTGTTCCTCCTCTCGCATGGATTCCCTTAGCATATATAATATTCGCGGGTTTCTACAGTCCAGTTCAAATTGCCCAGGTTTTTATCGTTTTTATTGGAGCTTTCTTCCCATGCCTTCTTTCGGTGAGAGAGTTTGCAAAATCAGTTGATAGGGGACTTATCGAGATGGCTAAGGCTTTTGGAGCAGATGATGAAGATATACTCGAGAAGGTGATTGTTCCAAGCTCCCTGCCCGGAATCCTGTCAGGAGTAAGGATTGGGCTCGGAGTTGGCTGGATGACCATTGTTGCTGCCGAAATGCTCGCCTCCTCAGGCACAGGACTTGGTTACTTCATTATGGTCATGTATGAGGTTGGAGGACGAACCGAAGAAATTATCACAGGAATAATAGCAATCGGTATTATAGGCTACTTGATGAACGAAATCGTCCTTAGAGTTGAGAAGAAGCTTCTGAGGTGGAGATAATTGCTCAAAATATCCGTAAGCAAGAGTTTCAATGGAAAGAAAATAATTGAAAAGGCTGAGTTTCGGGCAGAAAAAGGTGACTTTGTCTGCATCGTAGGCGAGAGTGGCAGCGGAAAAACAACATTGCTGAGGATGGTTGCAGGGCTGGAAAGCTATGAAGGAGAGATAACCTTCAGGGGAGAGAAAATAGACAGAAAATCCATTGGATTTGTTTTTCAGGATGATAGATTGCTTCCATGGAGGACGGCTCTTGAAAATGTTCTTTTTGGTCTTGAGTTAAGGGGAGAGGAGGAATCAATCTCCAAAGCAAGAAAAGTCCTTGAGCTTGTTGGTTTGAAGGGATTCGAAGACCACTATCCATCCCAGCTGAGTGGTGGACAGAGGCAGAGAGTAGGAATAGCAAGAGCCCTGGCTATCGATCCCGAAATTCTGCTCATGGATGAGCCTTTTGCATCCCTTGATGAGCTGACCAGAGAAAAAATGCAGGAAGAGTTAAATCAAATCTGGAACAGGGAAAAGAAGACCGTCCTTTTCGTGACTCACTCAATTGATGAGGCGATATTTCTTGGAACTAAGGTTGTGGTTCTCACTGGAATTCCATCAAAAGTCAGAGGAGTTATAGACATTTCCCTGAAAAAAAGAATAAGAACTTCTGATGAATTCATAGAGTATAAAAAAAGGGTCTTTGAGCTTTTATCACCTCAATCTATGTTTTAGTATCCTAGTCAGGGTATTCCGAGCTTCCTGAATAGGGTCCTGGCAGCAACAACCAGTGGATCCCATACCCTGTTTTCGGGTGGATAGTAAGGGAGATCAGCGAAAAACATATCACTGATGGTTGATTTTTTGTACAGGAGGGTGGATGCTGCGTAAATCCTCATGGCAACCTTTTTTCCAGCTGCCTGAACTCCAAGAAGTTTCCCATCTTTATCTGCAATGACTTTAAGTGTTATATTCCCATTGGGAAGATACTTAGTAGAGGTTTTCGCTGAGATGGTTACCGAAATCGTATCAAAACCAAATTTTATGGCTTCTTTCTCGCTCAAACCTGTTTTTCCAATTTCAATATCATAAAAGCTTGTTAATTGACTTCTCAAAGCTCCGGGAAACTCCATTTCGTAACCAGAAATGTTGACTCCTGCAACATAGCCCATCTTGTTGGCAGGAACAGCCAGAGGGATCCAGTCCTCCGTCCCTGTTACAATGTTCGTAGTTTCAGCACAGTCTCCAGCAGCGTAAACATTCTCAATACTCGTCTCAAGTCTTTTCGTCGTTTTAATTGCCCCCGTATTGCCTATTTCAACTCCCAGTTCCTTTGCGAGCTCAACATTGGGAATGGATCCAACAGCCATTATCACCATGTCGCATCTGTACTCATCCCTATCTGTAATAATCCTTTCAACCCTGTCCTTCCCCTCAATCGCCACAACATTTTCGGAGAACCTTACATCCACAATCTGCTGAAGTTTTTGCTGAATAATTGAACTCACCTCATAGTCAAAGTCAGGAAGAGGATGCTTTTCCTTTTCAAGAATCACAACTTTCTTCCCAAGCCTTGAAAGGGCTTCTGCCATCTCAACTCCTATGTATCCTGAGCCTATTACCACAACACTCTCACTCTTCTCTGCAAGTCTCCTTACCCTCTCTCCATTTTCAATGTAGTGAACACATAAAACACCATCAAGCTCCTCACATTTTACATTGAGGGGAGCTGCTCTGGCTCCTGTGGCAAACAGGAGTTTGTCCCATTCATATCTTCTCTCTTTTCCCCCCTCTTCAACCCTCAGGAATCCATCTCCAACCTCAACAACCTTAGCTCTGATATGTACATCAATTCCCCTATCCTCTTTAAAGTGGCTTATATCGTAGGCACAGAGGTCCTCTATCCTGCCAACCATCCCAGATACATAAAAGGGTACTCCACATGGAGCATGGCTGACATAAGGGGCTCTCTCAAAAACCATCACATCCCAGTCTGCATGTAGCCTCTTTATTCTTGATGCTGCAGACATTCCTGCTGCTCCACCACCGATAATTGCAACTTTCAAACCTATCCCCAAATTAATTATTAACAATTACTATTTAATTTTTGGGGTTAATAAATTTTAATAAATTTTAATAACCACAGACTAAAGGCTGAAAGGGTAAAAGCTGAAATATTCGGGGTTTAATACATATCATGGTTGATGTTGCAGGAGTGGGTCCAGCTCTGGTGGATTACATAAATACTATCGAGGCTTATCCGCCCATAGGAGGACATGCTGTCATAAAATCTTCTTCAAGAATGCCCGGTGGGGCTGCTGGAAATGTTATATACGCCCTTTCAGGCTTTGGTCTCAAATGCAGATTTTACACCACTATTGGCGAGGATGAAGATGGCAGGTTTTACATTGATGAGATGACAAAGAAAGGAGTCGAAGTTAAGTACAACATAACACACCCCTTAACGGGAAGATGTACAATATTTGTAGATTCAAACGGAGAGAGAACTTTTTTTGTTCAACCAAATGCTTCAGGTGTTCTAAATGAGGGTCTGAAATCTGAAATTGTGTTCGGGCTTAAGGAGTGTGATTACATCTACCTTGATCCTTTTCCATCAGCAGATAGCTTTGCCTTTCATTTAGATGTTGCAAAAGAGGCAGAAAAGCATGAATGCAAAGTTGTTCTGAATCCTGGATATCCTTATTCTTCAATGGGTCTGGAAAAGCTTAAAAAGATCTTAAATCACTGTAGTATTCTTTTTTTATCAGAGTTTGAGCTAAAAGTCCTTAAAGCAGATGTTGAAATTGTTGCTTCCATGGTTGATTTGCTTGTAGTGACTCTCGGTAGAAAGGGCAGTATGGCAATATCAGGTGGTAAGAAATTCCAGGCAAAGGCTTTTGAAGTCAATACTGTAGACACAACGGGAGCGGGTGATGCCTTTGCTGCCGGGTTCCTCTACGCACACATAAAAGGCTATGGAATCGAAAAAAGTCTTCTCGCAGGAAACTTTTCTGCCTCAAAAAATGTTGTCAGAGTTGGCGCCAGGAATTTTCCAGAAAAAAGAGAGATTGATGATTTTCTCAGAGAACTTGAGTGGACTAAACTATGAGGTTGTACATATCCAGCCTTCCTTCTACCTCCTGCATTTTCTCTTGGTGATCCCTTAGGAAGTTCTTGATCATATCTGCAGCCATCCTCTTACACTTTCCGCAAAGAATTCTACCCTCCCTGCAATTCCTCTCTATCTCATTGATTTCTTCATCATCCTTCACCAGATGGAAGTTGTAAAACTCAAAAACCGCACATTTCTCCGGCTCTCCCCCAAGCCTTCTCTGTTCTTCTGCCGTTGCTCTCCCTCCAGTTAGAGCCCTCATAATCTTTTTCTCAGCATCTTCAGGAGAATCAAGCAGTGAAACAAAACTCTCGGGCTTGCTCGAACTCATCTTGCCACCTGTAAGTCCGGTTATGAAGCGGTGATAGGTTGATGATGGTGGAATGAAAGCTTTACCTCCCAGTTTTAGCTCTATCTCTCTTGTATTCCTTTCAATTTCGTCCAAATCTCCGAATATATCTACATGCTCCTCGTAAACAATTTTGTCAAAATCAAGCTCATCGGTGAGCTTTCTGAGATATTCCACTCCTTTCCTGCTCCTTATTCTCATTCCATTTTCAATAATTTCAAAGGAAAATATGCTTATTCTGGAAGCCAGATCCCTCGTCAGTCTTATATGGGGATCCTGATCTGCCCCAACAGGAACAACAACCGGTTTTGGTCCTCCATAAAAGCTGAGCTGGGGATGGAGAATGTCAGAAGCTTGTATTGATGTTACAAACATCTTTGCAAGGTTTGTTTCAGGCATAAATCCATATATCGCCCTCAACTCGCTGAAATTAACCTCTGCAGATAACTCAAAGGCAAGGTCCTTTACTTTCTGATTGGCTGACTGGAAGTAAACCACCGAGTTCTCACTCAGACCAAGGGCTATGATGCTTTTAACATACAGCATTCCAATCTCCCTACATTTCTCCCAGGACATATTCCTGACAACATATGCCTCCATATCGGCAATTCCTACAAATGCCATACCTCCCATCTTCTGATGCCAGATTATCTCATCCATGGTCATCTTATGTCCAAAATGAGGCATGCCAGAAGGCATAAATCCTGACATAACTGCCCATGGCTCATTGTTTTTCATTGCATTGACAATTCTGTGATAATCTCGGTGACCAAATACTATACCTCTCCTGATGAGCCAGTTGGGCTCAGGGATTTCATCAACCATCTCAGACATTGGCTGCATTCCAAACTCCTGAATGAGTCTGGCATAATCAATAACCCCTTCAACTTCCCAGGGTGTGACCGTCATCTCATTATTCTGCATGGTCTGAGCTCCAGGGGATTGTTTAATAGTTTTTTGTTGTTAGGGTGAGCAGTAACCAAAATAATTTTTCCTTAAACAAGCCAATCTTAGAATCTGCAGCCTTCAGTGATTAGCTTTTAGTGATGGATATCTAAACCTTTACCCTGTCTAAAGCCAGATACTTCCACTCCTTTTGCTTCCTGAAGGCAAATACCATCTTTTTCCTCACACTGTTTGCCAGCCTTACTGCCCTCGATATTTCGGGAAGAGTTGTTCTGTCAACCATGGATACAAGGTATTTGCTGTGGGGTAACTGAGAAACATCAGTAATCTCATCGTAAACCCTGAAATCGGAGCCAAATTTGAAGCCAGTTTTAACAACCAGTCCTCTCTCCTTCAAATCCCTGTAAAGCCCGTATCTATCTTCAAAATTCCTCTCAATAGTTCTTGCTATATCTCTCAACTCCTTATTTACCTCAAGATACCCCTTCTCCTGAAGATAAAGGGCTTCAAGAACTGAAAGAGCTACAAGTCCATCCCTCTCACTTCCATAGAAGAATTTTTTGAATATCTCAACCTCCCTTGAGAGTACTCTATCTCCGGCAAAAAAACCACTTATCCTTCTGTCTGATACCTCTGCCTTTCCCCTCATGGAGGGTTCAAATACTCTGTAATATGTTATCTCACTCTCTTCATCCACGACAGAGAGGATATATTCTCCTTTATCAGCTAAAATGCTGTAAAGTTCCGATACTGACATTTTCTGCCTTTCAGAAACTGGAAAATACAATCTATCCCCATAAAGGAACTTATCTTCCACGATCACTCGCTTACCTCTGTCCCTCAAGTCCGAGTAAACGAGAAAAAGTGGGATGAAGTTCCTGTCTCTGCATGCTTCATCCATCAACTCAAAAAAATCAATCTGCCTGCCATCCTTTCTCACCTCAATCATATCCTTCAAAAGGAGGTAGGCAGCCTCAACTGGATGGAGCTCAATCTTATCTCCAACAGCTTTGCCAAACTTTCTCCTCCTCAATGTTCTGTAATCTTCTGCGAGAAATTTACCATCCTTGAGCAAGACTTCCATTAAAAGAAGAACATGTTTATGATTTTTAACCGTTTTGTAACCTTTCAAGGTTGCAGTACATGGCTTTGCAAACCTTTTTGAATAAATTGCAAACAAAAATTTCGGTTATTACTTTTAAAACCAACAGCAAAATCAAACATTAACAGAAAGCCTTATAAATTATCTCATGTAAATAAAAACTGGTAAAATGCGTACAGTCAAGGATTTGCTGGTTGACATTAAAGATACATCTGAGATCGTTGTTGACCTCGCTTATTCGGCAATTTTTTTTGACAATGAGGATATCGCAGAGGAGGTTCTTGATCTTGAAAATATCCTCTCAGATATGCTCAAGCAGATGAGGATAGTCTCAATTTTATCAGCAAGAAGGGTTGATGAGGCAGAATCTGTATCAACAATACTGCAGATTGCCGGAGCTGCTCAGAAGATTGGTTCAGCAGCAGGAGATATAGCGTCTCTCGTTCTGAGGGGTTTCAAGCTACCAAAAGATGTTGTGAACCTTATTCTCAGGCATTCAGAGGAGACCGCAACCAAAGTTGTTGTTTCAGAGAGTAGCGAGATTGCAGAAAAAACGCTAGGAGAGGCAAGATTACACACAAGAACGGGGATGAGGGTGATTGCCATAAAAAGAGGCTTTGACTGGATATTCAATCCCGACAGAGATACAAAAATTTTCAAAGGTGATGTGCTTTTTGCCAGGGGAGATATAACAGGAATGTCATACTTTTATGAACTTGTTACGGGTGAGAAGAAAGAGATCACTGAGGAATCACCTGAGATTGAGTTTGAGGATTTGGATAATGCCGTGGATACACTTATAGAAATGAAGGATCTTTCTGAACTCTCAGTTGATCTCAGCTACTCCTCCCTGATATACCAGAACGAAGATGTGGCTCATGAAGTTGTTTATCTCGAAGAGAAACTGGATAACCTCAAGTTCGAGCTGAAGAAATGGGTTCTCAGGAGTTCTGCCAAATTGCCCGAGGAGATGTTCAAGGGGCTTATTGCCCTTCTCGAGCTGTCGACAGCTGCTGAAAATATAGCTGATGCTGCAAGAGAGATCGCAGAGATAGTTACTGAAAAGATGGATCTTCATCCAATATTCGTTGAGGCTATGAAAGAGACTGACGAAATAATACTGATGGTGGAAGTTGGAGAAAGGTGTGAACTCGATGGTGTTGCTCTTGGTGAGGCTAGAGTTGAAACAAATACTGGAATGCATGTTATGGCTATAAAAAGGGGTAACAGGTGGATTACAAAGCCGGGTGCTGGAACCAGACTAACACGAGGAGATTTAATTGTGGCAAAAGGAACGAGAGAAGGAGTCGACTTGCTAAGGAATATGTGTTCGGTAAAGGTGTTTCAGTAAACTTTCAGTAACTTTTCTCGCCTGCACTCCCTGCACTCAGCCCCTGACTTCTCTCATAAGCCTTTCAACAAGCTCTTTTTTGATTCTGGACTGCCTGCCTGACTCACAGACTATGGTTCTGACTCCAATAATATCGGGGGAGATCTCCTTCAATGGAGGGATGTGCTCCCAGTCTATTGAACCAGCCAGTGCACAGAACATGCCACCCTCCCTTGCCATTTCAACAAATCTACTGAGCTCCTCAACGCTGAGGTGGTCGAAAAGGGTGAGACCATCCTTTATGGCAGTGTCGATCATTATTCCATCTACATCTGCCTTTCTGCCTGCTTCAGGAAGTTCGAAGGGGGATATTGCATTTATTCTACTAAAATCGGCATAAGCTGCTCCTACCACCTTTTTATCTGAATCATAGTCCTTTACAGACTTCGTTACTACCTTCAAAACCTGATAGGCTTCTTCAACATTCCTTACACCGAACAACCCAACCTTGATGTAATCCGCTCCTGCAACTGCAGCTCCGAGAGCGGCAAGGCTTGCGGTACCAGGTTTGAAGTCCAAATCCCCCGTGGTTGCACTGAGTTCTTTACCTTCCCTTTTCACAGCGTCTCCTATCTCCTTTATAACCCAGGGAAAGTTTGCACCCAGTGAGCCTTCGCTGGGATTCTTGACATCGATGATGTCTGCTCCCCCCCTGAGACACTCAAGAGCTTCCTCAAAACTCATTGGGCTTACCAGTACTCTGATCATCACAGATTGCTGAAAAATTGGTGTATTTATATGTGTTGATTTAAGATTTTTATAGTTTATATATTTAGAAACAGAGGAGAAACAGGGAAAAGGAATATACCTCTTCAACAAACTCATAGGTGATGAGAATTTACTTCGTGATGGATATTATGGATGGTCTCGTTGTAAGAGGAGCTGGAGGAAACAGAAAGAGTTACAAACCAATTCACAGAGAAAGCGAAGTGCTGAGTTCGATGAATATAACTAATTCGGAACCGTTAACAGTTTTTGAGGCTATAAAACCCAGATACCTCTACATTGCTGACCTGGACAGGATTATGGGAACTGGAGATAACCTAAACACAATCAGAAATCTGGGCAAAAGGGTAGAAGTGATTGCAGATATGGGATTCAAAAGCCGGGAAGAAATTAAGGAAATTGACAATCCTGTTGTCGGAACAGAAACCTTTGACATAAGGTTACTTGAGGGAGTGGATACAGAAGGTGTAACGGTCAGCATCGATATACTGGATGATTTGCTCGATGCTTCAGGCTCTTTCAACAGCTGGGAGGAGATGCTGAGATTTCTGAACAGTTTCAGACTCAGAGCGGTCATACTACTCACATTGAGGAGGGTTGGCACAGAAACATCACCTGAGTGGAGATTGATCGAAAAAGCGATTGATATTTCTGATAATCCTGTTTTTACCGGAGGTGGAGTGAGAGGTATGGATGATGTTGAAAGAGCTAAGGAAATTGGGTGTGAAGGATTGCTCGTTGCAACCGCAGTTCACAGAAAAAAGATTCCACTCGAGATCGTGAGGATAGGAGATTACTGAGAACATTTTGACTGAAAAGTAAACCTTTAATATTCCGGTGAAAAGCTGATATTATGAAAGTCCTCTGTGGTCCCGCTTCACCTTCTCTTGGTAAAAAACTATCTTCATTTCTCGGAGCAGAGCTTTTACAGTGCGAATTCAAAAGGTTTCCAGATGGAGAAGTTTATGTAAGAATCGATGAAGTAGATGAACCTGTTACAGTCGTACAGAGCGTCTGTTCAGCTGAAGACTTCATTTTTTTAACACTGATACTGGATGCCTTAGAGGGAGTAGACAAAATTGTGGTTGTCCCTTACTTCGGTTATGCAAGGCAGGATAGAAAATTCAAAGAGGGAGAGAGCATTAGTATTCGTGCACTTGCAAGAGCTATTGAATCCGATGCAGAAAAAATTGTTTCAGTGAATATCCACAGTCAGATGGCGAAGAACCATTTCAGAAGACTCATTGAAGTAGATGCAATGCCTGTTATAGGTGAGAATTTCAAAGAAGATGATATAGTGATGATTTCCCCTGACATGGGCTCACTCAAAAGGGTAGAGATTGCCGCAAAATATGCCGGATGTGATTTCGATTATCTCGAGAAGAAAAGGATCGATGCTGATAGAGTGGAGATAAGCCCAAAAGAGATAAATGTTGAAAACAGAAGGGTTCTCATAGTTGATGATATTATCAGCACAGGTGGTACGATAGTCGAGGCGAGCAGAGTTCTTAAAAGCTTTGGAGCTAAGAGAGTTGAGGCTGTTTGTGTGCATGCAGTTTTTGCAAATTTCGCCCTGAACAAACTTTACAACGCTGGAGTTGAAGAGGTTACATCAACCGATACAGTTGAAAAAATTACCAGTAGGATATCTGTGGCAGAGGAGATTGCCGAGAAAATAAAAAACATAGGATACTCCTGATTCTTCAGCCTACTTTAAACTTCCATTTTTCAATTTATGCTTCTTTTTCTGATTACTCAATCAACCCTTTTGTACTCCTTATATCCGAATGAGTGATTGACAGCGCCTTCCTCAGGGAGATAGCAAAAGCTTTGAAACCAGCCTCCATCATATGATGCAGATTTTTTCCTGAAATTGAGAGGTAAATGTTGATTCCGCTCTCTCTCGAAAGAGTTTCGAAAAAGTGAAGGAAGTTTTCAGCTTTGAAATTCCTGATTTCCCCCTCAATTTCTCCATCAAATCTGAAAACACCCCTTCCGCTCACATCAATTCCGCAGATTGCAACACTCTCATCCATAGGAACTACTGCATCTCCAAACCTTTCTATTCCCTTCTTGTCACCCACTGCAATGGTAAGGGCTTTTCCAAGAGCTATTGCGGTGTCTTCCACTGTGTGGTGTTCATCGATTTCCACATCCCCCTCCGCAGAGATTCTCATACCAATTCCAGAGTGTTTTGCAAGAGTTTCCAGCATGTGGGTGAGAAAAGGGATGGGGGTGGTTATTGAATAACTCTCGGAATCAAGATCAACTTCAACGATTATTCTCGTTTCCTTTGTTTCTCTTTCAATGCTTGCTTTTCTCTGTTTCATCAAACCACCTTTTCAACCCTGAAGCTTGATTGCCTTACTGAAATCTATTTTTCCCCTATATAAAGCTGAGCCAATTACAACACCCTTTGCCCCTGACTCCTTTGCAAAACTGATGTCTTCAAGGCTGGAAATTCCTCCTGCAACATAAACATCTCTTTCTGTCATATTCACAATATGCTCAATTCTCTTGTAATCTGCCCCGGAGACAAGCCCTTCCACATCGATGTTCGTGTAGAGGAAAGATACTTCAAGTTCCTCAAATTGCTTTATTATATCCTGGGGTCTCAGCTGACTTTTTTCCCTCCATCCATCAACAGCAACTCTGTCTTCTTTCGAATCCACTGCAACCATTATTCTACCAGGAAAGGAATTTGCTAACTCTTCAACCATCGACTGATTTCTTATAGCTACAGTTCCCAGAATGACTCTGTCAATTCCACTTTCAATTAGGGTTTCAACAACCTTTCTCTCCCTTATTCCCCCTCCAACCTGTATCTCACCATCAAAGCTTTCCCTAATCCGCAAAATTATATCCTGATGTCTCAAACTGCCATGATATGCTCCATCTAAATCGATGACATGAAGACATTTTGCACCAAGCTCAACCCATTTTCTCGCAATCTCCACGGGATTTTCAAGCTGAATAGCTATTCTGTTAAAATCACCCTGAATCAGTCTCGTTACCTTTCCATCCTTGATATCTATTGCAGGAATAACCAAAAAGACCATAAATAACGCAGAATGATTGAACTAAAAAAGTTAACTAAAAGAGGAGGTTCCCTCTGTTCAGACGAACATCACTCCTTTCGGTTCTGGGAGTTTGCTTTCTTTTTTAAGCACTTTTTCAAGAGCCATTCTGAAATCTTCCTTCGTCACAATTTCTCTTTCACTTCTGATGGCAAACATGCCCGCTTCTGTGACAATTGCCTTTATATCTGCACCACTTGTTCCCTCTGTCATTTCTGCAAGCTCTCTGAGATCAACATCCCTCGCTATGTTCATTTTTCTTGTGTGAATTCTGAAGATCTGGAGTCTTCCCTCAAAAGTGGGAAGCGGTACCTCTATTATTCTATCGAATCTTCCTGGCCTGAGAATTGCTGGATCCAGAATGTCGATTCTGTTCGTGGCACCTATTAGTTTGACATCTCCTCTGGGATCGAAACCGTCCATCTCTGAAAGTAGCTGCATCAGCGTTCTCTGCACCTCTCTGTCACCGCTCGTATCACTGCTCGTTCTCTTTGCAGCAATTGCATCAAGCTCATCTATGAATATTATTGATGGTGCTTTTTCCTTAGCAAGCTGGAAAACTTCTCTCACAAGTCTTGCTCCTTCACCGATATATTTCTGTACAAACTCACTCCCCACAACCCGGATGAATGTGGCCTCTGTCTGCCTTGCAACAGCCTTTGCAAGGAGTGTTTTCCCAGTTCCAGGTGGCCCATAGAGCATTACTCCTTTGGGTGGTTCAATGCCAACTCTTTCAAACAGCTCTGGTTTCAGCAGAGGTAACTCAACTGCTTCTTTGATTTCCTCAATCTGCTTGTCAAGTCCTCCGATATCACTGTATGTTACATCTGGCTTCTCTTCAACCTCAAAGCCATACACAGAGGGGTCTTTTGGTGGAGGGAGAACTCCTATAACTGCAAGTGTCTGCTGGTTCAGTGATACCCTTGCTCCTGGCTTTAGCTGTTCAAGATCAACGGATTGAGAGGAGTGGACGACAAATTTTGGTCCTGTACTGCTCTTAACAACAACTCTACCATCTTCAAGAACATCAGATATTATACCAACAATGAGTGGTGGTGATCTTAATCGTTCAATTTCACTTCTTAATCTCCTTACTTCTCTTTCATACCTTATTCTTTCTGTTTCAACAAATCTCTTTTCATCTTCAAGTCTTCTGTAAAGATTTTTCAATCTGACATATTCCTCTTCCAGTTGTTTTAACCGGTCTATTAAGTACTCCGATAAATCGACATTGTTTCCTTCTTTAATGGATTTTGTTCCTCCTTCCTCGGTTGTCACGGTGTGGAACCTCCAATAGTATTTAAGAGACTTCTGATATAAGAAGTTATTGGAGATTTCATGATGTTTTAAATTCCAAAAAGGAAATATTATGTTTTCTATTGTCCCCAAAAGCTCTGAAAACTACTCAGATTTACAGCAACTTATTTTTTATATTTTATATGTATGAGACAATTAATGAGATGCACCGAAAAAAGTTGAAGTTAGTCAGCTAAGCATCAGACCTTCTCTCCACACTTCAAACAGAACTCGGAGTTAAGAGGAAGATACTTCGCTCCACATTCCGGACATCTTTTAATATATGGTCCGAAAGGATACCTAGGATCACCACCCTCTGCAATGAAGTTTCTTATTTCCCTCATTTCCGTTTTCCTCTTTTCCTTAAATGACCATAAACCCTCACTTGGCTCCATTGAACCTATGTTAAGGGAGAACCATGCTTTACCATGTTCCCATGTCAGCCTCCATACAAGGTCTCTCCACCAGTTGAGGTGCACTTTGAAATACCACAGGCTTGATGGAGATAGGTCAAGCATCCTGTCAATATACTCCTTAACTTTATCGTCCAGCTTTTCAAGCGGTACAACCTCGTTCACCACACCCCAGTCAAGGGCCGTCTTGGCATCTATTTCTGAACTTAACATCACGATTTCTGCAGTTCTTTTCAACCCTATGTGGAAGGGAAGCCACTGTGATAAGCCTCCAATGGAGGTCATACCAACTCTCGGTCCTGGAGAAATGAAGCGTGCGTTTTCTGATGCTATTGCAAGGTCACAGGCTGTGACAAACTCAAATCCTCCTCCTGCAGTTATTCCATTGACCCTGGCAATAACAGGCTTTCCACAGTGCATTATCATGTCAAAAACCCTGCCGTATATCTCCCCCCACTTCCAGAAATCCCATGATTTCTGGTTGTACTCCTCAGCATACTCATGTACATTACCTCCCGTGCAGAAGGCTTTCTCTCCAACTCCCGTGAGCACTATGAACTGCACAGCATCATCGAACATGGATTTTTCAATAGCATCCACCATTTCCCTGAGTGTGGTCAGAGTATAGGAATTGTACTCGTGGGGACGGTTTATTGAAATCAGGGCTGTGTGTTCATACCAGTCCTTCTCATAAATAATCTCCTTATACGCATCTGACATAAAATTTAAAGGATTTATCATTAATTTAAATCTTGCGAAAAGAGTTTGTCAGTCTGTGTCAGACTCTATATCTTTTCTCCGCAATTATTGCGGCACCTAAGGCTCCAACAATCTGAGGTTCATCCGGAACCTTTACACTGTGGTTGATTTCCCTCTCAAGGGCTTTAACAACTCCCCTGTTCTTCGCAACCCCACCTGTCATCACCACATCATCCTCAGCTCCAATCTGTCTCACAAGACCTCCGACTCTTTTTGCAATTGCCTCATTAAGTCCTGCCACAATGTCCTCCGACTTTTCTCCTGAGGCGATCAGGGATATCACTTCTGACTCTGCAAAAACTGTGCATGTACTCGTGATTGATACTCTGCTTTTCGATCTATCTGCCATTTTACCCATTTCCTGAAGGTCAACACCCAGAACTCCAGCCATTACTTCGAGAAATCTGCCAGTTCCGGCTGCACACTTATCATTCATCGTGAATTTCATCACTTTCCCTGTATCATCGAGCCTCATCACTTTGGAGTCCTGACCACCAATATCTATAACAGTGTGACACTCTGGAAAAAGGTGTTTTGCTCCGATGGCATGACATGTTATTTCCGTTACTTTCTCATCTGCAAGTTCTGCAAATGCAAGATTTCTGCCATAGCCTGTCACAACCGAATAAACTATCTCGTCCCTTTTTATTCCCGCGATCTTGATGCATTCAAATAGGGTGTTTTTACCTACATCGACTATACTGGCAGTTGTTCTCTCTATAACATAACCTGCAATCTTTCCACTCTCTTCAATTATGCAAACTTTGGTTGCGAGAGAACCTATGTCAATACCTGCATAGTACATCCTTTCACCCTTCCTTACCGACTTGGTTTGCATGTTTTAAAATCTATTCCCTCAGAAACTCTACCGAGAGTATGCCAGCAAGTTCTACTCAAAGATGTGGGGATCAAAAAAGAGCACGAGAGTTCCGAGATGGCTCCAAGTGAGATGATCTCGTAGGCTGTTTATGATGACGATATGGAAGAGTGCAACGATGTTTTAGAAAGGGTGTTAAAAGTTTTCGATTTTATATTGTTAAGTATGATTTATAAATGGTGTTTACAGTGGTAAGAATTTTTGGTAAAATTCTTAAATGATGAAAGTTTATTTTAAAGCAGAGTTAGAAAGTGATGGAAATGGAGGAGAAATTTGATGCTATAATTGTTGGTGCCGGTGCATCTGGATTAGGGGCAGCTTACAGTCTTGCAAAAAGTGGATTCAATGTTGTTGTGCTTGAGAGAGGCCAGAGGATCGGAGCAAAGAATGTTTATGGAGGAAGAATATACAGTCATGTCTTTGAAAAAGAGATTCCCGGCTTCAAAGAGGATGCTCCTGTTGAAAGGTGGGTAACAGGTGAGAGGCTTACATTCCTTGATGACTCTTCTGCTGCGACACTTGAACTCTCATCAGATTTCTCTTCAGAAAACAGTTTCATAACAACCCTTTCCAAGTTCAATGAATGGCTTGGAAAGAAAGTTGAGGAAACAGGAGGACTCGTAATTTCTGGTATAAAAGTAGATGACCTGATAATAGAGGGCAGCACAGTAAAGGGGATAGTTGCAGGAGAGGAAAGACTATTTGCAGATGTTGTGATAGATGCAGAGGGCGTAAACCCGATTCTCGCAAAAAAAGCAGGGCTGAGGGGAGACTGGAACCCACACGAGGTGGCTGTCGGAGTAAAAGAGGTGATAAAACTACCCGAAAGTGTAATAGAAGATAGATTTAATCTGAATCATGGAGAGGGAGCTGCAAACCTTTTTCTGGGTTATGCAAGCAGATATGGTTTTGGAGGTGGATTTTTATACACAGCAAAGGACACCATCTCTATTGGAGTTGTTGTCAGGGTTGATAGCGCCATTGCAAACAGAATATCTGTCTATGATATTGTAGAAGATTTCAGACTCCATCCCTATATCTCAAAGCTCATAAAAGATGGGAGTCCAATAGAGTACTCCGCACATCTCGTCCCAGAAGCAGGAATCCATGGTGTTCCAAAGCTCTATGGAAACGGAATTCTTCTCACTGGAGATGCTGCCGGTTTTGTTCTCAACAGAGGGTTCACAGTGAGGGGGGTTGATTTTGCCTTTCTGTCAGGAGTAATAGCAGCTGAAACGATCAGGAAAGCCCACGAGGAGGGAGATTTCTCAGCCTCAACACTCAGCCACTATGAGCAAAGACTTAAAGAGAGTGTAGTCTTCAGGGAGCTTGAGAATTTCAGAAAAGTTCCTAATTTGCTCTCCAACCTCAGGTTTTTCGAGACATACCCCAAACTGCTCTGTGAAATTCTTAAAGATGCTTACACGGTTGGTGAGGATTCAAAAAAGATCTATCCACTACTTAAGAATAAAATGAGGGATAGGGTTTCAATGATTACTCTTATAAGAGACATAATCTCGGTGGTGAGAAACCTATGAGTGATGGTGGAGATGAAAAGTTGTCAGTGGAGGCGAGACTGGGACTTGTTGCCTTTACTATCGATAGTGAGCCCCATATAAGGGTAAATCAGGATGAATGCAGGAAATGCAGTCTGAAACAATGTCTCTTTGTCTGCCCTGCAAAGCTGTATACCGAGGAGGAGGGTGAGATAAAGTTCAACCATGAGGGCTGTCTCGAATGTGGGACATGCAGGATTGCCTGCCCCAAGATAGACTGGAACTATCCGAGAGGTGGTTTTGGAGCGCACTATCAGTATGGTTAAGGGCTGTGATAAGCAATTTCACAGTCTCTTTCAATCCGAAAGCTTTAAGAAAGTATCAATCTTAAAAAATTAAAAATTAAGAATTGAGTTCTGGGAGGTTTTGTGTATGGAAAGGGTTTTAGAGTACCCGAAAGATCCGATTGTGACCTTTTCTAAGGAAGAGGAACTATGGAGGAATATGGTTAGAGAATTCTGTCAGAAATACATTGAACCAAAATGGATTGAGGTTGATATTGAAGCTGAAAAGGATCCAATGAACATTCCTGTCGATCTGATAAAGAAAATGGGGCAGCAGGGGTTGTTCTGCATACCATGTAGCGAAGAATACGGCGGGCAAGGAGGGACCTACACGATGGCAACCATAGCAACTGAAGAGATAGCCTATGCTGATCCATCTGTCGCTCTCGCTGTTTATGCTCTGCTAAATAATGGCTGGCCCTATGCTCTCGAACTTTTTGGAAGCGATGAGATTTGCCAGGAGATTCTTCCAGAAGTTGCAAAGGGGGATGCTTTCTTCGGTATAGCTTCGACAGAACCCCAAGGTGGCTCTGATGTGGCTGGAATAAGGACGACCGCTACAAAGAAGGGAGATGTATATGTTTTCAATGGAGAGAAGGCTTACATCAGTGGAGTTGGTGAGGTGCAAAAACTGGCATGGGGTGGAGGCTGGTTCCTGATAGCAAGAACGGGAGAGGCTGGACATAAAGGGCTTTCAGCCTTCGCATTACTGGCAAGAAAGAACGGGGAGCTTAATGATGGATGGAATCCCACGCTCTACGAGGATATTGGAAGGCACGGGCTGACAACTGGTGGCTTTATACTGGATAACTTCGAACTTGAAAGCAAATACCTCATAGGAGAGGAGGGTAAGGGATTTTATCATGTGATGGAGGGGTTCAACTTAGCAAGAATAGTTGTTGCCGCAGCAACTGTGGGTGCGGCAAGATGGTTGCTTGAGAAAGCTGTAGAATGGTTCAGAAACAGAAAACTCTTTGGCAGAAACATATCCTCCTTCCAGGGTGTAAGCTTCAAGTTTGCCGAGCTTTATGCCAGATGGGAAGCTGCAAGATACTTCGTTTACAGGGCTTCAAGACTTGCAGATAAGATTTATATGGAAAAAGACCCGAGTCTGAGCCCTAAGGATCTGAATGTGCCTGTGGCACTTGCAAAGAATTATGGTCCCGAAACATGTGTTGATTTAGCAGAGGAGGTTATGAAGTGGTATGGAGCTTATGCCTATACTAAGGAGGCTCCGATATTCAGAGCCTGGCTCGGGCCATTTTCCTATGTGATTGGAGCTGAAGGGGCGCAGAACATAATGAAAGTAATTATAGCAAGAGATATCATCGGCAAAGAGTTCATAAGGTAAACCATGGTGATACCATGGACATCATCGTTTGCGTCAAGCAGTCCTACGACGTCCAGCAAATCAAGTTTGATCCAAAAACAGGGGAGCCAATGCTTGCTGGAGCACCAAGAAAAATGAGTGATATGGACAGGAGAGCACTTGAAGAGGCTCTAAGAATCAGAGAAAAAGTTGGAGGGGTTGTGAAAACTGTCAGTATTGGAACACCTGATTCAAGGGATGTTGTTAAGGAGATCTATGCAATGGGGGCTGATGAAGCCTACATTTTAACGGATTTAAAGCTTGAAAAGGCTGACCCCGATGTGACTGCGAGACTCCTCTCAGAGATGATAAAAAAGATTGGGAACTATGATCTTATTTTAAGTGGTGCCGCCTCAACAGATGGTTACAGCTGGCAGGTTCCTGCCAAGGTTGCAGCACATCTCAATCTCCCTTTTTTGCCAAATGCCATCTCAATTAATGTGAATGATGCAGTTATGGTTGATTGTGATCTGGGAGATGCGATATACGACTACAAAGCACCTCTCCCATGCATGGTATCAGTTTCACTTGAAATAAACGAGCCCAGAATACCAACCCTCTCTGCCATTCTCAAAGCTTCGAGAAAGCCGTTCACAGAGTTCCACATAAAGGATTTTGAAGTCGATTTATCGCCAGAACTTGAGGTCATAAGCACAGCCATGCCAAAAGTAGCGAGAAAGAACTTCATTGTTGATGCTTCAGATGCATCAAAGCTGGACGAAGTAAGGAAGATTGTAGATGAATTGAGAAAAGAGAATGTGATTTAGGTGATAGCATGGAAGTAATGATCTACTCCGAGGATTTTAGAATTTTCAGAGAGCTTGTATCTGCTGCAGAAAGCCTAAAACCCGACAGGATTAGTGCCGCAGTCATAGGAGAGAGGAGTTTTGCAGAGGAGGCAAGAGGCTTCTGTGACAGGGTTTTATTTGTGGAGAGTGAACTGGATTATTCTCCCTCCGAATATGCCGAGATGCTATATCAGGCTGTGAATTCTTCTGATCCGCAGGTTTTGCTGGTTGGCGGTACTGCAAAGGGTACTCCCGTAGCCGCAATGGTTTCTGTTATGGTCGGAGAGCCCTGTGCAACCGAGGTAACAGATTTGAAATTAACCGAAGAGGGGTTAATTGTAAAAAGGGCTTCCTTTGGAGGTGTTGCAATCTCCGATGTCAAGGTTGGTAAGAGGCTCTTTGACAGAATTGCTTCTCCAAAAATAGCTTGCATAAAACCGGGCTTTTTCACACCCGCTGAGAAGACAAAGAATGGAGAGATAGAGAAAATAAAGCCAGAAGTGAAAAAGCGGGTAGAAATTTTAGAAATCAGAGAGAAAGAGGTAGGAGAGGGGTTTGAGGATGCAGATATCATAGTTGTAGCTGGAAGGGGCGTAAAGAAGAAAGAGGATCTCTCCCTGATTGAAGAGCTTGCGAAACTGCTTGGAGGGGTTGCTGGAGTGACGAGGCCTCTTTCAGCCGATTTACACTGGGCTCCAAACTGGATTGGTATGTCAGGTATTCCTGTCAAGCCGAAACTCTATATAGGCGTAGGAGTTTCTGGGCAGATCCAGCACATAGCAGGGATCAGAAACTCAAAAATCATCATGGCTATAAACATCGACCCCCAGGCTCCAATTTTCGAGCATGCCGATTACGGTATAATCGGGGATTTATACAAGGTAGTTCCAAAGATGATTGAAATTTTAAAGAGCTAATTTTTTCTTCCCATTCAATCAAACTTTTTTGAGAATGTGTCTGATTCAGTCATCTGGAGGTTATCAGCCCCACATTTAATGGCAGTTATCTACTGGTGGTTCTACCTACTGTTATCCATGTTATCGTCGTATCATCACAACCAATCCAGCGAGTGTCCCTCCAACAATAACCACTGTAAGAAATGCTGCAACAGGATTGAATTCTCGCATGTTAGCCTCAGATTCTTTCTCCACTGTGCTAGCTATGTTACTGATTTCCTCAGTTTCGGTTTCAGATACTTTCACCGGTTTTTCGACTTCAGCCTTTTCTCCACCAAGACTGAGCCTGAATACCGGCAAACTAACATTTCCTGATTTCAGTAACTCTTCAAATTCATAGTCCGATCTGTTCATCGCATCGAAAATCTCAACCTCCTTTTCTGCCTTCAGCTCAACTATCGCTTTCCTGTCCCCTCCAACTACAACTTTTTTCTTCACGGTCTCCGAGATGAACCAGATTGTGTGATTTGCTGGTGCTTCAACAATTACCTTTGCAATTCCATCACCATACTCAATAAGTTCAGCCCTCAAGAAGCTTTCTTTAATTTTAAGAGGGAGTTTCAGGATGTCCGTTGCATTTCCATGCACCACCAGCACGATAATGCTATAATCTCCCGGATCCAGCCAGGTATCCCTCACCATAAGTTCACATCTCTCCGATGTTGTGCTACTCCTCACTTTTACCTCCCTGTTACTGTTGTAAAGGGTGATCTTAACCTCATAACCTTTCATGTTGGTGGTGATATTGATCAACAACGGTTCTCCCTGATAGATTTCCGGATTAAATTTTACGGAGCGGATTTTGAATCCCTCAACATAAACACTGGTTTCAGTAAGCAGAGTACTTCCCAGATATACCCTTAAAGAGTGCAATCCCTCCTTCGCATTAAATGATATGTTGAATCTACCATCTTTAACCTCAACCTCCTTCTCAGCACTTCCATCCCCTTCCAGCACCACCTTCAACCTGTATCCATCCGGAAGGTTCGTTTCTCCAGAAATGCTGAGGTTTCCTTCAACCCTCGAAAGAATTTCAAGTCTGACAAACGGTTCAATCTGAATCAACCTGATATCTTCAACAGTCTCTCCTCTTTCATCAGCAGCAAAAATTGTGTACTCCCCTGCTGATAGGTTAAAAGTTGGAATTGAAACAGTTCCAGATGTAACTTTCGATTCCCATACAACCGTCTCATTTATGAGCTGAACCGTCGCATTTCCCACTGCATAAAGTTTGAAGGTTATATTCTCTCCTGTAACAAATTCTGTCTTCTCGATTTCGATTATTATTGCCGAAACTGGAATTGCAGAAATCATCAAAGCAAGCAGGAGAATTAAAGCCCATCTCATTCTTTCCCTCCTCCCTTAGTTGAACTTTTATAATAAAAAACCATCGATGCTGTTTTTATGCAATTCTTACTCTACATTTTTAGAATTATTTTATATTTGTCTGAGAAAAATTTATTTTGGTTTTATTTTTAAAGCCCGGGAAACCTTTATAAAGAAAACATGAGAGTTATGCTCATGGTTGACCTTGCACTGATAGGAATTGGAATCGTACTCGCACTCTTTGTCATCTCAGGAATCAAGGTTGTAAAAGAGTACGAAAGAGGTGTGATTTTCAGATTGGGGAGGCTCGTTGGAGCAAGAGGTCCCGGGCTGTTTTTCGTGATACCTGTACTCGAGAACATGCAGATTGTGGATTTGAGAACTGTCACATACGATGTGCCCGCTCAGGAAGTCGTAACCAGAGATAATGTGACTGTCAGGGTTAACGCCGTTGTTTACTACAGAGTTGTAGACCCTGAAAGAGCTATTACAGAGGTTTTCGATTTCAGATTTGCAACCTCTCAAATTGCTCAGACAACTTTAAGGAGCGTTATAGGCCAGGCAGAGCTTGATGAGGTTCTTTCAGAAAGGGATAAACTCAACACAGAATTGCAGCAGATTATTGACGAGGCTACGAATCCATGGGGAATAAAGGTCTCAGCTGTAGAGATAAAAGATGTTGAACTCCCCAAAGAAATGCAGAGAGCAATGGCAATGCAGGCAGAAGCAGAGAGGGAGAGGAGAGCCAAGGTTATCAGGGCTGATGGAGAGCTTCAGGCTGCTATGAAGCTCAAAGAAGCCTCAACCATCATGATGGAGAGTAAAGGAGCCATGATGCTCAGAATACTGCAAACGATAAATGAAGCTGCTGCTGACCAGGCAACCAAGATTGTTTTCCCGATTCCGATAGAGATCTTAGAGTATTTCAAACTTCCATCCACAGAGAAGGAGAAGAAATCGGATTGATTTTTTTATATGTGCATTTTCTCATTTTTTTTCGCTATCTGTATTAAAAAGAAGAACCCAGATGGTGTGTCTTGACGACATTCTTTCTCATTTGATTGGATCTGGGCTTTTCCTTATTCTCTTGTGTTACCACTGGCTTTATTGAGGATTGAGGGGTTTATTCTATTTGAAGGGGACTAACTCCTGCCATTCTTTCCGTTGCTCACCACTACCCAATGGTTTAAATTATTCATCGATTTATTTTATCCAGTTTTTTTATTTAATACTATGTAAATTTTTCTTTCGAGATTTTTGTGAACTCGCTGGAGCAACACATTCTCAATCTGGAAGTTCTTGATTTCCTCAAATCTTTCCAAGTTTATATTCGTAACAAGCACAGCCCTTCTTCCACCTCTCAGAATGCGAGATATCTCTGCAAGCGAATTTTCATAAAGCTCTTCAATTTTTCCAATACTCTTTGATGACCTCAGATAAGGATAGTCCGTGACAACTGCATTGAAAGATGAGTCCTGGAAGGGCAAATTTCTGGCATCTCCAAGCATAATATTTGATGGAAGATTATAATACCTCAAATTCCTCATACAACCCTCAGCAATCCATCTGTATCCCTCAACACCCACAAACTTCAAACCCATCAACCCGGCTTCAACAAGAACAGTTCCTGTTCCACACATCGGATCAAGAATCGCTCCCTCCTTTATCCCAGTTATATTTATCAAACTTCTTGCAAACCTCGGAAGAAGAGCACCAGGTTTAAAAAAAGGTTTTTTGTCAGGTCTCCTCTCAAGAAACTGTTTTGTTTCCGTTATGCTATTTAGAATTCCAACATGACACAAACTGGATACATATACCTTCACAACCATCTCTGGGTTTCTTAAATCAATCCTGTTCCCTTTTCTCCATAGAATTTCCCCGAGCTTCTTCTCAAGGTCAGTGGACTTAAATTCAAACTTCTTAGAGCTGTCCCTCAATTTTTTTACCCGTACACAAACCCTTTTTCCCCTGATGTCAAGCTCATTCACTGCCTTTTCTACCTCACTCAAATCCACAGATGCGTGGTGATTGAAAGTTTCCCTCACCATTGCAAGCCTCTTAAAGAATCCTTCTCCCGGTTCCTCTCTTGTATCTAAGATAAGTATTCTGCCATCCCTCATTACCTCCTCAGAAGTGGTAAATGAATCAAGTAGATTTCTGACTTCAAAATAGCCAAAATCAGAGAGATCTCCGAGAAGAAGAAAACCAAATCTCATTTTCAACAGCTATTTCTTTTTCTTCTTTCTTTTCTCTTTCTTAGTCTTTTTCTCCTTTTGCCTCTCTATTTCTCTTCTTTCTCTGATTTCTGCTATCTTGGAGGCTATTTTTATCATTAACTTGGTTTTAGGCTCTGTTTTTTCAACAAAAATTCTTCCACCGTCCTCCCACCAGCACCTTGGGTATTTCTTCTCCTCTGCCCTGCATGCTATTCCAAGCTCTTTGCATGCCTGAATCATTTCATCAAGCTTCACATTTGAAACAGAAAACCTTCTCGGAATTTTCCTGCCATCTTTTCTGGATTTCTTTCGATTCAGATTGACAGTCCATATTACGCATTCAGCCATGTTTTCCCCTATTTTGTGTTTTTGAATGTAATTTCAACCAGCGGGTGTGAGACTTCTTCTATAACCTCAATATCTCTCAGAGACTTTATACCTTTCTTCCTTATCAGCTTCTCAATTCCAAGTTCAATGTTTTCAGGAACCTCAAGAATGTAAGCATCCAGAACCTTAATACCCATTCTCCTGGCTGCCACAACTCTGTGGTGACCATCGATCAGGTAAAATCTCTTCCCCTTTTTCAAAACCAGAATCGGTTCTGCAAGCCCTCTCCTGATCTCATACACCCTCCCTTTGAGTTCATCGGCAAAAACCTTTGTTTGAGTTGGAATCAATCTTTCAACTTCAACTTCACCTCTCCTCAGCTCAACATTCACCCCATGAACTTTCTCGATTGTTTTCCTGAACTTCTCAACCTTGTCAGGATCGACTCGCTCAATCTGACTCCTTATCACATCCGAGTTGGATATGATTCCCACAAGCCTGCCCTCTTCATCCACTACAGGGAGCTTTGAGTGCCCTGTTCTGAACATTACCCTCGCAGCATCCCTCAAATCCATAAACTCTCTCGCAACATACAATTGCCTTATCATTATATCCTTAATTTTCAGATTTGAATCCTTTTTCAGAAGATCTATTGAGGAGATATAGCCTATTACCTTACCATCATTATCAACGACAGGAAAACTATCATGCCCAGTTTTCTGAATTAACTCGATGGCATCTTCAACCGTATCTTCCGGGCTGACCGTAATCACACTCTTGGTCATGTAATCCTTGACCCTGATTTTTGACACGAGTTAAAATTTCAATCACCTGTATAAAAGCTTAAAGGAATTTATGAGGTGAACAACAATTTCTATTTTTTTTATCCTATCAAACTTCTTATGCAAATACAACTAATAAGCTCCAATACCAAATCAAATGTGCTTTGTCGAGTGGTTCTCGACCAACCTTCCCCTGTTGTACCCTCAATCGACTTTTTTATCGGAGAACAGCCCTCAATGAATCGTATATCCAGATTTTTGTTGCAATTTCCATGAGTCCTGAGATGTCTTTTTTAGATTCAACAGCAAGCTTGTTTCCATTCATGGAAATACTGTTGAATCTTAGATTATTTTGATGTAAAAAATATCAAAAGTTTGTAGGCATAAAATAATCCCTCTTACCGTTACTTTCTAAATCGGTGTTTGGATGGCTGTGGCAATTCCTATCACCTAGCTGTTCATTCCAGCATGATTTTGTCTTCTATAAAGTTTCAAAATGTCTTAAAATCTAAATTTGAAATGACTCTCAGCTTTAAAAACACTTTTGAAACTTTTTCTCTCTATTTTGTCTCTCGTTTCAACCCGCAACCTCCTTTGGCTCTGAGGATAACATTGGTTTGAGGTGATGACAGATGAGAAAGATGTTGTTTGCTGCAACAATCCTGCTCCTGGTGGCAGGAGCAGTATCTGCCCACGGCTTTGGAATGCCAGGATATGGAAGTGGAATATATGGATATGGAATGCCGATGATGGGCTGGTATCAAGGAGGACCTTACCCAGATGAGAATACTCAAAAGACAGAGTTCATAGGTAACATAACTGCAGTGTATCCAATGTTCGTAGTGCTTGACAACGGGAAATCAGTGTATCTCCCCTGGTGGATCTACAACCTTAAACCGGGAGATGTGATAAGTGGAGAAGGTGTGGAATACGGATGGATAATACCTGAGAGCTTAGAGGTCAATGGTGAGGCTATTGATTTGCCGGTAAATCAGCAGGCACCAAACTATCCAGCAGGCTATCCAGCAGGCTATGGAATGCCAATGATGGGGTATGGAATGCCAATGGGAATGATGGGCTATGGGATGGG
>DACH01000019.1 GCA_002494625.1 Archaeoglobus sp. UBA234
TGAACATGGTAGGGGTTTTGCTGTTGTTGCTGATGAAGTTAGGAAGCTTGCAGAAGGATCCAGAAAAAGCACCGAAGAAATAAATGAAATCGTCAACAGGGTTCAGATGGAAACTCATAAGGTTATAGAGGCCATAAATCATGCAAGGACAGGATCGAAAGAGGGGAGCAAAGATATCGGAGAAGCACTTAATAAAGCAGCAGAAATTGCAGAGATGGTTCAAAAAATAAATAAGATGCTAAGTAAGGTAAGTGAGAATGCTACTGAGGGATTGAGGAAGATTGAACGGCTTGCCAGAAACATTGATGAGGTTGCTTCTACAGCAGAGGAGAATGCTGCCAGTAGTGAGGAGACTTCAGCGGCAATAGAGGAGCAGACGGCAGCCGTCCAGCAAGTCAGTATATCTATCGAAAAGGTTAGCCAGATTGCTGAGGAAACACTCAATACAATTTTTGAGAACTTCAGGATATCTGAAGAGGAGATTATGGAGCTTGAGAGAACTATAGAAAAAGCAACATATCTTGCAAACGGAGGTGGCAGAGTGTAATACCTCCACTTTTTAAAATTTTTTGTGATCAGGAGGTGGATTTGATGGATATATCTCAGAAACAGATAATGGATACCGCTCAGACAGTTCAGGTTATTGTTTTTGACTTGCAGGATGAAAAGTATGGTGTGGAAATTTCACAGGTCAGAGAGATAATTAAACCGACTCAGATAACGAGAATCCCGAATGCCCCTGACTTTGTAGAAGGTGTCATAAATCTCAGAGGTCAGATTACAACTATCATAAACCTCAGAAAGAGATTTAACATGGAACCCAAAGAGGTTGATGGAAACACCCGTATAATTGTGGTGGAATATGACAATGCAGTAATTGGAATGATGGTGGATACTGTTAATGAGGTGAAGTATCTCTCCTCTAAGGACATTGAACATCTGCCAAGTATAATAACAACGAGAAGCGAGGCGAAGTTTCTCAAAGGTGTTGGAAAGCTTGAGGATGGTTTGCTGATACTTATTGACCTCAACAAGGTTCTGAACGAAAACGAGATTGAAGGGATAGTCTATGAGTGAAAAAAAACTTTTGAAAACGGAGGCTGAAATTTACGAAAATGGATGGAAGAAAATAGATCTGGTTTTAACGGAACAATCATTGTATCTCGGTAGTATGAAGATATTGCTGAGAGAAATAGAGGATCTGGAGCTTGTAACAATTGATAATTTAAAATGCATTAAAATTAAAAAAGATGGTGAAATTATTTTTACTATTCCTGAAAAACTTTTAAATAAAATATATAGGTTTTTGGCTTATAATCTGAGATCAGATAGGTTTGCTGTATACTTTCTTTCTCCAGCCACAGTTGGAGGGGTGGTGGTAAAAGATGTCCAGTGGGAAAAGGGATATCTAAGTATTACTGATGGTGGCATCTGGTTTCTGTCTCCAAAAAAGCAGGTCAGGATTTCTTTGGAGAATTTAGGATCGGTAGACAGAGATGTGAGAACTGTGGGGGGGAAGCAAAGAGTGGTTCTTGTAGTCTCTCACGTGGAAAACAGCGAGGTAGTCACGAGTTTTATCCTATGCCCGGAGACTACTCTTGAGATGTTGGGAGAATATATTCAGAGGTTGATCGACAGCCAAAAACCCCAAGCAGAGTTAACAGAAATAGAGAAACAGATTCTTACTCTAATTTACTCTGGGCTGGATTCTGCATCAGTAGAATCTATTATCGGCATAAGTTCAGATGAGCTGAACGAGTATTATGACAATCTGGTAAATCAAGGTCTCGCAAGGGTTGTTAGAATAAGGAAAGAGCTTGAACTTACACCCAAAGGTGTATCTCTTGTTAGTGATATTCAGAAATCTCAAAATATTGTGGGGTGAGAAAATGCCGAAGGTTTTGATTGTGGATGATACAGCATTTATGAGAAAGTTGCTGAGAAACATCCTCTTTAGTGCGGGACTGGATGTTGCAGGAGAAGCAGAGAATGGAAAAGAGGCAGTTGAGCTGTTTAAACAACATAAACCCGATCTTGTGACAATGGACATAATAATGCCAGAAATGAACGGCATAGAAGCTTTAAAAAAGATAAAATCCATTGAACCAAATGCAAAGGTTATAATGTGTACTGCTGTTGGGCAGGAGCAGATGGTTAAGGCAGCGATCAAACTTGGTGCAAAAGGTTACATAATAAAGCCATTTCAGGCACCCAAGGTCATAGAGGAAGTGAAAAAGGTACTGGGACTCATTTGATTGTGATCACTATGATACGGGTGCTGGTGGTTGATGATTCTGCATTCATGAGACTTGCTATTACCAATATTCTAAAAGAGCAGAGAGATATCGAGGTTGTTGGAACCGCAAAGAATGGAAAAGAGGCTGTAGAGAAGGCAGTAAAACTGGAACCTGATATAATCACAATGGATATCAATATGCCTGTTATGGATGGACTTGAGGCGTTAAAGCTAATCATGCAGAAAAAACCAACAGCGGTTATTATGTTAAGCGCTCTTACAAAGGAGGGGGCTAAGGAAACTTTTGAAGCTCTGAAACTCGGAGCAGTTGATTTCATAGCAAAACCTCACGGTTCAATAACCTCTGATTTGAAGTTGATTGAGGAAGAAATACTGTCTAAAATCAGAAATGTTTATCATTCAAATCCAAATATAACTCGGCTTTTTAATTTAAGAAAATTTAGATCTGGAGTTGTAAGAGGTCGGTGGAACTCGAATGGCAGTGAATTTGCATTGGTGATAGGTTCCTCTACAGGTGGCCCCTCTGCACTTGAACAGATAATTCCTCGATTACCATCTGATTTACCAGCATCAGTATTTGTTGTTCAGCATATACCACGTGGTGATTTTTCAAAGCAGCTTGCTGAAAGATTGAACAACATCTCCGAGCTTGAAGTTAAGGAGGCAGAAAACAATGAAAGAGTTCGAACGGGTGTTGTTTATATTGCACCCGGAGGCTATCATATGAAAATCAGAGAGTCTCTTGGTGTTAAAAGGATAAAAGTTCTTTCGGGCAAACCTGTGAATGCTGTTATTCCTTCAGTTGATGTAACTGCAGAATCCATTGCGAATGTGTATGGTGGGAATACCATAGGTATTATACTTACCGGTATGGGTAGTGATGGAGCTTACGGGCTTAAACTTGTGCGAAATGCTGGAGGTTACTGTATAGCTTCAAGTGAAGACACATGTGTTGTTTTCGGTATGCCAAAAGCTGCAATTGAAATTGGGGCAGTGGACACAATAAGACCACTATTTGAAATCCCTGAAGAAATTGTTAGAGTCCTGGAGGTGAAAAGTGGTGGAAATTGATATGGGTGAACTGAAAACTGATTTTCTCCAGGAAGCAAAGGAATACATAGAACTCTTGAATCAGAATTTTATCAGACTTGAAGGTGGAGATAGTTATGCTCTTGATGAGATATTCAGGATTGCTCATACTCTGAAAGGCATGGCTGGTTTTATGGGGTACAAGAATCTCGAGGATTTATGCCATAAATTGGAATCACTACTGGGAGAGATAAGAGAAGGTAGGATTCAGGTGAGTGAAGACCTTGTAGATCTACTACTATTGGGTGTTGATAAGATTTCGGAAATTGTGGAAAATATAGAAGGTCATGATTCTGATAGTGTAGAGATTAATGACTTACTATCTAAATTCGAAGCTTTCACATCCTTGAAGTCAGAAGATACACAAAAATATCTGGATAGGCAAGATAATGAAAAGATAGAGGATAGTTATAACACAATATTGGAGGTTACACTTTCAGATGATTGCATAATGAAAAATGTCAGGGTCGCTTTGGTAATTGAGTCACTAAACGAAGTTTCGAATGTGATAAAAGTTGAGCCCGATGAGGAAGAAATTGAAAAAGAGTCTTTTGATGGATTTTTCAGGGTTTACTTGGAGGGTGAAACTGATAAAATAAAGAGTATAATGGAAAAAATCTCGGAGATAAAGAGTTTCAAAATATTGGGAGTAGATGAGGATAACCTGTATGAAGATCAAATTGAGAGTTTGGATGATCCAAATGGCACTAAGCGGTTAGAAGAGAAAAAAGGTGAGAAGGACTCAAATATCGGCAAAATTAATAGCTCAAAGAAAAATCTTGAGACAATTCGTGTAAAGTCAGAGCAGATAGACAAGATAATGAACCTTGTAGGAGAACTAGTTATTAATAAGGGACGCCTTTTACAAATATCTCAGGAGTATGACATCCCTGAATTAATGGAATCTGTCAATATACTTGAGAAATCAATAACAAGCCTTCAGGACGAGGTTATGAGAATAAGGATGGTTAAAATTGAAAGAATTTTTAACAAATTCCCCAGAATGGTCAGAGACCTGAGTAGGAAACTTGGGAAGAAAATAGAGTTTGTTGTAGAGGGTCAGGACACCGAACTTGACAGAACTGTACTTGATCAGATAAATGATTCTTTGGTTCATCTTGTGAGGAACGCTGTAGATCATGGTATTGAATTTCCAGAAGAGCGAATAAAAGCCGGGAAACCTGAAGTTGGTTTGATAAGACTTTCAGCAAAAAGGGAGAAGAGCAATGTTGTTATTGAAATTGAAGATGATGGTAAAGGACTGGACCCCGATTTAATTAAAAAGAAGGCATTAGAGCGTGGTCTGGTGGATCCTTCAGAAATAGAAAAGATGGGTGATGAAGATATAAAAATGCTGATTTTCATGCCTGGTTTTTCAACAAAAAATTCTGCAACTGAGATTTCTGGGAGGGGGGTTGGGATGGATGTTGTGAAAACAACAGCTGAAAAATTAGGGGGTAATGTTCGTATATATTCAAAAAAGGGTGAAGGAACAAAAATTAGAATAAATCTTCCACCTACTGTGGCTATAATTAAATCACTTATTGTCCGTGTCGGAGGGGAGGACTATGCAATACCCCTCTCAAATGTCGTTGAAGCTCTTTATATTGATGAGAAAAATCTAAAATACATTCATGGAAATCCCTTCCTTTATGTAAGAGGTAATGTAATCCCTGTTCTTAGTCTTAGAAACCTGTTCAATATAGACTGCGAGATAAATGGTAACCGAGTAGGTGTTATAATCGAAAGAGAGAATGAGAAATTTGGACTTATTGTAGATGAGATAACCAATCAGCAGGAAATAGTAATTAAACCATTAACAAGCTTTCTTTCCAGAGTTAAAGGATTCTTAGGTGTAACAATACTGGGCGATGGAAGGGTCATTCCAATACTGGATGTCTCAGCTTTGATAGGAGGTGATATACATGCTTGATATAGGAAGTTTGGATGAAATAGAGATCGATGCCCTGAAGGAGTTGGCAAACATAGGGACCGCACATGCAGCAAACTCTCTTTCCCAGCTCATGGGAGAGTACATAGAAATGAGTGTTCCAGAAGTTAGTATAGTCGAGGTGTCTAAGATACATGAAAAATTCGGGGAAGAAATAGTTGCAGGAGTGCTGACATCTCTTCAGGACCTTGAGGGGAGACATTCTGGCTACTTATACACGATTTTTCCACTTCATTCAACTAAAAAACTTATAAAAACCCTCTGTGATTCAGAAAAGATAGACGATATGGCAGTTTCAGCATTGATGGAGGTAGGAAACATTCTTTCCTCTTCGTTTTGCGACGCCTCGGCTGAACTGTTGAACATACTCCTGTTACCTTCGCCACCTAATTTTGCAATGGATATGGCGGCAGCAGTAATTGAAGCTGTGGCATCTCTATTTGCTGAAAAAAGTGACTATATAATACTTTTCGAAACTAAATTGGGTGTCGAGGATGATCTAAATGTCTTTATGGTGTTGATACCGGACGTTGGACTATTCGAATATCTGCTAAACATGCTCAGGGGGTTGGAATGAGTAAGCAGTCAAAGCGACTGGTACTTGTAAAGTATAAAAATATCAGAGCTCTTATTTCCAATACCCCGGGCAAAAGAACCCAGGTCATCGCATGCTCGAATAGGGATGGATGTACCACCTACAAAAATTGTTCTGATTACTGTGATGTTTTGATTACGGCGAATGAGTATATTCTGGGTAGCAGAAAAAGTGAGAATGTGTATGAGTTCTTAGATGAGGTTGTAGTAGGCATAGGAGAATATTATGTAGGGGAAAATGTACTGATCAAAACAATCGGACTTGGCTCGTGTGTTGGTGTAGCCCTTTTTGATGCAAAGAAAAGGATTGGTGGACTTGCCCATGTTATGCTCCCTGGAGGATCAGATAATGGTAAGGCGAAATATGCAGATGTTGCGATTAAAAAAATGCTTGATGAAATGGAAAAAATCGGGGCTAACAAAAGTAGAATTGTTGCCAAATTAGCTGGAGGGGCACAGATATTCAAGCATATGACACTCGATGTTCTGAGAATAGGGGAAAGGAACATCATCTCGGTTGAGGAGAACCTTAGAAGAGAAGGGATAGAAATTATGAGTCGGGATACGGGAGGTGGGATAGGTAGGAGCGTTTTTTTCAGTACAGTTGATGGCAGCTTTTTGGTGAGGTTTAGCACGGGTGAGGAAAAATGGTTATAGGTGATGATTTTGGATTCCTTGTATCCAAGGTCTCTAAGCTTTCAGGTATCGACCTGAGTAAGTATCGTGAAAGTTATATCAAAAGGAGAATTGACTTCAGAATGAAAATAATTGGCGTTGAAAGCTATAGCAAATACTGTAAAATGCTGAGTACCAATCAAAAGGAGCTGGATAGTTTAATAAATACTATTACTATTAATGTGACTGAGTTTATGCGAGATAAAACTCCATTTGAATTTTTTTTGAATAAAATACTACCCCAAATTAGGGATAGAAAGATAAGGAGCAATAGTAGACTGCTGAGAGTCTGGAGTGCAGGATGCTCATATGGAGAAGAGCCATATTCTATAGCAATTTGCCTTAGCGAATTTTTTGACAGGGAATGGATAACATCAATCTATGCCACAGATATTGACGATCAATGTCTTGATACGGCAAAGAGTGGTTTGTATAAACCTGAGCAGCTGAGAAATTTGAATGAAGAGATTAAACTAAAATACTTCGAGAAAGTTAATGGACATTATAGAATAAAAGATTTTATTAAAAAGAAAGTAAAATTTAAAAAACATGATCTAACAACGCAACCACCAATATCTTCTTTTTTTGACGCCATTTTCTGCAGAAATGTTATGATTTACTTCAATGAGGAGCAAAAAAGAAAGGTGTTGAATGACTTTTACAGGTCTCTTTCGAGTGGAGGTTATTTAATAATTGGAAAATCGGAATCTCTTCCAGTGGAATTTAAGAATAAATTCAAACCAGTTGATTTAAGGGAAAAAATATATTTAAAGGTTTAAAAAATGGGTGAAAATTTATGGAAGTGGTTGAACCAAATAACCAGAGAAAAATACAAATAAACTCTACTGGCAAAACTTCAGGAATTTTGGAAGAATACGAGTTATACAGAAAGGTGTTTAGAAATAATCCGCTTCCAATCATGATTTTGGATAAAGATGGTTATTTGGTTGAGACCAATAAAGCGGGATTTGAGGCGTTAAGGGGTAATTTTATCGGAAGAAAGATTACTGAAGCTCTGAAAAGTCCCACCTCAAATTTGAAACTGGAGTTAATCAAGAAAGTTGTAGATGAAAAAGAAGAGGTTAAAATAACATTGCATGATAAAGATAGATCTAAATTCTATTTTGTATCTTTGAGCCCGCTTGAAATTTCAAATGAGACATTCTGTCTGGCGATCGCTGAAGATATTTCGGAGGAGATAAGGCTGAACAATCTTCTGAATTTTGTTTTAGATACTCATAAAATTCTGGATAATAGGGATATTTATAGAGTTTTGAGAAAAATGCTCCTCAATTTTCATATGTTGAAGGGTATTAAACTTGATTTTCTTATTAAAACTAATAATGAGTTTAAACCAATAATAAATAAAGACTATATCAAGGATTGCACACCAATACGGGAAATAATAGCTACGGGTAAAATCAACCAGGTCTTTGATATAAAATGTGTCTGTGAAAATGTCTCGTGCCCCAACTATGGAAGTAATGTTTTGGTGTTTCCGATTACGCACGACCGATCAATTAAAGGTTTAATGTTATTCTACTTCCGAGGAGAATTTCCAGTATCCAGAAAAGAAGTTGAAATACTTAAATCGATTTCAAGACTGATTGGGTTTCTCATCTCCAGAATAGAACTGGAGGAACAAAAAAGTAAAGCCTACGAGCAACTGGTGAAAAATATCGAGAATTATGCAATTTTGATAGATCATATCAGAAATCCCCTCGCGGTAATATCGGGAATTGCAGAACTCTTTGTAGAAGACATAGAAATCAAAAGGAGCATAATGGGAGAAATAAAAAGAATCGAAGATGTGATACAGAAACTTGATGAGGGATGGCTTGAGTCTGAGATGATTGCAAAATTCTTGAAGAGATATATTTAGCATATTTTTCCTGTTTAATTGTCTGCTGAGCATTATTCATTTTTATTTTTTATCAGAAGCATTGAAATTGAGAAAGTTAAAAGTCCAGCGAAAAACATTACACCCAGATCCATTCTATCGTAAATAGACAGCCATTCATAAACCAACATAACTGATGAAAAAACTGCAAGAAAACCAAACCCAACATCTTTTGCCTCCATAAAATAAAATGTATCTGAGAGAATATATTGATTTCTTTGCTTTTAGTAATTACTAAAATGAAATTATCAAAGTGTGTTATTTCATCTGAAATTAAATTTCATAGAGAAAAATATTTATTTATGTGACTCAAGAAGAATAGTATGGATCTGATCGATGTTGTGTTTGAGAGTGTAAATAAGACAGATAAAGTTCTGATTACCTTTCCGGACATATATAGTTTTTATGGAATATCAAAAAAAATATCTGAATACTATAAAGACATACTGTGGTTACTGTGGACTGATGCATCGGTTGAGAGGGTCAACCATATGGGTCAGAAATTTGGTTTTCCAACTGATTTCGATGCGGTTATAATTGGTTCTGGTAAATCATGTGATTTTCTGAACGAGATTGGCAGAGTGAGGATATCTAACAGCCTATCCGAAGAGTTATCGAATTTTATTTCTGATGACGATGTTGCGATTTCAATGGGAATAGATTTTCTGGAGCTTTACAGGTATGACCTTAATTATGCCGTGAGAGCTATAATCGACCAGGAACGAGGGATAATGTTCAACTGTCTAACATACAATACCCAAAGAAGTGAAGTGGTGGACAGGATTTCAGCATTTCATGACTTCTACATAGAAGTAAAAAAAGATGATGAACCAGCAATCACCTATCACGCCTATAAAATTAATTTAAGGCACTGTTTGAGAGGGGGGATTGCATATTTCAATGATGTTCTGCCAATACCTGATAAAGAAATAGACAGTTATGAACCATTTTAGAGAGTTTTTATTGTCTTTGAACTTATGTGGTACTTAGCCACCGATTCAATTTTTAAGGTTCAGTTTTTTCAGCCTTTGGTAAAGCTTTGTTTATCTCCTCCAGCAACACATCATCTTCCTTCCCCTCGGGATCAATTCCGAGGTCACGGGCAATTTTTTCTAGTTTGGTTCTTTTTTCAGTCTGGGTGTATTTACCTTCGGCAAGATCCTTTTCAAATCTTCTCAGCTCAATTTCTGCCTCTCTCTGAGCTTTTTTGAATTCACCCATGCTTTTACCAAGGCTTCTTGCGAGTTCAGGCAGTTTACTCGCTCCGAACAGCAGAAAAGCTATAATCAGGATTGCAAGCAGCTCATTCGGTCCTACAGAAAACATCCATACACCTCCACACCTTTTAAATCCAGACAGATTTTAAATCTTCCTCTGATTTCAATTATTTTAATCTTTCTTTCAACTTTTCTTTCATTAATCTTTCTCTCCTTCATTCTCCTGTTTTACTTCCCGATTCTTTATTTCTTTTGGTAGATCATCATCCGAATCCATCAAAAGTCTCTTTATGTTCTCATCCATTTCAAGTTTTTTTGGTTCCAGTTCAGATTTGATTATCTCATCGATATTTTTTCTTGAGAGTAGATCAAGCAAATCCTTATCCGGTAATTTGTATCCATACAGAACTTCCAGTTCAAATCTCTTTCTGGCTTTTTTATACTCTGCATAAAGCCTTCCAAGTGTTCTGAATATTTCGGGCAGTCTTTCAGGTCCGAGAAGAATGATTGCGAGAATTACAATTATGCCAAGCTCGCCCCAACCAAACATATTATCGCAATTCAGACCTTTTTCAGTTTTACGGCAGTTCCATAGGCAAGAAGCTCAGCTGCTCCAGCCATTGTTTGGGAAGTTGCAAAGCGAACGTTTACAACTGCATCGGCTCCAAGCTTCTCTGCTTCTTTGACCATCCTGTTCAGAGCCTCTTTTCTTGCATCTGAAAGCATCTCTGTGTATTCCTGGAGTTCTCCTCCGACTATGTTCTTCAAACCAGCAAGAATATCCTTACCTATGTGTTTCGCTCTGACAGTATTGCCCGTTACAACTCCGATTATCTCCTCGATTTCATAACCCGGTACAAATTCGGTGTTTGTTACTATCATACTGACACCTCTATGTTCTATAATCCTCAAGATTATAAACTTTGTCGGGCTTTTCTGCCTTGGTAAAGGATTTCATTTACATTCCCCCTGATATTCTCCTTCTATGATTTCCTCTCTTTTTCTGAAAATAATTAGTCCAGTTCCTATAGCTATCAAGATTCCAGAATAGAGGAGAATGAAGGCCAATTTTAAGCCAATCACTCCAAGCAGTAATCCTGTAGAAATGAAGAACATACCCCATCTGGTCTGACTTCTCATGGAACTAATCATTTCCTTGACACCTCATAAATGTATTTAAACTGTTCTTTTACCATACATCGGCTTTAGACATCCGATATATTTTTATAGGTGTCATCATTTGTTAATTTCGGTGTAATCCCATGGGCTTGGTCTATATTAACGGGGAATTTGTTCCTGAAGAGGAAGCAAAGGTTAGCGTCTTTGACCATGGATTTCTCTATGGTGATGGAGTTTTCGAGGGAATCAGGGCGTATAATGGGAGGGTGTTTAAATTAAAGGAGCATATTGACAGACTTTACGACTCGGCGAAGGTAATTGACCTCAGAATACCTGTTTCAAAGAATGAGTTTCAGGAAATTATTCTGGAAACTCTCAGAAGGAACAATTTAAGGGATGCATACATTAGACCGATTGTCACGAGAGGCATCGGAGATCTCGGTCTCGATCCTCGAAAATGCCCTAACCCGAACATCATTGTTATAACACAGGAATGGGGGAAGCTTTACGGAGATCTTTATGAGAAGGGATTGAAAGCTGTGACAGTTTGCATAAGGAGAAATGCTATCGATGCTTTACCTCCGAGCATAAAGTCGATGAACTACCTCAACAACATCCTCGCAAAGATCGAAGCCAATGCAAAGGGTGGAGATGAAGCAATATTTCTCGATTCCAATGGTTACCTCTCTGAGGGGAGTGGAGACAATATCTTTATTGTAAAAGATGGTGAGATAATGACACCTCCCACCCTGAACAATCTGAGGGGAATTACAAGAGCCGTAACAATTGAGTTAATTCAGAAGGAAGGGATTCCGTTCAAAGAAATTAATCTTGGACTCTATGATCTTTATTCTGCTGATGAGGTGTTTGTTACAGGTACAGCAGCAGAAATAGCTCCGATTACAGTCATAGATGGTAGAGCAGTTGGAGATGGTAAGCCCGGGAAAATTACGAAAAAGCTTATGGAAGAGTTCAGAAAGCTGACAGAAAGTGAGGGAACACCAATTTACGAATGAGTATTATGGCAGTAATTTCAGTAGTTGTTGAGCTTCAGGATAAACCCGGACAGCTTTTGAAGGCACTTGAACCAATATCGAGGGAAGGAGGAAATATACTCAGCATCATCCATCAGAGGGACAAAATGACCCCGCTGAAAAAAGTACCCGTTGAGATCTCTTTCTCAGTTGATAATCAAAAAACAGCTCTTAGAATTCTTAATAGGTTAAGGGAAGAGGGACTGAGTGTCAAGAGCTTCAATGAAGTCAGATTGCTGGCAACAACTTCAGTTATGATAATTGGACATATTGTTAAAACGGACTTGAGCGACACAATAAACAGAATCGATTCCACTGGCTTTGCAGAAGTTGTTGATATGGAAATAACGATGCCTGAAGTCAATAAACCCTCAACAGCCATGATAACAATTTCGGCAACGGGAAAAGAGAAGCTTGAAGAGGCGCTCGAAATACTGAAAAGTGTTTGTAGAGACAAGCATCTACTTCTTATTGAACCTGTGAATGAGGAGCTATCATGATCTCGCTTTTTGAAGGGGATATTCATGATTAACATCATCCTGATTGGATTCGGAGCTGTTGGACAGGGTGTAGCTGAGCTTCTATACAGGAAAAAAAGTGAGATAGAACGACTAATCGGTAAATACAGGGTTGTGGCAGTTTGTGATTCGAAAGGATCTGTAATTGATGAGAATGGACTGAGAATTCCTGATGTTATTGAGAGAAAGAAAAAAGGAGCTTTCGATGGCAAAAAATCCATTGAAGTTATTGAAACATTGGATTACGATCTTATGATAGAGGTAACAACTACCGATGTTCACTCTGGTGAGCCGGGTTTAACTCACATCAGACAGGCACTGGAAAGAGGGGTGAATGTCGTAACATCCAACAAGGGGCCGTTAGTGGTAGCATTCTCTGAGCTAAACAGAATGGCTGAGAAAAAGGGTTTAAGATTGATGTACGAGGCTACTGCAGGTGGAGCAATGCCTCTTATCAAACTCGCTAAAAACGATCTTGCGGGGAATGAGATCCTCTTTATTAAAGGAGTTCTCAACGGAACATGTAATTACATTTTATCAAGAATGGAGAAGGAGAGGATGACCTATTCTCAGGTGCTGGTAGAGGCTCAGGAACTCAACATTGCCGAGGCAGATCCTACTTATGATGTCGAGGGAATAGATGCTGCTGCAAAACTTGTAATTCTTGCAAACTCACTCATGGAGATGGATTCATGTTTCAGGGATGTGGAGATAAGGGGAATAACCGAGATAACACCTGAAGCTTTTGAAGTGGCTTCCACCAGAAATTACACAATAAGGTTAATTGCAGAGGCAAACAGAGAGAAGAGAATACTTAAAGTCTCCCCAAGACTTGTGCCATTTCACCACCCTCTTGCGATCAGGGGTACGATGAATGCAGCTCTGATAAAGACTGATCTCGCGGGCGATGTTGTTGTGATGGGTAGAGGAGCAGGAAAGTACGAGACTGCAAGTGCCATTATTTCAGACATGGTTGAGATTTATAGGAAGAGGTATGAGTGATGTTCACCGGATATACTGCTGTCATAGTTCTCAAATATCTATTGACATCAGCTTTTCTCCTTCGGGCATGCATAATGGATCTGAAAGAAAGGAGGGTACCCAACAGGCTGTGGAAGTACATGGTTATTGTATTATTACCACTTGAAGTATTTGAATTTCTCAATTATGGTTTCTTTGACCTGATATTTGGAGTCATTCAGTTTGTTCTTGTATTTGCTCTTGCCTATGGGCTCTACTATATTGGAGCCTATGGTGGAGCAGATGCAAAGGCATTGATGGTTTTATCATTTCTCTTTCCAGTATATCCTGTTTTGAGGGTCGGATCAGTAACTGTACCTTACCTCAACACTGGATTTGGAGTTTTCGCCTTCTCTGTACTTTCAAACTCAGTTATTGCTGCTCCAGCTCTTGTTCTCGTTCTTTTCCTCAGGAATCTTATAAAAGAGGGTATAAAAAATTTGAGAGAGAATATCTTTTACTATTTCATTGGTTATCGAGTTGATGTGGATGCTATACCGAGATTTCACAACCTGCTCGAGTATATTGATGTAAAGGGAAAGATCGTAAGACTGAGAAGGGGCATTGAACCGGATGAGGCAATCCTTTACAGGCTCAAAAAAGCGCATGAAAAAGGCAAAATCAGCAGAGTATGGGTTACTCCAGGCTTACCCTTTCTAATTTTTATAACAGCCGGGTTTTTCATAGCAATTTTTCTCGGAAATCTTTTATTTGAACTAATTTCTATTTTTCTGAGCCTTTTTTAGGTATATCTTTTTAGATCTATAATGTTCCTGAATACTGTTTTTTGAGCAAGTTATTTTCAATTCAGTTTTTTGCTCTGCAGAACCTACCGTCAGTCTCCTTAATTTCACCCTTTCTTCTAAGAATTTCAAGGTGTTTTATAATCATGTTCCTTTCGAAAAAATCGAGAATTTCTTTTGCATAAGGTTTTTTGCCGTAGAATGGAGAAATTTCCACGATTTCTTCTACTGTTTTGCCATTAGAACCATCCAAGATTTCAAGAATCTTTCTTTCTCTATCCTCAAATACCTGGATATACCTGTCAATCAACCTTTCAGCTTCATCTCTTTTAACAGGATTTCTGTGGGATGAAATGAATATTTCAAAATCGATTTTTTTAACATCTTCAATGCTTTTTCTGAAGAGTTCCGGGTCACTTTCTGGATTTCCATACCATGGTCCGAAACCAGTCAAATCGATATCTGCCCCGTAGAGGATCCTGCCATCGATGAGGAAAACATGCATGTCCATTGTATGTCCGGGAAGTTTGATCGCTTCAATTTCAGGCTCTTTATTTAAAATCTCACCGTCACCATATTTTTCTGACTGAAAGGATTTCATGCCTGTAGTACTGATTATAAAAAACTTCCATATCTCAGCAAGCTCCTTTCCCACAAACCTGAGTGCAAGCGAATCGAGGCTTGTATCAAACCCTTCTGGAGAAAAAACCTTTTTATGCTTCTCGTTGAAAATCCAGGAGCCGCTTGAGTGATCGGGGTGATTGTGGGAAAATACAAGTTTTTTTGCTTTTCTCTCAAGCTCACCTACAACAGTAGTTCCCGCACCTGCATCTATCAAAACATCATCAACAAGGAGACAGTTGCAGTAGGGAAATTTACCTCTGTTCTCGCCTTCAATGAAATATATGTCTCTTTCGATTTTTTGAACCTTCACAGAAAAATGTAGTAAAAACTGAATTAATCTTTTTCCGTTTCACCTTTCTTTGTGCGTAGGTTTCTGAAGGGAATATCTTTCAGAAAATTTTTGTATTATTGTGTTAACAATATCCATCTGGAGGTGTGATGATGAGACCCCTTGGTGTAACTGTACTCGCCCTGCTGTATGGTATCGGAGGTGTTCTGTCGCTGATAAGTGGGGCTATGATGCTTGCCATAGCACCATCGCTTATGAAACCCTTTGGAATGTACGAGTACATGGGAGGAATAATGGGTGGACTGAGTATAATGTACTTCGTATTTGGAGCAATAGGGATTGTAATCGCTTATGGATTATGGAATCTGAGAAACTGGGCAAGAATTGCTGTTATAGTTCTGAGTGTACTCGGTATAATCTGGAGTCTTGGAGTTATCAGCGTAATGATGGGAGTTTCAGCAAGTCTTGGAATTTCAGGAGTGGAAGTGACTGTTATGTCAGGCATTGTGGGGATTGCAATTTATGGTGCGATTATCTGGTACATGCTCAGGGTGAGAGAGGCTTTTTCTTAGATGATTTTATCTATTTTCTTTATTTCTTCGTTTATTATGTCAATTGAGGTATTGTGTTTGTAATGTACCCGACGAGAACATTTAAATACATATACGAATACGTATAATTATGAAAGTTGTTCCAGTCAGATTGGATGATAGAAAACTGAAAGATTTAGATATGCTCGTCAAAGTGGGCATATACAAAAATAGGAGTGATGCTTTAAGAAAAATAATAGAAAACGGAATGAGAAAAGTTGAAGCTGAAATCGAATATCTTAAAAAAATTGATGCGATTGTTGATAGAATAATCGACTCCGACCTCAATTTTGGTGGAGTGTTGAGGAAATCACTGGAAGAGGGGAGAGATAGATGGTAGTATATATCGATACGAGTGTAATAGTGTCAGCCATCGATAGAGGAGATGAAAGAAACAGGGATGCCGACAAATTTCTTTTAAGAGAGAAGGAAAAGGTAATCTCTCCCCTCGTGTTGATTGAAATTTTTTCGGTAGTTTCGAGGAATTCTGATAGATTAATATCTGGACTTGACTTAGAAATTAATGAAGAGGACTTACCTGCAGTAATCACAAGATTGGGTGTGAAAAAATATGAGTTAAATCTTCTCTACTCTTTTGATAAGGAATTCACAATATTTGGGGAAGTTCCGGCTGAAATTAAGCTCGCATTCACACTTGCACCAAAATTAAAGCTTAGAACTTTGGATTTACTGCATTTAAGCAATGCGTGGAATTTCAAATTAAATGGATACGGTGTGGATGAATTTGCAACTTTTGACAATGGGATTTTAAGAAAGACTGGTAAGATTGAAGAACTAACAGGTATCAGGGTGATTGAACCTTAACACCTGGAACCACTCAAAAATATAAAAAATCAAAAAATTTAGCTGAAGGTAACTTTTCCTCCTGATAGAGCGTTTAGTATGGCAGTCAGGGCACCGAGAATAATCGCCGCAACTATTCCTCCAATGAGATATTTCTTGTCCCCCTCAGTATCTCCTCTTGCTACATTTATTGCTCCAAAGACTGTTACACCAAATACAGCTATCCAGGCAATCCAGTAATAAAAAATAATTTTAAATTACACCCTAAACCTCAATTGGTTCTCAGAATAAGTCGGATTGTTGAACCCATTTGGGAATGGGCCCGGAGGGATTTGAACCCTCGACCGCCCGGTTATGAGCCGGACGCTCTAACCTGGCTAAGCTACGGGCCCCCCAATCCCGGCTTTTTATTAATCACTGCTCATCTGAATATATGTCTTTTGGTATGCCTTATAAGGTGCTGTTGGGTTTATTAAGGTCACAGGTATGAGTAAAATCAGCGCTTTTTATCCGTAAAATCCTCAATAGAACTTATTCAAAAGCTGCCAGAACTTATTGACATATGGGTGGAATTCTCTCGTTTGATTACTGTTTGTAATTTCTATTTCAGTACGACTGGGAGAGGGTAAAAGAGCCTCAAATTCAAAGAAGGGAGAAGTGAATAGACCTGTTAAAGATAATTAACTTGAGGACCAGTATCTCAAAAGTTGTAGAACCAGATTTTGAAGAGAGGTTGAGAATAACTATTCACTCAGATAAACCTTGTAAGTCTTCCCGAATCTCTCTTACTATCGGATCCTTCTCTTCCAGCTTCTTCATAATCATAGAGATATTGGAGTTAGAAAAGCCAATTCTGAAGTAGATTGAGTCTTGGGTTATGCCTTCGTTGTCATAATTGTGCTTCTGGATTCTGTGCTGTCTGTGTTGCACTATCTACAAAACCCTGATTTTCTCTTTTATCTTGGGAAAAGTAAAACGAGAGGATTATTAGCAGGAATCCCACAGGGATGAGAAGGTTTGTAAGGTGGAAAGATAACCCTGACCCATTAACAATGTTAAAAAACACCTCTAAGTATTTTTAGGTGTAATGAATTTAATCAAAAAGAAACCGTTTTTCCCGCTATTCCATAAAAACAAATTTGACAGATGATAGTGCAGTTTAGGGCTTTTTTAAGATTTCGTGAATTAAAATGAAACATTAGGGATGGTTATGAAGTATAAAGAACCGTTTCATAGCCCGATAGGTGTACACTTTCACAGGTAAAGTCCATTGGCTCTTCGGTGTATTTTCTGTTGAGGTGATGTGAAATGAATAGAAAACTTGTTGGAATTGCAGGACTCATAGCAATTGCAGGGATTGCTGCAATATATACCGCAACTGCAAACCCAGCAACCGCAAACCCATATGGATATATGGGGTATGGAATGCCCATGGGAATGATGAGTTATGGTATGATGGGATACGGCATGCCGATGATGGGTGGATATCCGGGATGGAATATGCCTCAGTATGGATACGGATATCAGTCCTATCCGAACGCTGACGCTATAGACAATGAAACTCTGCCACAGTATCCCCAGTATCCACAGAGCCCATATTCATACTATGGTTACGGACACTGCTCGATGATGGGCTGGTAGGCTGAGCAGACTGGTAGCAAAAAGGTGACAGGATGAGATGCAGGTTACTTTCCACACTATCAAAAAAGTTTGAAAAAGGTTCAGAAGAGAGTGGCAGTGAGAAAGAGGAAGAAGAGAAGCACAACCACGAGAAGCACGGCGACCACGGCAACCATTGCTGCCACTAATCTAAGACAATCCATTATTTTTTAATTTTAGATTTTTAGATTTCTGGATTTTTAAGTTTACTCTTAACCCAATCTGTTTTCAGCTCAGTTTTCAGTTTCCATCCCAATCTCCAGCTTTTTAGCTATTTTTTGGCTTAATTACTCTTTTGGTTACTCTAACTCCTTTAAATATGCGATTATATCGCTGAGGTCTTCCTCACTCATCTGCCATCTTGGCATACACCAGTCAAGCTCCTCTCCCTCGTGAACTCCCTTCGTTATTGCTGTCTTTATATTCTCATCGCTCATCCCCTCTCTAAGCATTTCAGAGTACCTTATGTCTGGAGCCTGTTCGTTGCACATCATAGGTACGAACCCTCCCTTTCCCCCTCTCCCATGACAATTCACACAGCTCCCTCCGTGATTTGCAAGCCAGGAAGGACCTCCGGTAAAGGGGATCCTTTCACCCTTCTCGTTTATCCCGGTGTAGTATATACGCTCACCATTGGACTGGAAGTTTACAGGTCCCTGACAGCATCCAGGAGGGTAGTACCTCCCATCTTCGTAACCCATAGGTCTGTATGTGGGCATCCAGTAGTATCCACCCTGAGTGAGTAAAAGTGAACCTACCACCAATGCAGAAATGATGCCCACAATAATATAGCCAGCTTTGTCCATAGTTGAATAAAAAACTTTTAACTTTAAAAAATTATCCTGAACTAACGAAGCAGATCACCGAGCAAGCGAATCTATCTCCATTTCAAGCCCTTTCTCATACATCCCACGACACCCCGCTCATATCATCCAGCAACTGATTAAATCCGGTAAATACAAAAAATGGAATGATTTATACTTTCAAACGCTTTTTTGAAACTTCTAAGCTCTACTTCAACCCTCAATTTAACAGATAATCTACTTTGCCCCTCAAGATAACAGTTGATTGAGGTGATGCAGATGAATAGGTTAAAAGTAGGTTTAACTCTTGCAGGTGTGATAGGAATACTGATCGTGATTTCCTCAATTACCTCTGCTATGGGTATGGGAGGAATGACCGGATATGGAACAGGTGGAATGGAGTATGTATATCCCATGTATCCTACATATCAAACACCAACTCAACAGCCGTATTCAATGCCTGAAAAGTACATAGATCAATATGGCATGGGATATATGAATGGTGGTATGCAGAGAGGTAGCATGATGAATCAGATGTCTGGGATGTTTGGAATGACTGACTGGATGAACCAGATGTTCAGCTACATGCAGTCCATGATGAGTCAGATAAGCCACTTTATGGGGCAGAACTTCATGGGACAGATGGAATCTTATGGCATGGGCTACTGATGGATTCCGCTTCTGAAGGTTGCTTGCAGGTTTACAGATCTTTTTTATCTTTCCTAAAACCAGACAACTTTTTTATGAATGAATGTTAAGAAGGAGATAAAATGAAGGTTAATGCGAATACAGAAAAGCAATCAAAAAATAGAAAACCAAAAGAGGGAAAGGATCTGTCGAGATATAATAGAATAGCAAGATTTTACGACATATTTGAGAAACCAATGGAGTCTTTCATGTTCAACGGGTGGAGAAAGCGCCTCTTTGAGAGAATGGAAAATTCCAATAACGATATCATCCTCGAGATAGGTGTGGGAACCGGAAAGAACATCCCGTTCTACACGAACGGTAGATACATAGCATTAGATATAAGCAAAAAAATGATCAAGAAGGCAAAAGACAAGACAATGAAACTGGGAACTGAGTTGAAAGCAGATGTGGATTTTATAATAGCCGATGTTGAGTTCCTGCCATTCAGGGATGATACCTTTGATAAGGTTTTCACAACATTTGTTTTCTGTTCCGTTGAAAATCCCGTGAAGGGTTTGAAGGAGGCAAACAGAGTTTTGAGGAAGAGAAAGAAAGCATTTTTCCTTGAACACATGCTACCCAAGAACAAGGTTCTGCAACCGATCTTCCACATCATGAATCTTGTTGCGAGGTTGATGGGTCCCGAGATAAACAGAAAGACAGACAGGAACATAGAAGAAGCAGGATTCAAGATAGTCGAACAGGAGTATCTTCTGGGAACTGTTTTCAGACTCATAGTTGCAGAAAAGTTCTAAATTCTATGCTAAATCCACTTTAGTCTCTTTTTTGGTTAAATTGAAACATTTTAAACCGTTGATACATTATCTGAAACTTTACCTCCTTTTGTTCAGGTTCGATTTGACGGGTAATTCTCATTGCCCTCACGCCAGTACTCCTAGAAAACGAGAGGTGATGTGATGCGAGACAGGAAGCTTGAGATAATCGGATTGGGTGTTGCAGTACTGTTTGTACTGCTTGCGATGTGGAACTATGCCTCATCTTATGCCCCTTCCACCCCACTGCAACAGCCATATCAACAGAATTCGGATGGAAACGATCTGACGAGGGTAGATTATGGCAATCAAATTGTTATCACGACGAAGTACCTCAACCCAGAAGTAGAATCGCCAAACGCTGTTTTCTATGTGGCGATGGACACACACTGGGGTGACCTGTTCGAATACGACTTTATGGAGCTTGCAAGACTTGAGATTGGAAACAAGTCTTTCACACCGGTGAACTGGACTGAGAGTCCGCAGTCCTGGGGTCATCACAGAAAGGGTCTGCTTGAGTTCTCAAACGAAGCCCTCAGGGAGATTGAGAATTCGGGAACCTTCAGACTGGTGATCACGGGAATCGAGAAGGATAGGGTATTCGAGTGGAAACTCTCCTGATGGGGTGATAGAGTGGGAGTGAACGGAGAAGCGAGCAGAGAAGTGAATAGGAGAATGGACAAAAGAATAATCTACGGTTTAATTTCTTTTTTCTCAATGCTCCTGATTTACTTCGGAATAAGCAGTATAGCCTCCGGGATTGAATATGCCCTCTTTCAGTTTGGGATTTACTGGAAATACATCCTATCAATTGCCACCGGGTTTGGATTACAGGTGTCCCTCTACACCCATGTAAGAAACTTTAACATTTCATGCAGGGGACAGGTGGCTGCCTCAGGAGGCATGTCGGCAGGAAGCATGGTTGCATGCTGTCTGCATCATGTGACAGACTTTCTGCCAATTGTCGGAAGCACAGGTGGTCTTCTCCTGCTGACATACTACATCGAACCTCTGCTTCTGATAGGTGTACTCTCAAGCTGGACTGGAGTCGTGTTTATGATTTCAGTTATCCAGAAAAACCAGCTTTATGGAGAAAATGAGATTCTGAAGGTGATATTCAATACACTAAATTTTGAAAAAATAAAGTATGTCACTCTCGCCCTTTCCACGGTAGTTTCCGTGTACTATCTGGTGACCTACAATCCCTTTTCCTTCTAATTTTTTTGAGTTTTCGAAGCTTGAAGAAAATTTTTTAAACTTTACACCTGATGAAAAATTCATGATTTACAGCAGTTGTAAAACAAAGATAATAGCACTACTAATTCTTCTTGCTCTGATAAACACAGCACTTGCACAGAATATAACAGAGAATAAGTTGGAAACAGAGCTTGCAATGAATCTCAAACTCGTTACAACGAAGGTATACTGTTCGTGTGGTTGTGGATACATACTCGATACATGTGACTGTGATACAGCCATCAGCATGATAAGGGAGATAAACACTAAGCTGGAGAAAGGAGACACTCCAGATCAGGTTCTACTCTATCTTGCAAGTGTTTATGGGCCAAGTATCCTTATAGAAAGCAAAAAAGGGAAACCTCCCTCGGAACAAAAAGAACAGCGTAACAATATGGAGGGTTTGCCTTTCCAGATTCTTGGACTTTCAGGGGCACTGTACATCGCCTATAAGCTGGGGCAGAGATCAAAAAGAGATGATGCAAGGGAATCGCAGGACAGGAACTGGAACCTGAAGGAAGGAAAAAGGTAGTTCGAGGTGTTAATTTGATTGAAGCAGGGTATCTCACGATCATCATCTCTTTCTTTACATCTTTTTACTCCACTATCCTCGCAGTAAATGGTTTTTTGAGAAGAGATCCAAAATACCTCAAAAACTCCGAAGAAATGCTTTACTTTACTGTATTTATGATCACGATCTCCCTTTCAATCTTGCTTTACTATTTTATAACCGACAACTTCACCATTGAATATGTTTATCTAAACTCCGCCAGTGACCTTCCTGTTTTATACAAAATTTCTGCTTTATGGGCAGGATCTGAGGGTTCATTACTGTTCTGGGCATGGATTCTTTCAATATTCACTTTACTGTTCATTTATACTGAAAAAAAAGACCTTCTAACGGCACACGCTGTGATAGTACTTCTGACATTTCAGAATTTTTTCCTTCTGGTTCTGATGTATTTTCTGAATCCCTTTAAGCCACTTGATTTTATCCCGGCTCATGGAATGGGTTTGAATCCGCTTCTTGAGACTCACGAGATGATTTTTCACCCAACCACTCTGTTCGCAGGTTATGCCAGCACCCTGATACCCTTTTCTCTTGCAATCTCTGGTTTGAATCTCACAGATGAAAGCTGGGTGTTCAGGGCGAGAAGGTGGATACTTTTTTCATGGATGTGGTTGACAGCTGGAATTTCAATTGGTGCTTACTGGGCTTACAAAACTCTTGGCTGGGGAGGGTTCTGGGCATGGGATCCGGTAGAGAACGCATCCCTTTTACCGTGGTTAACACTCACAGCCCTCGTTCACAGCATTATGATCCAAGAGGCAAGACGGGGAATGAAGAAATGGAATATACTGCTTTCACTGGCAACTGTAGAGTTTGTTTTGCTCGGAACTCTGATAACCCGAAGTGGAATCATCGCTTCCATTCACGCCTTCGGTAGAAGTGGTTTAGGCATACCATTCACGATTCTTATGGTTTCTCTGCTTGCAGTTACAGTTTATCTAATCAAGATAAGGTCTGCTTTCATCAAATCGCATGATGTTATAGAGCATACAATATCAAAAGAGACGACATTTCTCCTCAACAATTTACTGTTCACAGCCTTTGCACTTACCGTTTTCTGGGGCACAATTTTTCCCCTGATAAGTGAAGCGTTGCTCGGATACAAGGCAACAATTGGGGCAAAATACTATGAGCAGACCACCTCACCGATAGCCTATGCGATAATAGCATTAACCGGATTCTGTGTCGCGATAGGATGGAGGAGAGGTGATAAGAAGACAGTCAAAAGACTTCTCGTCATTCTTTCGTTACTCGTGGGGGCAGCTATATTAGCGGTATTTGCAGGTATCAGTTTACCCGGGTCTGCTGCCTTGGCTGTTTCATTATTCGCTGTACTGCTCCAGCTGAGACAATATGTGGTAGATACAGGTACTTTCAATAAAGAATACAGTTCTTTAAGCTTTATAAAGATAATACTTCGGAGAAGGAGGAGATATAGTGGATATACGATTCATCTCGGCGTTATTATGGTTTTTATAGGTATTGTCGGGAACTGGATGTATGCGGAAGAACACGAGGTTGTGATGAAAGTAGATGAGCAGATCAAAATAGGGGATTATTCTTTTGTTTACAGGGGATACAGCGAGGATCGTGTGTCTTCCAAGATTGTGATTGAATCCGAGATAGATGTCATAAACGACGGTAAAATTCAGAAGGTTTTTCCGAAAATCGAGAGATACATGCTGCAGAATAACGAGATAGTCAGGGTTGTCATCATCTACGAACCTCTGAGAGATATCTATATCACTCTGGTGTCCATTGAGGGAGATTCAGCAGTTTTAAAGATCAAGTCAAATCCACTTACATCCCTGATATGGAATGGCTCTCTTATAATGCTCGGAGGCGTCATTTTTGGTTTAATTCCGAGAAGGGTTATCGTAAAATTTCTTGATGCAAAAGTTGAGAAAGTTGATAGAGAAACTGACGGAGAATCCTACAAAAAAGAGGTTGAGAAAGGATGAAAAAGATCATTTCAACCATTCCAACCGATTTAACGACTCTGACTGCTTCAATCTTAATTTCAGTCTTACTCCTGCTAATTCTTCCCCTACCTGTGAATGGTCTGGTACTTGCTGATCTTGAAGATGATATTATATGTGCCTGCAGCTGTTACAGACTCCTCTCAAACTGCGATTGTGAAGTTGCTGAACAGATGAAGATGCAGATCAGAGAAATGATTGACAAAGGGATGAGCAAAAGAGAGATAATTTCAAACCTTCAGAGCATCTACGGAAAGGAGATTCTTGCGACTCCTCCTAAGGAAGGTATATTCACGGGTTTGTGGATATATCCGACTATAGTTGTCTCAGCAGGAGTTATCTTTATCGGCTTTCTGCTAAAAAGAAGAGATTCGCGGTGGTACGGCGATCCAGATGAAACTATAAATAAAGAGCATCCAGAATGGGTTGATGAGTCTTTTGATGAAACGGTTAGCGAACGATAAAAATCTCATCAACTCAAGATATTGAATAGAACCTCGATATTTTGTTCCTCGCTCTGATAAGAGATTCCTTTCCAGCAATTTTTTCAGCATAACTGTCTGCAAGCCTTTCGAACTGGAATGGTATGAATGTGAGGAGTCTGAAAGCGTAAATCATCGGGAACCTGTTCTGTTTTATGTGGAAGGCTTCGTGGGCAATAACAGCCTTTAACTCCCTTTCAGACATTAGTTCAAGGAGACCTGCTGTAATGAAGACATCCCTTCCAAGAGTGAACGCTTTGGGAAGTGCCATCTCGATGATGTACATTCTCGATTTATCCGAACCTGAAACCTTTCGGAGGTAGCCCTCCATTGCGGTGAACCTCTCTATCTTGTGGAATTTGAAGAGATATAGCTTATAGAGAAAGGGTGCCATAACCAAAAGAGGAATAGCAAACAGAAGATACATCATATAGGTTTTAACCACCCACAGCATATCGCACTTCATTATCGAATGTAGATAGGGTGTACTGAGTAAAAGAACCATGTTCATACTCCAGTAACCGGCAACCTTCTTCAAGTGATCTTTTGCGAGTAAAACAACTGAGAGAGATAGGAGAAATACGAATGGAGGTAGATAGGAGAGATATTTCCCACTCATCACACACGCAAAAATGCAGTCAAGATTTGTCATCGCCAGACCTCCTGTGGAAATAGCTGACGACGATATCCTCAAACCTTTCCATCAATGTATCGAGGATATCCTCAACCATTTTTCTCTTCGCCTCCTCTTTCGATAGAACTGGAGAGTAAACATACTTTATCCTTTTATCCACCCTCTTTCGCTCTCTCGAGACATAACCATGTTTACAGAGTCTATCGATTGTTACAGCAACGCTTGAAAGGGACACATTCAAATTTTGGGATATTTCGGATACTGTAGATTCAGGATTCTCCCAGATAAAGGACATTATTCTTTCCTCAAGGGGTGATAAAAGGCTGAGTTCATCAATCTCCAGTCGCTTCTTTTTCACCATTCGAGCAATTCTCGGTATGACTTGTAAAAAACTTTACTGTATGAGGTATTGAATGCAGTTTTATATCGGCAATGTTTCCTGCTCACATTGACTTCCAAAAATTTGGGACAAAGGCTAAATACTTTTAAAAAGATATAATCTATATGGACGGGTTTATGCATCCCTTTGGTGTGTTTGGTTTCCCATTTTTCGGCTTCGGAATGCTTTTCTGGTGGATAATATTCCTTGTCATAGGGTACCTCGTATATCAGGATGCAAACAAGCGAGGGATGAATGGTTTGCTGTGGTTCGTTCTTGTAATCCTACCCATGGTTGGAATAATTTTCCTCCTGCTCTACATAGTAATAAGAGAGAGTTCTGGAGCAGCAGGAGTTGCAGGAGTTCAGGGGAAAGAGAAGACACCCATAGATTTGCTGAAAGAGAGATACGCGAGAGGAGAAATAACGGAAGAGGAATACAAGAGAATGAAAGAGGAGCTTGAGAAGTAAGACTGACACCTGAGAACATAAAGGGGATTTAAATGCGAGAAGATGCGCAGGGGGAAATGAATGGGAAAGATACACACGAACATGAAGGGATGCACGGAGAAAAGAAGAGTATGCATGAAACCATGAGCCACGAAAACATGCACAAGCCCCCCCAGGAAGTCCATACATCCCATGAAGATCATGCTCATACAACCCAGGATACTCACGCAGAGCATACAGGAATGGAGCACAAGGTGCATGTGCATGAACACCACCGTCAAATGCTTGAGGATTTTAAAAAGCGTTTTTTCGTCTCCCTCGTCATTACGATACCTGTACTGGTTCTATCCCCTGCAATTCAGGAATTTTTTGGGTTCAAATTCGATTTTTTTGCCTCAATATATATCCTTTTTCTGCTATCATCCTTCATTTACTTCTATGGTGGCTATCCGTTCCTGAAAGGAATTTACAATGAGATCAAGCAGAAAAATCCCGGAATGATGACACTGATAGCTGTGGCTATAAGTGTCGCTTACTTTTACAGCTCTGCAGTTGTTTTCGGTTTAAAAGGTAAATTCTTTTTCTGGGAGCTTTCAACGCTCATTGACATCATGTTGCTGGGACACTGGATAGAGATGAGGTCTGTTCTCGGGGCTTCAAGGGCATTGGAGGAGCTTGTCAAAATAATGCCATCGGATGCTCATCTCATCAAAAATGGAGAAGTACTGGATGTCAAGGTTGAAGAGCTGAAAGCTGGAGATATAGTACTGGTAAAACCAGGAGAGAAAATCCCGGTTGATGGGGTGGTTGTAGAAGGAGAGACCTTCGTTAATGAGGCTATGCTCACAGGAGAAAGCAAACCAGTCACAAAAAAGACTGGAGATAAGGTTATAGGTGGAGCCATAAACGGCGAAGGTTCAATCAAAGTTGAGGTGGAGAAAACAGGAAAAGACACCTACCTCAATCAGGTCATCGAGCTTGTGAGAGAGGCTCAGGAGTCGAAATCAAGAACTCAGGATCTGGCGAATAAAGCGGCATTCTTCCTCACCGTGGTAGCTCTGACCGTAGGGGCAATCACGCTCTTTGCATGGCTTGCATATGGTAAGGATTTCGTTTTTGCAATTGAGAGGGCTGTGACAGTAATGGTTATAGCCTGTCCACATGCTCTCGGACTTGCGATTCCGTTGGTCGTTGCTGTTTCAACATCTCTTGCCGCGAAATCCGGATTGCTTATCAGAGAAAGACAGGCTTTTGAGAGGGCAAAAGATTTGCAGGCAGTCATATTCGATAAGACTGGAACACTCACGGAAGGTAAGTTCGGAGTCACAGATATAGTTGCTCTCGACAGGATGGATGAGAATGAGATTCTGAGGATTTCTGCCTCTCTCGAGAGTAACTCCGAGCATCCAATAGCAAGTAGCATTGTGGCAAAGGCAAAGGAGATGGGAATTGAAGTGATGCAGGTTGATGGATTCAGAGCAATTCCTGGAAAAGGAGTCGAAGGGACAGTGGATGGTAGAAAGTTTATGATTGTAAGTCCGGGATATCTGAGAGAGAACAACATCTCCATTGAAAGTGAGGATGTGGAAAGATTAAAACAGCAGGGAAAGACTGTTGTTTTTCTACTTGAAAATAGTAAGCCGGTTGGAGTGGTTGCTCTTGCAGACATTGTAAGGAAAGAGTCAAGGGAAGCTATAGAGCGGCTGAAGAGTATGGGGATCAAGTGTATGATGCTTACCGGAGATAACAGGTATGTTGCCAAGTGGGTGGCTGAGGAACTCGGCTTAGATGACTACTTCGCAGAGGTTCTTCCACACGAGAAGGCTGAAAAGATCAAAGAGGTTCAGAGAGAATACATAACTGCAATGGTGGGCGATGGTGTTAACGATGCTCCGGCTTTAGCCCAGGCGGATGTCGGTATTGCAATCGGAGCTGGAACGGATGTTGCCGTAGAGACAGCAGATATAGTTCTTGTAAGGAATGATCCGAGAGATGTTGCAGATGTGGTCCAGCTCTCTAAGAAAACCTATTCAAAGATGTTTCAGAACCTGCTCTGGGCTACCGGATACAACTCCTTTGCCATACCTCTCGCAGCGGGGATAATGTACGGATATGGCATCCTCCTCACACCCGCTATTGGGGCAGCGCTTATGAGCTTAAGCACAGTTATAGTGGCGATAAACGCGAGATTGCTGAGGGTATGAGATGGGTAAAGAAATAGCCACGGGCAAAGAGAGAGTTCTGGAGATCAGGCTTCTTTACTTCCGTGGCTGTCCTCACTTTGAGGATACGCTAAATCTGCTGAGAGATGTCATGAAAGAACTGGGGGTGAAGGGGGACATTGAACTGGTTGAAATAAGAGGTCAGGAAGACGCTGAAAAATACAACTTTTTTGGATCGCCATCAATTCAGATAAATGGTGTGGATATTGAGAGAACAACAGGAAAACCATTCTTCGGATGCAGAGTATATACTGATGAAGAGGGTAATAAAAAGGGGTTGCCACCGAGAAGTTTGTTGATGAGAGCGTTGAGGAGTGCAATCACAAAAAGCAACACTTCTTCAAAATTTAAAATCTAAACTATTTTAAATATCTGGGAATACTCTGTTTATGGTACAGATAGTGAAACTGAGTGAACATGTCTATGTTGTTCTCGGAGAAAAAGGTGGCAAATATCCTTTCTCAAACTGCATTTATATAAAGGGATCGAAAAGCTGCTTAATCGATTCAGGAGCTGGAAAAATCTGTATCGATTTGAAACCTGAATATATAATAAATTCCCACTGGCACGAAGACCATATCGGCTATAACCATCAGAGCTCTACAATTCTGGCGCATGAAGATGATGCGGATGCGATAAAATCCATGACAGAATTTGAAAAACGCTACTCTCTCCCAAATACCGAAATATTCACTGCCGGAAGAACTATCCCCTCAAGAGTGGATGAAACATTCGGAAATGGGGATTCATTCGAATTTGGGAGAGTAAAGGTTACCGCCATCCATACTCCCGGTCATTCAGCTGGACACTGCTGCTTTTTGATCGGTGAAGGTAATTTCAGAGGGGTTTTTCTTGCAGATATCGATCTAACAAGATTTGGACCATGGTATGGGTGCTTGGATTGCAGTGTCTCTGACTTCAAAAAATCTATAGACAGTATGATGAAGCTGATTGAATCCGAGGATATAGATATTGCAGTTTCAGGACATAAACCACCTCAAGAGGGGAGAGATAACATACTCTCCCAGCTCAGGGTATTCGGAGATAAGCTAATCGAAAGAGAGGAGAGGATCCTGAGACTGCTGAAAAACCTCGAACTGGATGACCTGATCGGCAGAGGTATTTTTTACCAAAAACTGCCTGAACCTGTTGAGATTTTCAGTCAGTTCGAGAGGATCATGATTGAGAAACACTTAGAGAGCCTGGAAAGTGCAGGATTGCCCAGAAAGTCACCAAAGGTATCTAAATAGTCATTCGAGCAAAAACACAAAACATGAAACTTTCTCAGTTTCGGAAGGTTTTTCTTTCCAGTACAGTTCCCTCTAATCATGGAGAACCTCATGGAGAATCTTTGCGAAAAAAGTTCAAAAATTTTGATTACCGACAACCACATGCATTTATATAATAATCTCCGATTAAAAGCACTAAAACAGTTTAAAAATGCTGGAGGCACTCATGTTTTTCTCGTGTCACTTTTAAGCACACACTATGATCTAACACCCTTAAAAGGCAGTGATTTCAGAGAGATATTCGATTACCACCTCAAACTCGTCAGTCAGGCAAATGAAATAGTCAGAGCCTTTCCGGTTCTGGCAGTCCATCCGGCAGAGATTACTATCCTCGGAGAAAAACTGGGATACGAAAAAGCATCAAGAATCATGATGGATGCACTCGAGTTGGCTGGAAAGTATGTTGAGGAGGGAAAGGCTGTTGCAATAAAAAGTGGAAGACCACACTACAGAGTTGCGAGAGAGGTATGGAATCTCAGCAACAGAATAATGGAGCATGCTTTCTCAGTTGCAAGAGATGTTGGCTGTGCAGTGCAGATTCATACCGAGAGTTACAGCTACAGAGGGATGGAGGAAATTGCTGAAATAGCAAGAAAAGCCGGTTTAAATCCCGAAAAGGTTGTAAAGCACTTTTCACCTCCTGCAGTAAAGGAGTTCGAGAAGATAGGTTTGTTTCCGTCTGTTATCGCCGGGAATGATAATGTAATCATCGCAGCGAAAGAGGGGAGAAGATTTTTGGTGGAGACAGACTATATTGATGACATCAAAAGACCCGGAGCCATTCTCGGACCGAAAACGGTGCCAAGAAGAGTTAGAGAGCTTTATGAAATGGGTTATGAGGACATCGCATACAAAATATGTGTGGAGAATGTGGAAAAGGTGTATGGTGTTGAGATCTCTGTTTGAGGTGGTTCAGTCCCAACAAGGTTGCTACTGAATATAACCACAAACGAGTGCCATACAGGATATAACTGGTTGAAACAGACTAAATTAATAAAGAAATAAAAATCAATAGACCTCTTCTTCAGCGTGAACCACAATCCCTTTGTCGGTAATTTCGAATGGGTGAATCTTCTTGCTGTGGTTGCTCCCTCTCATCTTGAATATCTCTATCCCCCTAAGCCTCACATTCTCGCTCTTGGTGTAGTAGAGAACTATGTTGCCCTCCACTATGAAGTTCTCCACTCCGAATCTGCTTATCTGATCTCCAGTCGTGCTGAGAACTTCACAGGTAAACAGTGATGTTAAACCAAGAATTTCCATTGTTGTTGAGATTTTCAGAAGCTCTATTCTGAATTTTGGTATGTCATTGACGGCAAAACCTATGGATGTTGTGGAGTCAAGCACAGCTCTTCTAGCTCCGATTTCATCCTGTATGTTTATGATCTGGTCTATTAGAGAGCGAGTGTCAAAGGGTCTGACATCGATGTACTTCTCATCACTTGGCAGACCTATTTTTGTCGATGTTGCGTCAAGAATTGCAAGCATATTCTCGTCTTCATATTTTTCCATGTCCCATCCAAAAGTGGAAAAATGTTCCCTGATGTGCTGTGGACGCTCTTCTGTGGCCACCATTATTCCTGGTTCGTTGAACATCTCTATTCCATTGATGAGGTATTGAACTGCAAAGATTGTTTTTCCAGAACCTGAAGGACCTGAAACAAGGTAACTCCTATCTCTGAGTAAACCACCATAACAAATCTCATCAAATCCTGGAATTCCAGTGGGAATCTTCTCGAGAACCATTTATTTTCACGCTCCCGATTTTATTTAATCCATCCACAATATAAATCTTTCCCATCATTATTATGCTGGTTATATGGTATCAATCACTATCACCAGCCATATTGCTCGAAAAACAAAAAGGTTTATTTCATAGCCAAATTATGCAGAGTGTGGTAATAGAAAAAGAGTTCTCTAAAGGGGAAACCCCATCTAAGATAAAACTGATTGCTCTTCTTGCTGTGGCTGTGACTGCTGTTTCTCTAGCTGCAATCCTTGCAGTCCTTGCATCTGCTCCAGGAACGGTAACCGCTTTCTGGAGGCTCCTTTTCTCTCTTAGCTTTATCTTTGTCTTAAAGCCAGATCTAAAACTTCCTGAGAGAAAAAGCATATTTTTTCCGGCTGTTGCCGGATTAGCTCTTGGAATCCACTTTGCATCATGGATAGAGTCGCTTTTCTATGCATCCGTTGCTGTCAGCACAACAATTGTGTGTACACATGCTCTTTTTTCTGGTTTTTTTTCCTCAATATTTGGTGAAAGACCAAGAAAATCTCAGGTTGCAGGAACTGTTATAGCGTTAACTGGAGTTTACTTTCTGAGTGGGGCTGACCCATCTTCAAGTCCATATGGAGTCTCTCTAGCACTTATTGGAGCTGTTGCCGGTGGTGTTTATTTTACGGCTGGAAGGTTTGTTGGAGAGAGGATGCAGTTCAACACATACATCTTTCTAACATACTCTTTCGCGACAATCACCGCTCTTTTTATTGCTCTAATCAAAGGATACGATCTCTTCAACTATCCTGCAGAAACATGGGTTTATTTTCTCCTTCTTGCCCTCATCCCGATGAGCGTGGGACATACTCTTCTGAACTACATACTCAGGTATATGCGAGCTCTTTCCGTTACGACGGGAGTTCTCGGTGAGGCAGTAGGAGCATCAATTTTAGCCTATTTGATTCTTGGACAGCTTCTTCCTGGAGAGGTGTATATTTACATGCTCGTTGTTCTGTTCGGTATTGGGATCGTGCTGAGGGAATAGCTTGAGATAAGTGATTGCTTTTACTCCCGAGCATAAAACCGAAACTTTAAATTTTGTTCTGATAAACTTGCTCTCATGACTGAAAAAGTAACAGCTAGCATAATAAAGGCTGATGTTGGTGGACTTCCCGGGCATGTGCTCGTTCCTGAAGAAATTCTCGAGGTTGCGAGGAGAAACCTGCAGGAAGCAAAGGAGAGTGGAGAGATAATCGATTTTAGAGTTTTCAATGCTGGTGATGATCTTGATCTTGTGATGACCCACAGAGAGGGGGTTGATAGTGAGAAGATACACAAACTTGCCTGGGAGACTTTTGAAAAAGCCACAGAGAAAGCAAAAGAGCTTAAACTATATGGAGCGGGACAAGATTTGCTTGCAGACGCATTCTCAGGAAATGTAAGGGGAATGGGACCTGGAGTGGCTGAGATGGAGTTTACTGAAAGAAAAGCTGAGCCCCTTCTGGCATTTCTTATGGATAAAACTGAGCCTGGTGCCTTCAATCTTCCGATTTTCAGAATATTTGCTGATCCATTTAATACCGCAGGACTTGTAATCGACCCATCACTTCACAGCGGCTTTGTATTCGAAATATGGGATATTATGGAGAGCAGGAGAGTATTCATGAAGACTCCAGAGGAAATGTACGATATTCTCGCATTGATAGGTGGAAAGAGCAGATTTGTCATAAAGAGGGTGTATCCAAAAGAGGGTGGAAAGCTACCTGCTGATGAACCCGTTGCGGTCATCAGCACTGAAAAGTTATATAAGATAGCTGGAGAGTATGTGGGCAAGGATGACCCCGTGGCTCTTGTCAGAGCACAGAGCGGTTTACCTGCTGTTGGAGAAGTTATAGAAGCTTTTGCCTTTCCGCATCTGGTAAGTGGATGGATGAGGGGAAGCCATAATGGACCATTGATGCCTGTGCCATTCAGATATAGTAAATGCACAAGATTTGACGGGCCTCCGAGAGTAATCGGAGCAGGATTCCAGCTCGCAAATGGGGTGCTTGTAGGCCCGGTAGATCTGTTTGATGATCCGGCTTTTGATCTGACAAGGCAAAAGGCAATGGATGTAGCCGATTATATAAGAAGACATGGACCTTTTGAGCCACACAGGCTCCCGGGAGAGGATATGGAATACACTACACTTCCCAAAGTTATGGATAAACTCAAAACAAGGTTTGAGGAGGTTTAACTTGTTTATCTAATTTTTTTCTGTAAAAATCATCAACAAGTTTTTCAAATGCCCTTATGAACTCCTCTTCCCTTCCTTTTTGCAATGTGGTAGCTGCAGCAATTCTATGAGTTGCATCGGCAAATGCACCGATCTTCTCACTTGCAGCAGGTACGAGATAATCCAGTCCTGGAGCTTCGCCCCTGAAAATCTTTCTTTCCATGGGGACAGGAACCCTTCCGCTCATTTTTGAGGCATTGAGGTTTATCTTTCCAAGATCAGGAATTCTGTCAGGCATATTCTGGAATCCGATGATATACTTACTCTCACTGAAAATCCTCATGTCTTTTGTCATCTGGAGAAATTCACCTACTGCCTTTACACCCATTGGTGAGAAGAAATCTCCAAGGTTGAACCACTGGCAATACTTTTCCTGATGGAGATCACCTTCGGAGAGCTTATCAAGAGCTCTGCTGAACTTTTCCTTTTTCAGATTTTCAAGTCTCTCTGCTTCTTTTACTATTTCTTCGTCAAAACCTTCTAAACAGGCTTTTATTCCTTTTTTGTAACCTTTATTCTCATATCCAATTGCTCCAAGGTTTGTAAGCCTCTTTGCAATTACATCGGCAAACTCGTTGAAAAATTTGATATAGTATCTCTCCTTGACATCTTCTATCTTTATCTTGAGCTGTCCAAGATGTACTGCCTCCTCTACAGCATACCTATCAAGACCGAGAACTCCCCCCGAACGGTCGTGATAATCTCCTACCGCACCTATTACCGCGAGGTATGCGAATTTTCTCATCTCTTTTGAAATCGTCGTTGATATGATATAGTTGAGAGTCGAAGCTGATGTGAAGAGATCTCCAGATATTCCCGCAATCTCAGAATCGAATACTATCACATTCTCACTTTCAATGGCTTTCGCAGGGTGATGATCTATTATGACCACACTATTCCGTCCTGCGTCAATCTTGTCAATCATCTCTGCTGCAAGACCGGCCAAATCGGTGTAAAAGATTATCTCACCTTCTTTCCCCTCATGAATTTTTTCAACTATTGCAGGATGTACCTTTTCAATGCAAACTAGATCTGATTTTTTGTCGATACACTCACAGAAATTTGAAAGAATTGCTCCTGATGTAAGCCCATCGGCATCATTGTGATGGACTACCGTTATCTTATCCCCTTCATAATTTTCGATTGTCTCCGCTACTTTTTTAATCCAGTCAAAGAATTCGTTATTCAGAAACTGATCCATATTTTTTTATAGTGATATTTTAACTTAAAATAACTTTTGGATGTATTTGTATATATGTCATGAATCGATCTAAGAGAAGCAGACAAGCTTAGAGACAAATCAGATTCGTTTTCTAAACTCATTTTTAAGTTTTAGAACACTCGCAATTCCAATAAGGTTCTGTTTGGAAAGGCTACCGTCTGCTACCTCTTTCAACGCCTCTTTTGCATTGAATGCGATACCTATGCCTGCATTCTCTATCATTATTCTGTCATTTGCACCGTCTCCAACCGCAACTATGTCCTCTTTGGATATCCCCTCTTTTCTTGCTATTTCTTCAATTATTTTCGCCTTTTCTGCTGCATCAATGACCCTACCTTTTATTCTACCGGTAATTTTGCCGTTTTCTATTTCAAGTTCGTTTCCAAAGGCGTAATCGAGGTCAAGTTCCCTTCTTAGTTTTTCTGTAAAGTAAGAGAACCCACCACTAACAAGGGCGACAACATATCCAGACTCTTTAAGGCTCTTTATGAGCTCTTTTGCTCCTTCAGTAAGCTTTATCTCCTGATATATTTTTTCAAGAACTTCTACGGGTAATCCTTTCAAAAGTTTAACTCTCTCTCTCAAAGCTTTTTCAAAACTCATTTCACCTTCCATCGCGCGTTCTGTAAGCCTTTTTACCTCTTCTTCTACTCCTGCAACCCTGGCAAGCTCATTTATTATCTCTGCATCCACAATTGTGGAGTCCATATCGAATACAATCAGTCTTTTTACTCTCTCCTGCTCTCTATACCTTCTGATCACCACATCAAGACCTAAACTCTCCACGTGCTCTCTTACCTTTTTTTTGAGTTCTTCCTCCTCTGGCAAATTCAGTAAAAACTCGATTGAGATCAGTTTATCTCTCGCAGTAAGGCTTGTCTTCTCTATGTTTACTCCCATCTCATGGAGAAACTTTGAGATACTGTAGACTATTCCAACTCTGTCCTCACCAATAACGGTCAGAATATACAGATTTTTACTGGAAGATTCAGGTCTTTGAAACCTTGAAACATCGACATTGACTCCTATCTCTTCACCTGTTTTTTTGAGGATAGATCTCAACCCTTCAAGCGTTATTTTACTTTTAGAAATGTCACCAATCAGAAACATTGAGAACATTCCCTGGAGAACAGTTTGTTCAATATCCACAATATTCACATCATTTTTGGCAAGGACTTCAGATATACTTCTGATTATTCCAGGTTTATCAAGTCCATAAACTGATACTGCTATAAGCTCCACATTCTTAGCATGGCGTTCGGTTATTTTAATGTTGTTTTAATTTTCAATTCTATGCTCAAAACAAAAAGTGTTATAACGGGGGTCTTACAGACAGATGGTCTGTCAGGCTTTGATGCTCTCTTAAAAAAGGGGATGAGGGATGAGGACAGGAGTGTTCATTTGCCACTGCGGACTGAATATCGCAAGAGTGCTTGATGTCGAGGAACTTGCAGAATATGCTCGCTCTCTAGAAGGTGTGGTTTATTCTACCGATACTAAGTATTCCTGCTCTGATTCAGCACAGGAGGAGATTATTGAGGCTATAAAAGAACACAAACTCGACCGAATTGTTGTAGCAGCCTGTAGCCCTAAATTGCATGAAACAACCTTCAGAAACGCTGCTCAAAGAGCGGGACTTAACCCCTACATGGTTGTTATGGCAAACATTCGCGAGCAGTGTTCGTGGGTTCATTCCACCACACCAATACTTGCACAAATTAAAGCGAAAGATTTGATAAGAATGGCTGTTGCCAAGGTGTCGAGACTTAAACCTCTACAGAGAATTGATAAGGAAGTGAGAAAATCTGCACTTGTAATTGGAGGTGGGGTTGCAGGGATAGAAGCAGCACTGAATATTGCTGACTCAGGAATAAAGGTTTATCTTGTCGAAAAAAGACCAACAATTGGAGGGCACATGGCAACACTCAATGAGGTTTTTCCAACAAATGATTGCTCAATCTGCATACTTGCACCCAAAATGAGCGAGGTATGGAATCATCCAAACATAGAGGTTCTGACAAACGCTGAGGTAAAATCTGTTGCTGGGCATACAGGAGATTTCAGGGTTAAAATAGTAAAATACCCGAGATATGTGGATACCTCAAAGTGCAAGGGATGTATAGATGACTGCTCTTCGGTCTGTCCGGTGGAAGTGCCTAATGATTTTGATTACTCTATAGGAATGAGAAAGGCAATTTACATTCCGATACCTCAATCAACGCCTCTCTATGCTGCTATTGACTGGGAAAATTGTATCGGTTGCAAACTATGTGAAAAAGCATGCGAACCAGAAGCAATAGACTTCCAGCAGAAAACTGAGGAGATTGAGATACTGGCAGGTACGATAATAGTTGCAACTGGTTTTAAAGCCTTTGATGCCAGAAGAAAACCTGAATATGGTTATGGAATCTATGAGAATGTCATAACAAGTCTTGAGCTTGAAAGGTTACTATCTGCATCAGGTCCAACCCATGGTATCCTCCTCAGACCGTCAGATTCAAAGATGCCCAGAAAAATAGCCTTCATCCAGTGCGTTGGTAGTAGAGATGAAAACACAAACAGATACTGTAGCAGGGTTTGCTGCATGTCAGCCTTAAAAAATGCTTACACGATAAAAGAGAGATATCCTGATTCTGAAGTCTGCATTTTCTATATTGATATCCGAGCTTTTGGCAGGATGTATGAAGAATTTTACAGAAGGGTTCAGGAAGCTGGTGTGAAGCTCATTCGCTCAAGAGTTGCAGAGATATGGGAAACAGAGAATTCAAATCTTGTGCTGAACTATGAAAACACTCTTACTGGAGAGTTTGAAGAGAGAGAATTTGATTTAGTTGTTCTCTCGGTAGGATTAGAGCCAAACACTGAGATAGCATCCATACTTGGAATATCAACAGGAGAAGATGGGTTTTTTGAGCCATCACATCCAAAGCTCAGACCCTCTGAAACAGATGTTAGAGGTATCTTTCTTGCAGGAGCAAGCAGTGGTCCCAAGGACATTCAGGATTCAATAGCTACTGCCGGACTTGCCTCCTCAAAAGCTCTTCAAATGATACTCAAAGGCTCTACAGAACTTGATCCCTTCTATGCTGTTGTGGACAGAGAAAAATGTGTCGGTTGTGGAATCTGTGTAAGGGTTTGCAGGTTCAATGCCATTTCCATGGAAGAAAAAAAAGCTGAAGTGAATCCAAGTTCATGCACAATGTGTGGAGTCTGCGCATCTGCATGTCCTGCTGATGCGATTGATATGGGCTTCTTCAGTGATGAAGCAATAATTGCTCAGATAGATGCTCTTGCTGAAAGCAGAAAGATTTTCCCGGTTATACTATTATTTGCCTGCTGGTATTGCTCTTATGGTGCCATTGATCTCGCAGGAACATTCAAGATGCAGTATGAACCAAATGTCAGGGTGATTCGAACTTTATGTTCTGGAAGAATAGATCCTGAATGGGTTCTATACGCAATAAAAAAGGGTATTGATGGGGTTATTGTATCGGGCTGTAGAATTGGAGAGTGCCATTTCAAATATGGAAATTACAAAGCTCAGGATAGGATTGAGGCTGTAAGGAGGGCTCTTCATTCTGTAGGTATAAATCCAGAAAGGGTTGCAGCTTCATGGCATTCTGCAGGGGAAGCAGCAGAGATCGTGACAGATATCTCAGAGTTTGTGAACTACATTAAAAATCTTGGACCTGTTGAAAAAGATGCTGAAAAAATCAGAAACGATATAGTAAAACATGGAGGCTGAAAATGGAGGTAAGGAGAGACATTCAGGTTGAGGGCGATTATTTCAGATTTTTCCAGGAAGTTGAGGGAGAGTTGAGAGAGCTAATATACAACTACAAAAAGTGCAATGGCTGTGGAATATGTGTTTATGCCTGCCCCGTCGGGGCTATAGAACTCGGTCCTGTACATGACATTGCTCTTGGCTTGGATATCCCTCCTGTCATCATCGACCATCTGAAATGCGCTTACTGTGGAATTTGCTACTCCTTCTGTCCTTTTAACTGCTATGATTTCAGAATTAATGGAGAAAACATAGAAAAATCCTTACTCCCGATATCTCTCGTTTCTCATACCTATAAATACGATAACTGTGTTGAGTGCACATTGTGTTATAAAGCCTGTCCAACAGGGGCTATATCAAGAAAGGTGCTTATAAAAAGACAGGACATCCCACAAAAGAATGAAGGAATCGAAGGTAGTGTTCAGATTGACAGTGAAAAATGCAATCAGTGCGGAATCTGTGCTGAATTCTGTGATGTTTTCAGGATGATTGAAAAGGACCCACAACCCTATGACATAAAGCCCTATGAGAGCGAAATCCTGATAAACGATGAAGAATGTGATTACTGCATGCTGTGTGAGCAAATCTGCCCGGAAAAGGCAATAAAAGTCGAGGGAAAGAAGATAGATTTTGAACTCCCAGAAAAAATTGCTGAGATAAGTATCGATCAAAATCTCTGTTCGAATTGCGCTTATTGTGAGAAGGTCTGTCCTTATAATGCAGCAAGAACAATTAAACCATTTGAAGGAGATTTATCTCTTTTTGAGGCAAGAATGTACAGATGTGACCCTGTGGGTTGCGGTGCGTGTATCAAGATCTGCAGATACAACCGTGTTTGGTATGTGTCAAAGGACAAATCCAGAGTAGAATTCAATCAGGATTTTTGCATATATTGTGGAGCCTGTGAGAATTCCTGTCCTTACGACCTTATAAATGTCGAAAGGAAAAGCATATTTTCAAAAGAGCTTGCTTCAATCCTTCCATGGCGGGATTCATGGGAAAAAGCGGCAGAAAGAGTTACTGTAAAGAAAAAGGTTGTAGAGGGGAGAAAATTCATAATTGAGGTCGAAGAGCAGGATCTTGTTGAGGAGATAGAGTTTATTGAGAGGGATAGAGAAAGAATGAGGGCAATTTCTGACATGATAGACAAAATCGAAGATGTTTTAAAAAGACCGGTTTACAGAAGGGCGATTGAAACTGGAAATATCACTTCATTTGAAAAAGCGGTGAGAGAGTATGCATCTAAGAAGGATAAAGGGAATAAAAAGCAGAAAGCTTGAAGGAAAAAAGATAGTTCTTGGAGTAACAGGTAGTATTGCAGCAGTGGAGACCGTTAAGCTTTCAAGAGAACTTATCAGAAGAGGTGCTGAGGTTATTGCAGTGATGAGTGATGCTGCGAAAAAAATAATTCATCCTTATGCCCTTGAATTTGCCACAGATAACCGTGTTATAACCGAGATTACAGGCAAGGTTGAACATGTTGAACTGCTCGGGATGGATGGTATTGCAGATCTCCTTCTCATAGCTCCTTCGACTGCTAATACCATATCAAAAATAGCTGCAGGGATAGATGATACACCTGTAACCACAATGGCATCCACAGCCCTTGGTTCAGAAAAACCCGTGATAATAGCACCTGCAATGCATGAGAGCATGATCAGAAATGATGCTGTAAGCAAAAGTGTTGAAAAACTGAAAGAAATGGGTATCGAGTTTGTGGAGCCTTTTTATGACGAATATAAGGCAAAGTTTGCTCCAGCTGAAACAATATGTCTTCATGTGGAAAGAAAACTGTATGGAAAGGAATTTGAAGGTAAGAGAATTGTTGTCACATCAGGACCAACTTTTGAACAGATCGATCCAATAAGATTCATCAGCAACAGAAGTTCAGGTTTAATGGGACACGAAATAGCACTTGAGCTATGGAGAAGAGGTGGGTATGTTACAGTAATCACATCAAAACCAAGAGGTATGAGACTTCCTGATTTCAAAGAAATTGCTGTTCGAAGTGTTGATGAGATGCTCCAGAAATCGCTTGAAGAGGTTAAAAAGGGATGCGATTTATTCGTCTCTGCAGCTGCCGCAGCAGACTTCACTATCGAAATGGCTGAGAGCAAAATCAAGACACAGGAAGAGCTCGTTCTTCACTTGAAGGCTGCACCAAAAATCCTCCACAAGGTTCGAGAGATTTATGATGGTGAGGTAATCGGCTTCAAAGCTGAGACGGGTGTGGGTGAGGAAGGATTGTTTAACATAGCCTACGAGAAAATGATAACCGATAAGCTCTCAATGGTTGTTGCCAATGATGTCCTTGAAAGAGGTATGGGTACAGAGGATACAAAGGTTCTGATGATAACAAAAAAGAGGAAAGAATGGGCTGAAGGGCACAAAGAAGAGGTGGCAGAAAAAATCGTAAAAACATATATCGAAGATGTTTTATGACATTTTTTGCCCCTGCAAGTATAACTGCTTTTTTTTCTCCCCATATATCGGGAAGTTATTCAGAGACCGGTTCAACAGGACTTGGTATTACTCTTGAAGCAGGTGTTTTTGCTAAGGTTTCAGAGAAAAAGGGAATCAGATTGAACTCCAAGTCATTCACCTTTCCAACCATTGAACTACTCCTTGAAAAACTTGGAGTAACTGAGGCTAAAATTGAACTAGTCTCACAGATTCCAGTAGGCTACGGGTTCGGATTTAGTGGAGCTTCATGCTTAGCAGCAGCTTTCGCTCTCAATACACATTTCGATCTGAAAAAAGGTTATTTCGAACTTGCAGATATCGTACACGAATGTGAGGTGAGGAGCAGAACTGGACTGGGGGATGTTGTATGTCAGACTCAGGGGGGTATTGTTCTCAGAAAGACTCCGGGCTGTCCATCAAAGGCAGTCATTGAGAAGTACTTTTCGGAGAGTGAAATTAATTTCCTTATTCTCGGGAGCATATCAACCTCAGACATCCTGGGAGATGAGGAGATCGTTGAGAAAATCAGAAAATATGGTGCCATGGCGTTAAAAAAATTTCAGGTAAATCCTGACTTTTATAACATCTTTTCCATATCCAAAGATTTTGCTGTTCAAACAGGGCTTATGGATGAGGAGATTCTGGAAATCATTGGTGAAATAGAGCGAATGGGCTACAGAGCTTCGATGGTCATGCTGGGTAAGGTAATTTTTACTGATTGTCCATTAAAAATTCTAAAGGATTACGGAGATGTTTTTTCATCAAAAATTTCCCAGTTCGGAGTTAGAAGAGCCTAAAGTTTTATTTAATAGGCATTAAGTCTGTGATTAATTTAACTCTGATAAATCTTTATTATCCTTTACCCCACTTATGAAAATTTTTTTTATTAATACTATATACTCTATAATTTTTATTCTAATCGCCACCCTATATTATAATCGAAAATCGCTAATTTTTTATAAGTTGAAGTATAGTCTATTAAGGGGGTTTTGGAATGGTTGGAGTTTTTGAGCTGGATGATAAGGATAAAATGATTCTTGAAATTCTTGAACAGAACCCTGAGATATCACAAAATGAGATAGCAAAGGTAGTAGGACTGTCACAACCATCGGTGGGAGCAAGAATTAAGAAGATGCGTGAACTCGGGATAATCAATCACACTTATGGTGTGAATCTGAAAAATGCAGGACTTTATATTCTCAAGGTTGATGTCAAATGCAGACAGCCCAGAGAGTTGATAAATATCTTCACCGGATGTCCCTTCTTCCTGAATGGATTCATTGTTGCTGGAAACAAAAATCTCACGATGATGTTTATTGGCGAAGATCTATCCACCCTTGAGGCGATAGTAGATCAGCACATCAGACCCGATCCAAGCGTTTACGATATAGATGTTGGGATAATTGTCAGGGCTGAGAAAGACACAGTCGTGCCAATGAGAGTCCATGTAGAGAGATCAGACTCACCTCCCTGTAACTCTGACTGTGGAGAGTGTGATTACTGGGAGAACGAACTCTGCTTAGGTTGTCCGATCACGGGTCACTACAGAGGCAAGATATGGAGATAGCTCTCGCTTTTTGTTCTCTTAGAGAAAAAATTTAATAACTTTTTAAAATCTCCTTAGCATGTTCAGTTACCTGAAGTCAAGAATCACAGAACTCCTGAACCCAATAACTTCTGCGACTGCCAGATTTGGTGTTAAGCCGGATCATCTCACCTTTCTGGGGTTAATTACAGGTTTTCTTGCAGCTTACCTGATCTCAAAAGGAAATCTGATTCATGGTGCGATTTTAATTCTTTTAAGCGGTTTTTTAGATATGCTGGATGGGGCTCTTGCAAGAAATCACGAGATGACTTCAAGGTTCGGAGCTTTTCTCGATTCTGTTTTTGACAGATATGTTGATATTGCCATTTTCATTGCTCTTGGAATATATGGCATCAACTGGATCTATGTTGTCCTGGCAATGAGTGGAGCGCTTATGGTCAGCTATACAAGAGCAAGAGCAGAGAATGAAATTGAAAAATGCGATGTTGGAATTGCTGAGAGAGGGGAGAGGCTGATAATAATTTTTCTTGGAATAATTACAGACTACATTGAGGTTGCCGTCATAATTGTGGCAATACTTGCTCATCTAACAGCAATTCAGAGAATAATCTACACGAGAGGCAGGTTGAGAAAAAGGGAAATTTAGGAGAGACTTATACATCCAGTTAAAAAGTAACAAAAAGAGGAATGAACCATAAAGATTTAAATACGCTGAAAGTCATCATTGAAGAGGTGGTAAGGATGGATGTTCAGACAAAAAAGTCCCTTCTCTGGGATGCTTTTGAAGAGTTAAAAAACTCATGGAGTGTGGATGAAAGGCTCCTTGAAAAGCTGGACGAGAAGGAGGAGGAGACTGTTAATGGCTTGCCTGCAAGCAGAGCAGAGAAACTTATGGAGATCAAGGACAAGTACCAGCTTGACGATATAGATTTTCTCTTCATAGTGGGTGCAGCAGTTGGTTACTATCAGGGTCAGAAAAATGTTAAAGAAGTACTGAACAGAAAAATAAATACAGTAAACGAGTTCATCTCGTCTATCATAAGCAAGAGCAAACTCTGAATATTTTATAGTATGAGGGTTGCTTATAAGTTCGGTTACTTTGGGGAGAAATTCTTCGGTTCACAGTACCAGCCAAATCTCAGGACAGTTGAGGGTGAACTTTTCAAGGCATTTGAGGAACTTGGACTCGATCCAGGAATTTCTAGATACAGATGTTCCAGCAGAACTGATGCTGGCGTTCATGCATTGGGAAATGTTTTTGCAGTCGATATAGACAGCAGAAAATGCTTTCCAAGAATTCTGAATTCAAAACTGCCCGAGGACATAACAGTGTGGGCGTGGGCAAAGGTTGATGATGAATTTGATCCAAGAAGAGATGCAATAGCAAGGGTCTACTCCTATGTCATGATGAAAAGTGGAGTGGATGTCTCTGTAATGAGAAAAGCAGCCTCCCTCATAGAGGGCACACACGATTTTTCAAATTTCACGAAAAAGTTTGCTGAATCGCCCTCAAACATCAGGACACTCAAGTCAGTGGATGTTAGAATTGATGATCGTTTCATCACAATTGAAATTGAGGGTAATGCATTCACCTGGAACATGGTGAGAAACATTGCAACTGCTCTTGAACTCGTTGGAAAAGGTGTAAGGGATCTGACCTGGCTTGAGTCAATGCTCGACCCTGAGAAGTACTTTGAACGGATGGAACCTTCTCCCCCCTATGGACTTATTTTAAAGGATGTGAAGTATGCAGATATAAACTGGGAAATCGACGAATATGCCTGGAATATGTTTAAGGGAAAACTTGAATCGAGAGAGAGTTATCATGGAACCCTCTACAAGGCTTTTTCGATAATGAAAGATACATTATCTGAAATTCCCTGACTATTACTGCCTTTTTTTAAACTGCCTTTTTTTAAAGAATTAGTGAGTTTTTTAAACAATTCTGCATCCTGTAATCCAATGAAGTGTGAATCCTGTGATGGCAGAGGAATAATCGAACAGGAAGTTAGCTGTCCTGTGTGTAACGGTACAGGAAAAACAAAGAGCTTTGATCCAAAACTTACTGAGGAGCTATCCTCAGAGCAGATACAGATGTTTATGAAAGGAATATGTGGCGTTTGCAGAGGGACAGGAGTCCAGAAAAGAACAGAACTTTGCAGAACCTGTGGCGGTTCAGGAAAATCAGGAAAGTGCAGGATTTGTGGTACGCCTGTCAGGGGAAATTATGACCTCTGCCAGAGATGTTCCAAAAAACCACATGCATATCTGCTCAAAAACAGCTGTGGGATAGAAGATTTAAGGCTCAACAGAAACTATGTGGGTACCGTAAGTGCGGTGACGGATATTGGTATTTTTGTGAACCTCAACAGGAGATTAAAGGGTCTGATCCACAGGAAACATGCTACAGATGGTTACTCAGAGGGTGATGAGATCACAGTCAGAGTCTCAGGGATCAGGAGTTCAGGAGATATAGACCTTCTTCCCGTTGAACTTCAAGATTATGCGGTCATTGAGGTTTCAAAATCTGCCCCCGAGGTAAAAATAAAGGATGTTAATTCGTATAATGGAAAACTTGTGGAGATAAGGGGGATTGTAACGCATATCAGGCTTACGGGAGGTCCAACAATATTCTCAATCCTGGATGAAACTGGAATGTGCAAGGGCGTTGCCTTTGAGGGTGGTGAGAGGGCTTTTCCCGAGATAGATGTGGATGATGTTGTCAAAATTTCAGGAATAATTAGAAGAAGGGGATCTAACTTCGAAGTGGAAATACTGGACATGGAGAGGTTGCTTGGAGAAGAAGCAACCAACATAGCCAGAAAGATTGAGAGGGAGATCGAAATAAAAAGTGAGCCTGAATTCAGAGGTTTTCTGATCGAGTCAGATGTTCTCAACAGACTCAAAGATGAGATGATGAAAGTTGCCAAAGAACTCAGAAGAGCAGTATTCCAGTCAAGACCGATCATCATTCGCCATCACTGGGATGCTGATGGAATCTGTGGTGGTGTTGCACTTGAAACTGCCCTCATAGATCTGGTTGAAAAAACCGGCTCTGATCCCGATGCCAGATATTTTCTGATAAGAAGAAAAGTTTCGAGAGCACCATTTTACGAACTTGAAGATGTTGTTAAGGATCTGGATGACTCACTGGAAGATATGGTCAGGCATGGAGACAAAATTCCGTTAGTTGTTCTTGTAGATAACGGATCCGGATATGAGGATATTCCAGCTATTAGACAGTTTATAACCTTTGGTGCAGATATAATAACAATAGACCACCATTATCCTGATGACGAAGTAGATAACTACCTCCTCTACCATGTAAATCCCTACAAGGCTGGTGGAGATAGCAACTACACCTCCGGGATTCTCTGCACTGAAATTGCCAGGATGATAAGCGATGTTGATCTGAGAAATCTTGCAGCAACATCCATTGTTGGGGACAGGGCTGAAGGAGAGGTTGAGAGATACTTAGGACTCTCAGATTACACAAGGGAGGAACTGCAGGATATTGCCATCTCTCTCGAGTATGAGGCTTTTTACTTGAGATTCAGAAATGGAAATCAGATTATAAGAGAGATACTTGGGTTTGGCAGGATTGACAGGCAGAAAAAGCTTGTTTCAATGCTTTCAGGATATGCAAAGAAATCCATCGAGGAACAGCTGAGAACTGTTGAAGGCGGCTATAAGGTTCAGGAGCTTCCAAATGGCGTCCATCTGATTGCCCTTGATATTGAAAATTACTCAAGAAGATTTACCTTCCCTCCACCGGGTAAACTTACAGGAGAACTTCACGATAGAATGAAGAAAAAGTACCCGAGACTTGTTACAATCGGTTACGGTCCTGATTTTGCTGTGATAAGGAGTGAGGGTGTATCGCTTGACATCCCCGGTATCGTCAGAGAACTCCAAAATGAGCTTGAAAATGCTGGAGTAGAAGGTGGAGGTCATCTTGTTGTTGGTTCGATAAAGTTCATTCCGGCAAGAAGAAAGGATGTGCTTTCAAGGCTCGCAGCAAAAATAGGTTCCCTACCTTAGAAAAGCTATAAATCAATTTATATTACCTGCGATGCTTCGTTGTGTAATTACACTTCACTTTATAATAAGAATGTGAGCATTTTAAACCGCAGTTCAGGAAAAAATTTATATTTCTGTCCTTTTTAAGAAAAGTGGTCCGGTCATATATTACAAATAGTAATTAACTGGAGGAATTGGGATGAGAGTTGTAATGAAATTCGGTGGAGCAAGTCTGAAGGACGGAGAAAGCATATACCATGTAGCGAAGCTCGTGAAAAAGTTTGAAGAATTTGAGAAGGTTGTAGTCGTGTCTGCCATGGCAGGTGTAACAGATTCGCTGATTGAGGCAGCAACAAAATGTTATAAAGAACCCTCCTCCAGTTATATCAAACTCTTTATTGCTGAACTCACCAAGAAGCATTATGAGGCTATAAGTACAGCCGTTAAAAATCCTGACATTCAAACAAAGGTTTTTGAAAAGGTTGATAAACTCCTTGATGAGCTTGAAAAAGTATTACTTGGTATTGGTTATCTAGGAGAGCTGACAAAGAGAAGTATGGATTACATACAGTCATTTGGTGAGAGGTTATCTGCCCCTATAGTCTCAGCATCTCTTTTTTCTATAGGTGTTGATTCTCTGGCTCTGACAGGAGGAGATGCTGGAATAATAACGGATAGAAACTTTGGCAGGGCAAAACCAATGCCAGAAGTTTATAGCATAATAAAGAGCAGACTTGATCCGCTGATAAAGATAAAGAAATCAACTCCAGTCATAACGGGTTTCATTGGTGTTGCTGATGATGGAAGCATAACCACCCTCGGAAGAGGTGGAAGTGATCTGACCGCGACACTCATAGCTGCTGCACTCAGGGCGGATGAGGTGTGGCTCTGGAAAGAAGTGGATGGTGTTCTTACAACCGATCCAAAAATAGTACCGGAGGCAAAGCTGATTCCAGAAATATCCTACCAGGAGGCAATGGAACTCTCACATTTTGGAGCCAAGATCCTTCATCCAAGAGCTATAGAGCCAGTAATGAGAAGAGGCATTCCGGTTAGAATCAAGAATACTTTCGATCCCGATGCCGAGGGAACTGTGATCAAGAAGGAGAGCAATTCAACAACAGATATAGTCAAGGCACTGAGCCTGATAGAGAAGGTTGCCATCGTAAACATCAGTGGTGCGGGTTTTGATTTCGCAGATATAATGTCTGATGTTTTCAGAAGACTTTCAAGAGAGAGGGTTAATGTCATAATGGTCTCACAGAGCTCTTCTGAACTTAATCTGTCGATTGTGGTTGATAAGTCTGACCTTGAAAGAGCATACTTAGCCCTCAAACCCCTTGAGAACGGAATAGTCAGTATAAGGAAGATGGAAGATGTTGCTGTGGTGAGTGCTGTAGGATCCGGAATGGCAGGAACTCCGGGAGTTGCTGGAAGAATTTTCTCATCACTTGGAAGAAACGGAATAAATGTTATAATGATAAGTCAGAGTTGCTCTGAATACAATGTATCCTTTGCAGTGTCAAAGAATGAAGGAAAAGAGGCTATACGAGTTCTTCACAGAGAATTCGAACTTGATAAAAAGAGATAAGACTTTAAATTTTTCAAAGTTTTTTATCGTTTTCATCCGTTGGCATTTTTTAGCTCCCCTGATATGAACGCATCATATGCGCTCAGATCAAAGTACCCATGGCCACTCAATCCGAAAAGTATGACCTTTTCCTCACCCGCCTCCTTTGCCTTCAGAGCCTCATCGATTACAACTCTGACTGCATGATTTGACTCCGGAGCAGGTATTATCCCCTCGGTTCTGGCAAATATCAATCCTGCCTCAAATGTAGGGATCTGGTTGACAGCCACCGCTTCTATCTTTTTCTTTGCAACGAGAAGGCTCAGGGTTGGAGCATCACCATGGTATCTGAGTCCACCTGCGTGTATTGGTGGTGGAATGAAATCGTGCCCGAGGGTGTACATTTTTATCAGGGGTGTGAGACCAACCGTGTCTCCATAGTCATAGGTATACTCTCCCGCAGTGAGGGTTGGACAGGCAGAGGGCTCAACGGCAACTATTCTTGTCCCATCCTTTTCTGCCTGTTTTACAAAAGGATATGCAAGTCCTGAAAAATTACTGCCGCCTCCAACACAACCGATGATCAGATCTGGTTTTTCATCCACCTTTTCCAGTTGTTTTTTTGCTTCCAAACCGATTATGGTTTGATGGAGGAGAACATGGTTCAGAACGCTTCCAAGGCTATACTTCGTATCCTCGTTTTTAACAGCATCCTCAACAGCCTCACTTATTGCAATGCCTAGACTTCCCGGACTGTCAGGGTCTTTTTCAAGCATTCTCTTTCCACTTTCAGTTCTGTTTGAGGGACTTGGAATTACCTCCCCTCCCCATGTTTCCATCATAATTCTTCTATAGGGTTTCTGATTATAGCTAACCCTGACCATGTAAACTGTACACTTCATACCAAACAGAGATGTGGCAAAACACAGTGCTGAACCCCATTGCCCAGCTCCCGTTTCTGTAGTTAATCTCTCAACACCCTCTTTCATGTTGTAGTAAGCCTGAGCAACAGCTGTGTTAGGTTTATGGCTTCCAGGCGGACTAACACCTTCATATTTGTAATATATCCTTGCAGGAGTTTTGAGATATTCTTCAAGTTTCTCTGCCCTTATAAGTGGTGTTGGTCTCCACTGTCTGTAGATCTCAAGTACCTCCTCTGGAATCTTTATGAATCTTTCATCACTCATCTCCTGTTTTATAAGCTCCATTGGAAAAAGGGGCTTCAGATCATCAGGAGATAGGGGTTCTCTTGTTGCTGGGTGAAGGGGTGGAGGAAGGGGTTCAGGTAGATCTGGCAGAATGTTGTACCACCTGTCAGGCATTTCGTTCTCGGCAAGAAGTATCTTTCTCTCAGTCATGATTCTCAGTAATCATCTCACTATTTAAGTTTTTTCCCATATTATGGGATTTATCCGGGAATACAGAATGAAGTATTAGAATTGTGATTCCAAAAATATAAAAGGAGTTGAAACTAAAGTTCTTCTCTCATCCTGTTTATTCTTAATCTGATCTGTGACAACTCCTCTTTTGTAAGATCCACCTTGCTGCTTACTTCCATCAGCTCTTTATTCAACTGCTTGACTTTTGCATACAGAAAGATATTCATCAAAAGGCTTATGACGAGCAATCCAATTATTATGGTTTCAAATAAAGCCAATTAATCACCTCCTGAAAATTCTCAAAAATCTGGAAATTGCCGTCTCTTTTGCCTCTTTTTCTTCCCTATATTCAACACCCCCAATTTTTGCTGCAAGTTTCTTAATAGCTTTTGCAGCAGGTGAATTGGGGGAGCGCAACACAACAGGTTGTCCGAAAGCAGCTGATTTTCTAACCTCAGGATCTTCAGGAATCACAGCTACAACTCTACCCTCGAGAATTGCCTCTATTTCTTTCTTTGCCATCTCTATACCTGATGATGTGACTCTGTTCACAACTATCCCCAAGAGTTTGGTTCCCAATCTTTCTGCAACCATTTTTGTTTTTAGTCCATCTGTTATTGAGGATATTTCGGGATTTACAACAAGCAAGAGCTCATTTGCAGATGCAAGTGCAATTATTGCACTTTTTTCAAGTCCAGCAGGAGCATCAAGAATCAGAATCTCGGTTCTCTCTAAAATCGAAAGTAGAACATTTTCGAGGAGATCAGGATTAACTTTCCTCAATCCCTCAAGAGATATCCCTGCAGGCACTATCTTTACTCCTCCTGGTCCCGTATAGATAGCCTCATCAACTGAAGCCTCTCCAGCAAGGACATGCTGGAGGGTTACAGGCATCCCCTCCATACCAAGTATCAGCTCAAGATTTGCCATTGCAATGTCAGCATCCAGTATCGTCACATCTTTTCCGTACATGGAGAGAGTTATTCCAATATTTGCTGCAATGACTGTTTTACCAACCCCACCTTTACCGGATGCGACAGTAATAATTCTTGTCAAAAAATTTCACCTCCTCAATAGAGATATCACGATTCCAACTGTGAATGCAACCATGAAAAAGAATCCAAATCTTGTGAACTCCAGAAATTCTGGAGAACCAAGACTTCTGACCCTGTCATACTCTTTCTTCTCTGCCTGGAGCTGAGCAAGCTGTCCTTCAAGCTGAGAGATTTTGTCGTTTAACTCACTGATCTGGGAGTTAAGATCTGAAACTTCCTGAGTTTTTGAGACAAGTTCTGCCTTCAGATTTGTTATCTGATCTTCTAAGGATTTAATGTACTCTGTATCAACACCTTCAGTTTTGAGAGTCTCTATTTCTTTTTCCTTAGCTTCTATCTGAAGTTGGAGCTCCATTATCTGCATGTTGAGACTTCTGATCTCTTTATCCATTTTGTCTGCCTTTTCAATCAGATAATTCAGATCAGCCTCGGAAAAACCATAAACAATAATGGATTTCGTATGATAAAATGTTCCATTAGGATACCTTATGTTTATTGTTTTGGTTCCAGGTTTGACGGTATATCCCACCTTTATGGTATATTCTCCTGGGGTCACATTCATTATGTTTGAAAAGGAATCCTTAAAGTAAATCTTTTCGTCCAGTATTTCAACGATGTAGGCACCATCACCCTGAATACTGAGCTTTACCTCATCTCCAGGTTTAACTATTGATGGCTGGATTGTTATAACAGACATTATCAGGAAAAGACTCAACAATGGATTCATGCTAATCCCTCCATAAACCGGGATATGTCTTTCCTGAATCCTCTGATTTCAGGATTGGTTAGATCTCTTTTTGATCTTATATGAGCGATTAATTCTTCCTCCCCCGGAAGTCTGAAAATATATCTTTTCTCTCCCTCTGTGCTCAGAATAACTTCTCTAATTCCACCATATATACCTCTTACTTTATCCATCATTTCTGTCGCCATTGCGGCATCATCTTCTGCTGTTTTGCTATTGGATGCGACAAGTAAACCATCAGTAGTGGAAATCGTAGCATCAACTAACATGTACTTTCTTGTGAGGTGGTCAATAAACTTGTCAAAGCTCATTTCCTCTTCTTTCTCCTCTTCAGATTCTTCCTTAAGGTGAAGGGAAGAGATTCTCTCTCCCTGACTAAGTTCACTTACCTTCTCCCTCAGATTTACAAATCTTTCAACATCCGGGCTGATAGCCCTCTCAACCTCTGAATTGATTGATTCCAGTGGTTGAAATCCCTCAGATTCCCCTACAACTGTTTTGGATTTTGTAATTTTTGTGACACCAGTCACTTCCATTAGAATGAATCCCATTACAAATCCAGATACGCCAATCAGGACATCCATTAAGGTTATAATTTTCTGCACCTCCCTCGAATTTTATCTCCTTCTTAAAGAATTTTTTTGTTTTGTAATGATAATGAGAATACGCAAAATATTAAGTTTTCCTTTTTTCCGATGATGATTCAATTGAGAATATTTCAACTGTCACCAAAATGTTTTTAAAATGAGCTGTAAAGGAGCCATACATGGGTAAAACAGGAACTACAACATGGATCAGAATAAAGGGAAGAAAAGGCCAGGTCAGACTTGTTGCAGGTAAGTGGCAGCATTACAAACCAACAGGACCGAACCAGAAATATGACTCGAGAGGTAAAAGAAGGAGAAGATTTAGAAGGTCTCAAAAGTCTATTCTTGGTGTCAGGAGCTGAATTCAAACTACTATTTTATAAAATTAATTTAAAATTGTAGTTTTCTGAATAAAGTAAAGCAGAGTATCGATTGCAAAAGGGAGTAGGATTTGAACAGGTGACTATATTGTATTTATATATCCATGTACTATAAAAGAGGCAGGTAAAAAATGATAAAAATCGTAATAATCTTTCTTGGAATAATAGCTATTCTGATAGTACTATGTGCTATAATCGGCGATATTACATTCAGTAAAAGAGTAGAAAATGAAGTGAAGGAACTTTTTAAAGAGAACAGGAAAACAAAACCGGAAATCATTACTGAAGAGGAGATAGAAGGTTTACCTGAGCCGGTTCAGAGATATCTTAAATATACTCAGATAATAGGAAAAGAAAAAATCAACACAGTCAGACTGAAACAGGGTGGATATTTCCGAATGAATGAGGATCAGAAATGGATGCCTGTAGAAGCAGAACAGTACTTCAATGTCGATTCTATCGAGTTTATTTGGGTAGCAAAAGTAGATTACGCTCCATTGCTGTCAATATATGCGAAAGACGAATTCGTTGATGGTAAGGGTAACTTAGTAGTGAAATTGCTGGGTATAATCAAAGTTGTCGATGCAAAGGGGTATGAAATTGATAACGGAGAGATTTTGAGATTTCTTGCCGAAAGTGTATGGTTCCCTTCAGCATTTTTAAATGACTACATTGAGTGGGAGGCTATTGATAACGAATCAGCAAAGGCAATCATAACTTACCAGGGAATTTCAGCTTCAGCAATTTTTCATTTTAATGAGAAGGGGGAAGTAACAAGCATTACAGCGAAACGATATAGAGAAGTGGATGGCAACTTTGTTCTTGAAGATTGGGAAGGGCAAATTATAGAGTATAAAATGTTCAATGGTGTTAATGTCCCGAGCAGCAGGGTAGATATCATCTGGAAATTAAAAACTGGGGATTTTTGCTATGATAGGATTGAACTCACCGATATTGAATACGGCAACTCCTCTGTATATTGAGCTGATTGCGTATACCGGCCGAGATATAAACAACAGGATTAACACAGGCACATAAATCCGCAAAAGCTATGTGATCCTGAAAAGGTGGATTGGTGGGAGAGGTTTGTAATGAGCGGCATGAACAGTATGAACGGTGTGGGTAGTATGAGCGATATCCTGATCAGAGAAGCAGAAGAATCTGACCTGCCTATGATTGAAAAACTGGTTGTAGAGCTTATAGAATCTATGGAAAACAAAGAAGGCATTGAACTCCATACTGTGCTTGAAAACTGTCAAAATCTCCTGAAGGATATCAATTCACATATTTTAGTCGCAGAGCTGGATGGGGATGTAGTTGGTTTTATCAATTTTACAGTTCGCAGGACACTTTTACATATTGCTCCATCCGGCTTAATCGATGAACTTGTAGTTACCGAAAATTATCGTAATAAGGGCATCGGCAAACAACTGATAAATGCAGCTATTGAGAAATGCAGATCTATTGGATGCTGCGAAGTTGAAGTAAGTACCGAGTCTGCAAATACTGTTGCAATAGAGTTTTATAAGAAGTGCGGGTTTGAAAAGAAAGGTGTCTTTCTTGAAAAAGATCTGGTATAGGTCTTGGATCGAATAACGAAGTTCTGCACATTGCAAGGAGAGTTATTCAGTAATCAAAGCTTCGTGAAAAAATTTTCCACGCAATCCAGTATCGATTTATTCCCTGTTTTATCAAAGATATCTTCATTGATAGAGATAGGCTAAGGAAGAGCTGACTGTAAAAAAGAGAAGATCGATAGAAAGAGTATTAGATGCGTTGTGACAGTTTAAACATCCTCAAGATATCAGGATAGAGCATAAAATCAGCATGATTTGAAAGAATACTCGACATGAAGGTTGCAGAGATCGAGAAAAAATTGATGAGGAATTGAATATACTCAAAGAAACGATTCTGTCCCTCTAATCGTTTTGATTTCCTTACAAAGCCTCTTTTAACACACTCATACGATCTTAAAAAATAAGATAAGATCAAATTTCATCTATTGAAAAGATGTTCCAAAAACTTAAATAGTATGAAAAAATATTTCACAAATTGACAGTAAGATGGAGGGATTTTGTGAGGAGCTTGGATAAAGAGGCCATTGAAAATCTATCAGTAGGAGCAGCAATTCTCGGAACTGGAGGTGGTGGAGACCCTTACATCGGAAAACTGACAGCAATTCAGGCTTTGGAAGAAGGATATGAGATTAATATCGTGGATGTAAAAGATGTTCCAAAAGATGCCTTAGTCATTCCCTCTGCAGGTATGGGGACTCCAACCGTTATTGTTGAGAAACTTCCGAGAGGTACCGAGATAATCAACGCCTTCAGGGCTTTGGGTGAGTATCTTGGAAAAGAGGTTTTTGCCACTATGCCGATAGAAGCAGGGGGGCTGAATTCCACCTTTCCGTTAGCTGTTGGAGCGAAAATGGGTATACCGATTGTAGATGCTGATGGAATGGGTAGAGCTTTTCCAGAACTTCAAATGACCACTTTCCACATAAATGGTGTGCCCGTAACTCCAATGGCATTAGCAGATGAGAGAGACAACATCGTCCTCCTCAACACTTGTGATAACTACTGGGCTGAATGGATTGCTCGAGATATTACAATAAGGTTCGGTGGCACTGCTTGGATTGCACTATATCCAATGACTGGCAAGGAACTCAGAAAAGCCGCTATTCCTGGCACTCTAACTCTTGCTGAGAGGCTTGGAGAGGCTGTGAGAGAGGCAAGGGAGAAAAAAGAGAATCCTATCGATGCTGTGTTGAATGCATCCAAGGGTTTTGAGCTTTTCAAAGGCAAGGTTGTGGATGTTGAGAGAAGAACCACAGGGGGGTTTGCGAGAGGTGTTGTTAAAATTGAGGGGTTTGGTGAATATTCTGACAACATTCTGGAAGTTCACATTCAGAATGAGAATCTTGTGGCAATAAAAAATGGAGATGTTTTAGCCAGCGTCCCAGATTTGATAACCATCCTCGACCTTGAAACTGCTGTACCCATAACAACTGAGTCTGTGAAGTATGGTCAAAGATGTTTTGTCATAGGCATACCCTGCAGTGAAATGTGGAGAACTGAGAGAGGGCTTGAGGTTGCAGGTCCAAAATACTTTGGCTATAATGTCGAGTACAAACCCATAGAGAAAATCATGGGGGAGGTTTGATGAGTTATAGAATAGGAATTGATGTTGGTGGTACCAATACAGACGCCGTGATTGTGGATAAGGAAAACAGAGTTGTCGCCAAGATAAAGGTTGCTACTACAGAAGATGTAACAACCGGTATTTTAAATGCTCTCGATGGTGTCTTAAAAGAATCTGATGTTGATGTTGCTGAAATAAAATATGCTATGCTCGGAACAACCCACTGTACCAATGCAATTGTGGAGAGGAAAAATCTAGCAAAAGTTGGGATTATAAGGATTGGAAAGCCTGCAACTCTTTCAATAAAACCACTGATCTCCTGGCCAGAAGACCTGGTTAACGCCATCGGAGGTTACATGCACATTATCGCTGGAGGGCATGAATATGATGGGCGAGAACTATCCAAGCTCAATGAAGATGAGGTGAGAAAAGCTCTACGAGATCTCAAAGAAAAGGGAGTAGAGGCGTTAGCTATCTCAGCAGTATTCTCTCCGGTAAACAATGAGCATGAAATGAGAGTTGCTGAAATTGCAAGAGAGATACTGGGCGATATACCGATAACACTCTCTCACGAGATCGGTAGCATAGGACTACTGGAAAGGGAAAATGCTGCGGTTATTAATGCCGCAGTGGTAAAGGTCGCAAAAACAGCAATAAAATCCTTTGAGAATGCTTTAAAAGAAAAGGGGGTTGAAGCAAAGCTCTACATTACCCAAAATGATGGTACTTTGATGTCTGCAGAGTATGCATTGAAATATCCTGTTTTAACAATAGCCTCGGGACCTGCCAACAGCCTAAGAGGTGCTGCATTTTTGTCAGGGCTAAAAGATGGTATCGTTGTCGATATTGGAGGAACGACCACTGATATTGGTGTCCTCGTAAATGGGTTTCCCAGAGAGAGTTCGGTAGCTGTCGAGATTGGCGATGTAAGAACGAATTTCCGAATGCCTGATTTGGTTTCTATAGGTCTTGGAGGAGGTAGTTTAGTCAAGTTTGAGAATGGTGTTAAAGTAGGCCCAGAAAGCGTTGGATACCGATTGGAAAAAGAAGCTCTAGTTTTTGGTGGAGATAAACTAACCGCCACAGATATTGCAGTTTATCTGAAGAGAGTTGAGCTGGGAGATCCATCGAGGTTAAGGAATCTTAATGATAAACTAGTGGAAAAAGCTTCAGAGAGAATGAAAACAATGGTTGAGGAGGCAATTGATAGAATGAAAACGAGTCCGGATCCGGTTCCGGTGATACTCGTTGGTGGTGGGAGTATACTTCTTCCCGGTAACCTTAAAGGAGCCTCCAAGGTGATAAAACCGAAGAATTTCGAGGTTGCCAACGCAATAGGAGCTGCCATCGCTCAGGTGAGTGGTGAGATTGATAAAGTCTTCTCTCTTGAGGAGAGGGGAAGGGAAGAAGTCCTCAGAGAAGCAAAGGAGATTGCAGTTGAAGAAGCGATCAAAGCTGGAGCAGATCCGAACACTGTAGAAATTGTTGATGTGGATGAAATCCCTCTTGCATACCTACCAGGTAACGCGATAAGAATCCGAGCAAAAGCGGCCGGTTACCTGAAAATTTTATAATTTTCTGTTACAGAGGGAGGTGTTTTGTTTGGGTGAAAGTGAAAAAACAGAGCAGATGTTTAAGGATTTTGAGAGAGAGCCAGTTCCAGCTGAACTCAGAAAAAACTGGTTGGAAATGGGACTGGTATGGATAGGAATTGGAATGTGTCTTGCTGCACTGATGCTTGGAGGTGTTGTTGGATTTGGTCTTGATTTGGCTTCAGCTGCAGGAGCTATTTTATTAGGCAGCTTAGTTCTAACAATTATAAACGCCATGTGCTCCATTGTAGGTGCAGATACAGGTCTATCCACTGCTATGATTGGAAGATTTGCATTTGGAGATATTGGAGTATATATTACCGCTGCCGTGCTCGCATTGGGCTGTTATGGTTGGTTTGCAGTTCAGCTTGGCCTCTTTGGAGAGACAGCAGTAGCCGGAATCCAGATGATAACGGATTATACTGCAAACACTCAGCTAATGATCATTATTGGTGGCATTCTGATGATTACCACTGCTATTTATGGCTACAGAGGGATAGCTTTGCTCAGTAAAATCGCCGTGCCATTGATGGTGATAATACTGTTAGCATCTCTATTCAGAATTTTGAGCGAACATCCATGGGGTGAGCTTGTAGCAGAAGGTCCACCCGGCGATCCAATGCCTTTTGGCGTTGCAGCTTCCATAATAGCTGGTTCGTTTATGGTTGGAGCGGTTATAGGACCTGATATAACAAGGTATGCAAAGGATAGAAAACATGCTGTTGGAGCTGCAATACTGGGGTTCTTAATTGGCTTTAGCCTGATGGTATATCTCGGTTCGATTCTTGCCCATGCTGTTGGAGAGTGGGATGCAGTTAAGATAATGATAGGTCTTGGCTGGGGATTGATTGCGATTATAGTTTTGGTCCTCGCTCAGTGGACAACGAATGATAACAACCTTTATTCAGCAGCTCTTGATCTCTCGGTAATATTTAGGACATGGCCTAAGTGGAAGCTTACTCTTGTAGCAGGAATTCTTGGTATAGTCATTGCCTTAAGCGGGATATACGGAAAATTTGTCCAGTGGCTGATGATTTTAAGTGCTACGATTCCTCCGATAGGCGGGGTTTATGTTACAGATTACTTCCTCTTTAATAAGGACTTCTACCGATTTGAAAATCTCAGTAAGGTTCCCAAATGGCGACCGATAATGTTCATCGCTTGGATTGCTGGATCCTTTGTTGCATTCTGCACCACTCCTCCACCGACAGGCTTTGGGTGGTTTACCTTGACAACGGTTTCTGCAGTTGATGCTTTCATCGTTGCCGTTGTTGTTCAGGCAGTTCTAACAGTTTTGGATAGAAAATCAAGGGGTACATGGCCAGAAGTAACCCCAATGTAATTTCTTGTTTTTTTTATTTATTTAGTTCTACAAATTGGAGGTGTATGGATTGAGTAAACTGAAAATTAGGGTTATTGTCCCAATAATTGCTGACATTTTTAACGAAGAAGTTGAAAGGGAATTCAAGACTTATGCTTCAGATAAAACCGAGATTGAGGTTGTTAATATAGATAGGGGAACTGCGTCCATAGAATCCGAATACGATGAAGCCCTTGCAGCCCCGGGTATAATTAATAAAGTTATTGAAGCAGAAAAAAAAGGGTTTGATGGTGCGATTATAGATTGCTTCGGAGATCCTGGTGTAAAGGCTGCCAGAGAGGTTGTAGACATCCCAGTTGTTGGGGCAGCCGAACCTTCCATGCTCTTTGCGTGTTCACTGGGTCAGAGATTCTCGATAGTCACAGTATTAGACAATGTTCTACCTATGATCGAGAACATTGCAAAAGTCCTTGGAGTTCATAAGAAGCTTGCTTCGATAAGGAGCGTAAATATCCCGGTTCTTGAACTGCACGATAAAGATAGACTAAAGAATGCTCTCCACAATGAAATGACGAAGGCAATCAAGGAAGATAAGGCTCATGTTTTGATTCTGGGTTGTACCGGAATGATGGGTTTGGCAAAGGATCTCCATACCATGCTCAAAAAGGATGGATTTGATGTCCCAGTCATCGATCCAGCATCAGCATCACTCAAGTTCCTCGAAGCTTTGCTTGAGTTGGGTTTGAGGCAGAGCAGGCTAACATACATGAAGCCACCTGAAAAAGAGAGAAGGGTATAGGTGATATTGTGGGTTCTATTTTTGAAGTCATTAAGGGTAGAAGAAGCGTCAGAAAATTTCAGAGAAAGGCAATTGATGACGATAAAATGCAGCAAATTTTGGATGCAGCGATCTGGGCTCCATCAGCAGGAAATCAGCAACCCTGGGTTTTTATCGCGGTAAGGGATCCAAAGTCCATAGAAAAAATAAAGGTTGTGTCTCCAGGAATATTCGATATCCCTGCAGCGATCATAGTTGTCTGTAGAGATATGAAAATTGCGGAAAAAACTGGAAATCTGCAACTATCCATTTTTGACATTGCAATGGCAACACAGAACATGTTACTCATGGCTTATGAGCTTGGAATTGGCACATGTCCAGTAAAATCTTTTAACCAGAGAGCAGTCCAGGTACTTCTCGATCTTCCAGATCACATAACCCCGGAATTGCTGGTCACCATAGGATACCCCGCAGAAAAGCCATCTCCGCGTGAGAGGAGGAGAGGAGTTATATTTTTTGAAAGGTATGGACAGAGGGGAGACGATGGGGAACAAAGATGATCTGAGAAATGAAATATTTGAACTGCTTTGTTTCATGTTATCGAGTGCAAGAGGATTGATTGATGAACCAAAAGCTTACGGACCGTTTAGAATCATAGATTCAGTAAGCAGACTAATTACCATACTTGAAAAACATCAGCTTGCAGATGATTTTTTAATAAAAGAAAAAAGGAAAATTGAGGAAGGGAAGTACTCTGTAATGGATGGAGAAGAGAAATTTAAAGAATTCTTGGATGCTTTGATGGTGGATTTTGCCGAAGAACTTAAGAAAAGGTGAAGTGGAATGAACGCAAAAATAACAAGAATAACTGCCGGAAAATTCGATTTATCCCTAAAAGAACCTTTTAAAATTTCGCTTGGAACAATTACAAAAGCAAAAAATGTTCTCGTAAAGATTTTCAGCGACGATATTGTCGGTATAGGAGAGGGTTCACCAACTTATAAAATTACAGGCGATAATCAGCAAGGCGTACTCTCTTTTATTGAAGATATAACTCCCTTACTTATCAACCAAGAATTAGATATTCAGAAGATAGATGAAGTCCTGAGTTCCTTCATAAACATGACTGCAGCAAAGGCTGCAATCAGCATCGCCATATATGATCTTGTTGGGAAGGAACTATCCAAACCCCTTTTCAGGTTGCTTGGAGGATACAGAGATGAGATAAAGACAGATCTTACGATAGGAATACTCCCACCTGAAAAGGTTAGAGAGAAGGCTATAGATGCTATATCAAGGGGTTTTGAGATTCTGAAGATAAAAGTCGAAGGAAATGTTGAAAAAGATTTCAAGAGAATTGAAGCGATTAGTGATTTAGGAATTAAAATAAGAATTGACGCAAACCAAGGTTTCACGCCAAAAGATGTGATTAAATTCATTCGAAAAATATCTAATTTTGAGATAGAGTTAATCGAGCAACCAGTTCCATTTTGGGATATAAGTGGCTTGAAATTCGTAAAAGAGAACAGTGACATCCCGGTTTTTGCGGATGAAAGTATACATCTGGCAAGGGATGCCTTAAGACTTTTAAAAGAGGGTTGTGTAGACGGGATAAATATCAAACTCATGAAATGTGGAGGTATTTGTGAGGCAGTCAAGATAATCAATATTGCTGAAGCAGCAGGGATACCATGCATGATTGGCTGCATGCTGGAATCCAAAGTCTCACTAACTGCAGCCGCTCATCTTGCCCTCGCTTTCAGGAACATCAGATATGTAGACTTAGACTCGCATTTATTTTTGAGCGAAGATCCGGTTTTAGGCGGAATAGAGATTAAAAGCGGAAAGATAACTCTCCCAGAGGAACCAGGACTAGGAATATCTGCGGTTAAAGATGTTGGTGAAACAAAAGAGAAAAACTAATCTTTTAATTCTCTACATAAAAATTAGAGTGAAAACTAGCTCCGATATACGATGTGGTAGTGATGTTGGATGAGATAGACAAGGATATTCTGAGACTTTTGCAAGAGGATGGAAATGTTTCCTTGAGTGAGATAGCTAACAAGCTAAATGTCGGGGTAGCTACTGTTCATAGAAGAATTCAGAGAATGAAGATGGAAAAAATAATAAAAAAGAAAATAGTTGTGATAGATCCGGAAAAAATTGGCAAAAGGATTTTTGCTTTTATCGAGATTAAAACATCTCCTAACCATGAGCAGAAGATTCTGGACATCCTCTCATCCTTGGATGAAATCACGGAGGTTTACCTTGTTACCGGAGATTTTGATCTTATTGTAAAGCTGGTCGTTGAAGATATTAATGAATTCACCCAGGTAATTGAGAAAATTAGGCAAATCAGAGGTGTTGTAGATACGAGGAGTGCTATAGTTATAAAAACAAAGAAAGAGGAATACAAGATAAAGATTTGAGAAATATGATTAATTGAGAAACATGATTAAAATACATTGGGGATTGCTATGATAAAAATCTCAGAAGAAACGGTAAGGAGAATTGCTAAAGGAGCTGAAATCTTAGGAAGTGGGGGCGGAGGGCAAACCTATATCTCAGAACTTATGGCACTTCAGACCCTCAAGGAGGATAAAACCACTCACTTGATTGATGCAGAAAGTGTACCCAACAACGCCTTAGTGCTTTCTGTAGCTATGATGGGCTCCCCTTTAATCCTAAAAGAAAAATTACCCAACGGATTTGAAGCTAGAAATGTTTTAAAATTACTGGAAAATTATTTTGGAGAAGAAACTTATGCTATCGTTCCAGTTGAGGGGGCAGGTTTAAACTCTTTGACAGCCATAGTTGCTGGCCTTAATTTAGGAATACCCGTAGTGGATGCTGATGGAATGGGGAGAGCTTTTCCAGAACTCCAAATGACCACTTTCCACATCTACGGGATTTCAATCACCCCGATGGCAATCTCTGACGAGAAAGGGAATACGATATTCATAGATTCAATTAACAACGAGTATGGAGAGTGGTTTGCAAGGGGTGTTACAAGATTGATGGGAGGTCATTCCTGGATATCATGCTATGCGATGACGGGAAAAGAGATGAAGAGGGCAGCAGTAAAAAAAACACTCTCAAAAGCCATGGAGATAGGAGATATCATTTTGTCTGACACTTCTCCAGAATCGAAGCTGGAAAGGATTTGTGAACTTACTAAAGGAACTGTGCAAAAAGGAAAAGTTGAAAGGGTAAAGAGAATGAAATTTGAAAGGTTTTATGGAGGAGAGGCTGAGATTGTGGGTGATGAAAGGACTAAGATTATCTTCCAGAACGAATATCTTGTTATGGAAAATCAATCGGAAAGAGTTTATGTGCCCGATATCATAACACTGGTTGATATCTATACTTTAAGGCCTATTTCGACTGAAGAGATCAGACCTGGGTTGAACGTTTACATCCTTACTATACCTTCAGATAAAAAATGGAAAACTAAGAAAGGTTTGGAGGTAGCCGGACCGGAAACATTTGGATTGGATGGAGGTTGAAAAAAGGAAAATTTACTCAATGTTGTTTAATTCTATTTCTAGATCCAAGAGTGGAGCGTATTGCTGGCTACCGAAGATGTCAGATTCACCAGGACTGCCACTTGGTTTAAGCCTTCTAATTGTGAACTTAATAGCATTTGCAGGATCAAATTCTACAAAACTGATGATGCGACTGTCAGGGATGCCAAACAACTGTGCAATGGTTTCTCTATTCAGGGCTCCACTTTGTTTAACCATCCTGTAATTATCCGGGTTACTGAAGATTATGTCGAATGTTATGCTGTTAACGCCCGCATTCTTGCTCCTTATCGTTGTAGCCAGCTCAACCAGTCTTTTAACAGCCATCCAATCACCTCTAAACCTCCTCGAAGTGTATCTCAAAAAGTTCAAGCGGGTCTGAAACTGGCACCAAGTGGTTAATCATCCATTCATATGCTGGTTTTGTTAGTATCGCCTCATCAGACATCATAGCTGCAGTTCCTGCAGTCCCCTTTATATCTGGCAGTCTCGCGTAGAAAGTATTTCTTGCAGCTAAGGTTGCAATCTCTTTCGCCTCTTCTGCAGTTTCTGCGACACATTCGACAATCAGGCAGATTTCATGAGGTGAAGGATTCTTGATCGGCTCTAGGTCTTTCATCACCCCGTTGATGCCATACAAGTGATAATAGATCTGATAGGACTTGTCAGAATATCTTTCTTCAACCTTCTTCTTAGACCACTCGATAACTTTGTCTATATGCCTGATTAAGTATGGGTCTCTGAATCCAACTATACATATACATCTCTCACCTACTTTCCCTGCACCTTCAAGCTTAATTTTAAGTTCGCTCTCTATGAACTTAAAGCCCGTCACTCTTGTTCTTCTGTGATCTATCTGTTCATATACACATTCACTCATGTCCAGTATGCCACCTGGTACTCTTTCGTAGTACGGATCAACCCTTTCGTACATGCTATGACTAGCTACAGAAGCAACTGTACAGCGCTGTTTTGGATGCATGGGCTCAACAATAACTTCACCTTCTTTCACATATCCAATCACACTTTCCTTGCCCATAAAAGGCTCAGCACAGAATGATGCACACTCCAAAACTTTCCCAGCATAAAATGCTGTTGCTTTGGATAGACCTTCCCAAATGAGGGGAGCAGCGAAAATTGATGAATCTGAGCTGCGTCCTGCAATTATCACATCTGCACCATTGTCTAATGCATGGATTATCGGTTCAGGACCCATTACCGCAACTATCGTATTAGTTCTATCCAATATCTGTGGAGTCAAGTCTTCAAAGCCATCTATCCCTTCAATTCTCACTTCGTTTAGAATCTGCCTAATTTTGTTTTTATCTTGCTGTGAATATATGTAAGCAAGGTTGAAGTGTAAGTTATTCTCTTTTGCAATCTCCTTGATTATCCGTACGAATCGATCAACACCCCTGTTTGTTCCGGTATCTGAAGCGCTCCCTATGATCATGGGGATATCCAGTTCTCTAGATGTTTTGAGGATTAGCTCCAAATCGTGTTTCTGCCACATTTCAGGACTGCAGGGTTTATCGGCCCCCAAATAAAACGGACCGATATCAGCACTTCCGGAGTCTGCCACGATATAATCCGGCTCTTTGCTAACTCCCAACAAAAAGCTACCTTTTTCTAAAGGTGTGAAACCCAGGTGTCCGGTAGGTGACAGTATTTTAACTTCTTTCAACACTACACCTCCTGTTTACCTTACTTCTAATTGAAAGTTTGTTTGCTTACAGTATTTAAATTTTTGGAAGTTAGTTTCCAAAAAAATGAAAAATAAAAAGATAAAATATTGAAGATAAATGGAATAAAATGTCCATTTTATTAATGCGATTTATCTTAAAATTTTGTCAGGGGTCTTCATTTTACTTATTTCTATCAATGTGGCATTTATGGTCAACTTTACATTCATTCCTTCTTCAATCAATGGAGCAAAGTAATTTCCTCCTCCAAAAACGATTAATCTTCCTTTCCTTGCATCTGTGATGTCGATTCTCTCAATTTCAGGTGTTATTGCAAAAATCTCGATGATACCATCTATGCCTGCTTTCTTTAATTGGCTTACAGTGCTTTCAATGACATCCGAAAAGGAAAAAGGAAATCTTTTGATTGCTGCCGTGACATATCCATTGCCCGTTTCTGCAATCTTCCTTACAGAAGTCCACCCCGCTTTAATAAACAACTCACCAGGGCTTAAAGTAGCTCCATTATGAGTTATCAGCTCAACAAACCCCACGGGTCTTTTATCCATGATCTCATAAACTCCTGCTGCAATTGACTCAACAAATACTCCCTTTTTACGGAGTACGCTATCATACACTGTTGTAGAAATACACCCTAATGCTACATGATCCTCAGGCACACTGTATTCTCCAAGACTTTCTTCCTCGTCAACTATGGCAACTAGTTGTGAGGGGAAGACATTCAAAGATGATACAGAATTAATAATCTCTACAGCCCTTTCAAAATCATCTTTGGATATAACAGCAACATTTGCAAGAACAGTTCCTTTGCCAGTCTCAGGGCTAAAAGTGCTGTTTGCTATCATTTTTTCTACCTGAATGGAGGGCATACCGAGCCTCTCATAAACCATTATTCTTTTCAGTTGCTCGAGCCCTTCAGGCGTAATAACGCACCCTTTTCTCCCAATTTTGACGATAAATCTGAGTTCTTCCAGCTGACTGAGATGGTATCTTACAGTTCTAGAATCGACATAAACTTTCTCCTTATGGAGCATTTTGGCTATTTCGATTGAATTGGTCGGTTTTGATGACATGGAAATAATCTTAAGTATCTCCACTGCGGTTTTCGGAAGGTTGCCGTACTTCTGCATCATTATCTGTTTTTGGTCTTTTACTATTAAAATTTTATTAAGGATTTACAATTCCAGTAGTATCACATTACCATGAATTCAATTAATGGAAGTCAATTACCAAAAAGTTTTAATATTATCAATGATGTATAATGTTGAATCTGACATCACTGGAGGTGGTAGGATGTGTGAAACTCGAATGGACTGCTACATTGAAGGAGAAATTCTTGTAGAAATTGGCAAGAGAGTACCGCACACGGATTTCAGTGGTGCCAAACGCCATCTCACTGTTCTGGAGGTGAGAGATTGGACACCCTTTTAGGAGTTCCTCTACCGATACTGTACATAGCGGTATTGCTGGTAGTAATTGCCATACTATTCGTTGTCTTCAGGCGGCCGATATACGAAGTGATGGCTCTGTCGTACATTCTTCTGATAGTGTTCAGTGGGAGGTTCGACATATTCCTAAAGTATCTGATAAAGCCCTCTACCAGTACCCTATTCTATGCAATCGTCGGGTTTCTTCTGCTTGCTCATGTCTTCGGAGAGACCAAGGTTATTGATAGGATAATAGGGATAATCCTGGCAGCTGTTGGCAGATTTAGAGGTGGTGCTGGATACGTTAGCCTTTTCGGTAGTACATTCATGGCATCTCTCTCTGGATCAGGTCCGGGTAATGTGGCCTCAACAGGAGTCTTCACGATCCCATCTATGATTCGCACAGGCTTTCCGAGACACCTTGCAGCCTCTGTTGAAATGGCATCAAGTGCCATGGGACCCATGATCCCTCCTTCGGGAACAATCTTGCTTGCTTTCGGAGTGCTTGACGCGTTGTATCCAGATATGTTTTCTCTTTCTGAGTTCTGGCTGGTAGTGTGGGGAATTGGAATTTGGTTCGTTCTACAGAGGTTGATTACCTTAGTCTCAATGACCTACGTATATGACGTGAAGCCAATACCCAAGGAAGAACTCCCGTCCTTGAAAGAGTCGCTGAAGAATAGCTGGTATGTCTTGATACTACCTATAATGATATTCTTGCCCTTCCTGATAGATGCCACTATGAAAGATCTCATAATAGGCAGAATAGGGGCTGACGGAGCCAAGGCGTTCTCCAAGACTGTGCTGTTCTTCACACCACCCGTCACAATGGCCTACGCAATTCTGATTTCGCGATCAGCACTATCTGAAGGTGGTCTTTTCAATAACATTGCAAGAATGTTTAAGAACTCGTACCACAGTGTTGTACCGGTTTCACTTACAGTCTACTTCGCGTACTCCATCGCCTATGTATTCAAAGAGCTGGAGCTGGGACAGGCTGTGAATGCTGCTATAGAGCCATTGAATCTCAGCATCATAGCCCTTGTACTTCTGATAATCTTTTTGGGTGTTGTACTAGGAATGGTTCTTCCTGGTAGTTCTCAGATAGCAATACTTGGTCCAACGCTTGTTACACTGCTGGTTGCAACTGGAATGAGTCCAATTGTGGCTGCAGGAATCTTACCGGCTCTTACAGGCGCCCTAGAAGGCATGACTCCGCCATTAGCATTGTGCATGTATGTGGCTATGGGAATAGCTGGATCAGGATTTAAAGAGACGACAAAGATAACTCTCGTGTGGGTTGGTGCCCATGTCATCGTACTATTACTACTGCTTTTGGGCCTTCTGCCAATTGCTTTCGCAGGATAAAGAGGTGATATCGTGAAAGAGAATACAGAAGAAATTGTAAAAGGAATTTTTGGGACACTCCTTGGGATTTCGATGATTTCTGGATTGCTGGTGTTTCTCATGATACTTACCGCCTTCGTAGTAGGTGGAGAGCAGGGGGCATCTATCGCCACATTTGCATGGAAGCAGGTTGTTCCGATATCTATTCAGATTGCGACTGCTGGAGTAATTGTAGGATTCTCGATATTCTACATTCGAGGCGAGCACACATTACAAATTTAAATTTTAATTTTTATTTTTTAATGATATTGATATCTATTCTTGGGAAGTGGGATTTCTCAGACAAATCATCTTTAACAATAAATTTGTCAATTTGAGCTTAAAAGCCCTAAGGTTCCAGAAGTATTTTGACTCAGTTGAGCTGACAGCAAACACTTAAACTTTAAAACCTATCGAACGATAAATGAAAAAATAGTTAAGAAGCAATATAGCTTTTGAAAGCCTTGTCAGCGCATGATTTTTCTTACGGTGTCAACCACATCGTGAAGTGACTGTGCAACTATAACTCCTGCATCTCTCAATGCTTCTATCTTGGACTCTGCTGTCCCTTTACCACCTTCGATGATCGCTCCAGCATGACCCATTCTTTTGCCTAAGGGGGCAGTAATTCCTGCAATGTATCCGATAACAGGCTTGCTCATTTTTGTTGCGATGTATTCTGCTGCCTCTTCTTCAGCACTTCCTCCGATCTCACCTATGAGCAGAACCGCATCAGTTTCATCATCTTCTTCAAACATCGGGAGAATGTCCCTGAAAGTCAGTCCTGGCATTGGGTCTCCGCCTATTCCGACGACCGTTGACTGTCCAATTCCTGCCCTGGTAAGATTTTCAGAAATCTGGTAGGTAAGTGTTCCACTTCTCGAAACTATCCCCAACCTTCCGGGAGCAAAGCTCCTGTCTGGAAGTAGACCCACCTTTGATTTTTCAGGACTAATAGCTCCAGGGCAGTTCGGTCCAAGAAGCATAGTTTTGGAGCTTTCAAGCCTATGGTGAATCTTCATTTCGTCGTAAAGCGGAATTCCCTCAGTGATGCAGACCACCAGATCGAGTCCAGAATCTATTGCTTCAAGAACTGCATCATATGCAAATCTGGCAGGTACATAAATTATTGACGTATTTGCCCCTGTCTCTTCAACGGCCTCCTCCACTGTGTTGAAAACAGGAACTCCAAAAACATCTTCTCCACCCTTCCCTGGAGAGACCCCACCGACGATCTTTGTTCCGTAATCAAGCATTCGTTTTGTCTGAAATCTCCCCTGAAACCCAGTAATTCCCTGAACTATTACTTCTGTAGTCTCATCAATCAGTATTGCCATTCAGACGCCTCCAGCAATTTCAACAGCTTTTTTAGCTCCCTCTTCAATACTATCAACCAGATGTATCTCAGCTCCTGACTTTTCTGCATATTCTCTGAGTAGTTGCTTTCCGAGTTCCTCGTTTGTTCCCACCAGTTTAATGACATGCGGAACCCTGTTAAAATTTTGCATAGCTAGGATTATCCCCTCAGCCACTTTCTCACACCTCGTAATTTCGGCGAAGATGTTTACGAAAACGACCTTCACATTCTCATCCTTAAGAACTTGCTCCAGACACGTCTTCATTTTCTGAGGATCAGCCAAGCCCCCTCCTGTATCGAGGAAGTTTGCTGGCTCGCCCCCCATGAGCTTTACCAAGTCCATTGTCGCCATGGCCAGTCCGGCGCCGTTGGCTATAATCCCTATATCTCCCCCAATTCTGACATAGTTTAGCCCATTCAGTATTGCTTCCCTTTCGAGTTCATCAACCTCTGTCGCATCTCTGAGTTTTAACAGCTCAGGGTGACGGTAAAGGGAGTTGTCATCGACGTTTAACCTTGCATCTGCAGCAATGAATCCGGTATCTGTCAGAACAAGGGGATTTATTTCAGTAAGCTCAGCTTCGAATTTGAGGGCTATTCTGCAAAGGTTTTTGATTATTTTCAAAAGCTCTGAAATCTCGGAACTGCTGAATTCTGCTCTAAACAGCGTTTTTCTCACCTGATAATCCTGCAAACCCCAAAGAGGATCGAAGTAAATCTTCAGCATCTCTTCAGGATATTTTTCTGCGATCTCCTCCACATTCATTCCGCCCTTTCTGCTCAGAATCAATGCGGGTCTCTTTCTACTTTTATCTATCACATAGCCGACGTAGTACTCCTCTTTTATATTCAGTGCCTCCTCAACGAGAACCTTTTCAACTTTATGACCTTTGATGTAGCTTCCAATAAGCTCCTTTGCAATCCTCTCAGCATCATCGGGATTCTCTGCTTTTTTTATTCCTCCAGCCTTCCCCCTGCCACCAACAAGAACCTGTGCCTTTACAACAACCTCTCCACCAAGCTCTTCAGCTATCTCTCTCGCCTCTCCAGGGGTTTCAGCAAGTCTCCCTCTTGGAACCGGTATGCCGTGCTCTGAGAAAATTTTCTTTGCCTGATACTCATGAAGCCTCACGGTTTCAGCTCCCTTCTGAAAGCCTGAAATCCCGTTATCGCCCTTCCCAGAATAAGCGTGTGGATGTCATCTGTTCCCTCGTATGTGTAAACGGACTCAATGTTCGTCATGTGCCTTATTGGCGAGTAGTCGAGGCTTATTCCGTTGGCTCCCAGAAGCTCTCTGGCAGTTCTCGCACAGTATCTTGCAACTCTCAGGTTGTTCTTCTTTGCGAGGGATACCTGTTCTGGAGTGGCCTTTCCTTCGTCCATGAGCCTTCCGAGTCTCCAAGATAGCAGCTGCCCATTTGTTATTCTGATGAGCATATTTACAAGCTTCTCCTGAACAAGCTGGTAGCCTGCAATCGGAACGCCGAACTGCTTTCTCTCCTTTGCATAGTTCAGGGCAGTCTCATAACAGTCTATGGCTGCTCCTATCGCTCCCCATGAAATCCCGTATCTGGCCTGATCAAGACAGCTCAAGGGAGCTCTTAAACTGAGAGCTTCGGGCAGTCTGTTCTCTTCAGGGACTCTGCAATTGATTAGCCCTATCTCTCCAACACCTCCAGCCCTCATCGACCCTTTCTTGGTAATTGCACTCTGGTGGAACCCCTTCATTCCTCTTTCAACGATGAAGCCTTTGATCTTTCCGTCATCAACATCTCTTGCCCACACAACAGCTATATCTGCTATATCCGCCTCTGTTATCCATGTCTTCGTCCCGTTGAGAATCCATTCATCACCATCTCTTTTAGCGGTTGTATCCATTGAACCGGGGTCGCTACCATGATTTGGCTCAGTAAGACCGAAGCATCCGATCAACTCTCCTTTTGCAAGCCTCGGCAAATACTTATGCTTCTGCTCTTCACTTCCATACTTCCATATCGGATACATCACAAGCCCGCTTGTTACAGCAACAAAACTTCTCAGAGCACTGTCGACCCTTTCAACTTCTTGGCATATTATCCCGAAGGTTGTGTAGTTTACCCCCGGGCAACCGTATTCCTCCGGGATAAATGCTCCGAGCATTCCTAGTTCTCCGAATTTAGGTCCGAGTTCTCTGAAGTCCAGTGGCTCCTCTTTGTGCCAAGCTTCGATAACGGCATCTTTAACTTCCTTTTCCAGAAATTCTCTGATAGCAGTTCTTACGAGCCTCTCTTCGTCCGTTAGAAGCTCATCTATATTGTAAAAATCAACCCCTCTAACCACCACTTTGCTTCACCCACTTCGCGATACTTTGAGTATTAATATATAATTTTCGGAAGTTGGTTTCCACTTAATTCACTCAATTAAACTCTATCGGTATATCACTTTCATAGTCTTAAAGCAGGAAATTCCAAAATAAACTCTTTAAACACCATTTTTTATCTCATACAAATTTTGTTGCATAACGATTCAATGCAAATAATTTTAGGAAGTTAATTTCCATTCTGGTTCGAAAAATTTCTTATTCAATTTCCTATTCCAATTCATCTTTCATCACCTCAGAGCAATGTTATCCTCAAGGGCAAAGGAGGTTGCCTGTCAAAATGAGGTGGAAAAAAAGCTGTTATATGATTCAGAATGTTTTAAAAATGATTTAGATGTTTTAGTTTTAAAAATGAACACTACATTTAACTAATTCAAGGAGAAGAATATTTTACAGAAGTTGACGGAGAGTTAGTTTGATAAGGACCATATCCTCCAGAGATCACATCACTAACATAATACAGAAAATTTTTTATGCTACTTGAACTACATTTTCTACTATGTCTACAAAATCTATAAAGTTGAGTGAAGAGACATACAGAAGGCTTGTTGAACTCGCCGGAAAACTTCAGATAGAATATAAGAAGCCTGTTTCGATAGACGATGCAATAAAGTACCTGCTGAAGAGAAGGATTAGCCATCTCGCTGGGTCATGGGAGGTTAACGAAGATGAACTAAGAGAGATAAAAGAATCATTGAGGAAAGGGTGGGAGACTTGGAAATCTGCTTAGACTCCGATATCCTCATAGACTTATTGAGAGGGAACACAGAAATTACAGGGATAATAAGAGAGCTGGAGGAGGGATTTGAACTCGCAACCACATCTATAAACATCTTTGAGCTTTACTATGGAGCTTATAAAACCAAGAGGGTAAAAAATATTGATGCTGTTGATGAACTAGCAAATTCAATTGAAATCTATAAGTTAACTGAAAAATCTGCCAAGCTCTCTGGAAAAATAGTTGCGGAACTCAAATCCGAAGGGAATGCAATAGATTTTAGAGATGCCCTAATAGCGGGAATAGTGGTTGAGAATGACGCGATACTGTTCACAAGGAATGTAAGGCACTTTCAGAGGGTGCAGGGATTGAAACTCTTTGAGAACATAAAGAGATTTTAGGAATAAGTAAGAGCCAATCACCGTAACTTCAGTTATGGGATACAGCCCATATGGTATATAAGATAGAGTGCAGTATAGTGCACCAAATCAACATAAAATGGTGCAGTATAATGCAATACTATTTAAAGTAAGAGTCGTTGTATGGTTATAGATAGAAATGTGATAAGGCAGCCCTTGCATTCTGGAACGACTGGTGGTATAGCAAAGGTGTACCTGATTCTATCTCCAGAAACGAATATCTGTCGGATCTCCTCTCATTAGTGAATACAAGAGAGGTTATTGTGCTGATGGGCATAAGGAGAAGTGGTAAATCCACCCTCTTGTATCAGCTTATAGATCCTACCTTTACACTGTATTTTACACCGAAGAGCAGAGGTGTTGGGGTTGGAGTAGGTTTCAAAGGAGTAGGAGATGGAGTTACCGAAGAAGGTGTTGAGGGTGTTACTTCTAAAGTTGAAGAATGAAGGGTTGGGGATATACCGGTGGGAATTGGTGTAGGGGTGCTGGTGGTAGAAGGCGATAATTCGTTTGCAGAGCANNACATGGAGGGTTACTGATTCTCCAGCTCTAAGGATAAGTTCACCAAAAACATACTCGTGGTTGTCTGTATCTGTTATTTTCCAACTTTATTTTTCTCAGCGGTTGTCTCAGGAGTATCGACTCCAAGCATCCTTACTCTCCCTATTGTTCCATCTTCGAATCTTACATCAAGTGTGTCCCGTCTATTACGCTAACTACCTTTACACTGTATTTTACANNNNCAAGAATACTGATCCACAATTTCACCATTCGCATTGTAGAGGGTGATGGTATCTCCAGTATTGTCAAGGATAGGTCTTCCAAGCCCCCAGTAAACATCCGTCGAAGTATCAACACCTGAGCCAACATGGAGGGTTACTGATTCTCCCTGTCCAAGAGTTAAATCACCGAATACATACTCGTGGTTGTCTGTATCTGTTATTTTCCAGCCTTTGAGGTTGATCTCCTTACCAGTGTTCTTTATGACTATAATCTCCTTGTCAAGGTTCTCTCTATCATCCCCCTCTGGATTGTAGATCACTTTCTCGATATATACTCCTAAACTCTCTGTTTCTCCTGTGGATCCACTAATACAACTCCACAAACCTATTCTCTGGTTGATTGCTGAATTTTCATATCCTAAATATTCCTCTTCTTTGACGAATTCCCCTTCTTTATACACCCTTGCATAACCCTTTTTAATGAGTTCGGCGGTAAAATCAGTAGAGTCAATATATACATAGGCAAGCAACCTTCCGTAGTAACCTCTCATTCCAGCCATGCTATCGAATTCAATGAAAACATTCTTTCCTTCGAGCTGTCTTGCAAACTCTCTTGCCTTTTTACCCCATTCTTCCAAACACTCCAAATCCGTTATGCCATCATATTCTCCAACTTTATTTTTCTCAGCGGTTGTCTCAGGAGTATCGACTCCAAGCATCCTTACTCTCTCTATTGTTCCATCTTCGAATCTTACATCGATTGTATCACCGTCTATTACCTCAACAACCTTTACACTGTATTTTACACCGAAGAACAGAGGTGTTGGGGTTGGAGTAGGTTGAAAAGGAGTAGGAGATGGAGTTACCAAAGAAGGTGTTGAGGGTGTTACTAACGGAGTTGAAGAATGAGGGGTTGGGGATATACCGGTGGGGATTGGTGTAGGGGTGCTGGTGGTAGAAGACGATAATTCGTTTCCAGAGCATCCGGCAAGGAGTAGAGCCACCACTAAAAGTAAGAGTAATTTTGGAGATTTCTCCATGCTTTGAAAATTCGATTTTTAAAATATATCAATTGCTATTTTCAGTGATAACTTTTTACTTTTAGATCCTGAAAAAGAGTTCAAGTTCTTCTGGTAATTCCACTCCAGATCTAAACTCTATCACTTTCACATCACAGACAAAGGTGATATCCCTCTAAAATCCACCTTAACCTATGCACATTGACATCCTGTCGGTGACGATAAGGGGAGGCTTGACTGCTATTAGAGGCCCTGTAGCGATAGCAGTAGCCACTTTGAGGGATTACATAGAAAATTATCCCTTCTCGATGCTATATATCTGTGGGAATCATTCGAAAGTGTTAGATCATCTGAAGGGAGATTTCGATGTGAGAAGAGCCTTCACAGTATATCAGCTTTTTAGCATCTTGGAGGAAGTGTATCAGGATGTCGTGTTTATGGAGCATGATCCTTTATTGTTTGAGGATGTTTCTGGCGGAAACAGAGATATAGATAAAGATAGGAGTATGGCCCACATAATAGAGAACCTATCGCTTGCCATAAAGGATGTTTCGAGAGGCAGACTTATCATCTACTATTCAGCCTCTCACGACATATTCTTCGATGTTGTAGCGAGAAACTCTGACAGAGTTCTGATATTTGAGAAAGAGCCTGGAGGATATTTCATAGTGGATTCCGAAGGCTATAAGGGTTGCAGAAGGCTTCACCACCGCTTTCTGCCCAAGGGTCAGACGACTCTGGAAATCTTCTAAGGTGATATCATGGGAAGGAGTGTTTCGAGCATCAGACAGGATGTAAAAGCAATATCGGAGAGATGGATCAAAACTAAGAAAGCCTTGAAGAAAGAAGATCAGCTTTACGCAGAGGAACTCGCTAAGATGGTTAAGATGCACTCTAATGAGGTCTTCTATCTTTTCGATGATCCCTTAGAGGCTGCCATGTTCTCCTTGCTTATAGAGATGCTCAAGAAGATTGATAGCTTGGAAAATAAAGATGCCGAGTCTGAACAGGAGTTTAAAGATTAATAGAAAGAAAAGATTGATGGAACAAAAAATATGTGGATCTTTGATGTTTACGCTAAAGGCAACAACATACATCTATGGATCCGGAAAGGAGATAGGGTTAGAAAGGATGAAGTAAAGTATCCGGGATTCTTCTACCTACACCTTCCAGATCCTTCACTGTATTCAGAGATGATCGAAAGCATTGAAACCCGATATAGAGTTAAAGAATGCAATTTCAGAACAATCTATGGCTTGTTAGAAGGATACAGGATTTACGCAGGCAGGAAAGTGGCGGAGCAGATTGAAATGCAAACGAAGTTGTCAGCAAAGCTGTACAATGTCGATGTAAGACTTGAGCAGAGGTTTTTAGCAGAGAAAGAGATGTTCGCATGTGGATATGTTGGGGAAGGATATGCGTCGAGGTTCAAGCCCGATTTTGATTTGCCCTGTATCATACTCGATGTGGAAACAAAGCTTTCCAGAGGATTGGATTCAATAAAGGAGTTTGCAGTAAGATTTACAGTTGACGGAGACGCAAAGGAGCTAAGATTTACATCAACATCTTCAAACGAGAAAGAATTGCTCTCAGATCTCTTTGCTCTTATTGAGGAGATTAATCCCGATGTGATACTCTTCAGCATGGCAGATCTTCTGATGGAGAGGATAATCAGGAAATCAGAGGAATACAATTTGAATAATCCAATAAGCAGAACCGGAAGATTCAGAAAACTTGCATCGAAATCTTACTGGAGTTATGGAAAAGCAAGATACAGGGAGAAGGCACTTTTGCCTGAGGGCAGGATCCTGATTGATAAAACATGTTTCAACTTCAGGGAAGGTGGTTTGAAGGGAATACTGCTGGCTTCCCGTCTTACGGGCTTATCACCCAATATAACTGCAAGATTCACACCCGGAACGCTAATCTCATCTTATGAAGTTTACGAGGCTTTAAGACAGGGGATAGCTGTTCCCTTCAGAAAGAGTGATGTTGAAAGGCAGAAGACCTTCAAAGAGCTTAAAAAGGTTGACAGAGGCGGTATGATATTCCAGCCAGAGCCCGGAGTTTACGAGAAAGTCTATCAACTGGATTTCACCTCCATGTATCCATCGATTATAGTTAGATACAACCTGTCCCCTGAGACTGTAGAGGTTCAGGGTAATGATAACTGGAATTCCTCCGAGGATTTTCATAAACCCCTTAAACCCGGTTTTCTTCCCTCAGCCATCAAACCCCTGCTTGAATTAAGAATAAGAACTAAGAAACTCAAGAAGGTGAATTCAGACTACGAAGGAATGGATTCAATGCTTAAGTGGTTGCTTGTAACCTGCTTCGGATACACAGGCTACAGAAATGCAAAGTTTGGGAGAATAGAAGTACACGAGTCGATAAACAGGAATGCAAGGGAGATTTTACTTGAAACAAAAGAACTGGCTGAAGATATGGGCTTTGAAGTCATACACGGCATAGTCGACTGCTTGTGGCTTAAAAACCGAGATGATACATGTGGCGATGAGATATATGAACTCAAATATGAGGTTGAAAGGAGGACGGGATTGCTCACTGAACTGGATCTCTACGACTGGATCATCTTCCTGCCAATGAGTGATGGATTTGGAGCATACAATCGCTACTACGGAAGGTTGAAGGATGGGAAAATGAAGCTGAGGGGTATAGCTGCGAGGAGAAGAGACACACCATCCTACATTCGAAAAATGCAGCTTGATATCCTTGACATTCTCTCTAAGGCAAAAAACAGAGATGAGATAGCTAATTTGGGAAATGAGCTGGAGAGGATATATCTTAAATATAAAGAGGACCTTCGCCATGCGAGTTTAGAGGAGTTCGTAATCAGGAAGGTCATCGGAAAAACAAATTACAGCAGAAGATGCCCTGAAGCTTACCTGATGAATTACTGCAAAAGGAAAGGCATACAGATTCAGCCGGGTTTGGAAGTAGGTTATGTCGTTCTCGATTCGAGAAGGTGGATTGTGATTCCTGAATGGGAATTGGAAAGTTCTGTCATGCCCGATTTCAGGTATTATGAGAGACTGATGAAAAAAGCATGGGACGAGATCATCATCCCTGAAATGTGAATTTTGAAAATTGTCATGTGATGGTGCTCGATTTTTCGTGATTACTAATAGAGTCATTCTGACTACTTCAATATAGAATCGCTTATAGTGTTCTCTTGAATCTTGCTTAGATTTCTATCATCTAAAATTGAAGGAATTTCTGTAGTGTACAATCTTTTAAAAAATTTTATAGAAAAGTCATTTATTATTAACTAAAGTTTTTCCCTTAAAACATTACACTTAAATATTCTACTACAAAATAGTTCTGGGATTGTAAATGGCTTAGTGGAATTAAATGAAGTTGATAGAAGAATATTAGCCGACATCCTATATGATTGTTTTACTGACTATTACTACCTTACTGACAAAAATCTTTCAAGAATAGGCACACAGTCGATGCATAAGGTAGTCACAAGAATGGGAAGCAGATGGGATACAATCTATAACGCATTAGAAGGTGCAACTACTGACCAAATCCTGCAATTCATTAGAGGTTTGGTTAAAGAAAGTGCAGCAAATGGAAAAAGTAGAGACATAGTAAACTACCTAAACACCTTTCTAAGAGAGAAATTTGGAGTAGAAATAAATGAAGAGGGGGAATTTTTTGTAGCATCTGGAGAAAAAGAGAAAACCTCACTGGAGATTAAAGAGATTACTCAGATCTCTGAAAGGCTGTATGTGAAACCAATTTTTAGTAGTCGAGACATTAAGGTTGAAGATAATCATTGCTTTGTACTTATGCCATTCAGAGACGCTTTTATTCGTATTTTTAATGAACACATTAAACCAACATTAGAAAAGTTAGGTTTTCGAGTAGCAAAGGCTGACGATATTTTTAAACCCGGTCCTGTAATAGAACAAATCTGGGAGTTCATCAACAAATCAGAGATAATCATAGCCGATGTGACAGGGAGAAATCCAAATGTTTTCTACGAATTAGGGATTGCTCATACTTTAGGAAAAACCGTCATAATCATAACCCAAAATGAAGATGATATTCCTTTTGATTTGAGACATCTCCGATATTTTAAATATTCAGACAACGAAGAAGGTTGGAAAACACTGAGGGAGAACCTAACAAAAATTGTAAAAACTTTAAAAGAGTAATATCAATAACATTCTAAATCTCCACCCTTAAAGCCAAAAGAAAAATAAATGAGGTATGGATATTTTTTCTGATGATAACTCTCGAAAACTCTAAAATTATTGATAACACCCCTGAAAGAGAATTAGCAACTGTATTAAAAGACAGACTAAAAAACTGCAAAGAAGCCAAATTTGCGGTTGGATATTTCTTTTTGAGTGGCTTCAACCTTGTCGATGGTGATTTTCCAGAAAAAGTAGAGAAAAAACCATTTCTCAAAATGGTAATGGGGAACGAGACCACTGAACCAACAAAAGAAGAGCTGGTTTCTGGGTATAATTTGAGGGAGATCTTTAAACAAAAAATGATCGAAGAATTACAAGATAAAGAACTAAGTGATTGGCAGATAAACCAGCTGAGAAGATTGAGAGATTACATTGCAAATAATCTGATAGAGGTTAAGCTTTTTGAGAAATCAAGATTACACGCCAAGTTATATCTTTTTTTGAAGGATTTAGAAGATAGATATGGCTCTCCAGGTGTTGCAATAGTTGGCTCATCAAATTTTACTGCAGAGGGTTTAACAAGAAACAAGGAGCTTAATGTCATTTTAACCGAGAGAGAAGATGTTCTTTATCTCAACAACTGGTTTGACCAACTTTGGGAGGAAGCGAGTGAGTTTAACGAAGATTTAGTCAGAGTGATTGAAATTTCAGGAGTTATTCCTGAGGTAAAATATCCAAAGCTTGGTAAATACATTGATCCTGAAACATTATTCAAATATTTAGTTTACAAGTGGACTGAAGGTAGAGTTCTGAATCTAATTGAAAAAGATATTTTGATGGAATTTCAGCTTGTTGGTGTCATCAACGCTATAAACATTTTGAACTACTATAATGGTGTTATCCTTGCAGATTCTGTTGGCTTAGGCAAGAGTTTTATGGCTGCTGCAGTAATTCAAGAATTTCTGAACGGAAAACACCCACACTGGTTGCCTAAAGGAAAGGAATATCCCGCAGTCATGCTCATTCTTCCACCATCAATTATCTCTCAGTGGGAAGATTTGCTTGTTGGGAGGTCTGATGAGAAAATACTGGCAAGGCTGGAGAGGGGGGAGAGAGTAAAGATAGACTCAGAGTTCTTCTTCAAGGACAACTTCAAGAGAATGGTGAAAGGAGATTATAATCACAAAATATATGAGATCTATGATGAGGGTGGTGAGAAACTTCTGGGCAAAATCGCTTTTCTCTCGCTCGGACTTTTCCAGAACTATAAGGCAGATTTGAAGAAAGGAGTTGTTGATGAGAGATTGAAAAGAATGGCTGAAGAATACGATCTCTTTGTTATCGATGAAGCTCACAAATACAGAAACAAAAATACAAACAGATGGAAAGCTGCAAGAGCCTTACAGAAAAAAGTAGATAACTTCTCCAACAAGTTTATGCTTTTAACAGCAACTCCCCTTAACAACACAATTGATGATCTTTACAATCTCATAAGAATATTCACTGACGATACATTTGAAAGATTTTGGCTTAAAAACAATATCCCCGTTCCTGAACTTATCAAGAACTATAAGAGATTAAAGAAAAAGTACGATGAAGAGAAGGATGAAGGGATCAGAAAAGAGCTGAAAAAAGTTGCAACAGAAATAAAAATGAAAATTCTCGATGAAGTAATGGTTTTGAGGACGAGAAAGTATATAGCAGAGCAATTTAAGGATTTGGACATTATTTTCAAGGATCCGCAACCCTACAGCCTTGGTTACGCCCCATTTTATACCAGTAAATTTTACGAACTTATAAAGCGCATTTCAAGAAATTTAGACAGGATTAATTTTGAGCACACGAAGTTGTATGGTGTGAGATACATTGTTTTCGAAGAAGATGAAGAGGAGGGAGCATTCAGAGTAATAGAGATTTCCGATTTGTTCAGGCTCCTCTTAGGTAAGAGGTTAGAGAGTGGTATATTCCCTTTCGAGACAACCCTGAAAAAAATCTACGAAAAAGAGAAGATTTTCTGGAGTATATTCAGCAATACCGTTGATAAGATCATGAGTAAGGAAGATCTCAGAGAATTGGTAAAAAAGGCAGTTGAGGAGGCAAAAATCAAAAAAGATCTGGATGAAGTATCTCAGGAATTTAATGCTGAAGCTGAAGAAGAGGAAGACTGGTTGGATAGGGTTGTCAAGCTGCTGATTGAGTATGTTGAGGAGTACAAGCTTGAGGCTAAAAGCACTGACGAGCAAATCAAAATGGGTTTGAAAATCGCCCTTCATAATCTTGAGCAGGATTTGAAGTTGATGGATGAGATTTTTGCAGCTCTTGATGAGCTGAAGGCTAAAGAAAACGGAGAATTTAAGGTTCTTGGTACAATTCCGAAAGAGGAAGAGGAGATCATTGAATCGAAGATCTTTAGCTACCTGAATGATCCAAAACTTGAGGCCTTAAAACAGCTCATAACAAATCCAAAATACAAATCAGAAAAACTCTCAGTTCCAAGCCTTCACGGAAAGAAATTCATAGTGTTTACCCAGTACAAAGATACCGCCTACTACATTTACCACAACCTCAGAGAGTGGATCGAGAAAGAAGTTGATCTGCATCCATGGTTGAAGGATAAAAGGAGCGATAGAATAAAGATTGGGCTTGTTACGGGCGAAACTGACACTGAAACAAAGGTGAATTTCATTAAAAGGTTTGCACCGAAGGCAAATAGCGGAGAGGAAGAGGTAAGGAGGTTTGGAGAAATTGAGATATTAATTTCTACCGATGCTCTCAGCGAGGGGGTTAACTTACAAGATGCTGATGCTGTTGTTAACTTCGATCTTCCATGGAATCCGATGATTATAGTTCAAAGGGTAGGAAGGGTGAACAGAATAGGGAATGAAAAGGATGTTTATGTTATCAACTTCATTCCTTCGGGAGAAATAGAAGTTCTTGTAGGGATTCTAAACAAGCTTAGACAGAAAATAGAAGACATAACACTTGTTGTTGGCAAGGAATCCAAGATACTGAGCCCTGAGGAAGAGATAAGCGTTAAAACATTTGGTGAGAGAATAAAGAACATTGCAGAGCTTTCAATGACGGATCTTGAAGATATCGGAATATCAGAGGAATTCAAAGAGTGGGTTGAGGGAGGGATGCCACAGGAGCAAGTTGATGAGTATAAGCTTCTCAACATCATCCAGTACGAATTGGGGATAACCAGAGAAGATTTTGAAGAAGTTAGAGATATGGGTGATGGTCCTTATTACAGCTATGTAAAATCAGGGAACGGGAAGATTTACGGCATTTACGAATTTTACAGGGGAGATAGCAGGATAAGTAAGAGGATAATTAGTTTCGGCAATGGTAAACTGAAGTTTGAATCTCCACTCTCGTTGCTGAACCTTGTGAGGTATAAGAAGATGAATCCTGTAAAGCTTGATGAGGCTGCAGAAACTCTCAAAGAAATTGAAAAAAAGGTTGAAAATGAGGTTGAAAGGTTGAAGAGGGAATATCAGCCAGAACCAAAAGGTTTCCTCTATAACCTGCTCAATGCTTTACTTCTTGAGAGAAGTAAAGCTAAAGAACTTGAAAACTATAAATCTGTTGTGAATGTGCTTCAGCTACTGGATTACCGTCAGTATTCAAGAGAGATAAAATCCTTGCTTGTTGAGAGGAATCTTATAGAGGTGGAAAAGAACAACACTGTAAAGATAAGAGACCTAAGAGGAGTTGTAGATACGCTCTACAGCCACTTTTTGATGTGGGGTCTTGCAGATGTCAAATCATTGAGAGTTGAAAGTAAGTATCTGGGGTGGTTCTGTGGGTATTAACACTGAGAAATTAAAAAAAGAGATCTTAAAAAGGCTTGAAAAGTTAGAAAAAAGTGAGATCGAGATTTCTGGCAAAACTTATCCCCTGTATATATTTGACAAAGATGAAGATATAAATCTGTTTGAGGGCATATTTTTCGCTGAGGGAGACAGAAAAGAAGATATATCTAATTTTCTGGGCTACAAGCCAACGACTGGATATGTTGGAAGAGTAGGGATACTGATTTACCGCAATGAGGATTTGCTGATCAGAGATTTTAGAGCCAATAGACAAATAAGGAAGACGATAGCCAAAATAAACGAGCCATTTCTGAAAAAGCTCAAAAAAGCCCTTGAGGAACCCAAGGATGAGAACTTCTCAGCTCTGCTTAGCAGGTCGGATGTAGTAGAGGAATTTTATGTTCTATACAAAAAGTGCAGGGAGTTTTTGCTCAACAATATTAGGGGTATAAGCGAAGAGGAGAGAAGAGAGGAGTTCGTTGACAACTTCATGATGCAGATGCTCACATTATGGTATCTGCAAGAGAAAGGGTTCTTTAACAGGGATAAGAGATACTTTATTACCAAATTCATGGATTTGAAGCAGAAAAGGCTTTTTGGAGGATTTGAAAGTTACTATGCTTTTCTCAGGCACTTCTTCAGGAAGATAAGCGGATATTCGAATGAGCCTTATGTGGAGAAGGAGAGTATAGGGAGATGTGTTGTTATTGGACCGGCTGTGTTTTTGAACGGAGAGGATGATGAGGCAGTAACAATTCCAGATAAATGTTTCTATCAGGAAGGTGTTACTGAAAAACTGGTAAATCTCACGCCCAAAGGCAGGAGAAGGATGATTTCTGAGAAAGATATTGATTTTGATATTCCTTTGCTAAACTTATTTGAGAGTAGGGATTGGGTTGATGGAGATATTGATGAGTACGTTCTCGGGTCTCTTTATGAGAAATTGATTACATACATGGAGAGAAAGAAGCTCGGAGCTTTTTATACTCCTGAGGAAATTACATCGTATATCTGCAAGAACACGATTGAGCCATATTTGGTTGACAGGATAAATGAGGATTTCGGGAAAAGTTACGAGAGCATAGATGAGATAATAAACGCTGGAGAGAAAGAAGAACTGCTGACGCTTTTTGATTTGCTACAGAACATAAAGATTCTTGATCCTGCCGTAGGCTCCGCTCACTTTCTGGAGAGTGCCATAAACGTGCTGGTTGATATTTACAGGAAGCTGCGAGATAGAGCAAAAGAGGTTGGAATTGAAAAACTCAAAATCCTTGTGGCAGATGAGGATGGAAAAATCAAGCCACTGAATCTGCTTGAGATTCCCGAAAAAGAAGGTCTTTTTGAGGTTTACGTTAAATTTTTCATAATCCTTTCAAGGAACATCTATGGGGTTGACATAAACCCTTCAGCGTTAAAGATTGCAAGGGCGAGATTGTTTTTGACCCTTGCAAGGCACTTCAACGTCAATGCAGGTGTTTTCATCAGATTCCCGAACGTTCACTTCAATTTAAGGGAGGGGAACTCGCTTATAGGTTATGTTGATGTTCCAAGGGGTAGAGGAGAGATAAAACAGGTTACTCTCGACTTTGAATTTGAGGATCACGAGATTGAGTATATTCAGGAAAGAATAAAGGTTGATGAGGAGCTTAAGGAATATTTGCCAGAGATTGCCAGATCGCTAAAGATTGAGGGAGATCTGGTTAAAGAGATTCAGGAGATGAATAGGATTCTTTCTTCAAAGAAGATAAGGTGGAGTGAGTTTGAGAAGGTTTTGAGGACGAAAGAGAAGCTGATACAGGTGCTTGTTGCCTCGCTCAATTCGAGGTATGCGGTAAAGCTGAATAAACTTTTGAAGAGTATAACAGACTTATTTAATAAAAAGCTGGATGAGAAATTTGCCGATGAGCACGGGATTGATCTGGATGAGTTGAAGAAGATAAAGACATTTCACTGGATTTTTGAGTTTCCTGAGGTGTTTTTGAGAGAAAATCCAGGATATGATGTAGTGATTGGAAATCCACCATTTATAAGGCAGGAAATGATAAATGAGCCAAAAGAAATTCTGGAGCTACTATATCCGGAGGTATATAGTGGCACATCGGATTACAGCGTATTTTTTGTTAAGAGAAGTCTCGATCTGTTAATCAAAGATGGATATCATTCTTTCATAATAACCAACAAATGGCTTACAAGAAAATATGGAGAAAGGTTACGATCCTATTTCAAAGACAATTTCCAGATTTTACAGATTATTGATTTCGGAGATAACACACCTTTTATAGGTATTTCGAATTACGTTTTGATCTATGTTGTAAGGAATTCACATCCACCAAAAAACAACACCATATTTTACTGTGCGCCGGGAGATCCGTCAGACATTCAAAGGGTTGAAGAAATAGGATATTTTGTGCTTCAAAAAAGTCTCGAAGGTGTATGGACATTTGTCAGAGAAGATGAGGAGGAAATTAAAAAGTGGATTGAAAAAGTGGGAAAACCTCTGGAGGAGTGGGATGTTAAAATATATGCAGGTATAAAGACTGGACTTAACGAGGCATTTATTATGGATGAAGAAACTAGGAAAAATTTGATTGCTGAAGATCCGAAAAGTGCTGAAATAATAAAGCCTACCGTTTTAGGAAAAGACATAGAAAGATGGTATATAGATTGGAATATGCTATACTTGCTGTATATCCCTTGGCACTTCCCTCTACATAATGATAAGACAATAAAAAGCGCTTCAGACTTAGCAGAAAGGGAGTTTAAAAAGCGATATCCAGCTGTATACAATCATTTACTTCATTATAAAGAAAAACTTTCAAACAGAAATAAAGACGAAACAGGCATCCGATACGAGTGGTACGCACTCCAAAGATATGCATCAGATTACGTAAGTGAATTCGAAAAACCTAAGATAATTTGGCAAGAAATGTCCAAGGTGGCTGCGTTTACTTGGTCTCCGACACCAACATACCCACAGATGGGTACATTTATAATGACAAATGTCTCAAAGTATTTGCTAGCTTTGCTAAATTCAGCTACAGTTACTTGGTATTTTACTAAAATTTCTCCCAAGTTGCGTGGCTCAACGTTAGTATATAAAAAAGAGTACCTGCAGAATGTACCGCTAATAGAAACTAACAATAGGGATAAAGAAGTTATTGAAATACTTGTTGACTACTTGTTATTCTTAAACTTAGACAAGGATATACGAGAATTACACTCGGGGGAGATAGCATTACTAGACAATGAAGTACTAGACACTATTGTCTACGAACTCTACTTCAAAGAAAAATTCATCGAAGACAGCAAAAAGGCCATCGAAGAGGGTAAAGATCCAATCTACCCACAACTTGAAAAAGGCACCTTCCTGATTGACCTCGTTGCCAAACACCTAATACCCATAGACTACGACAGCTACGCAAAGCTTGCCTACTCAATTGAGCCATTGAGCGAGGAAGAAAAGCTGAAGATGGAGAAAATGAAGGAAGAGTACCTCAAAACAATAAAGGAAGTTGTCGAGGCGATTAAGGCTGATGAGGAAATCATGGGGCAGATCGAGAGGATAAAAAGTCATGAGTGGGTGAGGGTGATTGAAGGACTCGATAACGACACTTGAATGGTGGTGAGTAAATATGAAAATAAAGAAAATTTATCTCGAAAACTTCAGAGGTTTTTATGGACTAGTTTCAATAGAATTGGAAAATTTTACAGCATTTATAGGTAAAAACGATCAGGGAAAAAGTTCAATTCTCGAAGCGTTGGACATTTTTATTAACGAAGGAAAGGGTGCCGTAAAAATTGAAGCAGATGATCTCAATGTAAGAGCAAAAAATGAAGGAGTTGAAGAGTTCAGAATTGGCGTCGTTTTTACCAATTTCCCAGAAAAAGTAATAATTGACGAGACGAACCCTACATCTCTTAGAGATGAATATCTACTAAATGAAGATGAATACTTGGAAGTCTGGAAAACTTTTAAGAACGGAAAACTTAAATCAACAACAATTAAATGTTATCATCCAGCTAATGATGATTTTTTGAAGAATTTATTAAGAAAAAAGCAAACTGAGCTAAAAAATTTTGTTGAAAAAAAGAATATTGACTGTGAAGACAAAAGAAAATCAGCCTCATTAAGAAAAGCAATTCGAGAATATTATGGACATAATGGAGGATTAGAATTTGATGTCATTGAAATAGTTGTTGATGAAGGGGATGTTAAAAACATATGGAGAAAATTGACTGAATATCTCCCGATTTACGCATTGTTTCATTCTGATAGAACGAACCAAGATCTCGATTCTGAAATTCAAGACCCATTAAAAATTACTGTTGAGCAAATTTTTAAGAGAGGCGATATCCAGAAGAAATTAAATGAAATTGCCAGAGAAATAGAAAATGTGATTTCCAACATTGCAAATAGAACCATCGAAAAATTCAAAGATATATCACAACTGGAATCTGAACTAAAACCCGATATTCCTGAAGTCTCCAACTTGAAATGGAAAGATGTTTATAAAAATATAGGATTTGTTACAGATGAAGGTGTCCCTATGAATAAAAGGGGAAGCGGTTTTAGAAGATTAGTCCTCCTAAGTTTTTTCCTTGCTGAAGCTGAAAGACAAAAAGATGAAAATAATAATGTGCATACTATATACGCAATTGAAGAACCAGAAACGTCCTTACATCCAGATATTCAGAAGATACTATTGGAAAGTTTAAAGAAGTTAAGTGATAATGGCAATTATCAAATTATAATCACAACCCATAGTCCACAATTTATAAGATTGCTGGAAATCTCTTCAATAAGATACGTTGAAAAAAGTGGTGATAGAACTGTGGTGGAGCAATTTAGCGATGGAAATCACAATATTTTAATTGATAAAATAATCAAAAATCTTGGCATACTTCCCACTGTTGGTAAATTAATAATCTGCGTCGAAGGCAAAACCGATGAGATGTTTTTACTAAATGTAAACCAAAATATTCCTGAGCTAAAAAAGATTATAGACCTCCAAAGCGCTATAAAGGCCGGTATAATGGCTTTTAATATAATGCATGGCTCTAATCTAAAAGACTATATCGATAGATATATTACCAAAAATACAAATGCAATTGAATTCCATTTATATGATAGAGACGGAGATTCAAAGTATCAAGAGGCAATAGATGAGGTTAATAGCAGAGGAGACGGAAGTTATGGAGTAATAACCAAAAAGAGAGAAATAGAAAATTATGTTCATTGGGAATTAATAGAAAACAATGAGAAATTTGAAGGTGTCAAATTTGATGAGAAATTTAAAAGAGATTGGGATAGCCAGGATATTCCTAACTATCTAGCAAATAAGAAAGGCATGAAAGAAGAAGATGTCAAAGGGATTCTGTGCGGAAAAATATCAAAACAAATAACAAAAGATCATTTAGAACAACTAAATGCTTGGGATGAAGTTAAAGGGTGGTTTGAGAAGATAGGGGAAATGTACGCCAAAATCAATTTCCCCTAAAAAGCAAGAAGTGTGATCTTCATGCGGGATTCAAACATGGTTTTAGGAGAGTTTTCCGAGATTATAGCTGGCTTAGTCCTCTCTTATGTCCTACACTCTCTCATAAAATCCAGAATGCTCAATCTGTCATTTATCCTGCTTCTTAATTTTGGTGAGTATCGCAGTGATTGCAACACAAGATCGCCGCTATGCCTTACTAGAGTACAACTTACTTGATTGGATGGATTATTGGCTTGTTTATTGCCATATAATGCCGGATTAATCTATGCAATCGAGTTTATTCTGTATTTTCGTCTCTTTCGTAGTCCTCACTCCCAAGTTTAAGAAGTGGTGGGATTAATTTCAAGAGATTTTATGGGCTAACAACCTAACAAAGGTCTCGCTTATATACACCCTAAATAGAAAAAATCACCTTTGATTCAGAATTAAATCAATCCGCAACTGCTACGATGCTTATTAACTTGAACAGGAAAATGTAAGATGGTGGAATTAACCCTATAGATGCTAAATGCTCAATATTAGCCCTGACTCGTTTAAAGAACTTCCAGATAAGATATCTGAGATTTATCCTTTCTTCAAGCTTACTTTCAGTAAAACAATGGGCGAAAACATATATGGAAACGTTTGTTTAAATTGTGGTGCTTATCAAGGAAATTGGTATGTTGAGGAAGAATTAATTGAAATTGCCTATGAACCAAGCAAAATTGCTGAAAAGAGAAGGATAAGGATAAATTTAACTGAACAAGAACGGTTGGAAAGAGTTTTTCCAGAAGAAGTGCTGAAACTTGAAAAACACAACATCTCCTATGATCCAGAAAAATTTGTCTTTGTGTGCAGGAATTGTCATCTAAGAATTCATCACACCGACGATTTCCCACATTTAAAACCTGGAGATTAAGTTTAATAGCAAACTTTTAAGTAAATAAAATAAAATTTTCATTGGTGGTCATATGACTTACTGGCTCTGCATAACTACTTCTGAAAACTGGAAAGTTATAAAACAGAAAAATGTGTGGGGAGTTCCAGAACGCCATAAAAACACAATTGCAAAGGTTAAACCCGGAGATAAACTTCTCATCTACCTCAAACAGGAAAGGGACGAGGACAAGATCATAGAACCAAGAATAGCAGCTGCATATGAAGCAACATCAGAAGTTTTCAAAGATTCGTCGAGAATCTTTAAGACACCACCCGGCATGCATAACGAGAGCTTTCCCCTGCGCATAAAGCTCAAACCTATAAAAATCTTTGATAAGCCTGTAGACTTCAAATCTCTTATCCCCAAGCTGAAATTCATCAAAAACAAGCAGAAATGGACTGGACATTTGATGGGTAAGGCGATGAGGGAAATTCCAGAAGAAGACTACAGACTCATAGTGGATTCAGCATGACTAAAAAGAGAGAAGTTATGAAAAACTAAAAAACAATCCCAAAAACATCAGATTCGAAGATATCTGCAAAAGCAGCTGAACTTTTCGATTTCAAATTTAGAGGCGAAAACGAAGCTGCAGAGTCTATGTAAGAGGGGGAGTTAAAGAAATCCTGAACTTCCAAAATGTTAAAGGCAAGGCTAAACCTCTAACTAAGGCAACATTTAAAAGATAGGGAAATACAATTTATTGAGGAGGAATAATATGCACAAATACACAACCGAGATCTTCTACAGCGACGAAGATGAAGGATACATCGCTGTAGTTCCTGAGCTACCCGGCTGTTCTGCATTTGGTGAGACTGAAGAGGAAGCGTTAAAGGAGATAAAGGTAGCCATCAAGCTCTGGATAGAAGCTGCAAAGAAAGAGGGCAGGGGAACCCCAAAGCCGAAAGGGAAAGAGTTGCTTAAAGCTGTTATGGAAGTTAAAAGTGAGGTTTAGCCTCAAGATAAAATAGAGGGTGGTTATGGAAGATATAGTTGGTGTAACATATCCAATCCCCAAGCAGTTCATGGATCGCTTTTTTAAAGGAAAAGATGTTTTTGTTAAGCCGGCAACCGTATGGAAGCAACTAAAGCCCGGTATGAAATTCGTTTTCTATCAATCTCACGAGGATACTGGTTTTGTTGGAGAGGCTAAAATAAAAAGAATCGTTCTTTCAGAGAATCCAGTGCAGTTCTTCAATACCTATGGTGACAGAATTTTTCTTACAAAGAATGAACTAAAAGAATATATCAAATCCCAAGAAAGATGGAAGCAAGGATGGAAAAGCAGAGGGCAGCAAAAGAAAAAGCTATGGATGGCAATTGAGCTTGAAAGCATCAAAAAGTACGATCAACCGATTAAGCCAAAGCGCTTCGTGCCCGTTGGAGGGCAATATCTAAGAGGATAAACGAGGTGAGCCAATTGAGTTATGTGGTTATCAGAGATGGTAACAATGTAGAAATTATCGAAGAAGAGGACTTTTCAGTTGATAAAAAGGAGAAGTATCTGCATAGGTTAATTGAAGAAAACCCTCAAATAATCCTAAAAGATATTACCAAAAAATATGTTGTAACTGTAGCAAGTCATTTGAAACTACCAAGTGGTGGAGAACTCGATCTCTTATTAATTGATTCCAGCGGAAACCTAATTGTAGTAGAGCTAAAGAGAGAAAAAGGACATAGGGAAGCTATTGCTCAATTGCTTGATTATGCCTCCGATCTCCAGCAAATGGATGAAAACGAAATTTTTAGCTCAGAAACGAGCAAATTCAAATCTTTGGAAGGCATCTACAGGAGTTTTTATGCGGATGAGGAGGAATTCACTTACGAGGATTTTAGGGAAAATTTTGTAAAGTCCATAACAGATCCTGCTGAAATTTGGCTTCTCTTAGTCTCTTATACTATCGGTGATGATACTCGAAGACTCGCAGAGTGGCTTAGGAATTTTGGAGTAAGGATATTCTGTGTAGAGTTTGATTACTTTAAAAGTGAGAACAAAGAAATCTTTGTTCCAAAACTACTAAGTATCGAAGATATTAAGAGAATTGAGAGAAGAAAACTAACAGAAACACAGGAAAAATACTTAAGATTCTTTTCTAAACTGCTTTCGGAATTTAAAGAAATCAAACCTAGAGCAACTGAAAGGAGAGCAACTGCTGACAACTGGCTACAGATACCTACAGGATTTGGACCAATTCATTTTGAGTGGCTTTTATGTGGAAGAGAGCCAAACAAAGTGTTGGAGGTTGGCTTACATTTCGAATATGCTGATGAGACAATAAATCAAAAGCTACTTGACTATTTCAAATCTAAGGAGGGCGATCTCAAAAAAGAGATAGGAGATCTAAAATTTAGAAAGCTCGGAAACAAGTGGAGAAAAATCTATGTTGAAAAAGTTGTTGGTAGCTTAGATAACGCTTTAAATAGCGAAGAGGTAAAAGATTGGGCTGTGGAAATGATGGTCAGATTTTACGACGTTTTCAAAGAGAGTGGGAAAATAAATGAAGCTGTACAAACATTGAAAAAAGACTGAAGGTTATATTCGTCTGCCCCTCATTACAGGCAATAAAGAAAACATAGAGAAATAAGAGGATTGCTGTAGAATAGTTGTCGAGCAAAAATACATTCTAATAGCTATTCACTCTATTTAAGCCAGTTCATGGATGATAACAATCCAGAAGACAGAAAAAAGCCTTGAAAATGAACAATAGGCTGTTTGAGTTCTGCGAACTATGTATTTTTGGCAATGAGATAGCCAATGGAATGAAGAATTAAATCAATCATTCCAATGAGATAAAAGGATGAAAACAAGTTAATATCAAACCGAGAGATTAAGCAAGTTGTGTCTCTTCTAAAATCTAATTTAGGTGTAGAAATCTCTATCTAATCAAAGCTCAAAAAACTTAGAGATTTCTGGCAAAATGACTGTATTACTTTTTCAAATTACTTTTTATTTTATCTCCTTCGCTCATTTTTCTCATCTCCATCCCCAACCGGTGATTTTATGAATCTGGAAAAGATTATGGAAAAAATATCCGAAAAACTAAGTAAAGCAGGCATAGAATTAAGCCAGAAGGAAAAAGAAGAGACTTTAGCCAAACTTAAACTGCTAATCCACGAATTCAAAATCCCTGAAAAGGAAGCTGTCAGAACAATCTTAAACCACATAGCAAGAAACCACAACATTTCCAACATTTCTGAGAAAATGGTTTTTGACAGCCCTGAGGTCAAGCTGGATTCCCTCGAGAACGAGAAGCGGGTTACAGTCAAGGCTAAGGTAATACAGCTCTGGGATTCAGAAAGCCCCAGCATCTCACAGGTAGGACTTATTGGAGATGAAACAGGCACAGCCAAATTCGTCATCTGGAAGAAATCCGAGAAACCCAAAGTTCAGGAGGGCAAATGCTACCTCTTTAAGAATGTTGTTGCAGATTCATTTAACGGCAGAAAGCAAATCAAAGTCACAAAAACAAGCGAAATCATTGAAATCGATGAAGAGATCGAGACTCCTAAGAGAGAAATTGAAGTAATAGGTGCAATGGTTCACATTCAGAAAAACAGCGGACTTATTGCAAGATGTCCAAAATGCAAGCGAGTAGTGTCTAAGGGTGTATGCACAGAACATGGAAAAGTCAAGGGGAAACCAGACTTGAGAATCAAAGCAATAATCGATGACGGAGCAAGTGTTTATGAGGTAGTCCTGAACGAGGAGAACATAACGCATCTCACAGGAATAGATCTAAATAAGGCAATAAAGATGGCAAAGAAGACCCTCGACAGGAGCATAGTTCTTGCAGAATTAAAAAAGAAGCTCTTAGGGAGGTATTACAGAGTTAAGGGGACAATAGCGGGAAGATATCTACTGGTTAGCGAGATTAACCATTTTGAAGATGTTGAAGCGATTCTCAACTTCCTTCCCACGGAGGTGAGAGAATGAAGAGAGAGGTTGCGGTAAGGATGTTCTCCACAGAATTCATAGATATGTTCCACCAGCTAAAATCAAACAGTAAGACTATCTACTATCTCGCTCCGACGGGAGTTCCAGTAAACAGGGTTTTTGCAGTAGGTGTCTTATTGGAAAAGCATGAAACCTCAACTGAATCCAACTTCTGGAAAATTAAGATAGCTGATCCAACAGGAACATTTTACGGTTATATCAGCAGGTATCAGACAGAATCTTTTGAGAAAATACACGACATCAGCGAGCTTTCCATTGTTGCGGTAACTGGAAAGATAAAAGTCCTCGAAACCGAGAACGGCAAATTCACCACTCTCCGCCCAGAGAACATCACAACAGTAGATGAAACAATAAGAGACCTGTGGGTATGCGAGACAGCAAAGAGAACTCTTGAGAGGATAGCCATCATGAAAGAAAAGACAAGCAAGCTTTCCAAGATGGCATTGGAGGTTTACAAACCCGATTTAGGCAAATACATCAACAGCGTGAAGGAATCCTTGAGGGCAATTCACGACCTTTCAGAGTCCAAAGAAGAAGACAATGAAGAAGACATCGACGAATTGCTGGAAGAAATCTATGACTTCACAGCAGACGAGTGGGACATGGAGCAAATAATGTAATAGTAACTTAACCTAATCAACAACCATTTTTTTGATAAATTTGTAAAAGTTTATATGAGGAGAAAAACATGAAGGACAGCATGCCATCAAAAAATCCCGAAATAAAGCCATCAATCTCACTCGCAATAGACTTCAAAGACATTGAAAACATCAAAGACGAGAAAGAGTTCAAGAAAGCCATACTCAAGAAAATCATGATGGAAGAGCAGGAAAACATTGATTATGAGATTTTCTTGCTGGAAGATTTACTTGAATTCATCAAAAAAATAGGCGACGAGGAGGATCCAGTAGAGGGATACAAAAAACTGAGAAAGAATCTATGGCTTCTCGATAAACCTGATTTCCCAACTTCTGTTTACCTCGCAAGACTCAATGTAATCAATAGAATAAATCCACATTACAGGAATATGGTAGAAACAATTGAAAAAATCGTAAAGAAAACTGGAGAGAGCTATTTAAGTATGGATACCGAATTTGTCAGAAAATCAATAAGCGAAACAGAGTTTCTCAGATTCAAGAAAAATTTTGAAGGGGTTAAGAAGGCGATAGCAAGGTATTATGATTACTTCGAGGCAAATCTCACAAAGAAGATCAAAGACACTAAAGAGCTAAGAGAGAGGTTTAAAGATAAGTATCTGTTTGATTAGTTTTTTTGTTTTACCTTTACTGTTGCACGGTTTTCCGGGAAATTCGTTTTTATACTATGTGTATTGAATTTTGGATTTATGGACTTTTGGTTCTGGTAATTTATAATTGATATAGCGCTATGCAGGTATCTGAAGTGTGAGGCGGAGTTGAGTATTTGGGTAGGTGATGGCGAGCCACATAATGTTTTGGGGATATGTGAAGTTTGCGGAGCGAAGTGGAGCAAATTTGGGCGTAGCCGAAGGGGAAGCCACATATCCTCCTGTTGTCCGAGTGCGTTAGCACCGAAGCGAGCGACAGCAAGCGGAGAGTTCGGCTCGGCGCCGTCATGTTATTAACCCAATTTCTTTGAACTTGTCCACAATTAGTTTTCTTCTTTCTTCTACAAATTTTTCAAAGTTTTCTATTTTCCACAGTTCTTTATTCCTTGGAATCAAATGGATTTCAAAATATTCATCACCCTTATCTTCCAACCATTCTTCAGGTGACTTATCTCTTTTTTCATCCCTATTCTCCTCAGCAGAAAGAAGCATCAGATTCGCAATTTGATCCCTATCCCACCATTTGTACTTCATGATCTTCCTACCTGTTTCTGGATTGATTACTTTAACTTCTTTTAGTTTAGATTGCGGAAAAATATGATCTACCCATGGAAGATTTCCCTCATATGCAGGCTTAAAGCTAACATCTTGATACCACAAAGCAAAAATAAGGTATAGCTTCTTATCTCCATAATAGGTATCTAGAAGAGAATCTTCCGATATATTTATGGTTCTACCTCTGTTCATGATCTCGGTGTTAATAGCATCTATATCAAAATCTCCTTTTTCATTTATTTTTCTAATAAGAGCGTCTAACAAAGTATCGGAGCTTCCAGAAAATGCGCCTGTCAAAAGCACTCGTGTGAGCCATTTTGCTAATGCTTCTTTATTGGAATTCTTCCATTTTTCTGGATACTTATAGATGAAATATATTAATGGAATCAAAGCCAAATAGCTTGGAAGAGCCTTATCATCCCTTATGAATGTATATTTACAAAGAAAATCTTTGATTTCTTTTATCGATTTCTTAATTTCTTCCCAATTATCCTGTAGTCTTTTTAAATTTTCTTCCTTTCTAAATTTCATTACATCATATTTTGCACCAGCACCAATGAGGATGAGGCTTGTTTTTAAAACAAAATCTCTTTCGAAAGCGAACGCTGTACCATTAAGATCTTCCAAAAAAGTGGTTAAATCTTCTTCAACATCTTCCCAGTTAGCTGTTAAAAGGGAAAACATGAGATCTGATTTGCTTAGAGGTGTTCCCCCTGAGTTTGCTCTAATAAAAATTTCAACAACCTCGTTTAATGTGTATATTTCAGGATTATCAACACTATCCAGTTCAGTATAAGAAATTATAGGATTATTACTATTGCAAAACTGGTTTATAATCAAAGATATATTGTTTTGGATAAGATCTATTTCTTCCTCAGACAAATCATCCATTAACTTCTTTTTTCGCTCATTATTTATCTTTTGAATGAGATCTTTTGCAATAGCATATGAAGTTCTATTTTCAAAAACTATGTCCTTCAATTTTACCCATCCATTTTCTATTTTTGCTTTATCAGAACTTAAAAACTTAAATTCAAACTTAATATCTTCTTTTCCTTCTTTGCCACTTAAAACATTAAAATATAGCTCTTCTCCATTGTAACTTCCTTTTAAAGCAATAAAAAGACTTTGTAACCTCTGTTGACCATCCAGCACAAGTAATTTTATTTTATTATTTTTAGGAATGTAAAAATCTACCAATCTTAAACCATCTTTGTAATTGTCAATAAATTTTCTCATTTTTACGGGTTCTTTTGTCTTCCAAATCAGAAAATTCCCAATGGGATACTCTCTCATTATTGAATCAAAAAGTTTCTCTATTTGTTCTTTTTTCCAAATGAAATATCTCTGAATATTTGGTAACCATAGCCCGCCTTGCTCTTCTTCGTTATTCACCATGCTAACAAATTTTCTAATGGTTTCCTTTTTATTCCTCATGGTTTCTTACCTCCTTACTTATTTTCAAAGCCGCCGAGCCGAATTTCGGACAACATGGAATATACGAACTTTTTATTCGCATAACCTCCTAAATATGAATTAAAGCGAAATTGTTTAAAGTCAATCATCATAAAAAGTTTTATTCATATAACTATTATAAAACTTACGATTCAAGAAGGATAAGAACCAAGAGAAAACTCATTGAAGAAATAAAGCTGAAAAATATTCCTATCAGCGAGAAAGCTTACATCTCAATTTTAAAGAGATTTCTTAAACCTATCAAAACACCGAGACGCATAACACGGATTCTAATCACCTCTCCCCCACGAGGTGATTATATGGGTTACACACATTACTGGTACAGGTTGAAAGAATACCCCATTAAACAGTTCAGAAAAGTTATTGATGACTTTCTTGCTGTTCTGCCAGAGATAGAAGGCTTAGGCGTCAAATTAAAAGGATGGGATGGACGAGGAGAGCCAATAATAAACTACGAGGAAGTCAGATTCAACGGAGATTCAAACTGCAATCACAACGAATTCAAGGTGGAATACCTAATCGAGCCGAGAATCTGTCACGGAGATTGCAGTCATGAAACTTTTGCATTTCCGAGAGTGTTCAATACTGCATATCCTATCAAGCTCGCCAGATATTACTTAGATTGCTGTAAAACAGCCTACAAACCCTATGATCTGGCAGTTACAACATTCCTTGTTATAGCAAAATACCACTTCGAGGATGACATTCTGCTGACAAGCGATGGATCCCAACACGACTGGATGGACGCCATAAACCTCGTTGATGACTTTCTGGGATACGGTGAAGTGATGACAATCGAGGAAGAAATAGGAAAGATAAAACTCCTTGAATCCAGAGAATCAAGGCTATTCAAGTGTATCCCTAACAAATACTAACAAATAATTCCTAATGAGTAAATTTTTTTAAAAAATTTGATTATGTGATACTATGGCTTATAAGAATAGCAATTACACCATCTCCAAAGAGGAGTTCATAGAAAACACTGACGCCCACTGCAGGCAAAAATTCCCAAGAGAATTTGGATTCAAGGCAGGGAAATTCCAGAGAAACATAATAGTCGAGGATTCCTACGACATATACGGACTTTGCTACCATACTAAATTCAAGGACTGTTATCTCAGCATCTACTCATTCGAGAGACCAAAACCAATGGAAAAATGGGACAGAAACACAGCGAAAATAGACACCCTCTTTCTTGATTTCGATGACGACAGTAACCCAGAGAAAGCCTTAAAGGATACCCAGAAGCTCGTCAGTTACTGCCTTGACAATGACATAACCCCAAGAGTCTATTTCTCAGGGAAAAAGGGCTTCCATGTTTACATAGACTTTCCAGAAATAAACCTAACCAAAACCAAAGAGATTCTGAGGGCAGTAGGATACTTCCTCGCAGAGCAACTTGAACTTACAACCCTAGACACGCAGGTAATAGAGCCAGCAAGGATTGGAAGGCTACCCTTCACAATTAACAGCAAGAGCGGTTACAGGTGTACACCTCTACCACCAGAGAAATTCCCCAAGATGGACTTTCAACAAATCCTTAGATATGTCAAAAGTGACTTCTGTCCTATAACCCCTGTTGAGAGCAAGAATTTTCTCAAATTCATTAAAAGATATGAGTTCATCCTTGAAAGCATAGCCATGAGGAAATTCAAAGAATACCAGATGAAAAGAGCGAGAGCTAAGATGGATGGAATCCTCAACAAAGAATCCAAAGGTAAAAACTGGAAACAGAGGAGAGTAGAGATGTATATCTCCGCATTCAAGAAATATGGAAAGCTTGCATACGACGAGAGAATCAGGGAGATTCACATAAAAAGTAAATGGCTCTCAAACAACCAGCAGAATTTAGGTGCAGTAGAACATCTCGCAAGAGTCCACCTGATACTCTTGCTAATTGATCTTGGATACAGTGATGAAGAAATCCATGAGATTTTCAAGCTCAGCGACGACTACACACCCAAAATGGTTAACTACTACATCAAATACAACAAGAAATGGCTTGAAAAACAGAAGAATTCTCAATACCCTTAGTCATCACTCAAAATCAACTTCGACTTTTTTAAGAACAATTTTATCCCCTTCAGCTTCCTCTTCCATTAGGAAATTCAGGTATTCATCCTTCACATTCTTTTTTATCCACCCAGCATCAACAAGATATCTTCTATACAGCCAGATATAAGCCCCCCTTCTCGGATAATATCTGATTCTCGGAACCTTCTCCCCTTTTTTAGGTTTCTTTCTCAATAATGTGAGAACAATCTTATCTCCATCTACATTTACATCTACCTGCAGCCCATCTAATTCTGAGAGTTTCTTTTCAATCCATCCTGCCTTTTTAGCTACCTCCCGGTAGAGGGTAAACCATGTCCCCCGCTTTGGATGGTATTTCAATTTTGTAAGCATCACCGTCACCGTTTTAAAGCGGTTTTTAACCTTGCTTTTTAACTATGTTAAATGAGAAGCTTAAACCAAACCTGTCACAACTTTGTATAAGGTTATACATCTGATAAATTTTCTGTTTTTATCCTTTATAAAATATTCTATCGGGTTTCTAATATACAGTTATTCAACAAGCAATATTATTTACCTCTATCAAAAAACACAATATTGATTGATAAAAATAACCCTCACCCAAAGTCTCTCACCCGGTGAAAGACTTTAAAGGAGGTCAAAAAATGAATGTATATACCCTTCCGCCACCGAACAGACTAAAGAGGATTTTATTTCCAGCAAAGCCGAGATTCTATCTGATAACTATGGCAGCTCTCCTTCTGTTCTTCACAGGAATCATGAGTGTTTACCTTGCCATTCCTCTAATAGCCTTGATTGTTCTAACGAGAAACAGAACAGTCTTCCTAACTAAAAACTTCGGTATGTCTGTGGGAACTGTGATAATTCCGCTGACAACTCTACTGCTGTTCTCACTGACTGGAATGTGCTTCAACATTGAACCAGAGCACAGCTACCAATGGATAGACAGAGCATATTACATAACGAAAGCATACTATCCTAACCTCCTCGAGGAACTGCAGACAAAACTAACTGGCTTAACTTCAGCATTTTTCGTAAGCCTAATCATAGCATGGCTCCTTGTATCAACAGACGAACTAAATGTTTACATCCCAGTAAGAACAGCGGTAATCCTAATGCTGATAGTGTTCGCAATATTCATGCACAACAAATATGTTATCCACCCAATAAACCTCGCACTAATGCTGTTTCTCGGATTGCTTGTAGTAGATAGCTATACCGCTCTCACCTTAGCAAAAAAACATCCGGACATCAAGTATGTGGTAGGAGGTGCAGGGCTTGAAGATGCAATAATCATGGTTTACTCCATACTCGGATCCGCTGTTGCAATCCTTGTAAGAAACTATGGTGACTTCGAACCGAGATACCCGTTCACATTGGTAAATGAGCTAATTAGCATCGCTACGACTTATATTCACACTTAATCTTCCGCTTTTCAGCTCCATCTTTTCCCCTCATATTTTTTTGGTTGATATTTTTGATTAGCTTCATCCCTTAATTCTCATTCTTTTCAAAATTGAGAATTCAAGATTATACAACCTTATACAATCCTAACTAATCTCAACAAACATACTATATAACATAATATTTATATATCAACATACCACATTAGGAAACATGAATGAGCTGAGAAGCATAAGGTTGCTAATACGGTTGTGGGCAATTCTAACCTTAGTGCTAAGCCTACTACTCTTAATAGGGGTTACAGCGAAAGCAGAGATTGTAAACCCACCACTTAGTAGTGATTCCAACCTTGTAATCAAGGTCAGCTTTGATGATACCATGCAGAATATAAAAGACAAATACAGCTTTGAATCTGATTTTGAAGGCTGGCAGAAATATACCTACGTGGGCTATATTTATGCAGGAGCCTCAGTTACAAGGGTAACTTCCTGGAGCACTGATGGGAGCTACTCTGTCCAGTTAAATGCCTGGAGGCAATATTACGTCTATGATACCATAGCCAAGATTTACAAAAACGATATAGTAGGTTTTGTGAGCAAATTCGAGTTCGATGTATCTTTAAGTTTCTCAGGAATTTCTGCTAACAGATATTTCCAGGTAAAAGTAAACGGAAATGTGGTCTATGAGCAAAGAAATGCAGGGGTTTATCATGTGGTCATTGATGTTAACAGCAACAATCCGACGATAGAGTTACTGGTTTATGCTACCGGGAGCTCCACCTCCGCAACCGCCAAAATAGACAACATAAAAATGTATTTCGTTAAGGATGAAGCCGGAACTGTGGATCATGGACAAATTGTAGGTTCAGTAACTCAAGGCGATGGACTCTATGGCTACTCATTAGATATGGATGGCTCGAATTATGTTGAAATAACCCCTCTATCAGACTATTTCAGTGGGAGCTACACAATTCTATTCTGGGCATCAGATGAAAGAACCAACAAGGGAACACATGATCCGAGGGGTTTATTCGAAGCAAGGAACACCGCAACAGGAGAGTATATCAGGCTCTTCTCAAGCAACGGTTACCGCATTGAATGGGATAAGCTCCCCGGCGAAATAGGGAATATTGGATACGATAATGCTTTTCCAGATACAGATATCCATCTTATCGCTGTAACCTTCGATAAATCTACCAATACAGCTAAACTCTTTGTTGATGGAATACTGGTTGCCACAAAAAATGTAGACATGAGCCTTTCTGGTGTAGATAGAATCAGGCTTTCAGCTTACCACACGAAACTCTGGATTGGAAAGTTTGATGAATTCAGGCTCTATACACGAGCATTGAGCGATTCAGAAGTAAAATCAGTCACCGAAGCCATGAGGCTACTCATTTACGATGAACTAACCCTAAGTAAGATTTCCGCCACAGCGAACGCAATATCTGGTTCCAGTACCTATCCATTCCAGATTGACATCGATAACGAAGCAATTCTGTTCTACAATCAGATACCCTCTGATGGCATATATAAGGTTGAAGCCTTCTCGGATGATTACTACAAAAGAACTCTTAACCTCCAAACTCAGGAAATGGTCAAATATAAGGTATTCTTGATTTCAAAGTCATCTCCTGAAGCGATAAGTGTTCCAATCACCATAAATGACCTCTACGACCAATATCCCGATAAAACCCAGCTCTCATATATCATAAAGAAGGATTTCAATGAAGGCGGGAGTCTTGTCAGGTATAAGATTACAGAAGGCAACTTTGACGCAAGCGGAAAAGCTTATGTAATGCTTCAGAACAACGCTCAGTATTACCTTGAAATCTATTATCAGGGAGAGCTCATCCATGAAACACCATTTACCGCAGATTCAAATGGATACACCGTTATACTCGATGACGCTCCGGAACTTGTGGTAACTGATATTATTCCACCGAGTGAGATTGCCTTGAGACAGGACAATGTTATAACTGTGGTTGTTCAGAATACAGGAGAGCTAAATGCTGACACATTCACAGTTTTACTCCAAGCTAATGGACAGACAATAGGCTCAACAAGATTCTCACTTACAGCGGGAGACACAAAGACGGTTAATTTTGTGTGGAGACCTACCACAATAGGCACATATGACCTTACAGCAACAGTTGATGTAAACAACGAAGTAAAGGAGAAGAACGAAAACAATAATGCAAGGACTGAATCAGTAACAGTATATGCTCCTGATTTGATAGTGGAGGCTATTAACACACCTTCAAACATCGTTCTCGGAGAGGATAACTCAATTAGCGTAACAGTAAGAAATACAGGAAACAAAATAGCAAACAATTTCAATGTCAAGCTGGAGGCTAATGGCAACTTAATCGGCACGAAATCGGTTTCAAGTCTTTCAGCAGGCTCATTAACTGCGGTTAGTTTTACATGGGTTCCATCTTCAACCGGTAGCTTTACTCTTACCGCAACCGTGGATCCAGAAGATAGCATATTGGAGAACGATGAGAACAACAACGCTTTATCAATCTCCGCAACGGTTGTAGCTCCGGATCTGACAGTGACCAATCTAATTTTGCCACAGAACATCGTAATAGGGGAGAACAACTTGATTACTGTTGAGATAAAGAACAACGGAGATTATCACGCTACAAACATCCCGCTTGAAGTTAAGGCAAATGGACAGACAATAGGCTCAGCAGTAATATCTGCTCTTGCTGTCGGTTCAACCACCACAGTCGATATAACATGGAAGCCAACGAGTGCGGGTAGTCATACAATAACAGCAACAGTGGATCCCGGAAACAGCATAAAAGAACACAACGAGAATAACAATGAATACAGCTCAGTTGTTGAGGTTCTTGCACCTGATCTAACCATAAGCAATATCGTCACCCCACAAACACCAATTCTCGGACAGTCAGAGCAAATCACAGTCTATGTTAAAAATGAGGGAACATATCATGCACAGAACATTGAGGTTAGACTTTACATAAACGATGTTCTTGAGGGGAGTCAGACAGTAACCATCCTCGACTCAGGACAGGAAGACAGCATAGTATTCTCATGGACACCTGAAGAGGTAGGCGTGATAAACATCAGAGCGGAAGTTGATCCTCTCAACTCAATTACTGAGTCAAATGAAGGAAATAACACGAAAACAGAAACGGTAAATTCCCTTGCTCCCGATCTAACAATAACAAACTTTGAAGTGCCAGAAAACATAGTTATTGGAAACAGTTACCAGCTAAACATCACCCTCGAGAACAAGGGAAGCTATCAAGCAAGTAATTTCAAGGTGGTTGTCAAGGAAGGTGAGCATGTAATCAGGCAGGAAGTGATCTCCAGTATTCAGGCGGGAGAGAGCATTACTCTCGCAGTTACTTACTCACCATCAAGCTCAGGAGATGTCAGTTTCTCAGCCATTGCCGATTCTGAGGATACAGTAGTTGAGTCAAATGAGAGCAATAACAGTATTGATGTGACAAGGACTGTTTACGCCCCCGACCTAATCCTTGAATCTGTAAACTCAGAAGGTGTTCTAACAGAACAAGGCTATACAATCAACATCACAGTGAGGAATGCAGGAAACTACGCTGTTGGAGGATTCAGGGTTGAACTCACAGAGAACGGAGAGAGCATAGGAGAGAAATACATCTCCTCTCTTAATGCGGGTGAGAGCATTGTTGAGAGTATAACCTTCTACCCGTCAGTAGGTAGCCATACAGTAATCGCAACTGTGGATCCTGAGAACAGCATACTGGAGTCAAACGAAGACAACAACGAAATGAGCTACACATTCTCGGTTGATGGAGTGGATCTGAGACCTGTTTCAATTGAGGTTGAAAGCTCAATCAATCTCGGAGAGAGTGCAGAAGTCATTGTTAACATTGAGAATCTCGGGAACATCAACCCCAATAATTGGACTGTCATACTGTGGGAAGAGGATAAGATGGTTGCCAGCACAACATCAAACCAGACAGCTGTAAAGCTAAACTATACACCAACAGTAAGGGGAACTTACATATTGACAGCAGAGGTTGTATCTAACGGTGTAGAGGATTATAACCCAACAAACAACAAGATGTTCGCCGAAGTGACGGTTGTTTCTCCCGATCTTACTGTAACTCTATCCACACCCTCAACTGTTGATGAAGGAAAGAGCTTCACGGTTACAGCGGTGGTTATAAATCAGGGAGATGTTAAAGCTCAAAACTTTGATTTAACAGTTGCATACAACGGAAATGAGCAGAAGAAGATGGCATTAACGGTAGAACCCTCTCAAACTCTCAGATACTCCTTCACATTCACCGCAAGTAGAGATTGGACAACCGTAGTAGCGGTAGTTGACCCAGATGACAGAGTGAGTGAATTCGAGGAGGACAACAACAGAGCTGAAGCATCAATGAAAGTGAGGTATGCAGAGCTGAATATCTGGATCGATGCATCAAGCTATGCGGTACTGAATTCACCGGTGAACATAAAAGTGGGTATCTCAAATGCAGGAGACCTTTCAGGAACAGGCACGATAACAGTTACAGCCAATGGCGAAACCCTCGGATCCAAGGGTATAGCAGTGGAGCCGGGTGAGGTTGAACACTACTACTATTCTTACACACCCAAGCCAGAGGACTATTCAAGGGGAGACAAGTTTACGGTGGTAGCAAACCTTGAAAGTGATTCTGGAGATGACTCAGATATGCAGTTTATCAGGGTTTTAGCTCCAGATCTACGAGTTATGGATATAGAGACTCCAGCAGTCCTCAAACTCGGTGAAGAGCATATAATCAGCGTCAGCGTGGAGAACGCAGGAGACTACAGAGCTGAGAATATAAAGGTAAAACTCTATGTCAACGGCACTCTGATTGGAGAAAAAGAAATAGATAGCCTTGAACAATACGAAAACAGAAGTGTAAGCTTCAAGTGGATCCCAGAAACCACGGGAACATTCAACATCGAGGCAGTAGTGGATGAGGATAACAAGATAGCTGAATGGGATGAGGACAACAATAAGATGATCACAACCACAGTAAAAGCCCCCGATCTGGTTATAACAAACTATTCAGTCCCAGAAGACATGGCTCAATACAGCACATACACCATAGAGGTCTCAGTAGAGAATCAGGGAACAGTTGATGCGGATAGATTTGTAATATCACTCAATGACAGCTATTCAACCAAAACTCAGGAAATAAATCTTTCAGCAGGCGAGATTAAATTGCTGAACTTCACCTACACACCAATGAAAAACGGAACGATAAACTTCAGTATAACCTTAGACATTGAAAACGAAATCAGCGAATTGGATGAGGAGAATAACATAGTTAACTTCTCAACTTTCGTAAAGGGACCAGAGAAAAATGTTACTGTATCTGCTAATGCTCCACCAAGTGTAAGTGAAACCACCCTGAAAACAGTTGGGTGGGGGATGTGGATAGGCTACGGTATTTCAGCGGTTAGCATAACTTACGGAACAGTTCAGCTCGCAACAACAGGAGGAGAACTTGGAAGGAGATGGCTTTTCGGAGGTATAGCAGGAGTTATATTGCTGGGAGCAATATCTGTAATTCTTGGAGCGTTAGGGGGACCGTTCTGACACTCTTCCAATGCAACATTTACTTCAATTTTTTAAACTCTACTACCAACAAATTTTTTTCTTTATCCAGGTAAAAGACTGCCTTATCTCCTTCTTCTACATTAAGAATTTCTCTTATATCCTTAGGGATCGTAAGCTTCCCCCCAGATGTAACCTTAGATATATTGATCACCTCAAGACCGTCCACCATACAATTAGAGAGGATCCACTGTTATTTAAAGCTTTTTTTAATTTTAAAAATCGAAATGACTTTTCCGACTAAAAAATTTAGAAAATCTTAAATATCCTAATGTGCTTTTTCATATCATGGTAAAAAATCTGATAGAAAGAATCAAAGGTTTGAAAAACAAGGTATTATGGGAACTGTTTATTGCCATCGCTTTCGGGTTTACAGCGATCTCGAGAGCAAAAGCTCAAACTGAGATAAGCATAGAGCCACAGGCTCCAACAGAGGTTGCACAGGGCTTTACAACAGTCGTTGGATGGGGTTACTGGATTGCCTGGATAGCTGTATTTGGTGTAACAGTCTTTGGAGCAATAAATGTAGCAAGAGGAGATACTGAAGGAGGCAAGAAATATCTCATTGGAGGACTAATTGCGGCGATTATTCTCGGTGCCCTGACTGCCATACTAAACGCTCTATCAGGAGGAAAAGTTACCTTCAGCTAAGTTAACTTGTTAACTTGTTTTTTGATTTTTTAGTTTTCTTATCTTTTTTACACTCTGATTCTTCGTAATACTACCGTTCTATCCCCCACCGCCCCAGCGGAGGTGATAGTATGATGGATGTTGGAGTTTCATACAACCCTTCAGCAAAATACCTCTCTGATGAAACAATCTATGTCCTGCAGATCAACATGAGTATTCCAGACAGAACGGAGAAGGAAGAAACTATTGATGATTACACTAAGAAAATAAAGCTCGCTTTTCCGAAAGATGTAAGAAAAAGGATACAGGCAATCAGGGCGAGATACAAGAGAGCAATCCGAAGAAACACAATCAATTTCTATGGGTTGAGATTAGCTGATGAAAAGCTGAAACTAAATGTTGAGAGGCTTGTTCATAACGCTAATGCAGAGTTACAAGCCATAGACCCCAGCCTTAGTGCGTGGATGGTAGCATTACCCCTCTCCACAAGAGGAGTTATGGAGACAGAGCTTCGTGAGAAGATTTACTATGCAATTCAGTATCAGATTTACACGAGAGTACTTGGTAAGATAGACACACTTACTGAAGAGAATGAAGAAGAACTTACTGCGAAAAAGAGGAATGCAATCAAGAGAGTGTTAGAAGAGTTGAGACAGCTAAACATACTCAAAGACAGAAAGATAGACCTAACAATTGATATGATTGAAAACATGCTCGAAATGAAAGTTTCAGAGATTAGGATGAGGATTGATGAGGAACTCAATATGCTGGAGGAGATGATTGAATCCCTATGAAATCCTCATTACTCTTTTTCCACCTTAATTGCTTTGATTTTCTTTCAATTCCATTAGAACCGTTTCTATCTTTGATTTTAGCTCAGGTAATTTCTCTTTTACGACTTTCCAGACGATTTCGTAATCAACGCCAAAGTAGAAGTGTATGAGTTTATCTCTCATCCTTGCCATATCGCTCCAGGGGATGTCTTCATACTTCTCTCTTAAAAAATCTGGCACTTTTTTAGACGCTTCACCGATGACTTCGAGTTTTCTGACTACCGCACTGCTGACCAAATCGTTTTCAACGAAATCCTCGTAGTCCATACCAGCTGTAAACTCCTCTATCTTCTCTATACAGTCGAGAATGTCCTTTATGTAGAGTCGGTAATCTCTCTTCATATGGCTAAAGCCTCTTTAAGCACACTTTCCTTTATCTCCTTTCTCAAGGCACTCTTTCTTACCAAGTCCACTTTTATTCCAAGCAAATCTTCAAGATACCTTTCCAGCTCGATGAACTTGAGCAAATCTGGAACCTCATAGAATTCTACAAGGACATCAACATCGCTAATCTCTCTTTGCTCCCCTCTAACATAAGAGCCGAAGATTGCAATCTCCTTTACCTTATATTTTTGTCTTAGATTTTCCATGTTATTGCGGAGTATAGTTCTTATTTTATCAAGTTTCATGGTAAATCATCTATTCTTGTTCTTTTTATTGTTTTCTTACCGCCTATCCTATCCTCTCAAAGGAATCCTTTCACTAACTTGTTCAACGATGGATACTTTTTCAGAATAAAACCCCTTTCTGTGTCGTCGAGAGAATTCCAAATGCTCATCAGATGTTTTATAACTATGAAATCAAGTATTTCTCCCTGAGTTTTATCTGTCAATACTGCCAGAGCCTTCAGTGAGTCAATTGTAAGAGTGCTGACCTTGTTGGTCATCGGTTTTCTGTCACCGCTACCATCAACGAATTCAAACCTTTTAAGGAACTTATCTATGTCCATCGAATCTATATTACTCTTACTAATTTTTGATTCTTCTTTTTTAGCTTTATTTTCTTTCCCCTTATCTATAACCTTCTTCAACTTTTTATCAAGAACATCCATAAAAAATCACTCCCCTAATTTCTCCAAAATGTCCCTTGCAACCACAATATAAACATCAAACACATCCTTAGCAGTTTTTAGACTCTCTGATAGCTCACTAAGGCTAACTTTCTTTGAAATAAGCCTTTCAACTGCCACACTCTTTGGAACAGGTGGATACACTTTAACTAATTCAGAGAACATCTTTACCCTCTCGAGGTTCTCCCGCATTTCAATAACTCTTCTCTCAAATTTGACTGGGAGAACTCCGAGAACCTCCACATGCGGATTGAGCTCCTTGATAACATTGTTTATTGTATCGAAGAGCAAAGTTAAACCAGTTATCGACAAATAGGCAACCTCAACGGGTATCAGAATGTAGTCTGAGGCAACAAGACCGTTCATTGTAACCTTTCCTATTGTGGGTTGAGTATCTATCAAAACAACATCGTAACCATTCACCTTAGAAAGCATCTTCGATAGTGTTTTTTCCATGAGCGGGTAGTATATGACATTGAAATTCTCCAGTTTGGGTGAGGATGGAACAAGGTCGAATTTTCCGTTACCTAATTCTGCTGTTAGAATAACATCGTTAAGACCTAAATCTGGCTCCCCTCTTTTCTTCTCTGAATAGGCAACAAAGACATCATAGATTGATTTGTCAAGCTCGTCTGGATCATAACCCAAGCTGAATGTCAGGGATGATTGGGGGTCTAAGTCAATTACCAATACCCTTTTTCTCTCTGCAAGAAGGGTTGCGAGTATAAGAGCTGTAGAGGTTTTTCCTGTCCCTCCTTTCTGGTTTGCAACCGTTACCTTTATCATATTCATGCGTATTTCCAAAAATATATAAATCTTACTTTACAGAATTATGGAAATAGAGTAATACACAAACTGAGTTATTTTTTACATTGTCCATAAATCTTTAATATAGAAACCCAAAAACTATTATTAATGAGGTTTGATTTAGAGGATTTGCCTCATGCCGGAGTTGCTACTGCTGAAAAACTGAGAAAAGCAGGATATACTACTATTGAGTCCATAGCAAGAGCCAATATTGGAGAATTAGCAAGGGCTACAAAGTTAGGAGATATGACAGCGGCGAGAATTATTATTTCAGCGAGAGCCATCATGGGGACAAAGATGGAGATGGAAGAATTGGACAACTATGTTCTCGAACCAAGACCAAAACCCCCCAAACTAAGCACACTATGGAGTAAACTCGATGAGTTCCTTGGAGGAGGTATTGGGCTGGAGATTATAGAATTCACCTCGATGAGAGATGATATACTCCTAAACCTGATTTACTCTCTTCTGATCAGCACTCAGGTAAATAAAGAAGATAAGGAATGCTCAACCCTTGTAATTGACTGCAACAGAAAATTTAGAGTCGAAAGATTAGTTGATTTATGCAACAACTACGGTGTAGATCCAGAGAGAGTCATCAAAAATGTATTCAGCAAAGTTGCGGAAGACTCTTATAGGCAGATTCTGGTGATAGATAAAGCATTCGGAAAGTGTAATGAGCTCCTCAGAGACAACAGACCCCCCAGATTGATTATCGTCAACGATTATATGTTCAACCTTAAACACCAATTCCCCTATGTAGCTGATAGACTAAGACTCCTTCATGAAATGCTCTATAAGTTGAGAAGACTCTCCAGCTTATATAAAGTCTCAATTGTTCTGACCAACAAGGTAAAGGACAGCACCTACACACCCTCAGAATTACTAAAATCGAACATCGACAGGAGCATATACCTCTCAAAAAGGAACAAAAACACATTGAGAGCCAAACTTATTCTGCCTGAAGGTGAACTACTCCGCCCTCACGG
>DACH01000003.1 GCA_002494625.1 Archaeoglobus sp. UBA234
AGTCAAGATAGCAAGAGCGGCTGGGGCTCCCAAGGATAAGGGTGCTGGTGTTTATCTGCACAAGAAGAGAGGAGAGGTTGTCAAGGAAGGCGATTCGCTGATAACGATTTATGCTGAGAAGGAATGGAAACTTGATAATGCGATTGATATTGCTCTTCAGGAGTCTCCTGTTGAGATTACTGGAATGATTCTTGAGAGGTATCCGTCTTACAGGTTTATCAGGGGGTGAAATTATGACTGGGCTGGAAGATGTTGTTGCTTGTGAAAGTTCAATCTGTAGGATTACAATAGAGGATGAAAAAGGAGTTCTGGAGTACAGAGGGTATGATATCCATGACCTTGCAAAAAAATCAACCTATGAGGAGGTTGCTTTTCTTCTTCTTTTTGGTGATTTGCCTACAAAGAGGGAACTTGAGAGTTTCAAGGAGGAACTTGCTCTGAAAAGAGATTTGCCCCCGCAGATTATAGGTTTACTCACTCATTTACCTCCTTTTACACACCCAATGGTTGTTTTAAGAACTGCCACATCATACTTGGGCTCGATGGATAAGTACATCCACTACAAAAGCCACGAAAAATCAATTGAAAAATCAATCAGCCTGATTGCCAAATTTCCAACGATTGTAGCATACTTCCACAGGATTAGAACTGGTCAGAACTTAGTTCACCCAAGAGAAGACCTCGACCATGCCGCAAACTTCCTTTACATGCTTCATGGCGAAGAGCCAACGGAGACCATGGCTAAATGTCTTGATCTGGACTTTATTCTTCACGCCGAGCATGAGCTGAACGCATCAACCTTTGCTGCAAGAATTGCAGCTTCCACACTTGCAGACATCTATGCAAGCATTGTGGCTGCAACAGGTACCCTCCTTGGACCCCTTCATGGCGGAGCAAGTCAGAAAGTAATTGAGATGCTGAGAGAGATTGCCGTTCCCTGGAGAGCGGAGAGTTATGTGAAGGAGAAGCTTGAGAAGGGAGAGAGGATAATGGGTTTCGGTCACAGAGTTTACAGGAGTGTTATGGATCCAAGAACGATTGAACTCAAATCCCTTGCAAAGAGACTTGCGGAGGAGAGGAATCCCAAATGGTATGCGATAAGTGAGGCTGTTGAGGAGGCGGTTTACAAATATAAAGGGCTTTTGCCCAATGTTGATTTCTACTCTGCAAGTGTTTATGCGACGCTCGGAATTCCGGATGATCTCTATGTAAACATTTTCGCACTTGGAAGAATATCGGGATGGTGTGCACATGTCATCGAGCAGTACGAGAACAACAGGTTGATAAGGCCAAGAGCTGAGTATGTTGGGGCTGAAAGAAGAAAATATCTGCCTTTTGATGAGCGAATGTGATCCAACTGCCAATAACTGCCAGTTTTTTAAAACAACTTTCAACAGCCTTTAATTTCAGTCAGTTTGATTTGAATGTGTGCTGGATATCCTTATGAACAGCAATTCTGATTTTATGAAAGCATTTTCCACCAATTTTACTTTAAGTATAAAATCAAAAATTTTTTCAGATTATTGCAGCATTGAATATCATGAGATTCAGGATTGCTACCTTTAACGTAAACTCGATACGATCAAGGCTCCATATCGTGATTCCATGGCTGAGAGAGAATCAAATCGATGTCCTCTGTATGCAGGAGACAAAAGTAGATGATAGAAATTTTCCCGAGGCTGATTTTCATAGAATTGGATACCACATCGTTTTTAGTGGTTCAAAGGGGAGGAATGGTGTTGCAATAGCCTCCCTTCAGGAGCCAAATGAAGTTGCTTCAGGATTTGACTCTGAGCCTGAGGATAGGGACAGGCTCATAAGGGCAAGATTCGGAGACATGGACATAATCAACACCTATGTCCCCCAAGGATTCAAAATAGACAGCCCGAAATATCAGTACAAACTCGAGTGGTTTAACAGGTTGAAAGACTATTTCAAAAGAACAATAAAGATGGACTATACTGTGTGGTGTGGTGACATCAATGTTGCTCCAGAAGATAAAGACGTTCACAATCCAGAAAGGCTTAAAAATCATGTCTGTTTTCATATAAATGCGAGAAAAGCCTTTGAATCTGTCAAATCTCTCGGATTTGTAGATGTTTTCAGAATTCACCACCCCGAATCCGGACAATACACTTTTTTCGACTACAGAGTTAGAAACTCGGTTGAGAGGGGACTTGGATGGAGAGTTGACCATATTCTCGCTACTGAAAAACTTGCAGAAAGATGTGTGGATAGCTACATTGATCTAAAACCCAGATTAATGAAGAAACCCTCCGATCACACACCACTGGTGGCAGAATTTGATATCTGAAGCTCATCATCATCTGATGATAACCAGATGAATTTCAGCAACTATTAAATTTATTTCACAAAAAATAGGAGACATGAAAACCATTACTACTCAGCTAATGATCCCTGAAGATGTATTTATAAAGTTAATGGAGATCTCAGGAACGGATAATCCAGAAGAAGCTGTAAATATCGCTGTGGAACACTGTCTGAAATGTGAAAAGCTGAAGAAGGGCAGATTCTAACAGCAAGAATTAAATATTTTTAATTAAATATAATATTAAACTTCCTCTACTTCTATAACCTTTTTGATATGGGCTCGATTGCTCAGACCATCCTGAGATTAGGAGAGATACAATGCAATTGTTCAGAATTCCCGATGCTCTGGAGTGTAAGATAACAAAGAGGATTAACCGATTTGTGGTTGAAATAGAAGTTGAGGGGGGAAGTGAGAGAGCCTACATCAATAATACCGGCAGACTAAGAGAGTTGCTTTTCAAGGGAAACAGGGGATACTGTATAGAACACAACAAAGAAAAAACAAAGTTCAGGCTTTTTTCAGCAAAAGCTGATGGAGGATTTGCCCTTATAGACACAGCCTTCCAGATGAGAGCCTTTGAGCAGAGTGCGGTTAATGGTTTTCTCCCCTGGCTGAAATGTTCCGAGTTCAAGAGAAATGCGAAAGTTGGTATCTCAGTTATAGACTACATTTTCAGTGGGAACTTCTACCTTGAATTGAAGAGTGCTGCCCTGAAAGTCGGAGAGTATGCAATGTATCCGGATTGCCCATCTGAGAGAGGGAGAAAACATATCAGGACACTGATTGAACTTGCTGAAAGTGGAAATAAAGCAGGTATTGTTTTTGTAGCAGGAGTTCCGGGTGTCAGAGCTTTCAAGCCCAACAGAGAGCCGATGCTGTTATAGCAGACCTCCTTTCAGAAGCCAGCAATCTCGTGCTCAAAGCAATTCAGCTCTCATACAGAAAAGGTTATGTTTTTCTTGAGAATCCAGATCTCCCTGTTGAGGTTTAACGGTTAGAGGTTATTCTGCTTGATTCTCTGAACTTCTGATGATCCGGTAAATTCTCTACCCTGCAACTTGAAAGAACTCTGCTATTTTTGCTAGTGATTTTCTTTTAAACCACTGCTTCATTATTTCAGCTATGTCTTGTTTGTTAGCTCTCTCGCATTCTGGTTTTGTTCAGGTGTAGAGTTATTTCGAAGTACTATAGCTGTGAATGGCTTTATTTATGATCTCAAAAGTCTTCGTAACATCTTTTACATTCATATAAATTCTGGATATCGGAGGCAATTTTGAACCATGATAGTATATCATATCTTGGATCATGTCCTCAAGAAGATTTATAGCAAATAGAGCATACCTGGTTTCATTTATTGGGCTTTCTTCTAAGCTTGACTGGTATGTTCCATCATCTTTTGCATACCCGTCAATTAAGCTAAGAAGTTTTATAACCTTACTTTCGATTTCTTTGAGTTCATTCTCACTTAATTTCTCTGTTTTTGAATACAGGAAATCCAGCGAGTACGTCAGTTTAGCAATATCCCTCAGATTTAGATTTTTCTGGATGTAGCTCAGCAAGTATATCAACCACAGGTTAAGATTTTCCGGGATCTTTTCCATACGATCCAATATGAAACAGATCTTAAAAAAGCTATCAAGTGATTTGGGAACAATTTTTACGATTTTTTCTTCATCAACAACTGATTGAAGCAATCTTGATAGTTTCTCTTTCCATATATCTATTAATTCGTGCTGAAAATTAAGTATTCCTACTTTTGCATCTATGTTCCCTATGATTTCTTTTAGCGATTCATCGTATCCCAAGATCTCATTAAATCTATCTTTTGGAACTCGATAAGCTACTCTACTACCCCACGCTGGGACAGGGCCGATTTTACCATTTTCAACTATCCACTTTGGTGTCATGAACGCATACTTAAATGAAGGTTTTACAATATATAGAAATAGTCTATCTCCATATGGTACTCTCTCATTTCCTACTTTTTTAGCAACTTTCGAAATTTTAAAATCATAGAATCTAAGATCCTCTCTTTCTGCATATTGAAACTCTATTAACAAAGTTCTATCTCCAATTTTAGCGATAAAATCGGGCTCTCTCGTAATTCCTCCATTTCTCAGAAACCACAGGAACCTATCACCACCATATTTCTCAACAGTAAGCTCAGACATCTTGAAATACTCCCTTAACTTGTTTTCCAGCCACTCCTTTATTTCCAGTTCTGCAATAGCCTTCTTTTTCATGTCCTTTCTGTATTCCAAATATGTTCTCGCTTTTATATCACTGGACTGTGCATAAACTGTTTTAGCGTCTCTCTTCAAGCTTCACCACTCCTCGAACAGCTTTGGCTGGTAATTTTTAATTCTGATGATCGCCTCCATAGCAATTTCCGGATTGATCTCGTATCCAATCCCATTTCTTCCAAGGTCTCTCGCAACAACAAGTGTTGTTCCAGAACCCAGAAATGGATCTAAAACTGTTTCACCAACATAGCTGTAAGCTTTGATTAATCGATACGGTAGCTCATACGGAAATGGAGCGGGATGATCCCTGTTATCACCACTACCTTCTGGCTTCATAACCCAGACATCGCTCTTTTTGATTGAAATCCAGAATTCCTTATCCAACTTCGACTGCTCCTTTTGCTCTTTCGTCAGGTGTTCATATTTTTTGTAACCTTTTGGTGCGGGTTTTTCGAACTCTAAAATGAATTCATGTGCATAATTTATTAAAATATTACCAGGATAGGGGTATGTTCCAAAATGTGCTCTCACAGAATTCGTTTTATGCCAGATAATCTCCCTCCTGAAGATGAAGCCAATCTCCTCACATAGGTCTATCGTCTTGCCCACAATATTCAAACTCCTGAATCCATCCTTAGTCCTAACCGGAAGGTTCATAATGTTTATGAAGGCTTTTCTTCCCGGCTGCAAAACCCTGAAAACCTCTTTCCAGACTTTCCCTATCTCTTCAAGCCAAACATTGAAATCGTGGATGTCTCCAAGGTCTCCCTCGATCGGATTTTTTGAATACATTTTAGCGTTGAAATATGGTGGAGATGTGATCATTAAATGAATGGAGTTATCTGGAATTTCGCTCATTTCCTTAGAATTTTTTACATAGACTTTCTGGATTGTTCTGTTTACTTCTATTGTGTTTTCACAATCGATTGTTGGTTGATAGCATGACTTAATGTTGATTTTTGACTCTAAGTTTCTGATATCTGATAGCTTGAACCTGTACTGTCCACTTGCTGATTTAAAGGCTCTGAGAGTCCCTTTTTCCACCAGATCGTGAACATCCTTTACTGTAAGTCCAAGATACTTTGCAACCTCCACTGCCGACAGGTAATTTCTATTTTTGTAGTCGTCCATAATCTCCACTCTCAGTCTGTTCAGGTTTATCCTTTTTTAATACTTAACCATTCTCCGAATTCAATTTTAAGGGACTGTCAAGATGATCTACTGTGTAAGAATATTAAAAGACTTCGCAGCCATGTAAGGAATATGACTGGTGCTAACCAAAAAGTTATATCCCCACCAATTAAATCCATCAGCCATGAAGCTCATCACCTGTGGTTTGCCCTATGCCAATGGTAAGGCTCATATCGGACATTTAAGAACATATGTGCCTGCCGATGTTTATGTGCGCTATTTAAGATTGTTCGGAGAAGATGCAATCTTTGTCTGTGGAAGTGACTGCCATGGAACACCGATAGTTGTCAACGCAGAAAAAGAGGGTTTAAAGCCCAAAGAACTTGTTGATATATACCATGAGCACTTCCAGAGAGTTTTCAGTGAAATTGATATAGAGTTTGACTACTTCGGCAGAACGGATGCTGAATACCACCATGAAAGAACTCAAGACATTGTGAAAAAACTTCTGGAAAACGGATACATTTACCCAAAAGAGATTGAACTTGCTTATTGCCCGAGCTGTGAACGCTTTCTTCCCGATAGATATGTCGAGGGCGTCTGCCCATATTGCAGTGCTATTGCTAGGGGTGATGAGTGTGACCAAGGGTGTGGGAGACATCTTGAACCGGGAGAGATTCTTGATCCGAGATGCAAGATTTGCGGTGCAAAGGCAGTCTACAAAAAGCAAAAACATTATTTCTTCAGGCTGACCGAGTTCAGAGATTTTCTCCTTGAATATCTGGATAATCTGAAGGGAACTGAGAACGCGTTGAACTATGCGAGACAGTGGGTTTCGAAGGAATTGAAAGATTGGTGCATCACGAGAAACCTTGAGTGGGGTGTCAGGTTTCCCGGAGAGGACCTCGTGGTATATGTGTGGGTGGATGCACCCATTGGATACATATCCTTCACAGAGAGAGCGTGCGAAAAAAGAGGTCTGGACTGGGAAAGAATATGGAGAGCTGAAAAAAAGGAGAGTGAAATTGTACATTTCATTGGTCTTGATATAGTCTATCACCACTGCATTTTCTGGCCTGCAATGCTGAAGGGTTCAAATTACTCGCTTCCCGATGGTGTAGTTGCCAGCGGGATGGTTAAGGTTGAAGGGAAAACTTTCTCCAAGACAAGAGGATATGTGGTATGGTTAGAGGATGACTATCTTGCCTCAGGACTGAACACAGACTTTCTCAGATACTATCTTGTAAACTACACATCCCACCAGAAGGATCTCAACTTCTCCTGGGAAGTCTTTGGAGAAAAAGTCAACAACGAGCTGATAGCAAACCTTGGAAATTTCCTCTACAGAGTCACATATTTTGCTTGGAAGAACTTTAAAGATGGAGGGGAGGCAAAAATCAGAGCGAATATTGATGAGGATGCTCTGAGGGTTATTGAAGAGACCGTGAAGAAGATAAGGGACGCAATCGAGAACTGGGAATTTAAGATCGCAAGTGATGCTTTTATGGAGCTTTCCAGCTTTGGAAACAATTATTTCCAGAGTCATAAACCCTGGGAACTGATAAAAAGTGATATAGAAGCTGCAATACAGGTTGTCTCAACCTGCCTGCATATTGCAAAGGCTCTGGTAATTCTTTCATTTCCAGTTCTACCAAAAACGATGAGGAGATTCTCAAGGATTTTTGGTTTTGAAATAGAAAACTCTAAGGTTGAAGACGTTCTCTCCATCAATGATTTTGTTATTAAAAAGCCTGAAATTCCTTTCCAGAAAATAGAAGAAGAGAAGATCGCAGAGCTTGAAGAGATGATGCTTGAAAGGATAAGAAGAGCCTCTAAAATGGAAGAGGGTATTTTAAATGAGGGGGAAGAAGATATCAAGACAGGTGATAAAATGTCTGAGAAGGAAGATTTGATCTCATTTGAGGAATTTAAAAGATTTGACCTTAGAATAGGAAAAGTACTGAGAGCTGAAAAAATCGAGAAAAGCAAAAAGCTGATGAGACTTGAAATAGACATCGGAGATGAGGTAAGACAGGTGGTCGCCGGCATTGCAGAGGATTATACTCCGGAAGACGTTGTGGGTAGGCTCCTTCCAGTTCTTGTTAACATGAAGCCTGCAAAGCTCATGGGAGTTGAGAGCAAAGGTATGATTCTTGCAGCTGATGTTGGAGGAAAACCTGTCCTGCTCTCCCCTGACAGAGATGTGGAGCCAGGGAGTAAAATCAGATGAGAAACTGGAGAGTAAAATTATAAATGAGTAAATATGGATCCATCACTTGCCCTCTTTATTTCAATTGCAGTCATACTCATACTCATACGCTTCATAAATATCAGCCTTTCAATTTTAGCTGGAGCCTTCATCCTCGGCTTTCTATCAACTGGTTTTGAATCTCTGAACCAGATTCTGATAGCTGTTACATCACTGGAGACTCTAAAGATAGTCGCAATTGTGGTTCTTGCCTTTACACTGGGATACTCGATGGAGTACTTCGGGCTCCTCCAATCACTGACAGATTCAATTTCATCGATGACAGGTATGCTCAGCCTCATGCTTATTCCATTAATAGTTGGCCTTCTACCAATGCCAGGAGGGGCATTGATTTCTGCAGTAATGCTTGCAAACCTCATCAGGGATTTCGGAGTCGGCCCGGAAAGAGCAACCTACATCAACTACTGGTTCAGACATCTATGGGTCACAGTCTGGCCTCTTTACCCCAATATCATTGTCGGAACTGCTGTTGTTGAGTCGTCTTATACAGAAGTTTTTCTTTCAACCTACCCCATTGCCCTGATTTCGATTATCTCAGGGCTTATCTTCACACATCTTACAGGTGGAATGAGTGCGAGAATCAGGATCAGCATTAAAGATCTGAGAAGCATGATTTCCTCCTTTTACCCGGTTATTCTGGTGGCTTTTATGGCTCTAACACTAAAAATTGACCTTTTTTTAACTCTTATTTTGTCGCTGGGAATACTTTTCCTCCACAAAAGGATTAAAATAGGTGACATAAAACCAATATTCAAAAAAACAATTGATTTCAACATAATTATCTTAGTATTCGCCGTTATGATCTACAAGGAATTGATTGAGTATACTTCCTCAGCGGAGATTTTTTTCACACACCTCCAGGAATTGAGTTTACCTCCATCCCTTGCATCTTTCATCCTTTCCTTTGTGATTGGTTTTTCCACAGGAGTTGAGATAAGCTACACATCAATAGCTCTTCCATTGCTCACAGGCTTCACAGGCACAGGAGATGTTATCCACAAGAATCTCATGCTTGTTTTTGGTGCAGGCTACTTGGGCGTTATGTTATCCCCACTTCACCTTTGTTTAGTTTTCAGTGCTGATTATTACAAAGCGAACCTTTACAGAGTATATAAGATCTTAGCTCCCACAGGCGTGCTCTTTGCTGTTCTGCTCATTCTTCTTTTCCTTCTGATCTGAGAATCTGAGAGAGTCATACTCAGAATTTGACACATGTTCTGCAGTCAGAAGAGCCTCTGGCATCCATCTTCTCACCAAGTACCAGATTTATATTTTACCAAACTTTCTGCCTTTTCAAACAATCAAAAATATTTTTATGTCCCCATGTAACCTGTTTCACATGGTTCAAATTGACTTCAGGGAAATCGAGAAGGTGTGGCAGGATAAATGGGAGAAAGAAGGGGTTTTTCAGCCTGAACCCTCTGAAAAACCCAAATTCTTTATCACAATCCCCTATCCCTATCTTAATGGAAATCTGCATGCAGGACATACGAGAACATTCACAATTGGAGATGCCTTTGCAAGATACAAGAGAATGAAGGGGTACAATGTTCTATTCCCCATGGGCTTTCATGTCACCGGCACACCAATTATCGGACTTGCCGAGCTGATTCAGAAAAGAGATGAAAACACCATGAGGGTATACAGTGAATTTCATGATGTTCCAGAAAATGTACTGGTTAATCTGGATACTCCGGAAAAGATCGTTGAGTATTTCTCAAAAGAGGCTCTGAAATCAATGAAAGAAATAGGTTACTCAATTGACTGGAGGAGGGTTTTTACAACCACTGATGAAACCTATCAGAGATTTATCGAGTGGCAGTTCTACAGGCTGAGAGAGCTCGGGCTTGTTGTCAAGGGCACCCATCCGGTGAGATACTGCCCCAACGACATGAATCCGGTTGAAGATCATGATTTGCTCCATGGAGAGAATGCAACGGTTGTAGATTTCACGATCATAAAATTTTATTATATTGATAGTAGTGGAGAGAAAATTATTCTCCCCTGTGCCACACTTCGCCCTGAAACAGTCTTTGGAGTTACCAATATCTGGTTAAAGCCTGTTAAGTACACTATTGCGAAAGTAAATGGTGAGAAGTGGCTTGTCAGTGAGGAGGCTTACGAAAAACTCACTTTTACTGAAAAAGAGGTTGAAATGATTGGAGAGGTTAATGCTGAAGAGTTGTTTGGAAAGTACGCCATCAATCCGGTTACTCAACAGAGAATACCAATACTCCCCGCTGACTTCGTAGACACTGATAACGCCACAGGAGTTGTCATGAGCGTTCCTGCCCATGCCCCATATGATTATGTTGCTCTTGAAGAGCTTAAAAGGAGTGAGATGGCTAAAAAATACAATTTGAGTGAGATTCTCGAAAAAATTGAGCCGATAGTGCTGATTTCATCGGGAGAAGGTGAAGGTATTCCGGCGAAGATGATAGTAGATGAAATGGGAATCAAAGATCAGACAGATCCTGCCCTCGAGAGAGCAACCAAGCTTCTTTACAAAAGGGAATTCCACAAAGGAATACTGCTTGATATAACAGGAGAATATGCTGGAATAAAAGTATCACAGATTAAAGACAAACTCCAGAGGGATCTGATTGAAAGGGATATTGGTGATGTTTTCTATGAATTCAGTGAGAAACCCGTTGTTTGCAGGTGCGGCACAAAATGTGTTGTTAAGGTTGTGAGAGACCAATGGTTCCTGAACTACTCTAATCCTGAATGGAAAGCAAGAGTTCTCGAACATCTTGAAAAAATGAGGATTATTCCAGACTACTACAAAGAGGAGTTCAGGAATAAAATTGAATGGCTCAAGGATAAAGCCTGTGCGAGAAGAAAGGGGCTTGGAACAAGGATTCCATGGGATCGGGAGTGGCTCATTGAGAGTTTATCAGACTCGACGATCTATATGGCATACTACATACTCGCCAAATTCATAAACCAGGGAGTGATTAAAGCGGAGAACATGACCAAAGAGTTTCTGGACTATGTTTTACTCGGGGAAGGAGATTTTGAGGAGGCTGTTAAATCATCAGGGCTTGATGAGGAGATTGTGAAAAAAATAAGAGATGATTTCGTTTACTGGTATCCTGTTGATATGAGAAGTTCAGGAAAGGATTTGGTGGCAAACCACCTTCTATTTTTCCTTTTCCACCACATAGCAATTTTCCCGGTAGAGTTGTGGCCCAGAGCAATTGCTGTAAACGGATATGTGAGTCTTGAAGGCAAGAAGATGTCCAAAAGCAAAGGTCCACTTCTCACAATGAAAAGGGCTGTGAGAGAGAATGGCGCTGATGTTACAAGAATGTACATCCTCTACACTTCAGAGTACGACAGTGATGCAGACTGGAGGAGAAGGGATGTTGAGACTCTATCACAGCATCTCAGGAGATTTTATGATCTCGTAAAAGAAAATTATGGAGAGAAAAAAGAGCCAGATATGCTTGACAGATGGCTTATCAGCAGATTTCAGAAAATCGTAAAGGAGACTACAGATGCGATGGAAAACTTCCAGACCAGAAGAGCCGTGAATGCAGCATTCTTCGAAATGATGGCTGATGTAAGGTGGTACCTGAGGAGAGGAGGAGACAACCTTTCTGTAATCTTAGACGACTGGTTGAGATTGCTTTCACCCTTCATACCTCATATCTGTGAGGAGCTGTGGCATTTAAGGCATGATTCCTTCGTAAGTCTTGAGAACTATCCTGAGTACGATGAGAACAAGGTGGATGAGGAGTCAGAAATGGCTGAAGAGTACCTGAAGAACCTGATCTCCGACATCAAGGAGATACTGAAATTCGTTGAGGCGAGAACAATTTACATTGCTGTTGCAGAGCCATGGAAATTTGATGTTCTTGAAATTGTAAAGGGAGAAAAAGAACTCAGGAACGCAATGAAAAAAGTTATGGAAAGAGAAGAATACAGAAAAATGGGTAAAAATGTATCCGCATATCTCAAAAACCTGATGAAAGAGAAAATCGACTTTATACTTCAGGAAGAGAAGCTGATAAGAGATAACATTGATTTCATCAAAAAAGAGGTGGGAGTAGAAGTCGTACTGGATTCCGATAAGGTCCCTGAGAGTAAAAGAAAAGCCTCAATACCCGGAAAGCCGGCACTATATGCAGTTTCCTGATGAGTGCAATCCAGGAAACATAGAAATATCTGAACATCCATATTAATTTTTGCTGAATGAAAGTGCTGAATTATCACGCTGTGAATACCTCGTGGTGTTTTGAAAGAGTATCTGAGAAATTGAGAAAAAGACTGGTCTCTGTGGGTGAGCAAGCTGTTATTTTTCTCGACCTTCCAAAGGATTATGGAGTATATCTGAGGCGACAAGAGGCTTATGAGCTTTTGATGGAGAGAGCTGGTGTTTACAATCTGCAAAATTTAAGAGCAGTTAAACCGCTTTTAGATTTTGCGAAAGAACAGAATATAACGATCTACTGCTACAGAGAGAACGAACATTCCGTGATTCAGGAAAAGGTCTCTTTAGAATTGCTAACTCTCGTTCTCAGAGCAAAATTTGGAAAAATAAATTTAGAAGAATGGATTGAGACAATAGAGAAAGATCTGTTATCCAATAGAGATTTTGGAGAATACGAGGCTAATTTCATAGCTGAAATGTCTGAAGATTTCAACATATGCATAAATCTCAGTGAAAGTACTGCCTACCACCTGAGAGATCTCGGGTTTTCCATAGAGGAAGAATATCTTTATGAGTTCAACCGACCCATAGACAAGTTATATGCCATGGTGGAGGATTTCCTCAACGGAAAGGTCAGAAAGGATGAGGAGTTTCTGAAAGATTTTGAATCACTGATTGAAAAGCATGTCAAGTTTATCGACGCAGTAATAGAGATTGGCTATGAGGAGGCTTGCAAAATAAGTTGGGTGTATTCGGAGGGAGAGCAAAAATAAAAAAGGAGGATTAGTACATTCCTCCCATTCCTCCCATTCCTCCCATGCCTTCCATTTCACCGCCGCCTTTCTCTTCTTCCTTGCTGAGACCTTTGGCGGCGATTACATCATCGATTCTCAGAATCATCACAGCAACTTCAGTTGCAGATGCTATTGCCTGAACCTTGACCCTAAGGGGTTCAATGACGCCGTTTTCTTTCATGTCCACTATCTTTCCTGTCTCTACGTCAACTCCAGCGTACTTCTCTCCCTTCTCGTGAGCACTTTTCAGCTCAACAAGGACATCAATCGGATCAATACCTGCGTTCTCGGCGAGTGTCCTTGGAATTATCTCAAGTGCTGTTGCAAAAGCTTCCACGGCAAGCTGTTCTCTACCACCAAGGGTAGGTGCATACTCTCTCAACTTGAGGGCTATCTCTATCTCTGGAGCGCCTCCACCTGCAAGCACTTTTCCATCTTCAAGAGCACACTCAACAACTCTGATTGCATCCTCAACTCCTCTTGAGATCTCATCCACGACATGCTCTGTTCCGCCCCTTATCAGGATTGTAACAGCCTTTGGATTCTTGCAGCCAGTGACGAACACCATCTTTTCATCGCCAATCTTCTTCTCCTCAACAAGGGCTGCATATCCCAGATCATCCGGCTTTACTTCTCTGAGTTCTGTCTGAACCTTTGCCCCAGTAGCTTTTGCAAGTTTTTCAATGTCGCTCTTCTTCACTCTTCTCACTGCAAGCACACCAGCCTTTGCAAGATAGTACTGGGCAAGGTCATCTATACCTTTCTGGCAGATGAGGACATTTGCACCGGCATTGACTATCTTATCAACCATTTCCCTGAGCATCTTCTCTTCCTGCTCGACGAACTTCTGAAGCATCTCCGGATCGGTTATTCTTATCTTCGCATCCGTCTCTGTCTCCTTGACTTCTAATGCGCTGTCAAGGAGAAGTATCTTTGCATCCTTGATCTTCTTTGGCATTGATGGGTGTACAACCTCCTTATCAAGTACAACTCCATCTATGAGCTCTGTCTCATCAATACTTCCTCCCTGCCTCTTTTCAATTTTTATGTATTCCGCATCAACCTCTATCTTTCCATTAATCTCCTCTGCAACGCTTTTTACAGCCTTAACAGCAATATCAGCCAGCCTGTCAAGGGCAACTTCAGCCCCTTTGCCTGTCATCGCAGTTGTTGCAATCTTCTTCAAAATGTCCTCATCTTCAGTGCTTATGGGTATCGCAAGCTCATTGAGAACCTCCATTGCTTTATCTGCTGCAAGTCTGTATCCATTTGAGACAATTGCCGGATGGATATCCTGCTCGAGAAGTTCTTCAGCTCTTCTGAGGAACTCTCCAGCAAGCACAACCGCAGTAGTTGTACCATCTCCTACCTCATTGTCCTGGGTCTTTGCAACCTCAATGACCATTTTTGCAGCAGGATGCTCAACATCAATTTCCTTGAGAATCGTAACACCATCATTTGTTATAACAACATCTCCAAGGCTGTCGACAAGCATTTTGTCCATACCTCTTGGACCAAGTGTGCTTCTGACAGATTCTGCTATGACTCTTGCAGCCATAATATTGAGCCTCTGTGCATCCCTTCCCCTTGTTCTCTCAGTTCCTTCCCTCAAAATCAGTACAGGCTGTCCCTGCAAAGTTGCCATATAACATCACCTCCATTTATGAGCAAATTTTTGTGGAATTGTTGTTCTATATAAGTATTTCGGTCATAGTCTGCAGAAGTCTATAGCTATGGTAAAAATTAGAGACTATTAAGATAAAAACAAGAATAAAATAAATCAAAACAAATCAAAATTTGAGGGATTTTGACTCCAGAATCTTGGTATTGAGGATATTTTCCATATGCTTAACAGCGTACTCAAAATCGTAATCATTCAACGCTACCGTGCAGTCTTTAAGCAGGACAGTGTCATAACCCCTCGATGCTGCATCTACTGCTGTATGAAGTACACATATGTTCGTGAGCACTCCCGAGATTATCACCACATCGCAATTAAGTTCCCTGAGAACAAGGTCCAAATCCGTACCGTAAAAGGCTGAATACCTTCTTTTTCTGATAAAATAATCCTCGTTCTGTGGATTCAGCTCATCTATAACTTCTGCCCCTTCAGTACCCATAACGCAGTGTGGAGGCCAGATTCTGAATTCTCTGTCATCCGGACGGTGCCAGTCCTGTGTGAATATTACCGGAATGCTTTCATTTCTTGCAGCCCTGATAAAATCACTTAACGGCTTGAAAATTTCCTTTACATGCTCCCCAGCAAAAAGTGCCCCGTCAGGGTAACAGAAGTCTTTCTGCATATCAACAACAATAAGCACGCGCATGAACAGTATTCAACCTACAAGCTTATTAGTTTTCCTCGAAAGTGATTTATTTCCGCCAAAAAAATTAGGATCATGGAACTCTTAAAAATCACCGAATATCTCGACGAACTCCTTGATGTCAGAAGCTTCAGAGATGCCAGCAGCAACGGACTTCAAGTAGAAGGGAGGAGGAATGTAGATAGGGTTGCTTTTGCTGTTGATGCATGTCTTGAAACCTTTCATACAGCCAAGGAACTCGATGCAGACATGATTGTCGTACATCACGGTCTTGTATGGGGAGGTGTAAGATATATAAGGGGTGTCTTCAGCAAAAGAGTGGGTTTCCTGCTTGAGAACGATCTGTCGCTCTATGTAGCACACCTGCCCTTAGATGCTCATCCTGAAATAGGAAACAACATTCAAATTTTAAAAATGCTGGGAGGAGAAAGGGAGGATTTTTTTGCAGAATACGAGGGTAGAAAAATTGGGGTTTGGGGTAAAATAGAGCCCATAAGACTTAAAGAGCTTAAAGCGAAGATTGAAGATTTACTTGAGACAAAAACCTTTTCTCTTGATTTTGGAAAAGATGAGGTGGAAAGGATATCGGTTTTATCCGGAAGTGGTAGCTTTGCAGTTGAGGAGGCAGATCAGATATCTGACTGTCTCATCACAGGTGAGTTCAGACATGAAGCTTACCATATCGCAAAGGAGCTTCAATTCAACATTATCTTTGCAGGACACTATGCAACAGAGACTCTTGGACTTAAAGCCCTTATGGAGAAAGTTGAGGCTCTGGGCGTAGAATGTGAGTTCATAGAGAACCCGGTTCCACCTTAAGATCCTAAAGCCCGCTTATCTCCTCTTCACTCAGTCCTGTTATATCCATCACAGTCATCCCTGTCTTTAATTTCGACGCCTCATGTTCAGACATTTTTTCAATGAATACTTCATCTGAAACGATAGCACTATTGCCATAGGGGTCTTCCAGTATCAGCGTGAGTTCTTCATCTCCCTCCTTCGTTTCTTTTATCTTTTTAAGAATGAGGTTACATCTTTTTACTTTCTCTTCATCCTCCGAATTCCACTTTTTTGCAGTAGTCACGATCTCTTCTATTCTTGCCAGTACACCCTCTAAATTTGTTATGAAAGCCGTTGAAGCTGGTCCTGGCTCTATATCCACACCAAGTTCTGGTATCCTCAGAGTCCCGGAAGTTGACCTGATAACCTTTGTGAAAAGATTTTGACTGTTTATTTTGATGGTGTATCTTGTTGGCTCCTTGACTTCCGTTATTATTGAATCCGCATGTTTGAATCCACATTCACAAGAAATTGAAGTCAGAAGGATATTTCCGAAGTAAGGAACTTCATAAACCGAACTCAAAACCCTGATTTCTCTCCCACATGAGGGGCAGGGAATCAAGCTTTCACCTATTTCCTTATTCCTCTGATTTTATTCCTGTCAACCCTGATTCCTGTAGGTGTTATTATAACATAATCCTCTCCAAGTCCAACAATATCTCCATTAATGTCCTCTGCAAGCTGTTTAAGGTCTTTAAGTATCCTATCGAGGGTGAGTTTGTCATGCCTCAGGAAAGCAATATCAGCCACCACAATATTCCCTTCATAAATCTGCCTTCTTATCTCCGGCACTTCATTCAAACCTGTTATTTCTGCCACCTTAATGAGAGTTTCAGCCTCCTCAACTATCTCGGATTCATACTCGCCAAGGTCAAGTTCCTCATAATCCTCAACAGAAAGTCTCTCTGACTTTCCGAGCAGCTTGTCCATGAGACCCATAATCTTTCACCATCCATTATTCATCTATTCTGGTATTTAAATTATTGCCACTTGATTAATTGGGGGGAGGGCAACAATTTTTTAGAGGAAATAAATTAAATGAATTAAAATAAATGATCTCAAATATATAATCACTTTTATTTGGTCCATAACCAGGTGTGAAATAATAGAAAATAGGCAGAAAATGCTGGTAGTCTTATCAAAGTGAGGGAAACAAGATTCTTACAAACGCTGAGTTATGGTTGCCTGTTCTTTACCACCTGTGCTAACAGAGAAGTCAATTCTTATGCTCTTGATGCCACATTACATAGTACCCCAGTCCCTTGTTTGTAAACCTAACATTACTCCCATATATCAACTATTTCTGCCTCATACTCAGCTTTTCACCAAATTTGGATGGATTGATAGCCTGAGAACTCTTCCATTCATTGAAGAGTGATGATTCTCAATTATTTTCTCAACCTTGAATCCATATTTTTTGTATATGTGGAGAGCAACTTCATTTTCCTCGCTACAAAAACCTATCAGTCTCTTAATTCTCTTTTCTCTGCAAATTTCGATAATTTTTTTCAAAAGAGCCTGTCCTATCCCTCTGTTTTGATACAGATCGTGGACAATGATGCCAAACTCCGCTGAGGTGTCAGAATACCTGATAAGCCTCGCTTCACCAAGGACTTTTCTGTCATTTACTGCTACAACAGAGAAAATTTTCTCTCCATCCACTCTGGAATGCATTTCTCTTACTTCTCCCGGAGTAAAGCTGTTTGACCTGAGAAAATATAGCGTCCTCTCACTCAGAGTCATGTACATCTCTATCAGACCTTCAAGATCGTGCTCCTTCACTTCTCTTATCCGATACTGTTCTATCTCCTGCATTCCAACCACTGTGAGTCTGATTTTTAATAATTAATTCTAATAAACTTAATATACGCTTTTTATCCCCGTAAATTCCCTCTGAGAGCTGATGGGGAATTTTATGATTCTATCATGTATTTATAATTATTTTAACATGATAAAACATTAAGCTAATCCACTCATCTACCAAAAAAGTGATTCCAGATTTTGTCCTTTACATGGTGTATGTTCTCGATGACCTTTCCTTTCTCTCCAATCATATCACTTCCATCTGTAAGGGCAATACCCACCGCAAGAGGCGTATCCTTCACCTCAACTGTTATGTAAACAAAATCACCCTTCTCAATCTCCGGATCTGCCTCAACAATCCCGGGCCTCATTATATCTGCCCCATTCATGACATAGGGCACTGCCCCCTCGTCCACCACCACCCTTCCCTTGGACGGTCTGTTTTTAATTATGCAAAGAACGGTTGGATACCACCCACCATCATGCTCGAAAAGAACTGGCTCACCATTTACGAGAATTACTCTTCTGTCATCAAAAGTAACAAGGTCCATATCACCTGTTATTTCGATTCCAAATTTCTCTCTCACAGCCGATGATATTCTTTTAGCCTCCTTTTTTCTGAGTCTTTGTCTCATGGTACCTCCTTTTAAACTCCGATATTTTTAAATACTTCACCATATACGCAACTTAAAAGCCTTTTTAATCGGAGGAAGGAAAATGGCAAACAGACCACTTGATGTGCTGAACAAGTCCCTGCAAACACCCGTGATAGTCAGACTTAAGGGTGGGAGAGAATTCAGAGGGATACTTGACGGATATGATATTCACATGAATCTCGTACTGATAAATGCTGAGGAGATCTCGGGAGGAGAGATAATCAGAAAACTTGGAAGTGTGGTTGTTAGGGGTGACACCGTAGTATTCGTATCACCATCCCAGTTTCAGAAATAACTCAGGAGGTATTTAAATGTCAAAGGGTACTTCTTCAATGGGAAAAAGAGGTAGGAAAATCGTTCACATCAAATGCAGGAGATGTGGAAGGGTTTCTTTCCATAGAAGGAAGGGCTATTGTGCTGCATGTGGATTTGGAAGGAGCAGAAGACTCAGAAAATACTCGTGGCTGAACAAGAAAAAGTCAAGCAACTGAGGGCAAAGTAAAAAATTAATATTCTAAAAAAAATTTCTGATTGAATGTGTGGAGTAATTGGAATTTACTGTGAGGATGAATCTTTAACATCCCGTATAGCTTATTTCTCCTTATTTTCTCTTCAGCATCGCGGGCAGGAATCTGCAGGAGTGGCTGTTTCAGGAGATAGTGTCCAGGTTTACAAGGGGATGGGGCTTGTCAGCGAAGTTTTTGATGATTCTACACTCACAAAACTTCAGGGTAACTCTGCAATAGGACATGTGAGATATTCCACCACCGGAGAATCAAAGATTGAGAATGCCCAGCCCCTACTGGTAAAGTCTAAATACGGTCCAATTGCAGTATCGCATAATGGAAACCTTGTCAATTACTGGGATTTGAGGAAAGAACTTGAAGAAGATGGAAGAGTTTTTCTCACTGACTCAGACACAGAAGTTATATCACATCTGCTCTCTTCCTATCTCCTCGATTATGATGTTGAAGGTGCACTTTCAATTCTCACAGAAAAACTCAAGGGTTCTTTCACCCTTTGCCTTCTCTTAGATGACAAAGTTGTTGGATACCGTGATCCCTATGGTTTCAAACCACTGTGCATTGGAGAAGGCGAGTTCGGATATATTCTCGCCTCTGAATCCTGTGCCATCGACTCAGTTGGGGCTGAATTCCTGAGAGATGTAAAGCCCGGAGAGGTTGCCATAATTGAGGATGGAGAGCTGAGATTTGAGAGAATAGCAAGCAGTAAGCAGAGAGCTGTATGTGTTTTCGAGTACATTTACTTTGCAAGGCCAGATTCGATAATAGATGGAGTAAGTGTTTACGAGACAAGGTTCAACATTGGAAGGACACTCGCAAAAGAGAGTCCCGCTGATGTTGATATCATCTCCCCGGTTCCTGACAGTGGAACTACTTCTTCAATAGGCTATGCATATGAGTCCGGGGTCCCATACATAGAGGCGCTCATAAAAAACAGATATGTGGGCAGGACATTTATAATGCCGGGTCAGAGCTCAAGAGAGCTCTCGGTTCGTCTGAAAATGAATGCACTGAGAAACAATGTCAGAGACAAAAGGGTTTTGCTTATCGACGACAGTATTGTTAGAGGAACTACATCCAGAAGGATCGTTGAGCTTGTAAGAAAGGCAGGAGCAAAAGAGGTTCACTTCAGGGTTGGGAGTCCACCCATAATTGCGCCCTGTTACTTCGGCATAGACATGTCAACAAGAGAAGAGCTGATAGCCTCATCCAAAAAGGTGGAGGATATAAGGCATGAGATTATGGCAGACTCCCTTGCTTACCTGAGTCTTTCCGGGCTGATTGATTCTGTGGGGATTGATGAGAGTGATCTTTGCCTTGCCTGCCTCACATCAGAGTATCCCGTTGAGGTGCCGGGAGAGAGATGTATCAGGAAATGCTGATTAAACCTTGAAGTTTGTTTGTGGTGGACTTACCTCAACACTTTTCCTGTAAATTTCATAGTAAGTCTCAGGATCGATCTCCTTTATGGATAACTCATCCACATTGAGTATATAAATGGAGTGCAGTCTCGCGTTCTTTATCTCATTGATTGAGACTGGTGGATTGCTGTAATAGATATCACACATCTCCTTCACTCTCGTTAATTCCGATTTCCTTCTCTGTCTTGGTGGGAGAAGAAAAATTTCATCTAAGGGCATCAGGTAATGTATCGGAATCGCTATTACAAATTTGGAACAATAGTGACTGTACCTTGCAATCTTGCTGGAAATTCTCGCCAGAAGATATCTCTGAGGGTCAAGAGCGTGAAAAGGTGGTACATATCCCGTCTCAATTTCCACAGTAATATTCCCCAGCCCCTTTTCACCATAAACATCACAGCTGATTGAGTTAAGGCTGTATTCAACCTCAATTCTGTACCCTCTGTCCAGCAGATATCTTGCAACTATCAGCTCCATAACAGAGTGCGCTGTATTAACCATCTTCCTCTCTTTAAGCTCTATTAGTCGATTTCTCAGTCTAAAAATCTCTTTCTTCTTTTCGTCCTCTATATTCAATGTTATTCTCTCTACCAGGCTGTCCACATCTTTTATAAAGTTCTCCATATTTTACACCGCACTTTCCAACCACAAACTTTAAGTATTATTAGTTACAGATGTAGGTTGCAGGTGGAGAGCAGGCTTCGGGAAATGGTAATTCCCCAGCACTTCGGGAGATAGCATCAAACGAAGAGCAGGGGAAAAACCAGGAACCGAGGCTCAGATCCGCCTGCCTTTTTTTTCTTGGGCTTCTGCAGTTTGTAGAATATGAGATCATGCTACTTAGTAACAATCAATGTGAGAGTACTCCTCAGTCCTGCTTTTTTCCTAATATTTTCGACAATGGTTCTCAACTTTTCTGTATCCTCAGCCCTGACCTTTGCCACGATGTCGTAAACTCCATAAACAATATGCGTTTCAACAACACCTTCCATATTCGTCAGAGCATTGTATACCTTTTCCTCATCCCCAATTTCGGTGTTTATCAAGATATAAGCAAGTAGCATGTTCTTACTCTTTCTTCAACCTTAATATCTTTTTCTTAAAAAAGAAACAATCCGTCCAAATCATCTCTACTTACAGTATCCGTATAGGGATTATGGTACTGCCAAGCCAGCAAGTTTAAACATCAATCGAAAATTTTATATGTTACTAACACTAACAATTAGTTAGTTAGAAAAAGTTAATAACGGGGGGTGATATAATGAGAAGAAGAGGATTCTTTGATCCATTTGAGGAGCTCAGAAAGATGCAGGAGAGGATTGGGAGATTGTTTGAGGAGCTCGAACCTGCCTACACTCCTTCAATGCCTGTAGATGTTATAGATGAGAAAGACGAAATCAGGGTTATAGCCGATCTTCCAGGCTTTGAAAAGGAGGACATAGAAGTCTACATCGAGGATGGAACACTCGTGATAAGAGCCACAAGAAAAGAAGAAGTTGAAGAGAAGAAAAGGAACTACATCAGGCAGGAAAGGATGTATGGCGAAATATACAGGAGGATTCCGTTGCCTGTTGATATAGAGGTCGAAAAAATCAGTGCAAGATATAACAATGGCATTCTAGAAGTGATTCTGCCGAAGGTAGGAAAAGAGAGGAAGACTATTAAAATTGATTGATTGTTTTCACAATTTCTGTTTTATTTTCCCATTTTGATTGATTCAGGTCTCTAATATTCTCTCTTCAGAATCCAGTGTTTTACAAAAAATTAATAAAAACACCAGCAGAGAAGGAAATCGTGTCAAGAAGGCTGAGGGTACTGATTAAGTCTGTGGACAGAAACTCGATGTGGTACTGGAGAAGTGTTAAAAGCCCTCTGAGGGTGGCTCTAAATTACATAATAGTTTCCATCTCCCGAATTCTACCATCATTATCTCTAAAATGCTGGCTTCTACGAAGAACAGGAATGAAAGTTGGAGAGAATGTTTCTTTCGGGCTCGAATCCACGATAGATATTTTTTTCCCGGAACTTATTGAGATTGGAGATAACAGCATTGTTGGTTACAACTCAGTTATTCTCGCCCATGAGTTTCTTGTTGACGAGCTGAGAGTTGGAGAGGTAAAAATAGGAAAAAATGTTACAATCGGAGCGAACTGCACAATTCTGCCGGGTATTGAGATTGGCGACGGTGCAACAATTTCTGCCCACAGCTTAGTAAACAGAGACATTCCTCCAAATGTTCTGGCAGGTGGGGTTCCTGCAGTAGTTATCAGGGAGAAAGATTGATTTTTCTGATCCGGGAATGAATGAAGTATACTGCCAGCATTGAGACGAATGTTAGCGAGAAGGTATAAGCTACCACAATATCCAGGTTCCTTTCCGGAATGTATGGATGAGTGTCCAGAATATAGTCTGAGAAGTCGTTGAACAGCAGCCAGGAAAGTGTAAAAAAAGATCCTTTTAAGGATATTTTTTCGATTGTAGCAGCAACGGGAATGGATTCCATAAGAAGTATAAAGTGAGTTACAAATATCCCTGAATACAGCAGCCATCTTTCGGGGGAGAAGAAATAGTCACTGTGATAGAGGAGAGTGACCATTGCCCATACACCATACTTGAACATGTTGGAGGCTGCAAAGTAGGAAAAACCATCTTTCTTTTTACCCAGAACAATCAGAATTGCCGAAACAGAAAAGAAAAGGCTCGCATTGGGGCAGTCTGTTATCAGCGGCCAGAAGATGATGCTGCTATTCATGAGCTGATATTTGTAGTAGTAAAAACCATAAAGAGTGCCAGCAAGATTTGAAATTATAAGAAAATATATTAAATTCCTGTAACTGCTCTGAAACAAAAACACAAAGTTTCTAACACTTTTTTTCAGTTCATACATTCCTGGCAACAAAAGATGTCAAAACCACTAACAGAAATAGCTTTCGGTAAATAAGTTGCATAAAATATGGTGGATAATTTTGGACACCCGCCCATGGATAACCAAAGGTATTTATATAGTTTATATAATGCCTTATCTGGGGGAATTAAAATGAAAGATTACAAGATAAAAATTGAAAATGTTGTTGCCTCAACCCAAATCGGCGAGAACATCGATTTGAATAAGATAGCAAGAGAGATAAAAGATGCTGAATATAAACCGAAGCAGTTTCCCGGTCTTGTATTGAGAACAAAGGAGCCAAAAGCTGCTGCACTCATTTTCAGAAGCGGTAAGGTTGTCTGCACAGGCTCAAAAAGTGTTGAAGATGCAAACAAAGCTGTCAGGCAGGTTGTAAAAATCATAAACAAGCTGGGAATAGATGTAATTCTTGAACCAGAAGTAAAGGTTCAGAATATCGTTGCTTCAGCAGATCTCGGTGTTGATCTTAATCTGAATGCCATTGCTATTGGTCTCGGGCTTGAGAACATTGAATACGAGCCCGAACAGTTTCCGGGGCTTGTTTACAGACTCAACAAGCCGAGAGTTGTTGTTCTGATTTTTGGCTCTGGGAAAATGGTTGTGACAGGAGGTAAAGGTCCTGAAGATGCAAGAATGGCAGTAGAAAAGATTGCCGATGAGCTTTCTGCCCTTGGACTCATGTGACCTTTGAATTTATTGTTTTTATTTGATTTAACCTATTTTCTGACATTTTTCAAAAAGAACCATGTAGTATCCAGGTCTGATTTCATATCTTCCCTCAAGAGAACAGCTTTTGAAAAGTGGAGCGTTTATTTCCGATGTTACATAGTAGTCAAATTTTCCGTAAAGTCTGTTAGAAAAAGGAATTTCAATATGTCTCAGGTACCATGGAAGAGGCCAGTAGTCGTTGTGAGTCTCAAACACAAGTCCATGAATCCCGGAAGTCTCTCTTTCGATTATCTTTTCTGCCAGTTCTACAGCGGAGGGCTGAACCTGAATATAAATGAGTCCTTCGGTGGCATCTGTATAATCGATATAAGTTATGTGAAGTGAGGAAACAAGATATATGACAGAAAGAAGAACAATTCCTGCTCTCAAACCTCTGTTCTGCCAAGAGGTTATTTCATTTTTCAGATTAACAGATGCAAAGAAAGCCATGGGAGCCACAAGGTGAACAAGTAGCCAGGGAACCTTATGAGAAAGAATTTGATATGCTGTAAGGGTTGTAACAAGCCAGTAAGCAGAGAAAAGTTCGATTTTTCCTGCTTCCCGAGTTTTAAATTTTCTGTAAAATGGAATGATAGATACAATTGCAAGGGTGACCGGGAGGAACTCATACCTGAGCAGAAGTGCTGCATAGTAAAGAGGGTGCTTTGCATGATCCTTGGTTGAATGCATTGTGAACCAGTGTTCAACAGCCCCAATCGTAGCTCTTCTGAAACCATCCATGTCAGAAAATCCAGCTGTGTAGAGTGTGGAAAATATAGCAAGGAAGATTGCGAAGAAAATAACAATAGCTCCCACCTTTTCTTTGTCCCAGCTGAACAAAATGTCTCTCAGATAAACTACTCCCTTAGAGTACAAGCCATACAGGAGGATGAAAGAGGTGAGTATGGCGATATAGATGTAGGCGTTTTCCTTTGAACAAACCATTATCGCAAGAAAAATTGATGAAAGTGCTGCATATTTGTATCTATTCTCTCCAAATCTAAGGTAGCAGTAAACAAGAGCTATAAAGGAGGAAAGAACTGTTATGTCATTCCTCAAATATCTCGAATAGTAGAGAATCGAGGCTGAGAAGAGCATCAGGAAAAGGAAGATGTAAACTCCCTCACCCATCCATCTTTTGAACCTGTATGCAAAGAAAATCCCAACAAAACTGAAAAGCACAGGAAGAAATCTTGAGGTAAAATCTGAATCCCCAAAAAGCCAGAAAACACCTGCCGTGAAAAAGTAAAGAAATGGTCCATGATAGGCTGGATCGTAAGAATACCGGTGATTTACAAGGAGATCATAGGAAAGGTAAGCATGAACGCTCTCATCATGATCCATGGGTCTTGCGTCTAAGAAAGCTATCCTTGTAATGAGTGTCAGAGCCAGAAGTATGAGAATTGCTTTTCTTTCCATTAACCGCAAAAACAGAGGTGATATTCAAAAATTTTTTGGATTTTCGAGGCATGATTTTTGAAGGGTGTTCGGGAAGATGAAAATGTTAAGTAACCATCCGCCGTAATTTATTCGATGGTTAAAAATTCCTCGAATGTCAGCAACGGAAGTAAGCAGAAAACCCTCGATGCGCTTAAAGGTTACCATCTTGTAGGAAACCATTCTGCCGTAAAAACCTGTCTGTGGCTAAAAAAATCACTTAAAGATGAGGGTTTCTGCTACAAACAGAAATTCTATGGTATCCAGAGTCACAGGTGTCTTCAGATGACTCCTGCTCTGAAATGTAATCTGAGTTGCATTCACTGCTGGAGACCTCTCGAACTTCTCCCTGAGCTTAAAAAGTGGGATGACTCCGAATTAATAGTGGAAGAAAGTATAATAGCTCAGAGAAAGCTTTTAAGCGGCTTCTGGGGTACAAAAGGTGTCAATCTAAACAAGCTGAAAGAAGCATACGAGCCGAATCAGGTAGCGATCAGCCTGATTGGTGAGCCAACACTCTACCCCTCAATTGACAGACTGGTGGATGAGTTCAATAAAAGAGGGATGACGACCTTTGTCGTGACAAATGGAACTAATCCTTCAGCTATTGAGAAAATTGAACCTTATCAGCTCTATATAAGCCTGATTGCCTACAGTGAAGAGAGCCATAAAACTCTGAACTGCCCTTCAGGCAATCTCTGGGAGAAGATACTCAGATCGCTGAGCCTGATGTCTGGTAAAAGGAGAACAGTTCTCAGATTGACCCTGATAAAAGGAATTAACATGGATGCATCGAAATTCCTGCCACTTATTGAAAGAGCCTCTCCGGACTTTATTGAGGCAAAGGCTTACATGCATCTCGGTTATTCACGATTGAGGCTTGACAGAGGAAGAATGCCAGAACATGAGGATATAAGAGCCTTTTCTGAGAACCTCGAAAAAATGAGCGGATACTCAATAGCAGATGAATCACAGATCAGCAGGGTTGTGCTTCTGAGAAGAGATTGACGGCTCTAAGTGTGTTTTATTATATCAAGGAAATTAAAAAATCCGTAACTCGAATAAGAATGTATCCTCAAAAAAGAAATTGCAAATGACAGAAAGAATCTTAAGACCAAGATGTCTATAGACTAAACAGGTATATCTATACCGAGCTGTTTTATCAGAAAGTCATAGAGGATAATGATTATTCCAGCAATAAAAAGAAAGACAATTATCTGATAGATGTTCTTGTGGCTTCTATACTTCGAATGGTGAGCATCCAAGGTCATGTCATAGAGTTCATCAGCAAGGTGAATTGAAAGAAATGTTCCTGTAGCTGAGAGGGCAATTATACTCCAGAAAGGGTACGGTTGAATCAGAATGTGATGGAATACCATCAAAACAAAGGTTTTGCTGTAAATTTCCGGAAAAGTAAAGAAAAAGTAAATGTTTGAGAGAATAGCAATAAACCAGACGATTATTTCAGAATAAAGCATTCTGAGTCCGGATAATAACCTGACCGGAAAATCAAGAAGAAATCCGGCATCCGCTATGGGCGTGCATAACACAAAGAAGGACCATGTAAGAAGGGTTATTGCGAAGCCATCCCTTGCCCCATATCTATAAGATACAAAGCTGAAATAGAAAACCACAATCATCAACAGAAGCAGAAATTTTAACATTCTCGACCGGTAATCCTGCATGTTTATTTTTTTGATTCTGGAGTATATTTTTCTTTCCTCTAATATGATCTCTTTTAGCCCGATAAATTCAATAGAGTAGTTCTCTTTTATTATCCCAGAATCACCATTAAAACCCCGAGGAAAGAGAGAAGTGTTCCTGCAATGATTTTTACCGTCAATTTTTCTCTGAGAATGGTTGATGCAAAGAAAGCGGAAATTACGGGATACGTTGAGGATATCGGAGCTACCTTAGCGGAACCCGCAAGCCTTATCGCCTCAACAAAGGCATAGTTACTCACAACCAGAACAATCATTCCACCAATTCCAATCCAGATTGCTGAGTGTCTGTTGAATACAAAGCCCTTTTTTGAAGCGATACCCACAACAAGAAGAGATGCAATGGCAAATCTGAAGCCCGCTACAGCCTCTGATGGAAGATATAGAGTGAGATACTCAAGAATGGCTATGCTTACCGACCAGCAAACTGCAGCCAGGATTGCAAGCATTATGCCTTTCTTTGATTCTCTACTTTCTCCATTCTCAGAAATAAGTTTTATGGCTATTATAATGACGACTGTCCCCGCAATCAACAATGGAGTTGGATTTCTGTTGTAAACTAAAAAAGCCCACAGTGCAACGAAAAGAGGGTATGTGGAGCTTACGGGCACAGCCCTTGAAACACCGATTTCATTCAGAGATGCAAGATACAGAAGGTCTCCTGCAAAAAAGGCAAAAAATGCAGAGACAAACATCCAGAATATAAGTACCGGGTTTAAAGTTAAAAGGGAGCTGAGAAAACTGCCATTTACTAACATAAGAATAAAAAATCCGATTGCAGTGAACCCCGTTCTCATGAAATTACCCGACCATATATCCGTTGTTTCAAGACCTTTCTTGTAAATTGTAGCTCCAGCTGCCCAGAAAAAGGAAGAGATGATTGCGAGCAGTGAACCATAAAGTTCGTTTGTGAGCATGGAAGGAATAGCTCGATGAGATGGATAATAAAGCTTTTTATTTCAAACAGAAAGGAAGCCGACAGCTTCCGTGGTTCCCGTGCCCTCTCGGAACACAGTACAGCACGGAACGGAACGGGGCTTAACTTCCGGGTTCGGAATGAGTCCGGGTGTTTCCCCCGATCCTATGGCCGTCGGCAAAAATAACCTTACAAAATCGATATATATAGCTTGTGGTGGCATAGGTTATTCAGATTTTAATCTCCCAGGATAAAATTTAAATTTCTCTCATCAGCTTTTGATATTTTTCAATCTTGATTTCATCATACTGTACAAACCAGGTCATCCAGCAGAGCTCTATACTCCGGTATCCTGTTATTTTTGAGAGCTCTTCAACCCAGAGGATAAACTCAATATCATCCTGTGGTGGTTCAATTCCCGTATCGCTTACAATGGATGATAGAACCCTCCTCACTATCTTGTCCGGCATTACTGTATCAATGCCCCCCATCATTCTGAGATACTGATATGTATTGATTCCTACCCCTCTCACACTTCCTATGGGGTCTTTTCTCCAGCTTTGCAGCCCGGAATTTGCAGCCCATCTTCTCAATGCCTTCCTGTCATCAATGTCAAGCTTTGAAAGATAATTCATAACTTCCCTTGCCACACTCCAGCTCCTTCTGTTTTTCCAGACAGAGAGCAGAGTCTCTTCAGGTAATTCTAAGAAATCTGCCATTTTTTCAATCCCGTAATCTTCCAGCAAATTTCTGAGTCTTAAAACTGCAGGTACAACAACATTAAAGTAGTTTATACCTATGGAAACGAAGGCAGCATCAGCAACCATCAGAATGACATTTCCACCATACCTTTTTGTTTCAAGGCATCTGTTGCAGAAGTGCGATAATTCTGGAACTTTCGATGCAAGATTTCTAACCTTTTCCTTCAGTGGCTCCATAAATCTAAATTTTCACAGGGTAAAAATAAATTTCATCCCAAGAGGGGTTTTCAGAGAGAATCTCTCAAATCCACCAGCCTTTTTGATTTCAGTGCAAATCTCTCTATGGTTCCTTTCTCAACGAGTTCAACATTTGTTCTCAGGTTAAGTTCTTTGTAAAGCTCTCTTTGCACTTTACTCTGAATTTTTGCAAAGTCTGATAGTTCTCCTGTAAAAACTTCGTCCCTCATCTCCACTCTTACCGTAATCTCATCGAGAGAGCCATTTCTCGTTATCAAAACCTGAAAATGATCTCCTACCTCAGAAATCCTCATCAGAACATCCTCTATCTGACTCGGAAACACATTGATGCCTCTTACAACAACCATGTCATCACTTCTTCCAAGAATTCTGTGTATCCGGGGATGTGTTCTGCCACATGAGCATTTTCCTTCATCCATTATGTAGGTTATATCACCAGTTCTGTATCTGATGAGAGGCAGAGCTTCCTTTGTCAGAGGCGTAAGAACAAGTTCCCCCTTTTCACCCTCTCCAACGGGTTCAAGGGTTTCCGGATCCACTATTTCAATGAAATAGTGATCAGCCCAGATATGGAGTCCATTCTGCTCCTCACACTCAAAGGCAACTCCCGGACCATTCATCTCACTCAGGCCATAGGAATCAAATGCCCTTATGCCAAAGGCATCTTCCAGCCTTTTTCTCGTGTTCTCACTCCATGGTTCAGCTCCAAAACATCCAATTCTCAGCCCAATCTCATCAGGCTGTATATCCATTGATTCGGCAACCTCTTTAATGTGGAGAGCGTAACTGGGGGTAGCGTGTATGGCTGTGGTTCCGAAATCGAGCATGTACTGTACCTGCTTCTCTGTATTTCCAGTGCCTGAAGGCACAACCATCGCTCCGATCCTCTCTGCTGCATAGTGAAAGCCCAGACCTCCTGTAAAGAATGTGTAGCTGACCATGTTCTGAAAAACATCATCCTTCCTCACACCAACCATGTAAAGGCATCTTGCAACCATATTTATCCAGTTATTGAGGTCTTTTTCAGTGTATCCAACAACCTTTGGCTTTCCTGATGTGCCCGATGATGTGTGTATTCTCACCACCCTCTTTTTATCCACAGCAAATAGCCCGAAGGGGTAATTCTCCCTCAAATCCTCCTTCACAGTGAAAGGGAGCTTTGATATATCTTCTCTTCCCTTAATATCTCCAGGCTTGATCTCAGCCTCTCTGAAAAGTCTGTGATAGAAAGGAACATTTTCATAGGCATTTCTGAGAGTTGCTTTAAGTCTTTTAAGCTGTAATTCCTCCAGTTCTTTTTCAGGTATCACTTCTTCTCTTTCCCAGTACCTCTCCGAATAGACCATGTATCTATGCCACAAACTGGCATGGGATATAAGCTTTTTGATGTTTTTCTTCAAGATTTTAAATTAAAAAAGATTGAAGCAAACCTGCACTCAAACCCTGAACTCCGCTTTCTTCATAATCTGACCATTAATTCTCAGGATAACTTTATAATCTCCTTTATCCAGTTTTCCAAGATTTATTGACTGATTAAAGTTGGTTACAACCTGAGCACAGACCTTTTGAGATGGTGGAGAATATGAGAAGTCAAGGTAGTACTCATTTCCCCTCACCTGCTTACCCACATATTCAACCCGATGACAGGGTGTTGGCAGAGACATCAACACATTCACAATCCATCCCTCTTCAGTTTGAAGTATCAGAATCTTCGGCTCCGAGATGAGTTTTACAGGCTTTTTCTCTTCCCCACCTATGCATCCCGAAAGAACCACCACAATAATCATGAGAAGCGGAAAGCCTTTCAGCAGGTATCTCCTATCCATTGGTTTCCCTTTCAAAATCTCTTATTTAACATTTTCTTTCAGCTTTCAGTAAAAAGTTTTGAGATATGCAGATGAGGTCTTGATAAGAATCAAACTGCATGGTTCTGGTAAGAATTAAATTGCATTCATTCCATTATACTACTAACATGAGAGTGGAGCAATACGATTTCGGAAGAATAGTCATAGAAGGAAAAACATATACATCAGATATCATTCTTGGAGATGAGGTGTTAAACTCAAGCTGGTGGAGAAAAGAGGGCCATAGAGTGCAGATAGAGGATATCAAGGAAATTCTGGATTATAATCCTGAAGTCGTTGTTTTCGGAACGGGGTATCATGGTATAGTCAGAGTGAATGACGATGTGCTGAATCTCCTCAGGGAAAGAGGGATTGAAGTTGAGCTTCATAGATCGAGTAATGCTGTAAAAAGGTTTAATGAGCTTGTAGAAGCTGGAAAAAAGGTGGTACTTGCCGTTCATCTAACCTGCTAAACACCTATTAAGAAATTTTAAATAATCCTTACCTTGTTCATTTCTCATGGGTTCAGATTTTTATGAAATGAGGGCTAAACTTGAAAATGCTGTTTTGAGACATCACGATTTTTACAGAAGTTCACTCCCTCTAATCGCAAGTGAGAATCTGACGAGTAGTTTTGTCAGAAGGTTCTATTCCTCAGATTTAGGTCACAGATATGCTGAGGGAAAGGTCGGAAAAAGATTTTACCAGGGCTGCGAGTTCATCGATGAGATAGAGGAGATGGCATTAAAGCTAACAAAAAAACTCTTTAACGCAGAGCATGCGAATGTACAGCCGATAAGTGGTGTTGTTGCTAACATTGCAGCCTTTTTCGCATTAACAAAACCATCAGAAAGAGTTATGGCTTTATCTGTCCCCTGTGGTGGTCATATCTCACATGACAGAATTTCTGCTGCAGGTATAAGGGGTCTTGAGGTTGATTACTACCCCTTCAACTACGAAAATATGGAGATAGATATTGATAAAACTGCGAAGATTGCGAGGGAGAAAAACCCCCGTGTGTTCGTGCTCGGCTCAAGTCTCATTCTTTTCTCACAACCCGTTAAGGAGCTGGCAGAAATTGCCTCCGAACTGGATTCAAAAGTTATGTATGATGCAAGTCATGTCCTTGGACTGATTGCTGGAGGGGCGTTCCAGAACCCGATCCAGGAAGGTGCAGATGTTGTAACTGGCTCAACACATAAAACATTTTTTGGGCCCCAGAGAGCAATCATTCTCTCAAAGAAAGAGCTGGCAGACAGAGTTGATGATGCTGTTTTTCCAGGTGTTGTCAGCAACCACCACCTGAACACCTTAGCAGCCTATACAGCAGCTGCAATTGAAATGATGAGATTCGGGAAAGATTATGCAGAACAAACAGTTAAAAATGCTAAAAAGCTTGCAGAGAGTCTGTATAACCTTGGATTCAATGTTGTCGGTGAGAGCAGAGGGTTCACCGAATCTCATCAGGTTGCAGTTGATGTCAGGAAGATTGGAGGTGGTGAGAAGGTTGCAAAAAGCCTTGAAAGAATCAACATCATCCTGAACAAAAACCTTCTGCCATGGGATGATCTTTCAAAAACCATCAATCCGTCCGGTATAAGAATGGGTGTTCAGGAGATTACCAGAGTGGGCATGAAAGAAGGTGAAATGGAAGAAATTGCAAAGATAATGTATGAACGATTGATGAAGAATGGAAATGAGAGAGTACTAAGGGAAAGAGTCATGGAGCTAAAATCCCGTTTCAGGACACTCAAATACACCTTTGAGGAAGAGGAAGCATATACCTGGGTTTAAACGGATCTGGATTTAAATCGTCCAATTGAGAATTGAAAAATAAAGTATAAGCAGTCCAAACTCCAGCCATCTGCTTTTTTACCAGCCAATATTCTAAGGGGCGGGATTTAGAGATTTTGAATAATCCTGAATCCCAGATATCCGGATGGTTACTATCAGAAAAGTTTTTAAAATGCAGTGCCTACTGCAAAACCCTAAGAAAAAATTTAAATCCCAATCGATAGAACCGGGATTAGTATCCGACAAAAAAAACCAAAAACATAAATATCAACATCTCATGGGTGTTAAGCCAGCCCATTGCTAACAAAGATAACTGTTGTGAGAACATGATGCTGGAAAAACTGATAGAAAGGAAGGAGCAACTTGAAAAGGAGCTTCAGGAGCTTTCTAAAAAGCGTGATACCCTTAACAAAGAGGCGAGAGAGTACGTTGATAAAAGAGACAAGCTCAATTCAGAGTTCAAGGAGCTTCTGGCAAAGGTAAAGGAGATCAAGGCGAAGAGGGATGAGCATAACCAGAAGGCAAAGGAGATCAAGGCAAAAAGAAACGCTGTGCACAGAGAGATAGATAAGCTATACCGTGAGCTCGATAAACTTAGAAGAAACCTCGACAGAGGCGGAAGACCTCTCGGTGAAATCGAGAAGGAAATAAGAAAGCTTGAGTTCCGACAGCAGACCGCAGTTCTTACAATCGACAAAGAAAGAGCGCTTGTTGAGAGAATTGCAAAACTGAAAAAGGAGCTTGAAGAAAGAAAATACCAGCTTGAGAGACATGAAGAGTTCAAAAAACTCATAAGTAAGATTAGGGAGTTAAAGGAGGAGGCAAGAAAACTCCACCAGCAGATGCTTGAGTATGTCGAGAAAGCTGATGAGTACCATGCAGAGATGACAAGGACATTCAAGCTCATAGACGAGAAAAGAGAGGAAGCTGACAGAATGCATGAAATGTTCATAAACAGTAAGAAAGAGGCAGATAAGCTCCATAACGAAACTATCAAGATAAGAAAAGACTTGAAGGATTTGGACAAAGTTATAAAAGCCCTCAAAGCAAAGCAGGCGAAAAGCAAGGTTGACAGAGAAAAGGAAGAGTTGATGAGAAGAGCAAGAGAAGTTTATGAAATGTTCAGGAAGGGAGAGAAACTCGAAACGGAAGATTTGCTGCTTCTCCAAAGAGCAGGGCTCATATAATTTTTTATCTTTTTCTCAAAACGATCTCATGTAAGAATCTGTTAGTCTCATAGACAGGTGACTGAAACTTTTTTCCGTAATGCTGAAAGAGATTTCCACAGCCTGAAAAAGGGCTTATCAAACCCGCACCCTTAAGTTCCGATATCACAACTCCCCCATCTCTTCCGTATTTCTCAGAAACTTTCACGATCGAATTTCCACAGACAAGATACCTCTCTGACTCCCCTATAATCTCAAGAAAAATTCTGTAAAATTCCTCCGGATTTCTTTCACCTATTTTTCTGAAATAATCGGTAATACATCTTTCCAGATTTACCTCTCCCTTTTCTGCCAGTTCAATGAAAATATCTCTCACAATGTATGGAATCTCAAGACATCCTGCAGAGATTATCCTGCTGTTCCAAGCAAGAGAGAAATTGACAGAATTTTTCGGTACGGCAAGTCTGAAGTGGGAAAGAACGAGCAGAACCTCGGGATCAACAGCCTTAATGTAGCCTTTTTTTGCTCCTAAGATTAGCAACCTGATGGCTTCTTCAGCCTCTTCATCTTTCCCCAAAACATCACTTACGGTCTGAAGAGTTATAATCTCCGGCATGATCTTGTCAGTCCATCACCACAAGTGCTCCATAGGGACAGGCTTCAACACAGTCAAGGCATTCCAGGCATTTCTCTGAATCAATTTTTGCCACCTTAGATCCATTTCTCACTATAGCTCCAGTTTTACAAACCTTATCGCATGTCCCGCATCCCTGGCAGCTCAGCACTGCGATTGTCATCTCATCCTGACCTCAGCCTTCCGGCTTATTTCAATGAACTCCTCAATTACCTCCTTCATCCTTCTGTACCATCTCTCCAAAAGATTGAGCATTTCCTGTACCATTCTTTCTATGTTTTCAGCCCTGTAAACATAGTAGTATCCTCCATCCTCGATTGTCTTCTTTTCCCTTACAACAATCCCTGCCATCATCATTTTCTGAAGGGATTTGTAAACTGCATTTTCTCCCTTCTTTATTTCTCTGCTGATTTTCTCGATTCTTGTGGGTCCAAGCTTTCTGAGAGTATTGAATATGGCTATATCTGCCTCATTCAGCCCATAGAAGCACTCTAAGACATTATCACAGTTCAACCTGTCTATAGCCTCTTTTATCGACTTCATAAAAATGAGGTTCAGGCGCTTATCTTTGAGAGCGCCTTTTCTATTTCATGTTTGACTGCACTTTCAGGCATTGCACCGATGAATGTATTGACTATTTCTCCCTGATAAAACATCATTACAGTCGGAATACTGAATATCCCAAATTTTGATGCAATTGCTGGGTTCTCATCAGTATTGAGCTTGGCAAATTCAACCTTTCCGTCGTACTCCTTTTCAAGCTTCTCAAGTATAGGAGTTAGCATTCTGCAGGGCATACACCAAGGAGCCCAGAAGTCAACAATCACGAGCTTGTTCTTTTTGATTTCCTTTTCAAAGTTTGTTTCATCCAGATCCTTCATATTCATCACCTCACAATCAAATTTTATAATTCCTTATAAACTTAACTTTTTGGCTACCTTTTGTTAACCTGCCCTGATTTTATTGACTATTCTCTCGAGTTCTGCCATCTTTGGCACTCCAAGAAGCACTGCCTGATCATTTATTATCAGCGCCGGAACACCTCTAATTCCATATTTAACCGCTTCCTTAAGCCCTTCATCGGTTGTCACCGACAGTTCAATTGCAACCACATCTCTATTCTTCTCCACGAATTTCCTCACCACATCCGCTGCCATCGGGCAGTACGGGCAGGTAGGGGATGTGAGCAATTTTATCTCTATCATTCTTTCATCACCCTCAGGAAAACTTTGCACTTTCTGCTATATAAATTTTTACCAGTTTTTTCAATTCCAGTAAAAACTATCATGCATATATCGTAAGGATGTCTCCATCCTCAAGTATATGATCAATACCAACCCTCTGTCCATCGAACTTGACTGATTTTCCCTTTACCTTTGCATATCTGAAATTCTCATACATATCCCTGTGAAGCTTCTTACACACATCACCTACTGTCATCCCCTTTCTCACAATCAGAGGTTCATCAAAGTCAGCCTTACCACCGGGAGGTTTCAGGTAAATTCTTATGAAGTCCAGCTTCGAGTAAATTTTCTCAGCCAGCACATCGAGGTTTAGCCTCTTCTCAGCTGAGAGGGGAATTGCTCCATCCGGGATTTCTGGAGGCATATAGAGGTCTATTTTATTCACGACCACAATGCCAGGGATGTAAACCCTGTTTCTCAGCACTCCATCTATCAACCTGTCAATTGTCACATCCTCTCTTATCAGAATCTCAGCATTATGGATTTTGTACTCTCTCAACACCTCAATCACAGTCTGTTCATCCAGCGAGAGGGGAACTGTTGATGTAATCTTCATCCCTCCTCTATCCTTCTTTTTAACATAAACCTCTGGAGGCTTTTGATTGAGCCTTATACCTCCACTATAAAGCTCCTTTTTTATAATATCAATCGAATTTAGATTGAATGGATCTGACACAATAATAACGAGGTCTGAATTTCTCACAGCAGAGATTATCTCCCTTCCTCTACCCTTACCTCTGCTTGCTCCCTCAACTATTCCTGGAAGATCTATTATCTGAATTTTTGCCCCGTTATACTCAAGCATCCCGGGTACAGGCTTGAGGGTTGTAAAATCATAAACACCAATTTCGCTCTTTGCTCCGGTAAGAGCATTCAGAAGTGAGGATTTTCCAACGGATGGAAAACCTACAAGCACAACGGTTGCATCTCCGTCTTTCTTGATTGCAAATGCCGGTTTTCCAGTTCTTGCAGTCTGCTTTTCAGCCTCTTCTTTCAGTCTCGCAAGTTTTGCCTTGAGTCTACCAATATGGTGCTCCGTCGCCTTGTTGTAGGGAGTATTTTTTATCTCCTCCTCAAGCTGTCTAATTTGCTCCTGCAGGTTCATCCTGATTTGAAATGTCTAGTTTGTAAAAAAGTTTTTTGTGGTTATAAAACAGGAACAGACAACTCTTTTAAGGCTGGAGTCAAACCAACTATCATGCTCATCTTTATTGGAACAGGACTCTGGGATGAAAGAGACATTAGCCTCAGAGCTCTTGAAGCTGCAAGAGAGGCTGATGAGGTTTATGTCGAGTTTTACACATCAAAACCCAGTACCACTGCAGAAGGTCTGAGTAATTTGATTGGAAAAGAAGTCATTGAACTTCAGAGATCTGATCTGGAAGAAAAAAGTCACGAACTTGTAAAAAGAGCAAAGAACAGGGTTATTGCACTGATGATACCAGGAGATCCGATGATTGCAACAACACATTCAGCTATAAGGCTCCAGGCAGCAAAAGAAGGGGTGAAAACGAGAATAATTCATTCTTCAAGCATCATCAGTGCTGTTTGCGGAATCACAGGGCTCCACAACTACAGATTTGGAAGATCTGCAACAGTAAGTTACCCCTATGAAGACATGGTTTCAAGAACTCCGGCAGATGTTATCCTTGCCAATGAAAGGATTAACGCTCACACCCTACTCTTTCTTGATCTCCATCCCGAACCCATGAGAATAAATCAGGCTATTGATATTCTGGAGAGAATTGATGCTAAGCTTCTCGAAAGATATGCCGTAGGTATTGCAAGAGCTGGTTCACCGGATTGTTTTGTGAGGTGTGACACACTGGAGAGATTGAGAAAAATAGATTTTGGAGATCCCATGCATGTTCTTGTTGTCCTTTCGAGACTTCACTTTACCGAATTCGAGTATTTGAGGGTCTTTGCCTCTGCCCCTGACGATCTCGAGAATTTTGTTGAGTAGTTTTTATTTTAACTAATAGAACAAAAATTATAATTTATATCCTTATATCTAACTAACTGGGAAAAAAATATATCGCATTAAATCAGAGTATATTGTGGTGGGGGTTATGAGCAAAACCCTGCCTTCATACAGAAAAAAGGATGTTAAAATCCATGAGGTAATATACCACCTCAAAAAGTTGTTTGGAAGTCCACTTGCAAAAAATGTTGTCTCAAAAATTTCAACTCCAAAAAAAATAGAAAAAATTCTTTCAATCTACTGTGGGGTGAACAGGGCAGAAGGACTTGTAGAAAGATTGTACGTCAGAGCCATTTCAGATATCATCACAAGAGCCGCTGAAAAATTTGAAGTAGACGAAGAGATTCTAAAGGAGGGGATAAGAGATCCCTACTACAGAAGAGGGCTGGCAAATGTAATAGCAGGCATAGCAAAGTACGGCATTACAGTACCCCAGAAACTTTATTCACCCTTTCTGGTGGTATGGAACTTCACGAATCTCTGCAATCTCAAATGCAAACACTGTTACTCCAATGCAGGAAAGAAAGAAAGAGAGCTTTCACTTGAGGATAAAATAAGTCTCGTCAATCAGCTTGATAGAGCTGGTGTTGTTGCCATCTCCTTTTCAGGTGGTGAACCACTGATCCATAAAGACTTCTGGAGGGTTGCATCCCATGCATCAAAGCTTGGCTTCCATGTCAGCATTGCAACGAATGGCACGCTCATAACAGAGGATGTTGCCAGAAGGTTGAGGGAGGTTGGAGTTAGCTATGTTGAAGTGAGTCTCGATGCAGCCAGTCCTGAAACCCACGATGGGTTCAGGGGTATAGAGGGAGCATTTGACAAGGCTGTTGAGGGGATCAAAAACTGTGTAAGGGAAGGGATTCTAACCGGTATTGCCACCACAGTTACAAAGCACAACCTCTCAGAGATTCCAGATATAATCGCCCTTTCTGAGGGGCTTGGAGTCTACAGGTTGATTGTTTTCAATTTCATCCCTGCCGGAAGAGGTAAGGATATATCTGAACTCGATCTCAATACAGAGGAGAGGAAGTGGCTTCTTGAGTTCCTTTATGATAACATGAATAGAAGTGAGATTCAGATTCTCTCCACATCACCAATCTATGCAGTCGTGGCTGTCAGAAGTGTTCTTGAGGGGAGAGGGGAGAAGATTTCTCCAACTCATTTCGCAGATGTTTGTATGCCATCCGAAGGGGTGCTCATTCTTTCCGATTTTCTCGGGGGTTGTGGAGCCGGTAGACTCTACTGCGGAATTCAGCCCAACGGAGACATAACTCCCTGTGTATTCATTCCACTCGTTGTGGGAAATTGCAGAGAAGGATTTCTGAGGGTATGGCAGGAAAACAATGTGCTTGAATCACTCAGAAACAGAGATAGTGAAGATTTTGCCTGCAGGAAGTGTGAATACAGATATATCTGCGGTGGATGCAGAGCAAGAGCATATGGATACTTTGGCAATCTGAAAGCCCATGACCCGGGATGCCATATAATGCCAGAGTTCCAGCATGAAATGAGATTAAAAGTAACTGAAAAAACTAAGAGTATTTTTCAAGAAACTCTGAAAACCTCCTGATGGTCTTTCTCAAGCTTCGAAAGCCCTCTTCATCTTCCTTTACACCTTCAAGTGTATCTTTTGACCACAGAGATGCACCGATATTTGCCCCAAAAGAGCCTCCACTCACAGGAATCATCCCGTTAAGAATGAAAAATGTAAGAATTTGTTGGATTGCAAGTTCCTGTCCTCCAATTCTATCTCCCCCAACAGCTATTGCCATGCCAACCTTGTGCCTGAAAAAGTCATAATCTAATGCAACTAAAGCTCTGGTTCTGTCAAGAACCGCCTTTATCTGGGCACTCAGACCTCCATTATAAACGGGTGTTGCAATGATTATTCCTTTCGCCTCACCCAAGAGGGGATAAAGCTCATACATATCATCCCTGAATCTGCATTCCTTTTTCTTCAAGCAGTAATCACAATGCTGACAGAAACCAATGTTTTTCCTTCTTACAGTAAAGAATTTCGTTGTGTATCCTCTCTCCTCAAGCATCTTCAAAGCTTCTTTAAGCACAAACTCAGTAGCCTTTTTTCTCGGGCTCCCACATATCCCCAAAACTGTTTTATTCTTCATAGAACTCAGGCTCTTTTTATCCTCTCTCCCATCTCTTTTCCGGCCTCAAAAGCCCTCTCAAGTTCTTCGCCTGTTGGCCTGAACCTCACCTCGATAGGCTCAACCACATCAAATTTAAGTTCTTCAAAAGTTCTGTTGATTTCCTTAACAGCTCCACCTCCCCAGCCATAGGAACCAAATGCCATGCCTATTTTGTTTCTTGGCTTCAATCCCCTCATATAGATGAGAAACCCAGCTACAGGAGGGAAGATTGTATTGTGCACCGTTGGAGAACCAATAGCAATTCCTCCTGCATCCAGTATCTCTGTCATTATCGTACTCCAGGGATCTTTTCTAAGGTGGAAAAGCCTCACATTCACACCAGCTGATGCTATACCCTCTGCAATCGCCCTTGCGAGCTTTTCGGTACTCTTCCACATCGTGTCATATATCACAACTGCCTTATTTTCCGGTTTAAATTCTGCCCACCGACTGTACGCCTGAAGAATTCTCTTCGGATTTTTCCATATTACACCATGGCTGGGAGCAATCATCTCTATCGGGATTCCAAGGCTCTCAACCTCTTTAAGCTTCTTCTGAATCAGATTTCCAAAGGGCATAAGGATGTTGGCATAGTATATCTTTGCCCTGTTAAGGGCCTCCTCGATACCAATTTCCTCGTCAAATCTCTCTTCACTCGCAATGTGCTGCCCGAAAGCGTCATTTGAAAGAAGGAGTTTATCTTCTTTTACATAGGTTGCCATGCTGTCAGGCCAGTGGAGCATCGTCATTTCTAAGAACATCAGAGTCTTCTTTCCAATGTTAAGCTCGTCCCCGGTTTTAACAACTCTGAAATCCCATCCTTCCGTGTCAAAGTGCTTTGATATACCATCCATACCCCTTTTAGTGCAGATGATTGTTGCATCCTTTGCAACCCTTCTGATGTCTGCAAGTCCTCCAGAGTGATCTGTTTCAACATGGTTTACGATGATGTAGTCTATCTGCGATGGATCAACTATTTTTCGTATCCTTTCAACCATCTCCCCAAGAAATTTGTGCTTTACAGCATCAACAAGCGCTATCTTTTCATCAACTATGAGATAAGCATTGTATGTTGTCCCCCTATCAATATTAAAATCGTGGAAATCTCGTTCTTCCCAGTCTATTGCTCCTACCCAGTATATACCCTCTCTAATTTCAAGCGGATTCATTTTCACCACCATCTTAAATTAAAGATTTAAATTTAAAAATTTTTTGGTTCGAAATATATCCCATAATGTTTAGATAATATACCAACTACTGCATTAATTTTGCCTCACAGGGGGCGTTAGGTTAAAGTAGTGGAGTGAATGACATGGAATGGGTGAAACATATGGAGGTAATTGAAATACTCGACAGAGCCTTAGAACTTGAGAGGGAGGCAATTGAGGAATATCTGAGAATGAAGAATGATGCTGATCCTGAGACTGCGGAGCTTCTTGATTTTCTCATTTCACAGGAGAGAGAACATATCAAACTTATAAATGATAGAAAGAAAGCCATCAAGCTTTTGAAAAAATAATTGAAGGAACAGCATACATCAGAATTAATATCGTGACTACCAGTAAAGTTGCAATAACAAAATGAGTTGAAATATACCTCTTCCTTACAAGTCCAGCAAGAACCTCTGTATAAGCAACAACCGAGACAGTAAATGATGTCAGCAGTAGAAAAGAGAGCCACTTAGGCATAACTTCAATGGGAACGAAATATTCCCACACCTTGAGTGAATAGTAAAGCACAGCCACAAATTCAATAACCACTGCAGCAGCCTGAAGTGAAGATGTCCTTTTCTGGAGTTCAATGTTTTCCCTATTCCTATTCATGTCGAGCTGGAGAGATATGAGTGAGAAGAGATCCCTCACACCATTGAGTGTCTGTTCAAACTTCGATTCAAAGTAAATGAGACTCTGATGATAGTCCCTGAGTTCCTTAATTTTTTCTCCATACCACCCCTTAATTTTATCAGTAAGAAGTTCCATCTTGATAACAGCAGAGAAGAGCTCTTCATTAACATCTTTGAACTGAGAGAACTTTCTGAAAAAGTCCATATGAATTGCCGATACCTCCTGCAATATTTTTTCAAGCTCAGATACATCATAACACTCTGTTGCTCTGTCTGAAAGAATGGAGACTTCCTTTATTATTCTTGTTTCCTCCTTTGACATTACCTCAGCCTGAAGACTCAGCTGTTCTGCAAAAATCCTGGCTTTTGTGTACTGAATTTGCTGTGCTGGTATCAGGTCGTGGAAAAGTCTTTCATCAAATTCTGTCTCGAGTTTTAATTCAATGTACTCCTTTTCCTCAATTCTGTATTTCCCGAATCTAAACTCTACAAACCCATCATCAGCCTTCGTAAGAACGACCTTCATTTTTTCAAGATACTCAGTCCGAAAATCAATATCTTCTTCTGAAACAGTAAACACTACATTTTCGTGCTTCCCCAAAATCAACCCATCGCTACCAGCAAAAATTTCCGTGAATTCGAATTTCTTGAAGACTGGCCTCAACACGATGCCCCTATTTCTGAGCTCTTGAACCAGACTATCCAGATCATCAGAATGAAAGAAAGTGTAATTCAACTCCACAGATTATATTGAGATTTGAAAAATAAAAAAGGTTTTGGGTTTTATCAGCACAGAATTATGAGTCAGGTTTTTCTGAAAAAGATTACTTCAAAAAATCAAGTTTCTTGAAGCTCCTCTCAAAAATTGTTTTAGTTTCATAACCAAAATCTCAAAAGATGGCAGAGAAATCAATCAAAATAAACCGTAGCAGTGCTGGGGGATTTGCCTTTCTTGATTTCGTGGTAATAGGCATATGTCATCGGCTCTTCATCCTCAATCAACTCAGAATCGACAACCTCCCCTACAAAAAGCGTGTGAGTTGCCACATCCATTTTCTCGACTACCCTTGCCTCCACATAGGCAATTACATTATCAAGGACAATTGGAGCCCCTGCTTTACCTGTTTTAAAGTTTATCCCGTCGAACTTATCAAAATCCCTTCCACTTCTGAACCCAAACCTTCCAATGAATTTCATTGGTGTTTTCTTGGATAACACCGAGACTGAGAAAACCCCGCTGCTTTCAACATACTCATGGGTAAGATTCTTTTTGTTAAGACATGCAGCAATCATAACGGGAGTTGAGGATAGCTGGAAAACTGTATTCGCAATCTGTCCATTGTATTTTCCCTTTTTTACGGAGGAAACAATATAGAGTCCATAGCTGATTTTGTAAAAGGCTCTTACATCCATATAGTTCTATTTAGTGGAAAAAAATATAAATTTTAGCTTTTTACAGAGTAGTAGCATCGCTTAGGAGAAATAACCAATCCCTCTTTCTTAAGCTCTTTTATTATTTTGGATACTTCTTTGCTATCCATACCAACCATTTTAGCCACATCTCCAGTTCTTACAGGCTTACCCGCTTTCTTCATAGCCTCAAAAACTTCCTGTTTTTTATCATCCATGTTTTTCACCTCATCCAGTTAGTACTTAATCAAAACTCAGTCTTAAAATTAATAAACTTTTCGTTTAAGAATTCGAACAAAAAATAACTGAACAAATTTAAATATTTAATTCTGAATTTTACAATGGGTGATTAGGATGTGGAATTTCACTTCCCCCACAATAATCTACGGAGATGATGCACTGGACTTTCTGAGCGAGCTTGATGGTGAAAGATGTCTGATAGTGACGGACAGCAAACTCATGGAGCTCGGTTATGCTGAAACTGTTGCAGATAAACTCAATATGGACTGTGAGGTTTTCAACAAAGTTTCTCCCGAACCGGGAAGAGATGTCATACAGGAAGGTGTAAGGCTGGCTGAAGAGTTCAAACCCTCCTTCATTGCCGGTTTAGGAGGTGGTAGTTGCCTTGATGCCGCTAAACTCATCTTTGTACTGTATGAAAAACCGGAAATCGATATAACTGAGATCTCTCCTTTCACCAAACTCGGTTTAAGACAGAAATCCAAACTTATTTGCATTCCAACAACCTTTTCCGGTTCCGAAGCAAGCTGGGCTGCCGTTATCACAGAAGGAGATATAAAATCAGAGATAGCTTCTCCCGAGCTTTTTCCTGATTATGCGGTGGTTGACCCATATTTTGTTGAGAGAATTCCAGTTGAATTGATATCTCAAACCGGACTGGATGCGCTCCTCAACGCTCTCGAATCTTATGTTTCTCTATGGAGAAATAATTTTTCAGAAGCTCTTGCTTTATATGCCTTTGAAATAATTTTCAGAACTCTTCCCAAAGCATATTCAGGAGATTTTGAGGCTATAAAGGAGATGCAGATTTCCTCAACAATTGCCGGGCTTGCTTTCAGCAACTCACATGTTGGGGTTGCTCACAGTCTCGGGCATGCCCTTGGAGCTGAATTTAAGATCCCACATGGACTTGCAACAGGAGTTTTTCTGCCATACTCCATCCAGTTCAACTTTGAACACGCAAAGGACAGATACACCAGGCTTTTTGAATCATCCGGAGTTAATGGAGGATTAAAAGAGATTGTCGAAGCAGTAAGGAATCTTATGAGGAGTATAGACTTCCCTGTTTCCATAAAAGAGATGGGCATCGAGAGCTCTGAATTTAACAGGAGGCTGGATTCAATGGTTGAAAAAGCAGAGATATCAACATGCAACCTTGCAAATCCACGGTTTCCTGAAAGGAATGATCTGAAAGAGCTCCTGATGCACGCGTTTGAGGGCAGGGATGTTGATTTTTGATGTCCTCGTTCAATTTCAAAACTGTTCAATAAGTTCTCACCATTTCCCTCACACTTTTGTTAAAGGATATCTCACCAACAGACTCAAGCATTCTGCATATCTGAATTAGAAGCTCCTTGAGAATCGTTCCTTCCTGATTTTTATCTATGGATTCCTGGATTTCATCAGTAAGCTCCTCGACAAGTGAGATAAAGTTTTGAGAGGATACAAGATCAGACCTTATAAACGCCTCAAACCCCAGTCTGAATGCTTCCTCCAGTCTCACGATGAATCCATGAACTTCTCTCCTGACATCAATGTCGTACTCCCAGAGATACCGGGAAAGAATGAAAAGTATATCCGCAATTTCCTCATAAAACTTTGCAATCATCCTGGATCCAAGCATAAATCTTAGCTCATCCCACTCAGATATTGTAATTTTTTTCATCCCTCGGTTTACAAGTCTGACTGAAAGAAGATACAGCCTGTCAAAATCTTCCTCATGCCTGTGTATTCTGCTGTTTATTGTTTCCATATTCTCTGGCTCTTTTGCCAGCAGATTGCTCTCTATTTCTTCCAGAAGTCCTGATAGGATCTGATACATCCTTTTTATTATTGTAATCACATCAAAATCAGGAATTGTAAAAATATGGAGAACCACACAGTCGTTTGTGCAATCAAGAACCTCCATCCCTATAAAGTGATGGGAAATTTCGGATATCTCTGTTATGTGCTTTCCAACACCCTCCTGCTGGAGAATTATCCTGTCCACACCCAGTGAATATATCGAGCCTAGAAATCTTTTAAGAAACCTCTTATCATAGCTGGGTATCCTACTCACTTCAACTCTGATTTCTTCTCGCTCCTCTTTCTGGGGTTGAATGACTACAAATTCATCAAATTCTCTTAAAATGATTTCATCTCCCTGCTTTAAATTGAATCTGGAAATCCACTCCTTTGGTAGACTTACCATATAACTTGAACCACCAACAAGCTGAAGTTTTCTTATTTTCATCAAAGCCACTGATTTAAAATGATACTTAAACCTATCTTTTATTACCTCATGGTTTGAAATAATTGGGGTCTGAAGCCAATTATCAATACAAGATTACTGAAACATCCTGAAATTTTAAGCCAGTAAAAAAAATATGTATTGCAACAGAGATGGTGTAGCTGCTCGATAAATATGTATATTATGATGTAATATTTTAGAAAAGTTTATAAAATTTAAAAAAAGAGTTTTAAACATGATAGTAGCCGAATCACCCACTCATGCTTATTTGACAGATAATAGCATAAACATAAGGATAGCCGGTAGAGGTGGACAGGGAATCATAAAGGCAGGGTTGCTTCTGGCTGAGGCTCTTGTCCTTGAGGGGAAAAATGTTGCCCAGACACAAAACTATGGTCCTGAAGCTAGAGGTGGAGCGTGCAGAACCGACATAGTAGCAAGTCTAGAAGAGATAGACTATCCAGGATTACAGAGAATAGATTACCTCATAGTTCTAGATGAGGGGGCATATGCCAGATACCTTCCAATGCTCAACGAGAGAACAATTGTTATCTATGACTCAGACCTTGTTAAATCTGCTAAGAAAGGATATGGATTTCCATTCACAAGAATTTCAAAAGATAAGTTTGGCAGTGAACTCTTTGCAAATATGATAGCTCTTGGAGCCTTTGTTTCACTGACAGATATAGTAAAGCCAGAGACGCTCCAGCATGTTATAAAAAAGAGGATGAAAAACCCTGAAAAGAACATCAGTGCATTCAGGCTTGGAGCTGAAATTGCCATTGCTCCAGAAATTATCACGCGGTAAAAAAACTTAAAATTGATCTGCAAAAGATTTGGCATGAACAAAAAAAGATACGCTGTAGTTGTTGATCTAAGACTCTGCAAAAAGTGTGGAATCTGTTCCTTTATCTGTCCGAAGGATGTTTTTTCCACATATGGTGATGTAATAAACTCGACAGAATGTTCAGGTTGCAAACAGTGTGAGATTTACTGCCCTGATTTTGCGGTAGAGGTTATCAAAATAACAGAGGAAGAGTGATAATCATGACAAAAGAGCTTATTCAGGGAAATGAGGCTGCAGTTAGGGGCGCAATAAATGCAGGCTGCAATTTTTTTGCAGGTTATCCCATAACACCATCATCAGAAATAGCCCATGGAATGGCTGAACTGTTGCCCAAATTCAATGGAGTTTTTGTCCAGATGGAGGATGAAATTGCCTCAATTTCCGCAGCTATTGGTGCCTCAATGGCCGGAGCAAAAGCCATGACGGCAACTTCAGGTCCTGGCTTCAGTTTAATGCAGGAGAGTATTGGATATGCAGCAATAACAGAGACTCCCGTTATTATCTACAATGTGATGAGGGTTGGTCCTTCAACAGGAATCCCAACTGCTCCATCTCAAGGAGATGTTATGCAGGCAAGATATGGAAGTCATGGAGATTATCCCATTATCGTTCTTTCTCCTGCAACCGTTGAGGATATGTATCATCTCACAGTAGAGGCTTTTGAGCTGGCTCATAAGTTTTCATCACCGGTTACAGTCCTTTCAGATGAAATAATCGGCCATATGAGGGAGAGCGTTACCCTGCCTGAGCTGGGAGAGAGAATTGAGCTTCCCGAATCAGAAAACATTATCGGAATTGGAAGAAGAATGCACAGAACGGGACTCGCACATAATGAACACGGATTGCCTACAACAGATTTTAAAGAATATGAGGGGTTAATAAAGAGACTTTTTGCAAAATTTGATTCTTTTAAGCCAAAAGTTAAAGTTGAGAATGGTGATGCTGATGTGATTTTCATTGCCTATGGCTCCTCCTATCGCTCGGCAAGGCGGGCAGTTAAAATTTTGATAGGCAAAGGGGTGGACGCGGGAATTTTGAAACTGGAAACCCTGTTTCCTTTCCCGGAAAAGGAGGTCAGAAAAATTTCAAAAAAAGCTGAGAGGGTAATCGTACCTGAGATGAACATGGGTCAGATACTCAGAGAAGTTGAGAGGGTTTGCTGCTGTGATGTGGTGGGTGTTTCCTTCTTCGGTTCCCTCATCATACCAGAGGTTCTTGCCAAGAAAGTGGAGGAGATGCTATGAAGGCTGAATATGCAGAGATGCTCCGGGATACACTTCCTCATGTATGGTGTGCAGGTTGTGGTAATGGAATAGTCCTTGGAGCTTTTATAAGAGCCTTCAAAAATACAGGGATGGAAAGAGATAAAACTGTCGTGGTGAGTGGAATAGGGTGCAGTGGCAGGATAAGCCAGTATCTTGATTTTGATACCGTACACACCACACATGGAAGAGCTCTCGCCTTTGCAACTGGTATAAAGCTTGCAAATCCTTCATTGAATGTTGTTGTTTTCATGGGGGATGGAGATGCGGTTGCAATAGGTGGAAACCATTTCATTCATGCATGTAGAAGGAACATCGACATCACGGCTGTTATAATCAACAACTCCATCTACGGAATGACTGGTGGTCAGACTGCTCCCACAACCCCTGAAGGGAGAAGGACAAAAACATCCCCTTACGGAAACCCCGAAAGCCCCTTTGACATTTCGAAACTGGCTATTACAGCCGGAGCAACATATGTGGCAAGATTTACCTCATACCATACAAGATGGTTGGAGAAGGCGATTGCGGAGGCTATGCTGCACAAGGGTTTCAGTGTTGTTGAGGCAATAACAGGCTGTCCCACTCACTGGAAGATGAAGCCATATGAGATTCTCAGACTCCAAAAGGAGAAATTTGTGAGAAGCTCAATAGAGTCGGTTGAAGAGATTAGACCAGAGGATATCGGCATATTTAAAAGAGAGGTTAAACAGGAATTCTGCGAAAAGGTTCACAAAATTTTGAGGAATTGAATCGTTTTTTCTCTTTCCGTTGTTATTTTATCATACAACCTCCAAACAACTCTCTCCATCATTAAAAATTCAGAAAAAATTAACTATTATCCCATCTACCTTTCAACATGATGTCTTTTATCATGAGGCTATCATTCATTATGGCTTTAACACTGAGTCTGTTTTTCATTCCGTCTGTTTCAGGAGAAATTGTCCATATAAGTGAGTGTAGTATAATCGATGAATCAGGCTACTACGTTCTGGATGCAGATATAGAAGTGAACAAATCAAAATGCATTGAGATCAAAAGCGATGGTGTTACATTAGATGGTAACGGTAGAACAGTAAGTGCAGGATACTTTGGCGGAACTTATGCGATCTATGCTTTTCACCCAAATGGTATCAGCAATCTTACCATAAAGAACATTGTACTGAAAAACTGGGCTTATGGCATATACTCAAAAGGAATTAAAAACATGAAGGTGGATAATCTCAGGATTGAAGGGAGTTTCTTTGGAATATACATGTCAGAAGTCGAGAAAGCAATCATTTCAGATTCAATAATAAATGAGACAAAGAAAAACGGTATTGTTCTGGAAAGAGTTCTGAACGCTGACATTTCTACCGAAATATCCAATACAGGTACAGGCATACTTGTTTCAAACTCAAAAGGAGTTTCAATTCATGATTCCTCAGTTTCTGGAAGTGATAAGGGGATAAACCTTAGAGACTCCTTAGATGTGGTAATCAAAAACACAAGGGTGAACAATAACAACAACTTTGGCGTCTATATCAAAAACACCAACAACGCTGAAATTTCAGGTTCTGAGATTTTAAAAAACAGCTATGACGGAATAAAAGTCTACAATTCTGAAAACTGCAGGGTAAATGTGAACAAAGTCAAGCAAAACCGCATTGGAATATTCCTTGAGTTCGCAGAGTCATGCAAAATCCTTGACAACGAGGTTTCAGATAATTCCGAGGGTGGAATAATACTCTCCAACACTAAAGACAGCCATGTGACGGGGAATAAACTCGAAAACAATGGAAAAGGATTGGGTTCTGCCTCATCTACCCTGAACCTCTTCAACTCAAATATTATAAAAGGAGGTGAATACGCAATCGCTTTCTCTGACACGACCTTCAGCACCATAACAGATAACAGAGTAGAGGGGGCAAAATATGGCATTTACATATCGGGAGACAGTGAAAAAAATCTGATTTACCTCAACAGCCTCAACGCTCTAAGGAATGCCTATGATGAGGGGAAAGATGATAGCTGGTACTCTCCAGACCTCAAAAAGGGCAACTACTACTCGGACTACAGAGGAACAGACAGATATGGTGACGGAATAGGAGATCAGGACTATATCATCCCACCAGGTGATACAAGAGACATTTATCCACTGATGGAACCACACTACGAGGTGAAAAAGGTTGCTGAGAAGGAAGTTAAAATTGAGACCACTGAAACAAAAGTTCCTGAGGAAAAAGGAGCTGAGGAGACAAAACCATCATTCATACCATCAATTCCGGGATTTGAGATTCTGATTGTTCTAATTTCAGTCGCAATCGCCTTTATAATCGCCCTGTTGAGAAAGAATAGGTGATTTTTATTACTTTACCTTCAATTATTTTACCTTCAGAACCTGTGAAAAAAGCGCTGAGAACACCACAATCCTTATAAGCACAAACTTCAGATTGCCCACATAGGGGGGCCGGTGGCTCAGCCAGGCAGAGCAGCGGACTCTTAAGCCCTCGGAGATATCCGCCGGTCGGGGGTTCAAATCCCTCCCGGCCCGCTTGCTCTACTCTTTTCCCGGAGACCAAAACCCCCATAATCTGCTGTGTAACAAGTAAACTAAAATAATAAAGAATAAATCAGGCTGGAGAAGCACTGAAAGCTCTTTCTGTCTTCCAGAATACTGCATAGGTTATGAAGGACGCTATAAGTCCTGGAACAACTGGATAAATCCAGTAAACCCTGTAAAAATACAGATACCACACAATGCAAACAATAACAGCGACAATCATGCTTGCTAAAGCAGGTATTTCTGATGGCTTGCTTGAGTAAAATGAAGATAGCAGAGGTAGGAGGAAGGCAGATGTTATTACGGAGAAGCTCAATCCAACTATCACCACTATCACATCAGGTGGATTTAACGCGAGAGTTACGGGAATCAGAGCAAAAACAAAAACACTCAATCTTGTGATTATAAGTTCTGTTCTCTCACTCAGATGTTTGGCATTATGGAGAATATCCCTAACAAAAGATGTGGCTATTACATGAACAAGTGAATTTATCGTGCTCATAGCTGCTGCAACGATTGCTGTGAGAATCAAAGCGTTAAAACCTGCTGGAAAGAGCTTCATCGCAATAAAGGGCACAACTAAATCAGAGTTTTTGAGGTACTTCACCGGATCATCGTACTCGGGAATTATGAGCCATCCAAAGGGACCGATGCTGAAGACACAGATGGCAAATATTCCGATAATGAGCGGTGTAAGGATTGCTCCCTTCTCTATGACTCTTTCATCCTTGGCTGCAACAAATCTCACAACAAGTTGAGGGCTTGCCAGCTGTGCTATGCTTATTGCAAATGTGAGGCTGAGAACAAAGGGTATTACCATCCCGGCATTCATTATGGGTGGAGGGGCTAACTTTCCAAACTCAAAAAAATTGCTTCCCGATCCCATCAAGGTTTCAACATTCTCCAAACTCTCAATTGCTGAAAAAGGACCTCCAAGATAGAACATGACTGCAATAAACAGCAGAACTCCACCCACAAGAACCAGAACTCCCTGAATCAAATCCGTAATAACAACTGCCCTGAAACCACCTATTGCGGTGTAAACCATAACAACTCCTGCCGTTATGAGCAGAGCCATGGTATAATCTATGCCGAGCATCACTTCAAGCAGATTTCCTGCTCCCTTATAGATAGATACCATATAAAACTGGAAAAATACAATTATTACAATTGATGCTACAAACTGTGTAGCCTTTCCAAAGTTCATTCCAAATATCTCCGGAATCGTCAGCGAGCCATGTTTATCTGCAATTCTCTTCATTGGTGGGGCTATTACCATCCATGCCATTATTGCAAAAAGAATGTGAAAGAAGATCAGAAAGGCTGACCACTGGAAACCCGCAACAAAACCGAATCCTCCACCCCCGAGGAATGCTGCTGTGCTGAAGTAGGTTGCAAAGAAGGAGAAACTGACAAGAAGTACACCCAAGTTTTTGCCCGCAAGATAGTAATCAAGCATTCCCTTTGTTTTCCTGTACTCGTAAATTCCTAATATCACCATCAAAAAAAGATATACTGCCAGTACGGTGATCTCAATCATTCAATCACCTTAAAGCTCCTCCTGCAGGCAATCAGAAATCCTGCAAACATGAGAACTATCGAGGCTGCATAAACTGCTTCAATAACCATAATCAACCCTCCTGAACCCTAACAAGTCTTTTTGCCTTTCCTTCAAACCTTTCAAGCTCACCAAACCTTACAGCTTCCATTCTGGGGCTAAAACCAACAAATTCCCTAATGTCCTTTCTTATCTGGTTCAATGCTGTTTCATCTCCCTCATAGACAATCTTTATTCCATTCCCAACCTCAATTCTGTAGTTTGTGACCCCATGTGAGAAAAGGATTCTCTCTATATCCGAGGGATAGAACTTCACCCCCTTGTAAATTACCATATCATCGGTTCTCCCCTTTATTCTCCTTATTGTCATGTGTTCTATCCCGCACTCACACCTCTCCCTTGAGACTACAGCAGATATCTCTCCACTCCTGTATCTGATTACCGGCATTGCTTCTCTGTTTATGGAGGTGTAAACAACTTCCCCTTCCTCTCCATCTGCAACCCTTTCCCCAGTTTCGGGATCAACTATCTCCACAATGTAATTGTCCTCCCATATGTGGATCCCATTCCTTTTTGGACATTCAAAGCCAATTGTTCCCACACCACCCATTTCTGTCAGTCCAGGAATATCAAAAGCTGTTGCATCAAATACTTCTTCTATCACTTTCCTCATCTCTTCACTCCATGGTTCTGCCCCAAGGAGAAGTTTCTCCACACCAAGCTGAGATACATCTATGCCCATTTCCTCAGCTACTTCGGCAATTCTGAGAGGATAGCTCGCTGTTGCACAGAGAACAGTTGTACCAAAATCTTTCATGAATTTAATCTGATTTCTCGTGTTTCCAGCACCGATTGGAATTACGAAAGCATTTATTGCATCTGCAGCAAAATGAAATCCAAAGCCGCCATTCCACAAGCCAAATGCAGGTGTAATCTGGATTATATCTCCACTCCCAATTCCTGCCAGCATGAAATCTCTCAGGAGCATTTCCTTCCACTGCTCAACATCGTGTCTGGTATATGGAATGATGACTGGCTGTCCAGTTGTACCACCACTCATCTGAATTCTCACAATCTTTTCCTTACCCACACAGGACATTTTGAGGGGATAAGCTTTTCTCAAATCCTGTTTTGTTGTTAGGGGTATTTTTTCAAGCTCCTCCGCATTTCCGATGGAATCAATGTTGATTTCTTTAAATGCTCTTCTGTAAAAGGGGCTTTTTTCGTAAACATACCTGAGGGTGTTTCTCAACCTTTTCTCCTGAGACCTAATTATATCTTTTTTACGAGCGTAAACATATTTTTCAGGATTGGGCATATTAGACAGGTATGAGTCTGAATATTTAAAATTTTCTTTCTTAACGGGAACAAGCCAGTAAAAATGAAAAGCTATTTAAAACTATTTTGATTTAAAATCAAGCATGTCTGATTTGATGCTTGTTGTTATCGGAAATACCGAGATTGCAACAATACCCGGAATATCTGTTGCTGGGGCTACTCCAGAGCTTACAAAGTTCACACCACCCGCCGATGTTGAGTATGTATATACAGGAAAACCACTTATAATCGATGCAATTCCCGTTACTCCAGAGGGACATCCAACTCCAGCGATAATAACAAAGGCAGGCTATGAACTCGCTGATTTTCCTATTCTTGCAGTCAGAGGTGGTTCACATATGGCTCCGCTGATTCCACATGTTCATATAAGTGATGAGGCAGGAAAAGATTTCAGATATGATGCTGCTGTTCCCTCTGCAGAATATATCATCCGGAGAGCAAAATTTTTTGGCATTCAGCTGGAAAAAATGGGTTTTGATGAGATTGTTATTGGGGAAAGCACTCCCGGAGGTACCACAACAGCTCAGGCTGTGCTCAAAGCTCTTGGCTACAATGCAAGAACGAGTTCTGCCGCTCCAGAGAACCCCCAGAACCTCAAAGAAGAGGTAATAAACTCTGCTTTTAAAAGAGTAGGGGTAGAGGAGGGCGCATTCAGAGGTTCTCCCGTAAGGGCGATTCAGGAATTTGGGGATCCCATGATTGCAACGGTCACCGGAATTTCTCTTGGATTCAGAAAGAAGGTTGTTCTGGCTGGTGGAAGTCAGATGCTTGCAGTTGCCGCATGTTTGAAGGAACTGGATGATATATCCCGTTTCATAATTGCAACAACAAAGTATGTCGTTAATGATTCTTCCTGTTCATTCAGGGAGACAGCAAATGAGATTGGCGTAGACTACTGGTATGCAAAACTAAACTTCTCAAGCAGCAGTTTCAAGGGATTAAGAGATTACGAGGCAGGATATGTAAAAGAAGGGGTTGGAGCCGGGGGAAGTGTTTATCTTGCAGTGAAAAAGGGATTTTCAGAGAAGGATGTAGTTGAGAGGGTTGAGTGGCTTTATTCACTTCTCGCAGAAAAGATGAGATGATGCCGGTTAAATTTATACTTTTTAATTCCAGTATCTACCATGGGCAAAGGTATTTTTTCCGGGAAAAGCTTTATCAGGTTTTTCGATGAGGAGATGATATCACTCTCCTCCGCACCCCATAACGGTGGTCTGAGGGTTGCAGAGGGTTTCTTTTTCATGTATGTTGATAAAAACTATTCAGGAGATTATAAACACGACTGCAGAAAGTTTGAAGAGGAAAACAAGCTGAGAAATTTTGTTGGATTTATGAGTGCTGTTGAAATTCCTGAGGTTCTTTCAGAGTACAGAAAAGATTTTCTGGAAGTGTATGTTACTGCAGGAGTCACAAATCCAGCAATAGCTGGAGAGAAGGCAAAATGGAACATCGGGACGGTTAACATTGCAATTATTATAAAAAAAGGGCTCAGAGTGAATGCAATGGTAAATGCAGTTATGACAGCCACCGAAGCAAAGACAAGGGTGATGCTTGAAAGATACAACGCCACCGGGACAACGAGTGATGGGATAGGTGTCTTCTCTTTCCCCGGCAGTGAGGAGTGGGCAGGAACTTCAACAGAGCTGGGTTATGAGATTGGAAGGGGAGTTGTCAGGGCACTCGAGGAGAGTCTATCAAAATGGGAAAAAATGCTTTAGCCAGCATATATCAAGATTCCCCCCATCACAGCAATTACAGAGCCAATAAGAGTTTTTATGCTAACATGTTCAAGCCTCTGAATCAAAAGATATGAGAACACAGTTGTGAAAACGGGATAGAGATTTGAAACTGGCACAGCAACAACAACCTGAGCCTGAGAAAGAGCAAGATAGTAACTAAATGTCCCGAGAAACATTGTAATGCCTGAGAGAAGCAGGTAAAAGCTGAAAGTGTTCTCAGAACTTTTAGAGTAGGCTACTGCAAAAATGAAGGGGAGTGCTGTAGTAACAGATATTAGATTGCTCACCACCACACTTTCAAGAATTCCACTCTTTATGAAGATAGATGCAATACCATAGGACAGTCCTCCAGCAATTGAAATTGCAAGCCCTCTCCTGCTAAATGTATCCGAGGATAGAATGTAGAGCCCTGCCACCATAACAAGGATGCCTGACAGAATCATTAAGTTAACTTCCTCTCCCAGGATGGCAAAACCAAGGAGTGCGGAGAACATTATCCTTGTCGATGTGCCTGTGAAGGCTCTCGAAGAGCCGACTACACCAACTGAAAAATAGGTTAGGGTTCTGCCAAAGAAATACTGGAATATCCCTGCAAGACATAAGAGAGCGACCTTTGTTCCTTCAAACTCAACCCTGAAGATTTCCCCTGTGAAAACAGAGAGGATGAGAAGGCATAACCAGGAAATCAGAACAATATAAAATGTTCCAAGAAAGGGATTTACCTTCTCAAGAGCCTTTCTGACAAGAACTCCATTAAAACCCCACAATACTGATGCAAGAAGTGCAAAAAAATATCCTGAAATCAATCCTTATACCTCCCTGAGCTCATAAAGTGCTTCAATCAGCCTGTCGTTCTCTTCGGGCTTTCTGATTGAAAACCTAATGTAATCTTTAAGACCAAAGGAGGTGCAATCCCTCACAATCAATCCTTTTTGCCTCAAATACTCATAAGCCCCTTTCTTTTTCATCAAAAAGAAGTTAGAATCAGTTTTCAATCCAAAAACTTCAAATCTTTTTCTTTCTTCCCATATTAAGGGCATCGTTTCTTCAATAAATCTGAAAGAATCCTCTAAGAGCATTTCAAGGAAGGCATAACCTAAGGAGCCAATACTCCAGGGCATTCTGATTTTTTTAAAATGCTCTGTAAAGCCAGAGATATATCCAACCCTGACTCCCGGCATTCCATAGCTTTTGGTAAATGTTCTCAGTTTTACGATGTTCTCACCCTCTGGAGTTCTGTAACCTTTAACAAAATCCATGAAAGCTTCATCCAGCACCAGCAATGAATCCTTTTCCTCAACAGCATCAATCAGAGGTCTGAGTAATTCAGGCGGGAAATACCTCCCATCCGGGTTGTTTGGATTGCAGAAAAAAACAATACTATTTCTTTCAACCTTCTCAGAAAGTTCCAAAGGATTATTCGAGGATTTCAAAATATCAAAACCGTAAAATCTTGCAATTCTTTCATATTCTGAGTAGGTGTACTGTGGAATCAGAGCCCTTTCAGCAGGAAATAAAATCGGTATCAGATATAGAGCCTCTGTGGCTCCAGCAACAACGGTAATATCTTCTCCAACAAGGTCTGAAAGGTTTTCCTCAAGATTTTCCCAGTAAACATATCTATCCGCGATATTTCTTGCTCTGTGAAACATTTCATCCTTCCACTCAGGCTGATAGGGATTCACAGAAATGGAAAAATCCAATCCCTGCACTCTGCCCCCATGCTCAGCCCTGAAATCTATGTTTCTTGGCTTCATGAAGACAGTTTGACGACAGACTTATAAGTTTTTAATTTTTACTCAGGAGCACGATAACAAGAAAAAGAATTGCCGTCCATTCTACCACAACGATTCTGAAGACCTTAATAGCTCTAAATATGTCCTTCAGTTCAGGTTTTCTACCGGGAAAAATATAAGAGCCTTTTTTCTCAAGCTGAACTCCACATACAGCACTCATGCATGCAATGGGTTTATCTCCGTTTATCTTGTACTTCGCTCTTTTCAAATTGCTGATTACTCTCTTAGGAGATAGAGGGAGGAAAAGAAGCACTGATAGTCTTGCCGGGATGAAATTGAGGATGTCATCAACCCTTGCTGCGAACTTTCCGAAATAGAGATACCTCCCAATCCTATAGCCCAGCATTGCATCGCAGGTGTTCACAGCCCTGTAAACCATAGCGCCCGGTAGACCAAAAATCAGAAAGTAAAATGTGGGAGAAATATAGCTATCAACGGAATTTTCTGCCAGACTCTCAATTGAGGCAGAACAGATTTCGTGTCTTTTTAGACCAGAGAGGTCTCTGCTGACAATCATCGATGTCTTTTTTCTCTGCTCATCTATATCAGGCTCGATAGTTTTCCTTACATGCACTTCAAGGGCTTTCAGTGAGAACGATGATTTTAAAAAAAAGGCTGAAAGTAGAATAGCCGCAAATTCAGGGAGTGCAGAGGGGACGACTGACAGAAACAGAGCAAAAAGTATGACTGTCAGCGTTACAAATGTTCCTGCCAAAAAATCTGCTATTCTATCATGAGTTGCGTAGATTCTATCTAAGTAATGAATCAGATTCCCAAACCATACAGTGGGGTGAATCTTCTCCGGTGGCTCACCCAGTGTGATGTCAAGAATCAGGGCAAGCAAAAGAACTACAGCCCTCTCCGTCCAGATGTTCATTTCCATTAAATTTCATCTGACAGTAAATCAAAAAAAATTTATCTTTTTCAATCAACCAAAGCCCGTGAGAGGACTGATATCATTCTTCACAAGAATACCTGCAGGTGGTACCATAGATGATGCAGTGGATAAGATATGGCTTCTTCCTTTTCTGGGAATTGTTACAGCTGCTATTCCAACTGTAATTCTCTACCTAAAACCCCCTCTCACACCCATACTCTCACTTATTCTTTTCTACCTCATCACAGGCATTATCCACTTGGATGGACTTGCAGATTTTTCGGATGGTATGATGGTGAAGGGAAATGCTGAAGAAAAAATTAGAGCCATGAAGGGTGTGGAGATCGGTACTGCAGGTATATTTGCTGTGATTGCAATTATCCTGCTGCAGCTTTATTCACTCGAGAGGGTTCCTGTCTGGAGTCTGATTGTTGCAGAGATAAACTCAAAAATGTCAATGTCTCTTCTCTTATATCTTGGAAAACCCATCGGTGACGGAATCGGAAGATACTTTATCGAGAAGATGTCGGTGAAAAAATTCCTGCTCTCTCTGTCGATATACATCCTTTTCATATCTATCTTTTCCCTTTTCAGCCTGCATGCCTTGATTTCAATCCTATCCCTTTCAGTTCCCTTTTACATCCTGAGAGTTGCTGAGAAGAATTTAGGCGGGATTAACGGGGACTGTATAGGGGCTTCAGCTGAGATTACAAGAGCGGTGGCTCTTGCATCCATTGCTCTTCTGGGGTGATTTGATGGTTCTCAGAATACTCATGGCTGGAGGAAAATCAGCAAGAATTGGGAGAGAGAAACCAGTCCTGAAGATAAACAATATTCCTCTGGTTGAGAGAGTGTACAACCAGTGTGGGGGGTGTGTTGCTGTCTCCCCAAACACACCGGAAACCAAGAAGCTCTGCATCGAAAGAGGTATTGATTACATAACCACTCCCGGACAGGGATATGTCGAAGATACAATCTGGCTCCTCAGAGAGTACGGAGAGTTCCTTAGCATATCATGTGACATCCCCTTTGTAAGGGAGAGAGATGTTAGAGAGATCGAAAGGGAGTTCAGCAAAGATTTTAGCCTCACCGGATATCTGAGTCTTGAAAGGGTCCCAATGGGAGGTGGGTGTAACATTTATAACGGGAAATGTCTGGTGGGAATAAATACCGTGACTGAGGGCAAGGAAGTTTTTTTCCAGTTTAAAAATTCCCTTCTTGCAATCAATGTAAACACAGAGTTCGATCTCTTTATTGCTGACAGACTTGCAAGGATTATCGATAAATCTGATTACTACTGAGATTTCAGCTTCTCTGCTATCATTTCCGCAATTTCCCTGAAATCTTCTTCTTTAAGCCTGAAAGTTTTATAATCGGGAAGGTCTCTCTCACAGACAACAGCCATTATCTTTCCTTTTCTGAGCCTTTCTATGTTATCTGATGGATTCAGCACGACTATTCTATCCTTTCCAGCACTGTTGAATCCCTCCGTCAGAACGATGTCGTATTTATCCTTTAGAAATCTCTCATAAACATAATCCAGACTGTATTCATTCTCCCCAGTTCTCCTGACCATTGCAAGTTTCCCCGGACACACTACAAGGACATCTGCTCCGCGATTATAGAACCTCCATGAGTCCTTTCCCTCCCTGTCAAAACTGAAATCTCCGTGGGCATGATGCTTTACCACAGCAACTCTCAAACCCCTTTGTTTAAGAAGGGGCACGACTGTCTCGATGAGTGTTGTTTTGCCTGAATCGGGAGAGCCGACAATACTGACTATCATTGATTGAAAACAATATGGGGGAGATTAAAAAGCTTCACATGAAAGTTGGTGGTGTACCGATGGTAATGTAAACCGCTTTGCCTTCACCGATGTTTTTCATCCGATGGGGGAGACTGGAGGGGTGCCATATAACATCTCCCGGTTCCATGCTGTAATGCATGTTTCCCACCTTTACTTCCACCCTGCCCTCTAAGAGAACTCTCACCTCCTCCCCATCATGCTCGTACTCCTCTGTTTCTGCCCCTGGCTCAAGCTCTGATTTTATGACAATTATGCTTCCCGATTTTGCCTTTACTCTGTATGTTATCCCATCTAAAGCCCTCTTCATTATTTCTTCGCCTGATTTAACAAAAACAGCCATCACAAAAAATATGATGATTTAATATTATAAAAAGGTTGCTCAGGCAGGTTCGACTTCAATAATATACTCCTTCCCATCAATTTCAACCTTAAAGCTACCCTCAACCCTTCCAGCAGGTGGAAATGGTTCCTCTTTAAGCTCTCCCTTCAGGAACTGGAGCCCTGTTTGTGGGAAGAGTGCATATAGGAGAACATTTTCGTCTGTGGCTTCAATCCCCTCAGCCTCAAGTTCCTTCTTTCTATTCTCAAACTCTGGTTCGAGCAGATCAGCAGGTCTGCAATCTATCGGTTTCTCATCTCCGAGTATTTTCTTCACGATTTCATCCCTGATCTTTGCTGGTGTTCTTCCATACATACCCTTTACTAAGTCTTTTGTTTCTTTTGTAACAACCTTATATCTCTCCCCAACGAGGACATTAACGACTGCCTGAACTCCAACTATCTGGCTTGTTGGTGTTACAAGCGGTGGATAACCAAGATCTTCTCTGACCACCGGTACCTCCTTGAGTACCTCAGGTAGCCTGTCGAGAGCGTTTTGTTCCTTGAGCTGGTTAATCATGTTGGAGAACATTCCGCCTGGAATCTGATAAACCAGAACATTTGTATCAGGAATCGTTGAGAGTGGATCAAGATATCCCGCATACTTTTCCCTTATCTTCATCATATATTCTCTTATCTCCATAAGAATTTCAAGGTCAACACCAGTATGGTAACCAAGTTCTTCCAGAGCATAAACCATGCTCTCGGTCGGTGGATGGCTCGTTCCCATGCTCAATGGTGACATGCATGTGTCAATCATATCTGCTCCTGCCTCCACTCCCTTCAAAAGTGCCATTGATGCCATTCCACTTGTATAGTGGGAATGAACATTTATTTTAGCTCCAACCTCTTTCTTGAGAGTGCTGACAAGCTCATAAGCCATTTTTGGTGAGAGTAGGCCTGCCATATCCTTAACACATATCGAGTCCACATCAAGGGCAACAAGTTCCTTTGCGATCTCAACATACTTCTCAATCGTGTGGACAGGAGAGATGGTGTAGCAGATTGTTCCCTGAACATGCGCATCTGTTTTCTTCGCTGTCTTTATTGCGGTTTCAAGATTTCTTATATCATTCAGTGCATCAAATATTCTGAAGAAGTCAAGTCCGTTTTCAGCCGTTTTCAGGACGAATTTCTCAACAATATCATCCGGATAATGCCTGTAACCAACTATATTCTGTCCTCTCAGAAGCATTGAGAGTCTTGCATTCTTAGCCCTCTTTCTTATCTCTCTCAGTCTCTCCCATGGATTTTCATTCAGAAAGCGATGTGCAGAATCAAATGTAGCTCCACCCCATACCTCAAGCGTGGTGATTCCTGATTCATCAAACTTCTCAACTATTGGCAGTATATCTCTTGTCCTCATTCTTGTCGCAAGAAGAGACTGATGTCCATCTCTAAGGGTCAGATCAACTATATCCACTTTACCCATTGAGAGTCACCGGAATAGAGTTCTCCGGGAATTATTAATTTTTTACTCTTTTTACTAATATAAAATAATGCTTATTAAAAAGTTAATCCACAGTTCCTCAGGATGTTAAAGCAATAGATGTGCAGTTATAAACTACAGCCCATAAAATAAAACTCATAATTCCTTTTTTCTGTGTTAAATCTTATCGGGAATAAGCCATAAAGGACATGATAATGATGATTTCGCTGCGAAATATATATATTTAAAGGGCAGTTCTCCAGTTAGTAGTGAGAAAAAGGTTCCTGCTGCTGAAGCATTCAGCAATTTTAATCCTACTTGTGGTTATCATATTTTCTGCTCAGGCAAATCAGGAAGAGGATTCAAGCCAGAATTATACATCCGGTCTCAGCACTCTGAAAAAGGTCTATTTCCCCGGAGAAGAAGTGATAATAAAGGCTGATTTCCTTCCAAACTCCTCAATTGTAGTATCACCAGCCGGATTGATGTATAATCTCTCCTTCAGCAGCGATGGAGATACTTACTCGGCGAAATTTTCCCTTAAAAAGGATGTTGTGCTTGGAAACTACACCATAATTGCGGATGGAATCGTAGATGAATTCACGGTGGATTACTGCACCATCACAGCATATTATGAGGAAGGATTGATAAAAGGAGATGCAAAGACATACATCACAAAACCGGAGAGAATAACCTACGAGATTGACGGAAAAGAAGAGATTCTGAAGTTTTCAAACAACTCTTTTGAGATTCCGGTTCCTGCGGGTAGGCACAATGTTTTGCTGAAATGCGGTCTGAGTGAGGTGGAATTGGAGGTTTTCGTAAACTTCACGATTCTGATAAAAAATGAGACTGTAACTGCTTTTCTCGATGGTAAGTCGGTTGATGCAGTCTTTACTGTTCATGCTGACAGAGAATACAGCTTCAATGGAAGTTTTAATCTCTCCTGGATTAACTACACAGATATGGTTATTGAGGCTAAATATCTCCATCTGAAGGTTGAAAAGAAGATCGAAACAGAGACTGAAAAGGAAGAGAAAGTAGAGATGGAGAGGAGTTTTGATATAAGAAGAGTCTATTTCCCCGGAGAGGAGGTTATAATAACCTCTTCTTTCAAACCCGAAAAAGCCTATGCGGTAAATCCTATCGGTATGGTGCTTGAGCTGAATTTCAGCAGGAAAGGGGATGTTTATAAGAGTATAATAGATTTGAAAAAAGATATCGTGCTTGGAGAGTGGAAAATAATTGCTGATGGCATTGAAAAAACCTTTTTCGTAGATAGTTACAGAATTAATGCGACTTTCGAAAGGGGTGTAGTAAAAGGAGATGTGGAGTACTATTTTGTTGAACCCGAAAGTATCCAGTGGGCTGTCGGAGAAAGTGGTGGTCAATCTGAGCTAAAAAATGGAAGTTTCACGATTCCCCTGAATCTTCCACCTGGCAATTACACGATCGTGTTGAGTTCAGGTAATGCACATAGCTCCCTGAATATTTCCATAAAGGAGAAAAGGAGGCTTGAAGTAGGGAAACTAAACTTTATTAACGATGAGATTGAAATTCGGACGAATTTCAAGCCTGAAAGTTCGGTTATTGTTTTAGAAGAGGAAAGATTCAATCTTACCTTCAAAGAGATTAATGGCACATGGATTTCAAAATTTATTCCTAAAAAACCTGGAAAGTACCGGATTTCCGTGGATGAATTTGAAGAGATTGTTCTCGTTGATGAGTACAGAATTAATGCAAGTCTTATAAATTCAACAATAAAGGGGAATGTAAGCTGGCATTACATTGAACCAGAATACCTGTACTATATTTACAAGGAAGGAAAAACAGAGAAAAAGGAGAAAATAAAACTCAACAATTCTCAGTTCGAAATTCCAGTGGATGTCAAAGGAAAATACATAAAACTGGTCTGTGGTAATGCAGAGATCAGGATTGAACTACCCCATGAGAAAAAAATAGACAAGAGTGAGAAAGAAATAATTGCTTTTGATCCTGTAAAGAGAGAGATTGTAATCAAGATACCTGCAGCACTAAAGGAGAGATTCAAAGAGTTCAAAAAAATGCAGATCACTCCAAGTATAAAAGAGATGAGAGTCGCTTTTAAAGCCTACAAATCCTTCAAAAACCTTACTTTTTACGAGATGCACCTTCCCGTCTCTCCTGAGATTCTCAAAAAATACAATATTTCCTCGGAAGTGCTAAACACAACAACCGAGGTGAGAAAGCTCGGAAAAACCATGCTAAGGCTTGAACTGAACAACAAAATTGATACCTGGTATAGATTCAGTGTCCCTCTACCCGAAGGATACAGAGTTAAAGAGATTGTCGGTGACGATGGAAGAAGAATAGTCAATACAATCCTAACGAACAGAAGCACTGGTGAGACCGAGGGAGACATCCGATGGTATATCGAGAACAATACCCTCTACTTTTATGATGACCCTATCTGGGGTTACAACATCTCTCTAACTCCCCCTGCCCCCAATAATTCAATTGCAATTGAACTCGCCTACAGCGGAACATACTCAGGGGCAGGGCAGATCTCTGCAATCGTTTTCCCGTACAACCAGGGAGATGATACTTCAACCATTGCAACCTATGACCATGCAGGCAGAACAGAGGATAACGGATATGGGAATAATATAGACATTGATGCCGGATCTAAGATAGCTATCAAATTCGATGATGGAGGCACTACAAGACAGTATGGAAATACATATTATTACTGGCGTTGTAATTACAACCCCTTCTGGTGCAACCTTGGTTATGGTTGGAGACAGGTTATTGACACTCTTGGAAATGACGGAAATCTGCTCCACCTAAATAGAGAAGATATACCACTGAATACTGTACCTGACGGAACCTTAGAAAGTGTTATAATATCAAAAATGGAGACCGAAGGTGGGGAATTAAACATAACACAGAAAATTATAATAAGAGACAATAATAAGTGGTTTGCAACCATATACTATATCAACCCAAACAGAGACCTGACAAACCTGCGTTTTTTCCAAGGTATGGACTGGAACTTTGGTGGTAGCTATACTGGTGATAACGCTAACTACGATCCAACCTATGACATAGTCTATGGTTATGACAGTAACGCCCCTCAAGGTAATATACAGTACGGAGGATACGGATCCAACATTGGAAGTTCAGCTCATGATGTTAACTACTACACTGACAGATATATTAGAAACACTCTTTCAACACCGGGAATGTGGGGGGATATCTACAGAGATGGTCTAAACAATGCAAATTCTTACACAGGAGATGCTGCCACAGCTTTAGCCTGGGATAGAATTAGCCTTGCTGCTGGAGAGAAGTGGGTAGTACCCATTATCTGGGGACTCGGCTACAATTTCAGCGACATGGTTGCGCAGATTGATGATGGCAAATCAAAGCTCTACGATGCTGGCATTCTATCCATAGATTCTCCAGCCAACAACACGAATTTCAATCCTGCAACAGCAGGAGTCGTTTACTTTAACGCAACAGCAGCACTTTTCGGTCTTGTAGATTTAGAGAACCTTGAAGTGATATTCAATGTTACAAAGGTTGGTGGAGGTTACAGTTACCAGACTTCAACATACATCAATCTTTCTATCCCCTTCAACGAGACTGCGAATGTTTCATTCCCCCTCAACATTTCCTCACTTCCCTACGGCAAGTATAAGGTATCCTTCAAAACCAATCTCACAAACGATCAAAACCTGACGAACGACGAGATGTGGATTTACATAAATGTTGTTGCCTTCACAGTAGAACCTGATCAATCCACTACAGCAAATCCGGGAATAGAGGTTTTCTACAACCTCACTTCAGCAAATTACTTTTCAGCCGGTAGATTTGATATAAACATCACGGCTTCTACCAAAGGCTGGACTACAAGGCTTTACAATAATTCACAGCTCATCGCAGAGGATGACGATGGTGATGGCATGTGGGATACTGTCCTGAGCGACACCAACTCCAATGGGCTACCAGACGTTTTCTTACCGTATGGGATAAGCTATATTAACACTTCAAAGATTATTCCATCATCCACCCCACTCGGAGAGACAGATATAACCATTCTGAACTTCACATACATAGCCGACTCGAGTATAAGTGATGATGTCAGGTTGGAAACCTCTACACCATCTCCCCCAACAGAACAGAAAGAATTCTACCTCCACAGCAACTTTGTTATGAACACTACACCACCAAGCTCACAGTCACAAACACAAATTTCATCCTTCACAATGCAATCCTGGTATCAATCTCCACCCTTTGCATCAGATTTCAGATTTTATGACAAAGCCTATGTGAATCTCTGGCTGAGCTCAGCATTAGCAGGGCAGTATAAGATTGTTGTTAGTCTGATAAAAACCGACGGTGTTTATTCAGAGACCATAGGCACCAATTCCTCATCTGTAATTCTCACCACCACTCCATCGCTCCAGACACTTACAATAAAACTCCTGTCACCAGTCCAGCTAAAGCGGGGAGAATATATGATACTGAGAGTCGAGAATCAAAATGCAAACAGCATTTTTGTTTCTCACTCATCTGCATACGACTCAAATCTAACTCTCAACACAACGACATATATCAGAATTTCTGAGATCTACAGCACAACATGCTATGTTGGAGATACAACCCAGATTTTTGCCAATGTCAGCGACCCTATAGGTTCCCATGATATAATATCCGCAAGTATAAACATTTACTTTGAAAATGGCACCCTCTACGAGAGTGGCTTCATGAATGTAAACAAGACAGATACATCCACTCCCTCTCTATGGAAACTCTTCGATTATCAATTTTCAGCACCCTTGGCAGAAAACTATACAGTGGATGTTACAGCACTGGAAACCAACGGTGTAACATACAGTACAAGCTACATTCTTTCATGTACCCGCCCTATAAGTCCTGTAAACCTGACTGCAAAACTAAGCTTCTACTTCAGTAACACATCGATCGAAATAATGTCTCTGGATGATGCCAGTAATATTAAGGTCTACTGGACCAAACCCCAGAACATTTCAATATCCTCTATGAGCGGAGACTACGATGCAAATGGCAGTAGTGGTGATGTTTACTGGTGGCTCTTCAACACAATTGCTGCTGGAGAGACCAAGTATGTCTACCTGAATCTGTCTGCAAGTGGAGAATTTAATCCTGCAAAGGTGTTTAATATTGGAGTGGATCCAGCAGGTTAAATGGATTAATGGATTTGGGGCTTTCTAAGGATAGGGTTGTGAGGTGGGGTGTTAAAGCCAAGGCAATAATACAGCATCCTCTATCTGAGCTAACAACTCCGGATATTTATCCGGGATGAAAACATTTTAACAGTGTTTCACTAAATGTTGAAAATTTTTTCTCTGATTGGTTTCTCATTATGATAATAAATTCATGATAATGTATATTGAACTTTAATGATTTTTAATATCACCGATATCCCATCATTATCCATTGTATGGAAAGATTTTTAAATAATAAGCGTTTTGAATCCCCCATGGCTAAATTGGAAAGAGCAGGACTGATAGTTGTAATAATCACAATAATGATGGGATTGAGCGCTGCAGCCCCACTGGATGTAAACATAGAAGAGAAGATCAGCACTACTGCTGAGTATGATGGTTCAGGATTCTTATATTCAACCGATACAATCGGATTCATTAACATAACAAACACTGGCAGTGATGATCTTTACGATGTATGGGTGGCTGTTGATCTCAACAATGCTCTTAGCCTGACTCTCTCATTTGAAAATGCAAGTTCTAATGTTTATCTTTTCACAGATGCCAGCAACATTCCCCCTAAAATAAGAGATAATATTAACACAAATGCGGATTACTTCATCCACATACCCTATCTCAAGCAAAACGAGGTCGTCAGCTACAGCTACGATGTTGATGATAATACACTTGGCATTGCAAGTTCATCACCCTTCCTGATTGATGAAAGCTACAATGTCTCAAAGATCCCAGCAAACAGAGATGTCACATGGGAGGTTTACTTTAATATCAGTATGAACGATGCTTTATTCACCCAGATAGGTGGCACCCAGACAGTATCAATGAATGTTCTCAAATACCTTAGCAGTGATGCAAATAACTTTGGCAGCTCAAACTGGACAAGCCTTGGTCCAATTTCAAACCCATCTACCCAGAATGGAGGTAGCCCATCAACTTCACTGTTCGATAGCAGCTATGCTTCTGGAACAAACGATGGTCTTAGCGTAGACAGTATAACCCTGAACGAGGGTGGAATTGATTATGTGAACATATCATTTACAGTTCAGGGAAACAACAGCGGAACAGGTGATCATGCTTACTTCCTTGACAGATATGGCTTTGCAACAATCGAATTCAGCTTCGATGGCAGTGTCAGTGGGACGCAGATAGTTGATGTTTTTGCTACCGGAGATGCGAGCATATCAGTCAACAAGAGTGGTCCCTTCCAGAATGCAAGTGGAAACTGGGTTGTGTGGAGAGGAAATGCAACAGTCCAGAATACAGCAACAGGATTGACCTATATCCTTACAAATGTAACAATGTGGGCAACTGCTACCGAGAGCTTCTCGAACATAATATATGGTCCGGTTGAGACTGTCCCTAACCAGCAGCTTGCAGGTGGAAATGAGTTTACAACATCAGATATTCAATTTGAGTATTCAAATGTGCCTGTTATCTGGGCAAATGCAACCTTTAAGCTTATCAGAGATGCCAGCAGTGGATGGATGGACTCAAGCAGAACAACGAATAACACAAATGCAACCTATGGAAGTGATTTCATCGTTATCGAGAAAATCTATGTGATAGGAACCTACCTTGTCAAGGTCACAAAACATGTTGTTCCAAATTCAACCGTCGATAATGTCTTCGATGTCTACTTAGTTGTCGAAAACCTTGGAGGACAGGACTCACCAAATGTGTATGTTTATGACATGATTCCAACCAATTTCAGTGAGTACAACTGGGATGGCAGCTGGCAGGATCTCGATGACGGAAACTGGATAAATAAAACATCAATGTTTGCAGGAAATGGAAGTGTTACAAATCCAATGAGTGGTTACGACACAGGATACTACTGGCGACTCAGTCCGCTCACTGCCGGAGCCGATGGAGATGGAGTCATAGCAGACGATACTGAAATCCAGAACGGTCAGACGGTCGTAATATTCTACCAGATACAGGGGAGCGGAGAATTCAGTGTACTCGATGCATTCATAGTGGGTCTTGACCCAATGCTCTCAATGAGCGAACAAACATCGCCTCAGATAAAGATTGTCAGTGGAAGCGCTGCAGCAAGCTATGAATCCATGATGGCGCTTGCAACAGCTTTATTAGGACTTTTTGCAATCGCTGGGGTGATCAGAAGAGAGTAAATATGGTTGCATTTCAATTTTTTAAAATTTATTTATTTAATCTACTAATAAATAATTCTCATGATTGGAAGAATGGATAATAATATAAGTTAAGAGGTGAACCTGAAATCCATGCCAGTATCAGAATTGAGCAAGAGGCTCGGTTCAACCCTGATTTTTGCATTAATATTACTTGTTGCCATCATTCCCTCCAGTTCACAGCCAATCAAAGTTGAGGAGATTTCAAAATACAGTATGGAGGTAACCGTAACTGATTCAGCCCATGTTAGGAATGAGATAACACTCAGAAATCTTATAGATAAACCACTTGTTCCTGGAATTGGGGAGATAAGACTGCAAAAAGTTCATCCAGTAAAATTATTTATTTTTTATATCCCTTTCACAGAAGAAAGAGAGCCGGTTGAAGTTTCCGAAGTTAAAGCATACAGTGGTAAGACGATAATCAACACAAGGGTGGAACAGAACAGTGAATATACATCCATTTACTATGAAATCTGGCATCCTATTGAACCTGGAAAAGAATATACCTTCACAATTGAATTTGATGCTGATATTGTTGAAAAGGGATTGCTCTTCAAAACAATAAAAATCCCTGTGGGCTCAGATGTTGACATCAGGGATTTGAAAATCGATATTTATTCAGACTGGAAGCTGACATATGCAGAGCCAAAGATGGAGGGTAGCTGGAGTGCTGCAATTCCGGCAAACCATATTGCCTTCTTCACTGCTGAGTTCTCAATTATTCCGCTCCCTGAACTTCCCGTTCAGGGATACATTCTCTTCTGGACCTTAGTGATAGTCCTGATGGTTCTTGTTGCTATCCCGATTTGGAGGAAAAGATGAGGGGTCTGGGCTTATTTCCAGCAGTTTTCGTACTCTGTTTGTTTTTTACCATGACCATACTTTCAGTATCAGCTCAGACCCTGACTGAATACAGAGAGGTTATTTTTTATCCGGATGGCAGGCAGAAAGTTATAGAAGACTGGTTTGTCGTTTACATAGAAGAGGACTCAGGGAAGTACGGTGCTGAAAGGTACAATGCTGTTATAACATACCGAAATGCTTCAGTTGAGGTGCAGACTATATCTCAGAAGGATAACCTCTCTCTCTACCATCCACTTGAGGCAGAGAACTTCAATATAAGCATAGTGGCTGTTATCGAGAAAGGTGAAAGAGATAGAGTAATCTACAATGTATACAATAACTACCCCCAAGAAATATTCATTAATGTCACAATGCCTTATTTTGAGGGTTTTATCGACTGCGAGTCCTGTCAGAAAGACGATATGATATATTTCAATCTCACTGTTCCCCCTCACGGAAGTTCCTCCTTTAGAATTTATGTCTCAGGTAGATACTCAATTCCTGATGCAGATGTTAGTTTTGAAATCAACACTTCTGCCAGGATGATATACAAAGTCCCCCTTGATTTCAGCATTTCTAAGAACAGAGTTGATAACAGGTGGTTCGCAACCTTTGAAGTGAGAAACCAGTTAAATGACTTCGTCAATGCAAGTCTTAAAGGCTGGGTCATCACAGGCTCTAACCGGACAGATCTGTTTGATGAAAGAATTACTCTGAGTCCCGGTGAAACCGTAGTGATTTCAAGAGATATAGTGTCATCAGAGACTCCTGTTTTCTATCTTAAGGTTGATGGGGTTGTTGAAAGCAGCATCCCTGCAAAAATCGTGCCAGTTAAGAGTTTAGAAGACAGATATATAACCGGCTATGGAGTTCTCAAAGGATTTTCAGGACTCACAACAATTGCAAAAGGCAAGAAAAACGAGGTAACTCCAACTCCCACCGCAACTCCCACGCCAATTCCAACACCCACTCCCGCATTCACCCCTGAGGAGTTACCCACTCCAAGCCCATCACCAACTCCATCTGCAGTGAGTATAAAGAGCCCGATTGAACTCCTTCCTGAGCCAGTTAGAGAGGTTGCTACAGTCGTCATGCTTCCGGCAACCTATGTTCTCATGCTTTCTCTGATCCTCTCCCCAGCATTCTCAAACAGGGGAATAGTCGTTGATAGAAGGTCCCTGAATCCACAAAACTATCACATACTGCGTTCAATCGGGAAGAGAATTTTTCTCCCCCGTTCAACACCACTTGAAGGTTGCTACATCGTTGAGGTTGATAAAGAGACTGTTGAGAGATTGTCGTTCAATCTCAATCTTTCAGCCGAGGAAGCTGAGACTCTGGCAGTAGCGCTCATGCTGAAAAAACCACTTTTCACCACCAGCAGAAAGCTTTTTGAGGCAGCAATAAAATCAGGATGTGTGGCATACCTCATTGAAAATAGTTGATTTAAACCAAATGTTTCACCTGCTTAGAAGGTGAAGTGAGATGGATGAGCTGGAAATTGCTCTCGAGGACCTTGTAAAGGAATCAAGAAAAAGAGATACAATTGCAGCTGTGCTTATCTCCACAGCTCTCTTTCTTTTCGGTGTCCTTACACTGATACTGCTCGAAATTTTGAGAGTTAATGAATTGATAAGAGGGGTGATAGTCATTGGAATCCTTGTTGTCACCTGGATCTCCATGTCTATCGGAATTTACATGCTTGTTTCAACTCCCCTTCCCAGTCCACCTGCGAGAATTGTTGCAGACTTATCCGGGATAAATGCGCTGATGAAAAAAAGATATCCTGGAAAAGTTTATCTTGCCCCCAGTGTTTACAAAAAAATTTCTCCTGCTGTATCTCTCAGGATGAATATCGAACTTGTTGAAGTTCCTGATGATTTGCGAGAGGAGTTCAAAAAATTCGGTGAGCTTTCAGATTCGCTGGCGATTGCAAAACTGATAAAAGCAAAATATGTTGTTAGCGAGCATGGAAATCAGAAGATAAACGGAATCAGAGTTATCAAACCCGATAACTTCAATTTTTAAATTCATGCAGGCTTGTCCAACCATGTTGTCCAACGCATGGTGTTAACTTTTTACCATTCACCAATGCTGTTATGGCAAGAAATTCTCGTTACATTTCCACTGGATGAAAGATATATGCAGAAGATGAGAAAAATTGCCGCTGCTGAGAAGATAACAGATTTGAAAAAATTGAGAAAATGCTGGTGAATTTGATGTCCTCTTCAGCTACTCCATCACAGCAGAGATTTTTAAAAAGGCAAAAAAGTTGAGATAGATTCGGTCTCCCTTCGTTGGAGTTGATTCACTACTAATTCCCGAGGTTATAAACAGCAATATCATAATTATCTCTGCAAAGGGCATTCACGCCATTCAGGCTTCTGAGTATGTTTTTGCACTGATTCTCTCAACAACTTTTTTCAGAGCTTTTCTAATCAGGATTGATACTGTAGCCTCAGACACATCAAGAATCCTCGCAAGTTCCTTGAGCTTTATTCTCTTCGGATTCTCGAAATATCCATACTCTAAAGCCAATTTAAGTGTCTCGAGTTCTTTACGACTTAACATTTTATCCTCGAAAAACTTCGTTTTCCAGATGATTTCGTAGTCTAAATTCAAATCATCTATATAAGACATGAGGTTCTTAAACCCATCCCAAGTACAAGCCAAAGTCCAGAAGACTTCATCTCTTCTAATTCGAGCGTGAAGAACAATAACTCCAGAGTTGAGTAGGGTTTTGGCAAGTTTGTAATCGTGATTTTAACGATCGTGTGTTCGTATCTATTCATCGATTTAAAGGTTACAAAGGTTTTATCCTACCGTCAAGATTTGCCTGGACTCTTTAGAGTGTCATGGAGCCACTGTAACGAACTTTACAGCACTCTTCGGGTATTCCAGTTTTTATCACAACTTTGAGCTTACATATTTACATTAGCACTCGATTTAACTATTTCTTAACCAAAATCAAAACTTAATTAAATATTTTTATATTTTCTAACATCTTAGGATTAATCTATTTCCGCTAAAACAACAAGATTGTAGATGAAGAGGTGATGTATTTGGCAAATGTTCTCGTTTATGGATCGGTAAAGGGGATCCACAACTTGGCTACCGCTGTATGGGTCGGTGGTTTAATGCAGCTGTCCTTTGTCGTGTTACCAGTTTTCAAGAATAGATTAAAAGAAGGTAAAGAGCTAAGACCGTTGCTGATGGATATACAGAAGAGATCGTCATTGTTAGTAGCCATTAGCATACCGATTCTTGTGATTACTGGTGTCCTTGAATCTTGGCACTCAAAGGATTTTCTGGGCTTTTTTAGCTTCGGTAACACATACTCAGCATTGCTATTGATAAAGTACATTCTGGTAATTGCCATGATTTGCATTGCAATCTCGAGAAAGGCAATGATGGCCTTTGCAAATGCGTTGATAGGTATTGTAGTGATCATTCTAAGTGGATTCTGCTCGGTTGTGAGAACATGAACTCTGCTTTTGTATTCATAAACCTATTTGCCTTTTTTTGTCTGATATTTGCTATTATAAAGGATAGGGCAAAAGCTAAGCGTGCTTTAGTCATAGCCTTGAACTCGTTTTTCCGTATTCTACCAATGGTTATAGCAACCGTAATTCTGATAGGTTTGATTTTGGGTTTTGTACCGAAAGATCAGATTTCTAAAATTGTAGGTGAACAGGCTGGATTTAAGGGAATACTCGTTGTTGCAGTATTAGGCGCTGTTTTACACATTCCATCCATAATTTCGTTTCCTTTGGCAGCTTCTCTCCTAAAAAGTGGAGCATCTATCACAGCGGTTGCTGTGTTTATAACTACATTGACTATGATAGGGGTTGTCACCTTGCCTGTTGAAATAAGAGAGATGGGCAAGAAGATGACTATACTCAGAAACGGTTTGAGCTTTTTCATAGCAATCATCATCGGACTCGTCATGGGGTGGATACTATGAGGCGAGATTTGATGCTCTTGGGATTTGTTTCGAGTGTTACAATCGTTTTACTGTCGATTTTTCCCGAAAATCGGGGAGATGTGATTACATCCTCGTGGGAGTTTTTCGTTGAAATGATGTTGATTCTTCCAGCTGTTATGGTATTGATGGGTTTATTCACAGTTTTCGTGCCAAAAGATTTAGTAGTGAAGCATTTGGGCAGAGAATCGGGATTAAGAGGTGTTTTCATTGCAATAGTCATGGGTACTTTGCCTACTGGTCCCCTTTACATAGCGTTTCCCATAGCTTCAGCTTTGCTCAAGAAGGGTGCGAGAGTGTCGAACATTGTAGTTTTTCTTTCTGCTTGGTCGTGTATCAAGCTTCCTCAAGAGTTAGTCGAGCTTGAATTTTTGGGAGTGAGGTTTATGTTAGCGAGGTTGGCTTTAACAGTCGTCTTTGCTATCCTTATGGGTCTGGCAATAGAGCAGATACTTAGTAGATGGGAGAGATATGAATGTTGTGAAGGTTGAAGAGGTTGAAACTACACCTAATCCGCACGGTGTTGATGTGGGAGTGCTTTACGATGTTGAAAAGGTTCAAGTTGTTCATGTCACATTGAAGTCCGATAAAAAACTTAAAAGGAACAACATTCACTGATGTATTGTTCTACTTTTTGGAGGGTTGTGGTGTTGTTGAGATAGGTGATGAGAGAAGAGAAATTTGCAAGGATACGCTAATCGAGATTTCTGTGAATGTCCCGCACTGTTGGTACAACGAAAGTGATAAAGTGCTGAGGTTTTTAGTTATAAAAGTTCCAAGATCGAAAAAGCTCGTAAAGATTCTCTGAACTTTATTTATTTTCGTTAATTTTATTTTTGGCGGCACATAGCTAAATATGTTGGTGAGGCTAGTTTTGACAGTTTCATCTGATAAACACTGCAGGAGAAATGGACAAAAGGTTGCTGCCTTTGATGTATTTCAAGAGAGCCCCTGCCAGAATCTTCACCCCCTGAGAACTCGATAATCTTCCCATAACATCCCCGTTGCTGGATCCGCACCCAATTACTGGGAAAGAGTTGTAAACATTTTTTAAATAATCTTGAAAAGATATATTGCAGGAGAGGGGCTGATAAATATCGTAAACAAGGAGCTTGGTTACTGAGTGCAAAAACTACTGACACTCACCGAATTCTTGGAGATGAAACAATATAAATACACCCCAAGGCATAATTTTAATCAATGAGTAAAAAGGAGATCCTTGACAGACTCAGAGAGATTAAAGAACCCGAAACCGGGACCAGCATAGTTGATCTCGGAATAATCGATAAAATCATAATACAGGATGGAAAATATCTGATTTATGTTAATTTCAGCTATCTAACTTCTTCATGTATCGCATGTATGCCAATATACTGGACTGTGGTCAGATTTCTCGTCCGTAAAATTGAGAGAGTGATGGGTGAAGAGCGGCTGAAATACAAGATTATCGAGGCCGGGAAAAAAGAGGTTTATGCTGAGGGTTAGCCTAAATTGTGTTATTTTATTCAAGTTATTTTATCTAAGTTATTATTCAGTTTGTATTTTGATCAATCTTCTTATGTTCTTATCCGACCAGTCTATTCATCAGCTAAGCCTTAGCTTTCCTGAGTGGGATTTTATATAATCGTAAATATATCTGAAATCCCGCTCTATCGTCTCTGGTTCGGGTTTCATGAGGATATACAGAACTTTCGTTGAGGGAGTCAGTGATATATGTTTGACATTTCTAATTTTCGAAAAACCCTGGATAAAGTTAACAATCCAGTCAGCATAATCCTTCTTGTCATAGAGGATTTCGTAATCATAATTCCCTATCTTAACTACCTCTTTTCTGAGAGCTATCTCATTCTCTATCTTTGGTTTAATTCTGTAGTAACCTCTTTTTATTAAATGTGCTTCTCCATCAAGATTTCGTAATCTAAAAACCAAGTAGAGTTTGTCATGCCTGTTCGTAATGAGTGACACAGGAAAATACATGAGACTGTGTCTGGGTAGAAGTGTCAGCGTATATTCGAGCTTCATGCCATCCTGAAGGTCAAATTTAGCCCTGAATCCAATGTAACCACCCAACCATGTGAATATTTTATCTTCTGGCTTGAATACCTCTACACTCTTTGCAGAGTAAAATTTAACCAGTTCCAGATTGAGTTTCCTCCCCCTGAAAAACTGAATAACAGATACTGCTGCAAGCAGGAGCAATATCGTAAGAATTTCGATCGATACCATCAAATATCACCAATTAATCCAGCTATTTCGTCAAGAGCTTTTAAACCTCTCGTTTCATCAAGTCTGGGAACTCTATATATGCTTAATCTCGAAAATTCCTCTGCTATTTTCCTGCTAATTTCATTGTCCTCGTATTTGTTGATAACGAGGCTGCTAAGTTCAATATCAATTTTATCCAAGTTTTCCATAATTCTTTTTGTTTCCAGATAGGGCAGTTGTTCAGGATTGAGCACTGCTATAAACTTCGTGAGACTTCTGTTTCTGAGCTTTGAAACAAAATTTTCCATCTCCCTCTGATACTCCAACATTTCCTTTATCACTGCATCATTTTCCTCTGATGCAGGTATATCAAACTTCTCCCCATCTATCACAACACATATTTCCCCCTGGATTTTTTCTATGGCACTCCTCCTGTCAAGAATTTTCCTCCTTATTCCTATCAGTTCTTTCAACCATATCAGTGTCATCTTCGTCATTATCAAAATACGAATCGTGAGTCCTGTGGGAGGAGTATCAAAGACAATTACATCATAATCTTCCTTCTCAACAATACTTCTGACCTTCTCAAGAAGGGCGCTTTCCTCAACACCCGGATAATTTTTCAGTACATCAAAATACTTTTCAAGGTTAATAACAGTGAGGTAGCGATATGCGTGCCTGAGTGTTCGCTGAAGATCGTCAATGTAGTCCTTAACAGCATCATCGAGATCAATTTCAGAGGCGAAAAGATTCTCATCTATTTTTTTCGGTTTGGTGCCGAGGTTTTTCTCAAAAACATCTCCCAGATTGTGAGCTGGATCTAAGGAGACTGCAAGCGTTTTGTATTTCTCCGAGTACTTTCTCGCAATGGCTGCTGAGATTGTGGTTTTTCCAACACCTCCCTTACCCAGAAGAAAAACAAGCTTCATCTTACCACCAGTTCAGGTTACATCGAAGACTCCAGCCATCTCCGACAGGGCATCTTCATCACTGACTCTCTTTGTCATAACATATATCTCCCTTGCCAGATGGGGAAGTGTTCTCATTATAATGGTCGGTGGTGGACTTGGAATCCCAACAAAAAAACCCATCTGAACAAGTGCAAAGATGTTCTCAAGCTCTCTTAGCTCAAACTCAATCATCTCTGTGGATCCTTTCTTAAATGAGCCAAAAAAACCCTTCAGGAAATCCAATATGTCTGATGGTCTCATAACACCAGCTTCATAACACATAAAAAAATAAAAAAGTTTTAGGTTGGCATGGCAGCATACTCTTCAGCAGGCTTTCTGTAGGCATTTGCGAATTCTGCAATGAGTATGAAGTTCAGTATCAGCCCTATCCCCAAGATAGACTTAACAGCCACATTCGTGATAGGATCCTTGATTGGAATCGTGACTATGTACCATATGATTCCTGCCGTTACTGTCACCCAGAGGAACAGTGCCGGGATGAGGACTGCATAACCCCACACCTTTGCAGGTCTCTGAACTTTCGAAACCCATATAGCCGCGGTTATCATTGCTATGGAGGCAAGTAGCTGGTTCATTCCTGCAAAAGCAGGCCAGAGAATTGTGTAGCTTCCGCCCCACGCCAGATAGACTCCAAATAGTGCAGCTACTCCCGATGCAATCCATCTATTAGAAATCACACCATGGAGAGATCTGTTTCTGTCATAAAGTGGCTCAAAAATTTCCTGCCATGCAAATCTTCCAAGTCTTGCTGCAGTATCAAGGCTGGTAAGGGCAAAAGCTGATATCCACAGCGTGGCAAATGTTTTCCAGAATGCCTCACTGTATCCGTAAAACTCTGCGAAACCCTTCGCATAACTGGCAACAAAGGTACCAAGACCTCCTCCGGCTTTTATGTACTGGGTACCCCACTCCACTGCCGGAACTCCCACTATTGCTACACCATACACTGCAATTGAGACCACGACAATCGTTGAGAGGAAGCCCTCTGTAAACATTCCTCCGTAAGCCACCATTAACCCATGAACTTCCTTGTCAAGCTGTTTAGAACTCGTTCCAGAGCCTACAAGAGAGTGGAATCCTGAAAGTGCTCCACAGGCTATGACAAGTGGGATAGCAGGCCAGAAGGGAGAGGGGTTTCCTCCAATAACATTGGCTGTAAAGGTTGTAAATGCTGGTGCAGTAATTGGCTTTGCCAGTGCTACGAAGGCAATTCCAGAGGTTAACAGACCGAACCATAGAATGTAGGCATTCAGATAATCTCTTGGTTGAAGCAAAACCCATACAGGCAGTGAAGAGGCAAGTACGATGTACACAAAGAGGAACATATTCCATGAATGGTACTCAAGTACAACAGGGTTGTTGAAACCAATCCATAGAGAAACGACAAGCAGAACAACACCGACCAAAGTTGAAACATAGAAATTCAGTTTCATCTTGTACATCAGGAAACCAAGAATAACCGCTACAATCAGAAACAGGATCGATGCGGTTGCTGCCTGGGGTATTGAATTGAATAACTTCGATACAACTGCTGTAAAGGCTGCTATAACAAGCACAAGAGTGAACCATATGTAAACCGGAAATGTCAGGCCTGTTCTTTTCCCAACTATTCTTCCCGCAATCCACTGAACAGACTTTCCATCATACCTCACAGAACTCATTAGAGCCAGATAGTCATGCACAGCTCCAATGAAGATGTTGCCAAACCACACCCAGAGAAGTCCCGGTAGCCATCCCCAAGCCATTGCCAATGCGGGACCTACTATTGGTCCAGCCCCTGCAATGGATGCAAAGTGGTGTCCATAAAGCACTGCCTGATGCGCTGGCACATAATCAACACCATCGTAGTACTTGTGTGCCGGTGTTTCTTTGTCTGCTGATGCCCTGACGACACTTTTCTCCAGTCCCTTTCCATAGGTGTAATAAAGCACCAGATATATCACCACCGCCACCAGTACAAGATAGGTTGATATCAACCAAAACCACCCCCGTTTTCCTCACTCCATCCAAAATCAAAAAATTTTTAATCAATAATCATCTAACAAAAACCATAGTATTTAAACATACCTTCTAACATGTTCTTACTCAAAATGTATCAATTTTTCTATGATGAAAATAATTGTTTTATCGATTGTAAGTCTATATTTACACAAAACATAAACTTCTCCTTTCAAAAATCAAAGCTGAGGTGATTTATCACAGCCGCAAAGGGGATTACATCCAATTTAAATTACAATATACCAATGCTTTCTCTCAATCCTTTAAAAAAAGACTTGGACTTTGCCTCCGTAAGTTATGTGTCCAGCTATGCCTTCTGTCCAAGACTCTGTTATTTCAGGATGAGGTTCGAAGGATGTTCCGGGACTTCAGGGAGCATGCAAGGAAATATTCCTGTCTCTGAAGAAAGGTCTCGATTCAGACTGGGCTAAACAGAAGTTCGTAGCAAAGGGAGGAGATGAGAAAATATTTGAAGAAGCTGTTGAGAAATTCATTTATGGGGAAGATGTAGAGAATTTAAGTCCATTAGAGTGGGGAAGTTTTTCTTTCCTCTAAGAAGTTCAGATTGAAGGGTACTCTGGATGAGATCGCCCTTTACAGATCGGAGATCGTCCCCATTGCTGTAAGTCTTTCAGCTCCTGATAAGGGTGTCTGGTTTAAGGATGCTGTTAAGATTGCATGCTACAGCATGCTTATTTCGGATAACAAAGAGTTCATCGAGAACTCATTTGGAGGTGAATTCAACAACCGGGGATTCGTTTATTACTGTCTTGATGGGGAAACTTATTAAGGTTGTAACTGGAAAAAGAGAGAGAATTTATGCTCTGAAACTTATCGAGAGGGTTTTGAGGATTGAAAAGAGCTTTATTCCTGAAAGAATTGAATCGGGGAGATTTAAAATCTGCCAGTACAGAGAGTCGTGCAGTTCTGTCAGAAGTCCCTTTGCCTCAAAATTTCTTTAAATTTTCAGATATGTTTTCCTGCCTGTTATTTTCCAATTTTATCCTTTATGCTTTATCTAACAGTGGAGGTGGCTGAAGTTTTGAGCAACACATTATACGAGAGTTCCGGGCTACAATACCACTAAAAAAGTCCAGCAACGCTAAAAAACTGTTTCAGGAAAAATTTAGAATTTCTCTAAGCTCTACGCTGAAAAATTAAAGGGACTGAAAAAGTTTATTTTAGCTCATCAAAGCTCTTCTTATGCTTGTATTTTGTGAGAGCAATGTAAGCTGCTCCACCACCACCAATAAGAGCTGCCACTATTGCCCCTATGAGAATGAGCCTATCTCTCTGCTCAAAGAAGAATGATGTTTCTTGTGTTGGAGTTGGTGTTGGAGTTGGTGTTGGAGTTTCCTTTGCTTCATCAATCTTCTTTCTCAGTTCTGAAATTAACGAGTTAGCCTGCATCGTCAATTCAGCCGTTTCATTCATTATATTCCTTGATCTCTCAATAACATCATCGAACTTGTTCTTTTCCAGATAATCTGCAGTCTTATCGTTTTTATCGATCAAGTTCGTATATTTGCTCTTTAATGTGATTAACTGGAGTTCATAGCTTGAGACAGGTATATTGATGTCCTTCGCTTCTCTAATCGTGTAATCGAACTGCACTATTACAATAGAGAGCTTTTCAAGCTCGTTTCCAGCCTTCTCGTAAATAAAGTTTGCCTCAGCTTTTGATAACTCAAATGAGGTTTTATCAAGAAATTCTTCAGCATTTATGAGTTTATTGTCTGCATTGGAGTAATCTCCAATTTTATAGTAATTTTCAGCAACGGTTAAGTTATCTCTCGCTTTTTCTAGATAATCTTTTGCTTCTGCTGTAACAGCACCTTCCTCTTCAAGCTCGTTAGATCTTTCTTGGAGAGTTATGTACTCTTGTTTAAGGCTATTTATGTCCGCTGTAAATTGATTAAGATTAAAGACTTTTATATCAACTGGTGGTAAGGCATTGGTATCAGCATCCGAGACTTCGATATAAAGTGCTTTAACTGTCTCAAGTCTTTTTTGAACAGTTGGAACTACTCCTTTAACTCTCACTTCAATATAATCTACACCATAATTGGCTGTATCCCCTATACTAAAAGACATTTTTACAGTTCCATCTATAAAATCACAGATATCTTTAGGATTTTGGCATTTTCCATTCACATACTGGTGTTTTATGGATGCCCCCGTTGCCAAAAAAACTGTAGCTTCAAGAGTGACTGTATCCAGTGAGGAATATATATTATAATAGCGATATACAGAACCTTCCCCATCTAAAATCGTTTTCTTACTTTCCGAAGCGGGTCTTATATAATATATAAACTCAAGTCTCTCTCCTGGCTGATAATAATCTTTCTCAACACCTTGTGGTGTTGGGTTCCCGAAATCACTTGCATTAAGATGTTCAATAGCCATAACAAGCGGCATGCTCGAGATCAATAAAATAAAAATTACCAAAGAATTAATTAGTATTCTCTCTTTCATACTACCCTCCTTAAAACAGTGGTTCTATGTCCTCATCAAACAGAGCAAGTGTTTTTTCGAGTCTGCTCCTTTCAGCCCCTTCAGCTTCTTCTCTCGCCTCAACGGCAAGCCTCTGGAGTTGTTTTACTCTCGGTATGTCGGTAACATTTGCCAGCACTACCAATGCAGCAACATACTTTGTCCTTCTTGTTGGGTAGTCTCCCGCTCTGACTTCAACACCAGAGATCTGCTCTTCGAGCCAGAGTTTGGCTTTCTCTATCCCTTTCCTGTCCAAGTGTTCAGGAGGTCCAGCTACAAGAACAAGTGCCTTTTCAGCACTCCTAATGTTACAGGGAACCGATAACCTTCCAAGTGCAGCTCTTCTAACAAGAGAGGCAATTTTCATAGATTTATCTTCATCGTAAGTTCCTCTATCTTCCCTCTTGAATAGATTTTTGAGACTGAATTTTCTTCTTTCCTTTTCTTCCTCTGTCTCAGCCATCGATGTGGCATAACCAATGGATGAGATTCCCCCACCCTTGAAGGTGTTAATGACTTCCGAGCTATCAACAACCATTTCTCCAACCATTCCCTCCTCAACAGGCTCTCCAGCTCTTGCTAAAACTGCAAGCCTTCTCACAACCTCCTCATTTATTTTTGCAAATGATTCTTTTAAACTTGCACCTTCAAACTTCCAGGCTCCATTATCTATGAGTATGAGATTATCCACATACTTGAGGAGAGTTATCGTGCTTCTTGCAGCATTCAGAGAGTACAGTTTTCCTTCTTCAGGAGCAGGAAGTATCCCCACAGCGTAAACTGGCTCAGAATACATTTCACTGAGATATCTTGCAAGAACTGGACTTCCACCACTTCCTGTTCCACCGCCAAGTCCAGCAATAATCAGAAAGGCATCAATATCATGCGTTCCTTTCTCATCAATCGCATTGAGAATAGTTTCTATTTCATCCTGTGCCACCTTCGCACCCATTCTGTTGTCTGTTCCAACCCCATGACCTTTAACAATTGTCTGTCCGATTAAGATTCTATCTTTCATTGGGATGTGCTTCAAACCCATTAAATCTGTTCTCGCAGTATTAACAGCTAAGGTGTGGAGCTTGATTCCTGCCCCTCTCTTCTTTTCATTTTCAACAAATAAATCGAGTATCTTGCCTCCCGCCTGACCGAAACCGATTGCAAAGAATCTCATTTTTTCACCTTTTCTTTTGATGTTATAGTGGGTATAATTTAAGACTTTCTGTTAATGATAATGATGCATTGTGGAAATTGGCTGAACTTAAATTTTTTGTTATTTAAGCCATCGCTTTTGATAAAATTTGCCGGAGAAAAGGTCTTAAAGATGGCTTAAACATTTTTCAGATTATATAAAAAATTAAAAAAGCTCATCCACTTTAAGTTCTCCAAAGTCTTTACCTTTCACAACGAGTTCAAATTCACTAGGAGTCAGAACTGGCTTCTCATACCTTTTATAGTCTTCATATGTTATTCTGGGACAGGCTGTGTTGACATAAAAGCCAAATGGGAAGTTCAACAATTTTTCAGGAGATAAATCATCAAAATAGATTATATGAGCCTCAATTCCCCTTCCTATAGCCTTTAATTTGAGCTTTTTTGCAAGTAAGAGCCTGTTCTGTCCCGGTTTTGATGAGACAGCAATTCCCACCCCCTCATCAAGCCTCTGCAAGGCTCTTGAAATTTGGAAGCATCTTTCTTTCCTGAATTTCTCCACCTCTTCTTCAACCTCTCCGAATTCATCTGTAAGTGGGTTGTACCTGTAAACTCTCCTTCCAGTGTAAATTGCAGCTCCTCTGGGATGAAAAAGTCCGTCACCAATAAAAAGAATGTTCGAAGTCGTTTCTCTAAGAACGGAGTAATTACATCCAAGAATCTGACCAGGAAGCTTTATTCTGCCAGAAGGTTTTCCCAGCTCCACGATGAATCCTTCTTCTTCGAGAAATTCTTTAAGCTCTGGAAATTTCCATGCATACTGGGCGGTTCCAGCAAGAGCAATTCTGCGATCTTCAATCATACCAAGATATTTTTTGATTCTTTCAAAGGAATAGTCGTAGAAGTATGGTGCGTAAATAACTCTCTCAAGTTCAATTACCGGTGTATGAGCAAAATGAACCAGTATATCAACCACATCAAGAAGCGAGATGTCTATATCACATGCACCGAAAGCATGCGAGGAGGAGATTATCGTCTCGTATTTTTCCTCAAATCTTTCCACTATCTCTTTTGTTCTGAATTTCAATCCATCCGGTAACTGAATTCCAACAACTCTGGCTTTTACCCTCTCAAGTTCAGAGAAGATTTTATTAAAATCTATTCTTGCCAATACAGACGACATTTAAATTGAAAAATTAGAGTTTTCTGAGTTTATCGAGCATTATCTTCTTTTCAACCCTGTATATGGTCTCTCTTACACTTCTGACCGCATCCTGATTTGCAGATACGCTGTCAATTCCAAGTAAAACGAGTTTCTCCACGACATGTGGATAGCTACCTGCCTGACCACAGATAGATGTTTTCACACCACTCTCCTTGCAAACCCTGATTACATGCTCTATAAGCTTCATAACTGCTGGATGGGTTTCATCAAACAGATAAGCCACATTTTCATTGTTTCTGTCAACAGCTATCGTGTACTGAGTCAGATCGTTGGTGCCAAATGAGACAAAATCTATTCCTTCTCTAACAAGGTCTTCGATTATCAGTGCTGCTGCCGGTGTTTCAACCATAATTCCAAACTCAATTTTGTCAAGTGGAATACCTTCTTCGATCAGAATCTGTTTTGCCTTTCTGACTTCCTCAACATTGGTAACAAGGGGGAGCATTATTCCCACATTTGTCAGCCCTTCATCTATTAACTTCTTAATCGCTCTGAACTCTGCTCTCAAATGATCTTCCTCAAACAGATCTCTTCTTATACCCCTGAACCCGAGCATTGGATTTGCCTCTATTGGCTCATCCTCTCCTCCCTCCATCGCCCTGAACTCATCTGTTGGGGCATCAAGGGTTCTTATCCAGACTGGTTTTGGATAAAAAGCTTTAAGAACTTTTTTCATTTCTCTGTAAAGTGCGTCTATGTAAACATCCATTTCTCCATCCCTGATGTACTTCATCGGATGCTTTTCAAGCCCGAGAACCATGTGCTCTATTCTGAACAATCCCACTCCATCTGCTCCTGTTGCTGCTGCTCTTTCTGCTGCATCCGGGATAGAGACATTTACTTTAACTTCAGTAGCTGTAATAAGGTGGGGTTCAGCCACAACAGCCTTCTCCTCTTTTTTACTTACTTCCAGTACTCCAGCATAAACGAGGCCCTTCTCTCCATCCACCGTAACCTTCATTCCATCTTTGAGTATTTTTGTTGCCTCCTTTGTCCCAACAACGGCAGGAACTCCAAGCTCTCTGGAGACGATTGCTGCATGACATGTCATTCCACCTTCATCTGTCACAATTGCCGCTGCTCTTTTCATCGCAGGCACCATATCTGGGGTGGTCATGGTTGTTACAAGGATGTCTCCCTCCAGAACCTTTGATATCTCTTTTTCACTCCCAATAACCTTTACAACACCTGAGCCGATTCCTGGAGAGGCTCCAAGTCCTTTTACAATTATTTCTCCTTCCACTTCTTCAGCCTCCATTTCCCCCTTCCTCTTTATTGTGGTAACAGGTCTGGATTGGACAATGTAGATTTTTTCATTCTCTATCGCCCACTCAACATCCTGGGGTGTGCCATAGTGGTTCTCAATAATCTCGCCGAGTTCAACCAGCCTTAAAATCTCATCATCGCCCAATACCCTCTCCTTTGATTTTTTCTCGTCAAGTTCAATCTCAACATTTTCTCCATCTTTCTTTGTTATCATCATGGATTTTTCTCCAATCTTGATTTCAACGATTTTCCTTAATTCTCTATCAAAAATGTAGGTGTCCGGAGTAACTCTACCACTAACAATAGCCTCTCCAAGTCCAAATACAGCCTCAATGATTGTCTTTAGCTCTCCAGTTACGGGATGGGATGTAAACATGACTCCACTTTTCTCACTGTTAACCATTTTCTGCACAACAACTGCAATACTAACATCTTCATGCCTGAATCCTTTCTGCACCCGGTAATAGATTGCTCTCGGAGTGTAAAGGCTGCTCCAGCACTTTCTGACATATTCAACGAGCTCTTCACCCACGACATTCAAAAATGTATCCTGCTGCCCCGCAAAGCTTGCATCTGGAAGATCCTCTGCTGTGGCAGAGCTCCTCACAGCAACATAAACCTTCTCTCCCTCTAATCTGGATAGCTCCTCATAGGCATCTCTGATTTCCTGAGCAATTCTTTCAGGAATTGGTGTTGACTCCACCAGAGCCCTGATTCTCTGTGAGACCTGAGTGAGTGTATCACTGTCTTCAACATTCAACCCCTCAAGTTCCTTCTCAATTTGCTCTTTTATTCCTGTTACCTCAATAAATTCTCTGTAGGTCTTACTATCAATTACAAAACCATTTGGAACGGGGATTTCATTTTTAAACATCTCACCAAGGTTTGCTCCTTTACCACCAACAAGAGGAATGTCATTTTTTCCAATTTCATTGAACCAGAGTATTCCCATCCTCTCACCTTGGGTTGAATTAAACCGCAAGAAAATAAAAGGCTTTTTATCGGGTGAACTTTTCTGAGAAATCAAAAAAGTTGTTTGCTTCAATGTGAGTTAAATGAGAGACGATGAAATGAAGTCATGCGAGAAAGAGCAGATTAAAAAGAATTAAAAATTAAAAAGAAAGGTAAAAGATATTATAAATTAATAGTTCTAAATTAGACTAATGGGTGGGTTCAGGAGTTATGATGGGATAATGGAGGTTATTGTTTTCATAGTTGCTGGGGGCTTACTCACCTCCCTGATGGTAAATGCTCCTGCAATCTTTCTGGGATATGGATTCGCCTATCTGGTGATGCTCCTGGCTGCCTGGTTGTTCAAGCCTAAAAAAGCTTTTATCGCCGTTCTGGGAGCGAGTATTTTTGCACTTCCCTTCATGATTCTGCCTGAATCCGTTTTTGTTGAGGTGGCAATTCTCAATGTCATTGTAAGACCACTTGTTACATACCCAGCCTCTCTTATCAGATGGAAATGGGGTTTGCTACCCTCAGCCCTATCCCTCACCGCTTTCGAAACACTCTCTGCACTTACGATTGCAATATTTTACTACGGTGATGACGGAATTCATACAGCCTTCTCGATATTTGGCATAACAATGATTCCTTTTGGATATGCCATTTACTTATCACTGAAATCAGAAGACAGATTTAACAGGATTTTGAGGTTTTTTGCCAGCTCTCTTTCCGCTCTAATCTTCTATTTTTCACTGATAACTTTTCCCGAAGTCATTCTTGCCCTGTTATCAATTACAGCTGCTTTTATCCTTATTTATCGAAACAATCGCTTTACCTCAATTCTCCTGACGGTTATCCTGATAGTTGGTCTTTTTTATGGTAGTTACAGCCAGCCCTTCAGAGATAACCTGAAAACTGCTCTGTATCCGTTCAACCCAGAAAACTGGAATGAGAAGAGATGGATCCAGAAAGAAGATAACTGTGAGCCATCTGATAATGTTTTTGAGTATACCCACTCACCTTCAAGGCTGAAAATAGTCCATACCTGTGCTGAGGTAACTGGAATTGTAGAGAAGCCTCCCTTTATTGCAGGAGATGGAGACTACTGCTTCGACATCAAACCTGATGAAGACTACAAATACATGCTGGGAGTTGGAAATTATATACTGAGAAAGGGTGGGCTTCATATTGAGGTGGTTCCACACGACCACATCAGAGTGTTGAGCTCTTCCAAAGGTATCTGTCCGGGAGATAAGGTGAGAGTTAAGGGAGTGTGGATTATAGATACCGATCATGGAATGTGGACAGAAGTTCACCCAGCCTTTGAAATAGAGTTGATAAATGGTTCCGAAAAAAGATGGCCTGATTGTGTAATGAGTGTTCAGTTTGAAGAGTAAGTTTTGGTTATGAGGTCAATAGTGTGGCTTGATTCTACCCAAACCAAAAAACAGCAGCAAAAATTTATAATCCTACTGTTCCTACCCCTCGCCAATGAAAGTACTTGTCTCAGACCCAATACCTGAGGAAGCCGTGCTGATGATGAAAAATGCCGGAATAGATGTTGATGTTCGTACTGGTCTCTCAAAAGAAGAGCTCATTGAGATAATCCCAAACTACGACGCTCTTGTGGTCAGAAGTGGGACGAAAGTAACTGCAGAAGTGATTGAAGCGGGAAAGAGATTGAAAATAATAGGAAGGGCTGGAGTTGGTGTTGACAATATTGATGTTGGTGCTGCTACTCAGAAGGGCATAGTTGTTGCAAATGCTCCGGGAGGCAACTCTGTCTCAACTGCTGAACTGGCAATAGGGATGATTTTCTCCGTTGCAAGAAAAATACCACAGGCAGTATCGAGTGTCAAGAGTGGAAAGTGGGAAAGAAAGAAGTTTATGGGAACAGAACTTAAAGGAAAGACCGTCGGGGTTGTTGGTCTTGGAAGAATAGGATTTGAGGTTGCAAAAAGATTGAGATCCCTTGAAATGAATGTCATCGCCTATGACCCTTACATAAGTGAGAGCAAAGCAAGGGAAATAGGGGTGGAACTCCTCCCTCTTGAGGAAGTTTTGAGGAGGTCCGATTTCATAACAATCCATGTTCCAAAGACGAGGGAAACTGAGAAAATGTTCTCTAAGAAAGAATTTGAGATGATGAAGGATGGAGCTTACATCATAAACTGCGCAAGAGGGGGGATTGTTGATGAGGGAGCTCTTTATGAGGCTCTCAAGAGTGGAAAGTTAGCGGGTGCTGCACTTGATGTCTATGAGTCCGAACCACCATCAATGGATAATCCTATCCTAAGCCTGGAAAATACCGTCACAACCCCCCATATAGGAGCTTCAACCAGGGAAGCACAGATCAGTGTTGGGCTGACCATAGCGGAAGAGATAATCAATGTCTCCAAGGGCTTGCCTGTAAGAAACGCCGTAAATCTCCCCAGTCTGGATCCAACCGTTTATGAGAAAATTTTCCCTTACATGATTCTTGCGGAGAAGATTGGGAAAATTGCTTCTGCCAGGCTTAACAAAGTGGTCAGGGCTGTGAAGGTAACCTACAGAGGTGCAATTTCAGCCTACGAAACAAACTACATCACCCGTTCACTCCTGATGGGTTTGCTCAAGGAGGTTCTTGGGCCCAATATAAACCTGGTTTCATGTATTCCTGTCGCAAAAGAGAGAAGGATAAAAATAGAGGAGAGCAAAAGTGAGAGCACTGAATACTACGAGAGTTTACTTGAGGTCACTGTCGAAGGGGATGACAGATCAATAACCATTGAAGGCACATGCTTTGGAAAAGAGGACTACAGAATAATCAAAATCGATAAGTACAAAGTTGATTTCATTCCAAAAGGGAACTACATAATCTCACTGCATGAGGACAAACCAGGAGTAATTGGAAGGGTTGGTACACTCTTTGGCAGGAATAACATAAACATAGCAGGAATGATCGTGGGTAGACATGGAGGAAGAGGTGGGATTCAATTAATGCTTCTCCTTGTTGATGATGTCCCACCGGAAAACGTTCTGAATCAAATGACAGAGCTTGATGGAATTCTTGATGCCACCTATATTGAACTTTAAAAGCCCTACTTATTTTTAATTTCAGATGGGTCCGGTCGTATCCACAAAAGTGACTGTGAAGTTGTTTTAGTCTTTGGTGTTTGATGTGGGAACTCTAAAATAACACGCCCAAGTCTGCAAATGGCAACTTTGTTGTGAGCACTAAAATGACTCCAGATGCTTATTGATGTCAGCATCTTATACAACTTTTACACAACAACATTTGCACAACCTACACAACAACATTTGAAAAGAACAGACTGTCACTTTAGCCAGTATGCTAATGTATGGATATGACTGATGGGGACTATCTGGACAGTACATATCAGATAAAAAATAATAGATCGGCAAATCTGTGAAGAAAAGGGAGATTTAAGGATTGACAGTTGGACGAGGCTAATTCTTAATGATTAATCACTCCCTCCCCCCTTATTTCCACTGGAGACTAAGACAGAGCCTGGTAGAACATTCCGGAAAGTAAAGGAACCGTTAAATTGTCGTTAATGTAGAAATTCTTAATCTTAACTGTCCTACTTTCAATCAGTGTTCCCACAATACACGAAATAAACACAACTCTCATGTCAAGACTTAGCGAGAAAAGAACATTTAGAGACAAGAGTGCAGAAAAAGATAGAACAAACATCGCTACAGATGGGAGCTTCTGGAGATTTGTCAGAGCGGAAGGTAGTAATCTCCCTTCACTTCTTTCACCATCATGATTTTCCGAAGTTATATCTCTTCTCTTCTCAGCTATGTAAGCTTTGAGAATACCTGCTATTCCATCCCCTGCACATCCCACAAGAACTCCTGTAATCGCCGCCTCCATCGACATGAAGAGAGTAAGAACTGATGTGGAAATCCCAAAGTAAAGGTGAGCTCCTATTCCCCCTATTTCATATGGATTCAGGAACAACTCCGGAAATACATTCCTTCCAGTGAGTTTTCTGATTAACTCTATAAAACCCGAAAATACTGTCAGAGTTACAACCACAGTTAATGTTACTTCTTTACCTCCATACATGTAAAGTGGAATGTAAAAAACACCGAGAAAGTGAATTAATTTTCTTAAAAGTTCTTTCTCAAAGCTTCTCATCTAATTTAATTTCAACGCTACCTCATTAAATAACTTACCAGCAGTAAAATTCTGACCTTAATTTTTTTAATCCGTTGAAATAATTTCCCGTGGAAGTTAAATCAAGAGTGATTGAATAGCTACTATCTTTAAATGGTTATAATTTATTAGAAAATGCCAGGATAGATTTAGTGAAGTAAATTTTAACATATTCTTCTCTCTGATTGCCTATTTAACTGTCTTCTCGTCAAGTTTCAAGGTTTGTTGAAGTGGAAAATAGTCTTGGGAAAACACATCATACCCAAAACCGATAACCGGGCACTAAACTACTCCCCTCAAATACTCACTTAAAACCTCTTATTCTATCCAAGAGAGAGATTACCCTCTCAGAGATTGCAATCAATCTTTCAATTTCATCTGGAGATTTTGTATTTTCGAGAAGGTGGGCTATGTCAAGAAGCTTTAATTTCAACGCCTGTTCAAGGTTTTCAAACTCACTCTCGATCTTCTCAGATTTTTCCCTGCGAATTGAATCTTTTTCTACTTCTCCCCTATCAACTCCTTCTTCTGGCAACATATCTGTCATCCTTTCTAATTTGTGTTCGGTTACTGGATCCTTTGACTTTTCTTCTACGGGAGGTTTTTCTTCCTTGGCATCCTTCTCAAAAACAGCATCCTTACCACAGGAGGGGCAGAACATTTTACCTTCATACTCAAATATTGGTGTTCCACATTCAGGACAGTGATAGGAGAGCATTTTAGCGCCTTTGTATAGAAGCTTTACAGCTTCCGAAATTTTTTTATCCTCCATGTCATAAGGTTCGTGAAGCTGATATTAAAATATTCAGTTTTGAGAGGTGATGTCCAATGGCGAAGACAGTACCACAGGAAGTGTTGGATGTGCTTGATAGAATAATCCTCGACGACTCTGTCCCAAGAAATATTAGAAAGACCGCTGGAGAAATAAAAGATAGTCTACTCCATGGTGAGGATTCACTCGCTGTTAGAGCGTCCTCAGCAATATCCATTCTGGAAGAAATAGCCTCCGATCCAAACCTTCCAATGCATGTAAGAACTTTGATCTGGAATGTATCAAGTCATCTTGAAAGGATTTCCGTCGATGAATAAAGAGTGTGAAGTGGTAAAGAGTTGAGATGTAGATTATTATTCTCCTTTAGCCCTGGCTATCTAAATAAACGCCTGAGAAGAAAAGATTATAGCTACCATCTACTGTAACAACCATCTTTCTGACGCTATAGTTTCAATTGATGTCTTCGATTGAAGATTGCTGGAACTCAAAACAACACACTTAAGAGTTACAAATACTTCTTTACTGCTGGGCTTTACGAAAACACTGATAATGGAGATTGTGAGATAAACCTGCTCGGAGTGAATCATCCTCTTCATGGATAGGCGTTTTCCTGTTCTGCTCTGTCTTTGCATCAGAACTTCATGCGAAAAGGGGATTCAAACTCTCTGGTTTCTTGTCTCTCGTTAAAGTATGGGTTATTATTTGCTAAGCTTTTCCCCTTCGAGGAGCACCATAGGAAACATTCCAATCTTAAATGGGGACTTAGACTATTAACCACCTCCCCCTTTGCGTATTCCTCCTTTATAGAAAGGGTCTTGCGAGCAGCAGGAAGAATAATGACGAAAATAATTTGCTATCACTATCAGTCTATATCTTATATTCTATATATTCTACAAACATTTGAATCTAACTACCAGCATGTTATTTACTGAGGTTTCGACGATTAATTCTTGTGTTGTAGATTCTCTGGCACATTTTCACCGTGGCTGATGTGCGTATATCCTTCGATACTAACCGGGAGATTGATCTGGCTGTTAAGTTATTTTAACTTGAACACACAGAATTTTATATTATCTTATTTATCTCCAGTCGTTATAGTAAGTAATTGTACTGGTAGAGAATAGGTATTTAATCAGAATTTTCCACTGCTACAGACTTTGAAAGTGGAAGCTTATGTTTCTTCACCTAAGATAGTAATGAGTTTTTTAAGATTGTTTAATCTGAGTTGTGTCAGGTAATGTATGGTGTACCTTCTTACTGTTTTTTATTTTCTACATAGGCAGAAGTTGTTTTCAATCTAAAAAATTTCAGATATTATAGAGGGGATGATAGGTGAAATAAATCCTCCCCAACCAGAATATCTCATAAAAATACCTATACAAAGGATTTTAGAGTCAAGTTCCAGCTTCGATTTTCCGAATGATTACTTAAATAACTCTCCAACCTCTGTTAACTCTCTCTCACCACTGAGAAGACTTTTCATTATCTCTGGAAGTTCCAATTCTTTAACTCTCACCTGTCTTGTTGTGTCTCTATCTCTGATCGTTACAGTTGAATCCTCAAAACTCTGGTGGTCTACTGTAATGCAAAAGGGTGTTCCGATCTCATCATATCTCCTGTACCTCCTTCCAATACTACCAGATTCATCTTTCTCTGTGAAAAAGCCTGATTTTTTAAGCATCACTGTAATCTCCTCAGCTTTTCCTGTAAAGGGCTCTCTCGATAGTAATGGAAGTACAGCGATTTGCACAGGAGCCATCCATCTCTTCAAGCGAAGAACCCTCCTCTCCTCCCCATCAATAACATCTCTGTCAAAAGAGTGTTCGAGGATTGCATAAGTAATTCTATCAAGCCCGAATGAGGGTTCTATCACATGTGGAACAACTCTTTCGCCATAAACCTTTTCCTCTTCCTCAACAATTTCAAATAGGTCTCTGTCAACTTCAAATTTTTCTCCATCTATTTCCAGAGTCAAAACATCGTCTATTTCACCACTGTATTTTTCGAGGGCTTCAGCCACTTTTTTTGCATTCTTTCTGAATTTTGGACCAAGTTTACTCATATCTGGAAGAATTTTTCTGACCTTTCTCACCACAGGCTCATCGTAATTTATGAATATGCTTAAATCCTCTTTACTGTATTCTCTGTGTTTTGAGAGATCATAATCACCCCTATCCGCTATTCCTACTATCTCAATCCATCCATAAGAGGTGTAAGCCTCGGCATCCCAGCAGTCAACGGCATAATGAGCCCTCTCATCATCTTTATGCTGTCTGAATCTCATTTTGTCCTTTTTTATCCCAGCTTTGAGAAGAAAATCAGCAGTCTTTCCTATAAAGTATGCCAAAAGCTCGTGAGCTATAATTCCCCTCTCAACCGCCTCTCCAAGCGTTATGTCATGTTCCTCATCGTTTTTATCGACCAGAAGGATTCTGAACTCCCTGTAATTATCAAATAAAGGATGCTTTTTCTCTCCAGGATGGACGAAATATTCAAGCTCAGCCTGGTTAAATTCTCTCAATCTTATTACGCCCTGTCTTGGGCTTATCTCATTTCTATAGGCTCTACCGATCTGACAAACTCCGAAGGGGAGTTTATCTCTGAAATAATCAGAGAGTCTTTTGAAATTGATAAAAATTCCCTGTGCAGTCTCAGGACGAAGATAACCCTGTTTTCCTCTACCGGGACCAATAGTGGTAGAAAACATCAGGTTGAAGTTCTCAGGCTCCTTAAAATTACCACCACATTCACATTTCACATCATAGGTAGTTATAACCTCTCTGACAAAATCAATTGTTTCCTCAGTCTCTATTCCAAGTTTCTCTTTAATATAGTGATCGGCTCTGAAAATCTTACCGCACTTCTTACACTCCACTGCCACATCTGTAAAAGAGGAAGCATGTCCGGAGGCTATAAAAACATCTTCTATACCTATTGTTGGGGTATCAATCTCCACAGCTCTCTCATTCACGACGAAATATTCTCGCCAGAGATTCTCAAGAGCTCTCCTGAGTCCGTTTCCAAGAGGACCGTAATCAACAAATCCTGCCATCCCTCCATAGATCTCAAATGATTGCCAGAGGTAACCTCTCCTTACAAGCATCTCCCCGACATCTTTCATCGTACCACCTTTTACATATCCACTCAATTATCTCTCTGTGCTACCCAAGCTGAATTGGACTTTTACTTGATCTTACCTCAAACGATTAGAACATCCATATATTATTTCCCTTTGGATCCATCTGTCAGAGCCACTGTTAGTGCAGTCGTATTGTGGTCATCATCCCATTTAAACTCAAGTGGTTTAAAATTTTTCCAGATATTCTGATATCTGATTTATTCACCAATTCATCAACCTTCTGAGTTCGTTTAGCAGTCGTTTAAGTAGAAATAGTTTGAGTTGAAATATCTGCGTTTCTACAGGGCAGGAGGAATAGAACAGTTTTATTCAAGAAGTTGATTGTGGGTGTATTTTATTGGGGGGATTCGGGAAGACAGCGAATATAGGTAGATAGTGGGTGGAGGTAAGTGGGTAGAAGTAAATTAGCAAGAGGATAGTAGGTAGAGGTAAATAGGTAGAAGTAAATTAGCAAGAGTAAACATAACAGGCATGTTAACAAGTAGGTTTAACCTTCGTGGTGCCTTTGTACTTCCTGACTAATCCACTTTTTGTAACCAAAAAAATTAGAAAATGGAAAAAGGAAAAGTGCTGGGAGAACACATGCGGTATGGTAGGGAGGAGAAAGTATTCAGACTCAATTCAGGGAATTTAAATCTGATGGAAAAAGAAAATACCCTGTCTTTTCAAGAACAGCATCTTATCAGTCGGATTTTTACAGTCTCCACAGGAAATAAAGGGGTGGGAGGGATCGTGATAAATTTAGGGGAGAAATCATGATAAATTCAAGAATTTGCGATAAAATACAACCATCAGGGATAGTAAGAGAAAAGAAACTAAAAGTAAATAGAAAGCAAATAACCTCGGAGGTAAACAACTCCTTAGCAGGGAAGCAAAAGGAGAAAGACTAAATTACCAGGAAATTAAATTTGGATCCATGCAGAATGTGGAAGAAAGGAATGCAATCTCGATTTATGAAGTGAAATCTTTTGTTAAATCGTTAGTTGAGGAGAATAACCTCGTTCACATCAGAAAGTTTGAAGTAAAACCTCTGGATCCATCGAAACTCCATCCTGACACAAGAACAGTATGGAAATGCAGATTTGGGTGCAATTACTATGGAAAAAGAAAATCGTGCCCTCCATTTGTTCCTGAGATAGAAAAGGTTACAGGTTTCCTGCGCAGTTACAGACAGGCTTTTCTGATTACTGTTGAGTATGCGGATGGAAAATATATGGAAACAAAGAAGGAAATTCAGGAGCTTTTGGTTAAAATAGAAGGCAAGTTACTCAACAGGTTTCCCTTAGCATTCACAGTTTTTCCGGGAGGCTGCGATTTATGTGATGAGTGCGGATTTCCGGATTATGAATACTGCAGAGCAAGACCGACCGTGTCATCTCTTGGAATTAAAGTTTCGGATTTTGGGATTGAGATTGGAGATAAAAAGCTTGTAAGCATACTGCTTGTTGATTAGAATGAGGATTGATTGGAATGAAATGAATTACACTCTCAACCCCTTAAATAGCACCCTTAAAGAAACCTCACCATAGAAAACCCTCTGATCTACTTTTATTACTTCAACAGCTCCTTTAATCAACGATCCATAGTGAAAGGGTTCTGTCGGGACATTCCTAATTTGACCGATATCAGATTAAAAAACTCCTTAGGGGGTTTAAAACCGTTTTTATGCCTTTTATTTAAGTAATTTTCACCCCAATTCTACCCCAACCCCCAAGTATGTAAGTCATCTACAAACTTAGGTGATTGTAATGAAAACGAAACAGGTCTGAGTGAACATCCTGAGGATCAATTCAGAATTTAGTAAACTTTCCCGTTCAATTTTATGTTTTGGCGGAGATACCTTTCAGCCATCAAGCATATAGCTCGCTGATACTTTCGTCCTGTATAATTTCTAGAAACCCAACAACTCTTTTAGCTCTTCCATCGATTACATCTTGATGGGGAATTTGGTAAGGAGAACCGAAAGTTTGGAGATAAATAAGATCGATTATCTGAAACCCATCTTTTTTAAAAGTTCATTACTTTAATTTTCCACGATATAAAAATAAAATAAATAAAATGGAGAGTTATCTTTCCCCTTCAAGCTCTTGGTCGATTATCTCATAGTACTTTTCGGGAGGGTTAAATCCAACCACCTTGATACCATTTATGAAAAGTGTAGGTGTACCGGTTACTCCAGAATTCAACCCGTCCAGATAATCTTTCTGGATTTCCTGAACATATTTGTCTGACTGCAGGCAGGTTTTGAAATCATCAAGGTTCAACCCCAACTCCTCTGCATATTTGTAAAGGGGTGAGTTGTTTGCTGTTAGATTCTCCTCAATCCATTCTGTTTGTCTCTCAAAGAGCATATTGTGATATTCCCAGTATTTTCCCTGCTCTCCAGCGCAGTTCGCTGCAGATGAGGTCATTATTGATTTGTTCCCGTGAATCGGGAAGTCTCTGTACACTATCCTGACATCATCACCATATTTTTCGATTATTTTCGGTATGACTTCTTTCTCGAGCTTTGCACAGTAGGGGCAGGTAAAATCTGAGAATTCGATTATCACTACTTTTGCATCCTCTTTTCCAATGAATGGGTCATCATCCGCGCTAACCTCTGTTCTTGGTGCTTCAGGCTCTTGAGTCAGATCAACTGAATTCAGGATGAGCGTGGAACCATCTTTCGTTATATAAACGAATGATTCACCAACAGGCTCATCATTCCGGGTAAATACAAGATCCATCCGGTAGAGATTATCGCCATGTTTTGACACATTCGTTATTTTTGCTACCACCCCAGGTTTCAGAAGGTGTTTGTTGATGTATTCAAGAGAGTTGTTCACAACGGTCATGTTTATACCTTCAGAAGGAATAGCATCAGAAGGATTGGTATTTAATTCTGACAGGCACAGCCCTTCATTCTGGTTGTTTTGTAAGAGAAACCCCCCGACAAATCCTACAATTAGACTCAGTGCGATTGCAATTATCAGGTTTTTATCCATGATTCAGAAATCTTTGGGATGTTTAAATAGTTTCTCCCCTCTGTGGTTCGGATTTAATCTGTTTTAAGTGTTTGGTGGAGTGCAGGAAGTTGCCGTGGGTTATATGATTGTCGAATTGGAATATTGAATTGAAATTGATTCTGCTGCGGAGTATAGGGTAGCTGGAATAAGCTCACCCGCATGATTACTTAATAAATCCATTGAAAACATGAGGGCAGATATTTTTCAATCAATACATTTTTTGAGAAGAACTCAGATATTGGAATGGTCGTGATGTGTTAAAAAGATGCCAATAGACGCTTGGATTTTGCAGCGTTGAAAAAACATAAATGGAATTATAAGGCGTGGAAAATCAATCACAGACGCGAGTGAATTTGAAAGAGAGTTTAAACGCATCGATTACCAATGTGAAATAGAGCTTATGCTTAAGGTAATTGACAATAACCTTATTTGTGAGCCACTACGACGCAAAATTAACCTGTGCTTAAAGAACATAAATAAAATTAAAAACTGAAAAGAAGCAGAAGTCCGTAGGTAAAAGCGACAATCACAGCGAGAAATAGCAGGATATTCACGAATCTCCTGTTCTCAGAACCATAATTTGTGTCAAGGAAAATTGCTCTAACGCCGTTGAAAGCGTGGAAAGAAACCGAAAGGAGTAGTAGACCATACATGATTTTATATCTGACATCAGAAAGCCTGAGGATGACATTCTCGTATTCCATTGCACTGTGGTGTATCATATGGGTTTCAAAGAAATGAAATGTTACGAGAACTGCCAGTACCAACCCTGTGATTAGCTGGAGCACCCATCCAGCAGGTTCAAGGACTCTCTTGGTACGCAAACCATTCAGCTCATTGCTCATTTTCACACCCCCATGACGAAGAGATACATCTGGTAAGAGGCATAGAGCCATAATACAAGTGTTAAGAGGTAGCAGAGATAGAGTAAAGGTCTTCTAAGCTCATAACCCAGTCCAAATTCGTGAAGAATCAATCTGAGTCCATTTACTCCGTGGTAAACTCCTGCAAGTACCAAGAGGATGTCGAATATCAAGAAGGCAGGTGTAAGAGTTGTTGAGGTGAAATACTCATAAACCTCTCTCCCTATCCTGATTGAAGTAAGATAGGAAAGGTGCATTACTAAGTAGATCACAAGTACGATTCCGGTAAGTCTGTGCAGGGAATATGAAATGTGAAACAGGCTTTTACCCCTGAATTCAAACCATTTCAGCCACCTCATTTTTACCACCTGATAAAGAACTTTTCGAGCATGTAGATCGCGGATCGAAATCTTAGCTTCTGTACAGCTTTGGCGGGCTCAACTTTCTTCGGACAAACTTCACTGCATTCGGCTGCAAAGTGACATCTCCACACACCACAATCCCCGCAAACAATCTGCATTCTTTCCCCATCTCCCTCATCTCTGCTGTCTGCTATGAATCTGTAGGCAGCTGTCATTGCAGCGGGACCAAGATAGTCGTCTCTGGATGACGAAGCCGGGCAAACTGAGTAACATGCCCCGCACTTTATGCAGAGAGAGTACTTGTAGTAGGCATAGAGCTGCTCGGGTTTTTGAATAAGCTCTTCTGGCTCAGAATATCTATCCTCTTTTCTTATCAGGTATGGCTTTACAGCCTCGTGTTTTGTGAAAAATCCATCAAATTCAGTAACGAGGTCTTTTATGACTTCAAAGTTATCGAGAGGCTCAATTTTTATTGTTGTGGAGTTCAGATGGAGTATCTGTGTTTCACATGCGAGTACAGGTTTTCCGTTTATTTTGACTGCACAGCTTCCGCAGATTCCCATCCTGCATGATGCACGAAAAGCTAAACTCCCATCGTAATTCTCCTTTATGTAATATAATCCCTCAAGCACGGTCATTCCTTTTTTTGCAGGAATAACAAAGTCGCTCCAGTAAGATTTTTCACCATCGAATCTCCTTACCCTGAATATCACATCCATCCTATCACCTCAGTAAGTCCTCTCCACTGGCTGCCACTTGGTTATCGTCACTGGTAGATACTCAAATATGGGTCCATCCTTTGAGTAATATGCTAAGGTGTGTTTAAGCCATCTCTCATCATCCCTCTTGGGATAATCTGTTCTGTAGTGTGCCCCTCTGCTTTCTCTCCTTTTCAATGCTCCAATGGCAACAACTTCTGCCAAGTCGAGCATGAAGCCAACCTCCAGTGCAAAGGTCAGGTCTGTGTTGAATTTCTTTGAGGTATCTGCAACCGAGACATTTTTGTAGCGTTCCTTCAGTTCTATGATCTTCTTCACGGCTTCAGCCATTCCATCTTCATTCCTGAAAATCCATAGATTCTCATCCATAGTCCTGTTAAGTTCTGCCTTGATCTCATAGGCAGATTCTTCTCCTTCTCTGAAGAGAGAGTTTATTCTTTTCTCCTCCTCTTTTAGGAAGTCTGTTGATGGGTAGTAGCTTTTTTTAAGGGCATACTCTGCAGCTCTTTCACCGGCAACTCTTCCAAATACCAAACACTCAGCCGTTGAGTTTGAGCCAAGCCTGTTTGCTCCATGAATGCTAACGCATGCAGCCTCTCCTGCAGCGTAAAGCCCCCTTACTGGCGTTTCACAGTACATGTTTGTGTGGATTCCGCCCATAGTATAATGAGCAACCGGCCTGACTGGAATCGGTTCCTCAACCGGGTCAACTCCTGCAAACTTGATTGCAGCATCTCTTATGAGAGGAAGCCTCTCGTTAATCCTCTCCTCTCCGAGATGGGTGAGATCGAGAGCTATGTATGGCCCATATGGGCTCTCAAGCCCTCTGCCTTCCAGTATCTCCGTCCACATGGATCTTGCAACCACATCCCTTGGTGCAAGCTCCATTTTTGCAGGAGCGTATTTCTCCATAAATCTCTCACCTTTACTGTTCCGCAGATATCCACCTTCGCCCCTGCAAGCTTCTGTCATCAGAATTCCGGATGGAATCAGTCCTGTGGGGTGGAACTGGAAGAACTCCATATCCTTCAGAGGTACTCCTGCCCTGTAAGCAACGGCAAGACCATCCCCTGTTACCTGGTGACTGTAAGTTGTAAATCCGAAAAGCCTGCCAGCACCTCCTGTGGCTATTATAACTACTTTTGCCTCAAAAAGAACGATATCGCCTGTTTTGAGCTCAATTGCTGTAAGCCCCTTAACCTCACCATCCTCTATGACCAGATTTGTCATGAAGTACTCGTCAAATCTGACGATATTGGGGTAGCTGAGCATTCTCTCATAGAGCGTGTGAACCTCATGAAACCCTGTTCTGTCTGCTGCAAAAACCGTCCTGTCAAAGGAATGCCCTCCAAAAGGTCTCTGGGCGATTTTTCCATCCTGAGTCCTGCTCCAGGGGCATCCCCAATTATCGAGTCTCAGAATTTCTTTGGGCATCTCTCTCACAAAAAATTCAACGGCATCCTGATCAGCCAGAAAGTCTGCCCCTTTAACTGTATCCCAGGCATGAAGGTCAAAGCTATCTCCTTCTCGCATCACAGCAGCAGTTCCACCCTCTGCACATACGCTGTGACATCTTATGGGATAGGTTTTTGCAACTATTGCAATTGAGAGATCTCTTGAAACCTCTGATGCAGCTATGGCAGCCCTCATTCCTGCAAGTCCTGCACCGACAATAACTATATCATTCCGGATCCTCATTGGTTCACCCCTGAAATTAACCTTTGATTTGCTCTTTCACGATTTTTGCAACTTCATAAGGTGTTTTTCCAACCCTCACTTCCGCATCTTCTAAGGCTTTAATTTTTGATTCAGCGGTACCTTTTCCACCTTCAATGATTGCTCCCGCATGACCCATCCTTTTTCCTGGAGGGGCAGTTATTCCGGCGATGTATCCAACAACTGGCTTTGAGAACTCAGCTGAAATAAATTCAGCAGCGTTCTCCTCATCTGTTCCACCTATTTCGCCAACGAGAACAACCAGTTCAGTCTCATCATCCCTCTCAAACATTTTTAATAGCTCAATAAAATCTGAGCCAATTATCCTGTCCCCGCCAATACCAATAACAGTTGATTGCCCGATTCCCATGCTCGTGAGATTGTATGCAATCTGGTAGGTTAGTGTTCCGCTTCTCGAAATGATTCCAACATTCCCTTCACTGAATATTTCAAAAGGCATGATTCCCAGATGGGATTTTCCTGGGCTGATTACACCGGGACAGTTTGGTCCTATGAGAACTGCATTCTTCTCTTTAACTTTCCAGTACATTCTTAGTTCGTCGTGAACCGGAATACCTTCGGTTATGCAGACGACGAGCTTTATTCCCGAATCAACAGCCTCAAAAACTGCATCACATGCGAATGCGGGAGGGACGAATATTATGGATGCATTGGCACCGGTCTCATCCACAGCACTCTTGACAGTGTTGAACACCGGCACACCATGAACACTCTCACCCTCCTTTCCGGGAGTAACGCCTCCGACTATTTTTGTCCCGTATGAAAGCATTCTCTGGGTATGAAATGATCCCTGATAGCCTGTAATGCCCTGTACTATGGCTTTTGTATTCTCATCTATCAGAATAGCCATTTAAACACCTCCTGCAAGTTCAACAGCTTTTTTAGCTCCCTCTTCCATGGTGGTAACAGGTATGAGCTTACCGGGATTATTCTTCAGAAATTCGGAAATTATCTTTCTTCCCTGCTCTTCATTGGTTCCGGAGAGTCTTAAAACCACAGGAGTTTTGACATCCATCTCGGAGAAAGCATTTACAAGCCCCTCAGCTACGACATCACACCTCGTTATCCCACCGAAAATATTTATGAAAATCACCTTCACGCTTGGATCGCTCAGAATGAGGTTTATAGATGTTTTTACGAGCTCTGATGAAGCACCACCACCGATGTCTAAGAAATTGGCAGGTTTTCCACCTTCAAGGTAGATCAGGTCCATAGTTGCCATAGACATGCCTGCCCCATTGGCGATAACTCCGATGTTTCCATCGAGTTTTACATAGTTTATTCCCTTCTTTTCTGCCTCCTTTTCAAGATCTGAGCCGGAAATCTCTCTCTTCTCTGCCATCTCTCTGTTTCTGTACAGCGAGCTATCATCTATGTTCAGTCTCGCATCAGCAGCATAAATAGCACCATCTCTTGTTACTACAAGTGGATTGATTTCTGTCAGCTCAGCTTCATATTTGATGAAAATTCTGTAAAGGGTTTTTAAAATTGAAAAAACATCTTTGAAGTACTCTCTTGGCATTCCAGATTCGTAAAGAAGCTCTCTTATCTGATAATCTTGCAGACCCCAGATGGGGTTGATAACCTTCTTCGCTATTCTGTCAGGATGCTTTGCGGCTATTTCTTCAATGTCCATCCCACCAACAGAGCTGAGGATTATGACAATTCCCTTGTTCCCTCTGTCAAGAGTTATTCCGGCATACATCTCTCTCTCAATGTCAAGTTTCTCCTCCACGAGTATTTTCTCAACTTTTAAGCCTTTTATCTCCATTTTCAGTAACTCCTTTGCTTTGCTGTATGCCTCATCAGGAGTCTCTGTCTTTTTAATTCCACCTGCTTTTCCACGCCCACCTACAAGAACTTGGGATTTAAGAACAACAGCTCCGAACTCTTCGGCAATTTTTTTTACCTCTTCTGCTGTAAAGGCAATCCTGCCTGCTGGAGTCCTTATTCCGTGCTCTGAGAAAATCTGTTTAGCCTGATATTCATACAGTTTCATAAAATCACCTTTTTTTATTATCGATTAATACACACCCATGTCATATTTAAGGGTTATCTATTTTGATCGCTTTGAAGATTCTCGGTGAGAGTATCGATTAATCGATGGTTTATGGCTCAAACAAATAATTTTAGCCAAATTTTTTGTAGAAAATTTAAAAGAAAGAGTAATGAAGAGATGGAAGATGAAAGGAAAGAGTATTTCAAGAAACCAGTCAGGATACCTGTAGTTTGACGGTTAAAGGTTAAAGGTCAGAATCACAGAAATGGTGTAAGTGAGGAATCGGGAACGAGCAATAGAGTAGAAAATCTTATTTCCAAGTATTAGTGTTTAGTTCTACTACCCAATAAAAAACTGATTTACATCAGAAACAGGCAGCAAGGGGCAGAAAGTCTGTAACATTTTTATAATTTTTATTAAAGTTATCATCAGATTTAAACCTTTAAATCCTCTTTACCATGTAATTGCCCTTTCTCCTGTACCCATGCCTTCTGTAGTATTCTCTTGCACCAACACCACTTATAACAGCTATTCTGTCAAAATTCTCCTTAGCAAGCTCTTCTGCGGTTTTGAGGAGCCTCTCACCTATTCCTCTGTGCTGAACAGCTGAACTATCTCTCACACCAACGGGGAGCACCTCACCATAAACATGCAGCTCTCTTATGAGTGCATGGTCCTCAATTTCTTTGAAATATGGGTTACCCCCTCTCAGCCTGATGAAAGCAAAAAGCAAATCTTTGTCTCTATTCTCAAAGGATATGAACCTCTCTGTCCCATTTGATGCCTCGTAATCTCTCACAACTACTTCTGACTCTGAAATTAGAGATTCAATATCTTTTATTCCTGCATGTCCTACCTCTCTGCATCTTATACATCTGCATTTCCATCCCTTCTCTCTCATTTTACTGTGGACGATCTGTCTGAGATTTCCTCTATCAAGTCCTATGGCATACTTTACAGGGATATCTCGCTGTATTCTCTGAACTCTCACCCAGACAGGAAAGTGTCTTTTTGCCTCAGCAATAAGCTCAGCAACTTCTTCAGTGGTATATGGTCTGTATTCACCTTTTTTGTACATCTCATAAAGCTCCGTACCCTCTACAACCAGAGTCGGGTAGATTTTAAGGTAGTCAGGCTTAAATCCTGGATCCTCGAATATTTTTTTGAAGTTCTCCAGATCTTTTTTAGAATCTGAGCCTGGAAGACCGGGCATGATGTGGTAACCAACCTTGAAAGCAGCATCCTTCAGAAGTCTTGTTGCCTCCACGACCTCCTTTACTCCATGTCCTCTTTTTATTTTCTGCAGAATTCTGTCATCCACACTCTGCACGCCAAGCTCGACCTTTGTACCTCCATAGTCAAGCATCTCTTTAATCTCCTTTTTCCCAGCGTAATCGGGACGAGTTTCGAAGGTCAGTCCAACACATCTTGCCTTTGCATGCTCGTTTAGCTTTTTTGCCCCCTCTATCAATTTTGATTGAACTCTCCTTCTCTTTCCGAATGAGTTGAGTGCATTGTAAATATTCAGGATGAAGTCATCTTTGTAATCCTTCTCTCTTGCCGGAAATGTTCCCCCCATCACTATTATTTCAACCTTTTCAGTATCATGACCTATCTCTTTCAGCTCTTTCAATCTTGCAGTAACCTGCCTGAAAGGATCATAACCATGCTGCATACCTCTCATGGCAGCCGGTTCTTTGCCCGTGTAGCTTTGAGGTGTGTTGTAACCTCCGGGACAGGGAACACATCTTCCATGGGGACATCTTGCAGGAGATGACATCACAGCCACTACTGCAACACCTGATAGTGTTCTCACAGGCTTCAGCTTTAATGCCCTCCTGACCTCTCTTAGCCTCTTTTCAACCTCTTCTTTTTCTTCAAAAAAGGATAGAATCCTATCAGAAAGATATTTGGCAATATCTGGGTTTGATGGTAGTTTAGATAATCTGAACTCCTTGGAAACATCTTTTTTTATTCTCTCAATTCTCTCTCTGTCAAGATCCTCCTCTTCTATAAGTCTGAGCGCAATCTCAGCACATGCCCGACTATAGCGGTCCTCATTATCTCTTCCCACTCATAAGGGTTGGCTGGATTGAAGTTTAAGTTTTATCGTTGAAAACCAGAATTGAAAATCGTCAAACACCATGGTTGCATTTCATTGTTGTTTGAAATCTTAAAGCAGTAGGGTTATTGTGAGCCGTGTTACTGTGAACCAACACATGCACGAGACAATAAAGACTGAAAAAATCAAATTGACCTCTACTGGATTTGGCAACATCAGGTATTCCCAAGCTCCATACACGAATCATTGTGGCTTAATCAATCTGGGCAGAATCTCTCCTTCACATAGCCCACAATCCCTTTGAGTGTGTTCACTATAAAGTAATCTTCCCTGCTTTTAATGTCTTCATCAATATATTCGTATCTGGCAAAGATTGAGTCAGTTGTCATCAACTCCTCTCTTGAAACATGGATGATCTCATCCTCACCACCGTAACCTTTCTCGCATGCAATATCCTGAACTGTTTCGACCCACAGATCAAGCTGGTTGAGAGCGAGTTCGGCAATTTTTCTACTATCTTCTTCATACCCAAAATGTCCGAAGCAAACAGTTTTTCTTTCAATGTCTGCAAGCTTCTCAATTGATGCCCTGGCAACCTCATAAATGAACTTTGGAGGCGTTGCAGGACGCAGGTAGAAGTTCATCATTTTGAGGTAAGTGTGCACACCTAACGCCTCTCCTGCAAAAAGATAATCATCAAAAATATAGCTCTGGTGATGTGGAGCATGTCCTGGAGTGTCAATCACGGATATCTCGGAACCTTCGAACATGATCTCTCCAGAGTGAATAGCATCTGAAGGCACAGGTTTAATTTCTCCATAAAGGTGTGCAAGATCTCCAAGAACTTTAATACTTCCCTTCCACAGTGCTTCAGGGTTAATAAGGTGTTTCAGCCCCTTTTCATGAACCACAACCTTCGCTTCAGGATGGTATCTGAGAAAATCACCAACACCACCTGCATGGTCTATATGGATATGTGTCAGAAGAATGAATTCTACTTTTTTCACCTTGAGGTATTCAAGAGCTTCAACAAGCTTTTTAACGGTTGCCGATGTACCGGCATCCACAATAAAAGCATTGCTTCCGCTTTTAAAAATCCAAGAGGATATAAATCTCCTGAAACCTCTTTTTTCGTGGGGAAGATCAACCAGATAAAGCTCGTCACTCAGCTCGAGTATTTTCATGAACAAAAATCCCATCAGGAAATATAAACAGTTTTTCATTTAGCTGCATACCATCCGGTTGTGAGAAATTACATCAAAAAACTCACTTCCACACAATCTTTAACTTTAAAAAACCGGTTTTTATGGTATGCTCAGGAAAATTGCCGGACAAAAGCTGAAATTTTTTGCAGTTCTATCTGTTTTTCTGATAGCGGGCGTTGCAGGAAATGTTGTCTATTCTGTTGCAACTGTAAAGCTATCTGGCACCTCTGAAGGCTCTCTGATAAAAATAAATGGGTTAAATCAGAACGAGGTTGTTGCAGAGTTTCAGGACACAGATAGAGATGGCTTCGCAGATACAGGAGAAATTATGATAAAAAACGAGGGAGATTTCAGCTTCAAGGGCAGGATAGTAAATCTCGAGGTAAGATCTGGAATCAAAAGTTTTATTTCAAATCTCACCGGTAATGGAATCTGGCTTTTTTACTTGGATAGTGATTCAAACGGAAAAATCAGTGTAGGAGATATCCTCATTGGTAAGGTAAAAATCATGCAGGGCTCATCATCTCTTGAAGGGGATGCATTTACAGTTGCATCCAACAGTGAGAAAAAGCTAAAAATAAGTCTTTTATTTGAGCCGTATGCCTCGGAGGGAAACTATGAAATCAGTTTTGAAATCGTCGCAGTTTATGAAACTCATTCGAATGGCTAATACAGTCATTCTACAACGATATCAAGTGGATAATGGCACGCAAAGCTGTGTCTGTCAGTTCCTATGAGTTCAGGCTCAGCCTTTCTGCATTCATCTTTTGCAAAGGGACACCTCGGATTATATCTGCATCCTGGGGGCAAATCAATTGGATTGGACACATCACCGAAAATTCCAACTCTTAAATCTCTCTTTTCAAAGCTTGGAACTGCTGAGAGAAGTGCTGCTGTATAGGGGTGCTTTGGCTTGTGAATAACCTCGTTAACCTCTCCCAGCTCAACGATTTTTCCGAGATACATTACTGCAATTCTGTCACCAACCAGTTTTGCCACGCTCAGATCATGGGTAATGAAGAGCATGCTCAGGTTGTATTCTTCCTTGAAGGACATCAGCAGGTTGAGGATAGCGGCCCTTAACGAAACATCGATCATCGATACAGCCTCATCAGCCACAACAAATTCGGGTTTGAGAACCATTGCCCTCGCTATTGCTACTCTCTGCCTCTGCCCTCCACTAAGCTGGTAAGGAAGTCTGTTGTAGAATTGCTCACCAGGAACGAGTCCAACTCTTTCGAGCATCTCGATAGCCATCCTCTTTGCCTCTTCGTTGGTGGCAATACCATGAATCAGGAGTGGATCAGTTATATGTTCTCCAATCTTCATTCTTGGATTGAGAGATGCATAGGGATCCTGGAAAATAATCTGGATGTGTCGTTGGATTTCTCTTCTCTTTTCTCCTCTGAGTGAAGTTATATCTCTTTCTTTGAAGTATATTCTGCCTTCTGTTGGTTCTTCAAGACCAACGAGCATTCTACCAACGGTTGTTTTTCCACAACCACTCTCTCCTACAAGTGAGAGCATCTCACCTTTTTTCACGGTAAAACTGACACCATCCACTGCCTTTATGAACTGGAGTTCTTTTGAGAAAAGAACTTCAAGGAATGACTTTTGAACGGGGAAATATTTCTTCAGGCCTTCAACTTTGATTATTTCCATTTTCACACCCCATAAAGCCAGCATTTAACGAACCTGCCATTAACCTGGACTTCCGGAGGCTCTTCTTTTCTGCACACATCCATGGCTTTTGGACATCTTGGATGGAACTTGCATCCCGGAGGAGGATTGACAAGATCGGGCGGCAGACCTGGCATGGTTTTTATCCTTCTCTCAAGCCAGAGGTCTGGAACCGATTCGAGTAGGCCTTTCGTATATGGATGCAGTGGATCATTCACGAGTTTTTTAGAGTCACCCATTTCAACTATCCATCCAGCATACATAATAACAATTCTATCACTCTTTTCAGCAGCAAGAGAGAAATCATGAGTAATCAGGATAATTGATCTACCTTCAGAGGTCATCTTTTTGAGTATGTTCATTATTTTTTCCTGAACAATCACATCGAGAGCTGTTGTAGGCTCATCTGCTATAAGAAGTGTTGGGTTGAGGGCTATAGCGAGAGCAATCATAACTCTCTGCCTCTGCCCCCCGCTAAGCTGATGGGGGTAATAATTCACCCTGTTACCAGGCAACCCGACACTCTCTAAGAGCTCTCTCGCCTTTTCAAGAGCCTCTTTTTTCCCGATATCTTCATGCATCTGGATTGTTTCAACAATCTGATCACCAATCTTCTCAAGAGGATCAAGACTCGTCATGGGATCCTGAAAGACCATTCCTATTTCCTTTCCTCTTACTCTCCTCATCTCCTCATCATTTAGTTCAAGCAAATTTTTTCCGCTGAAGATAATCTCACCTTCGACAATCTCTCCCGGTGGTTGAATAAGTCGCATTATTGAGAAGGCAAGGGTCGATTTTCCACAACCACTTTCTCCAACTATTCCAACAAACTCCCTCTCATCTAAGCTCAGTGAGACCATATCTACTGCCCTCAACACACCCCTTCTTGAGTGATAATAAGTGCTCAGATTTCTGATTTCGAGTAGACTCATCATCTTTCCCTCCCTGGTGCGTAGAGTTCACTGAGACCTTCACCTATCAGCGCAAACCCCAAAGCAAGAATCATGACCATTGCTCCAGGGAATGTTATCATCCACCAGTAACCTGAGGGAAGATAAGGTCTTCCTGAACTGAGATCAAATCCCCAGTCAGGCGTAGGGGCTGTGACGATAAAACCAAGGAAACTCAATCCCGCCTCAGTTAAAATTGCATCCGCTATACTGAGTGAAAAAACAACTATAACTGTTGTAACAAGGTTCGGGAAGATATATCTTCTCATTATTCGAAGATTTCCTGCACCTGCTGCTCTTGCGGCTTCGACAAAGAGTCTTGATTTTAATGAAAGGGTCTGTCCACGCGTCATTCTAAAGTATGTGGGAACATAAACCACCGAAATTGCCACGACAGCATTTACAACACTTGGCCCAAGAACAGCAGCAATTGCAATGGCAAGTATGAGGCTCGGAAATGCATACATACTGTCCATAATCATTGAAATTGCCCTGTCAAGCTTACCTCCAAAGTATCCTGAAATCAACCCTATAGGTACTCCGATTGACATCGAAACGAGGGATGCTGAAAAAACAACCATCAGGACAATTCTTGAGCCATAAATTACCCTTGAAAAAACATCTCTTCCAAGGTTATCTGTACCCATAAGATTCTGTGCTGACGGAGGACTCAGAGGTTTTCCTGCGAGCTTTGTCGGGTCGTAAGGTGAAATTATATCTGCAAAGATCGCCATGAAAAGCACAATAGCTACTATAATCATTCCGGCTATTACCATGTTCCTTCCTTCTGCCTCCGGAATTATCGGTCTGAATATCTTGGTAGCAAGATTTTTTACCTGCATTGGAACCCCTCAGTATCTTATTCTCGGATCTATCAGCGCGTAGATAACATCAACAACAAGACTTATCAGAGCGACAAAGAGGGCATAGAAAACTATCGCGCCTTGAACAGAATTATAGTCTCTGTACTGTATCCTTTCAAGGAGGAATGTACCCATTCCGGGCCATGAAAAGGTTGTCTCTGTCAGCACAGCACCTGCAAGAAGTATTGCGAATTGGAGTCCCATCAGGGTTATTACTGGAATGAAGGCGTTTTTCATCGCGTGCCTCACTATTTTCATGTTTTTCACGCCTCTGGAACGATAGGCAGTTATGTAATCCTGGGAGAGAACATCGATCAGGTTGTTTCTGACAAGCCTTGTATAGGCTCCTGAAAGCACTATACCTAGTGTAAGGGATGGGAGGAAGAGGTGGATGAGGGATGCGGAAAGCGCTTTGAAGTTCAATGTTATAATCGAATCGAGAACATAAAGACTTGTAATCCTTTCAGGTTCCATTCCTGGGGAAATTCTCCCGCCAATCGGGAGAATATCAAAATAAACCCCAAAAATCATCTGAAGGACCATACCAAACCATGGAATGAAAAGAGAATAGGCAAGGATGCTGTAGACCCTCATTGAGGCATCTAACTTTGACCCTCGCCTGAATGCAGCTACGGAACCTGTAATCACACCGAGGATGACACTTATTATGAACCCAAATATCGTCAGCTCTAAGGTGGCAGGAAATCTGTCCATAATTTCAGATAGCACAGGGCGTTTGCCCCATATCATTGATCTGCCAAAATCTCCATGTATGATGTTGAAGATGTAATCGACATACTGAACGATCAGCGGTTTGTTCAGTCCAGCCTCCTCTCTTAATTTTTCCAGAACTTCTGGAGGTACTTTCTGCCCTACCATGGAAGCTATTGGATCCCCGGGAAGAATCCTTAGGATGAAAAACACTAAGGTAAGGAGGATTATTACCGTTGGAATAACGAGCAAGGCTCTTGTTGCTATGTATGCTTTCAGAGACGCCATCTCTCAATGTGCGTTCTGGTAGATTTAAAAAGCTTTTCAACTTTTCTGTCAGTTGTTAGCAATTTGCACGGTGTTTTGATAAAAATAAAGAAAAATAAAATCACTCAAGCAGGTAGTATCTGAAGAGCATTGTTGGGTCCAGGATTATTCCCTTTACATCTTTCTTTGCCACAACGAACAGCTTGCCCTGGAGTAATGGTACTATCGGAGAATCCTCCTTGAGTTTGTCCTGGATCTGCTCGTAGTACTGTGTTCTCTCCTCCTGTGTTGGGGCTGTTGCGGCCTTCTCGAGAAGCTCGTCCATTCCTGGATCACTGTATGGATAACCAAGCCATCTGTTTGATCCTGATTTCAGGAAGGGTGTGGTGTAATCATCTGGATCGAGGTAGTCGGGATACCATCCGAAGAATGAAGCCATCATTGCACTCTTTCTGGCGTAGTCAACATAGGTTGACCACTCTGCACTCTTCAGCTCAACCTCAATGACACCTGTAGCTTCAAGCTGCTCCTTGATCACTTGAGCCAGATCCTTTTCAGTATCACCGTAGTGTGTTGGTGTCCACCAGAGCTCAAGCTTGAGTTTGTTGTTCTCGTCATATCCTGCCATTGCAAGATGCTGTTTTGCAAGTTCGATGTTTCCATCGCCATAGTCTTTGAACACAGGCTTATAACTCCACATCCCTATCGGTACGAGTGAATACAAAGGCTCCATCGTGCCAAGGAAGACTCTCTGGTTCAGATCGTTTCTATCAATTGCTGCTGCAATGCCTATTCTTACATGCACATCCTTTGTCGGGAATGCTGTGCTTTCGTTTCCATTCAGCACGAGATATCGGATAAAGGCTCCTGGTACTTCAACAACCTGTAGGTTCTCACTCTTCTTGAGGGACTCAATGTCAACCGGTGTCAGAGTTCTCCAAGCAATGTCGATTTCACCTTTCTCTATTGCAAGTCTAAGTGTTGTGGCATCCTGATAGAACCTGATAATGATCTTTGGAGTCTTTGGAGCATCTCCGAAGAAGTTCGGATTGGCTTCAAGTATGAGCTCCTGATCCCTTACCCACTTTGAGATCTTGTATGGGCCAACTCCTCCGGCGGTCTGATCGCTGTCAATCTCGTTTGCTTTATAGTCTGGATGGACCGGGAAGTATGGTGGAGTTGCCACGAGTGAGAGGAAGTAGGCAATAGGTGTTTTGAGTGTGAATTTAACAGTGTAATCATCAACAGCTTCTACATCCTCAACGAAGTCAGTTACGAGCCAGGATGGATCGCCAGCAATATCCATAACTCTCTTGATACTTCTTACAACATCCTGTGCCGTGCAGGGTGTACCATCTGCAAACTTCAGGTCTTTCCTCAGGTGGAAGATGTAAACCTTTCCACTATCCTGTACTTCATAGCTCTCAGCAAGATAGGGTTCAAGTTCTGTTGTCCCGGGCTTGTATCTGTAAAGTCCACCCATCACATTGTTCATCACTTCCCATGTGAAGAAGTCGTAGGCATTGGCGGTATCCATGTCTGTGACCTTATCTGTTACACCGATAACCAGCATTTTCTCCTCTGCAGGTGCTGGAGTTGGTGTAGCAGCTGGCGTTTCAGCTGGTTTGGGTGTCTCAGCTGGGGCGGCAGGTTTCTCTTCTCCTGCACAACCGGCGAAAAGAAGTGTTGCCGCTACTAACAATATCAGAACTGCTTTTTTACCTCCTTTCATATTAATCCCCACCATATTAATATTGTGTTAAGTTAATAAGTTTTCGGGTTTTTAATTACCCCCTTATCCCAGATTGGGTGAGATATGGAACTAAAAATAGAGTTAAAATAAATTTAAAATAAATTAAAGGTATCTTGAGATGAAGATTCCAACCTTTTCAAGCGCCAGATCTTTTATAAACTCCTTTGAAGTTGTGATTGCAAATCTGAGCGAGTTTCTGCACTCACAGCCCTCATCATCGTCAATCAATGGAATGAGCTTTTTAAGAAGGTTTTTAACCTTCTCCTCGTTTTTTGCAGCATTTTCAAGCACAGTCGCAACATCCACTTCACTCTCTTTCCAGACATCATAGTCTGTAACTGTTGCGATGGTTGCATAGCAAATTTCAGCCTCTCTTGCAAGTTTTGCCTCTGGAAGGGCTGTCATTCCGATTATATCAAATCCAAGAGCTCGGTAGACTGAACTCTCTGCCTTTGTTGAGAACTGAGGACCCTCTATGCACACATATGTCCCTTCAGGGTGAACATCGTAGTTGAGTGTCTTTGCCACCTCAACGATCTTCTCCGAAATCCTCTTGCAGAAGGGGTTTGCAAAGCCGATGTGGACAACAACATCCTCATAAAATGTGCTGACTCTTCTTCTGGTTCTATCGAATATCTGATCTGGAACAACGATATCAAGGGGTTTGATCTCATCTTTCAGACTTCCTACGGCGGCAATGCTCAGAATTGTGTGAACTCCAAGCTTTTTCATCGCATATATATTGGCTCTGTAAGGTACATGTGTTGGCGAATAGATATGCCCCTTTCCGTGTCTCGGAATAAAGGCTACATTTCTTCCCTCTAAGCTTCCTATCAGTACTGAGGAAGATGGTTTGCCGAAGGGGGTATCGATATCGACCTCTTTTATATTCTCAAAGGCATCCTGATCATAAACACCCGTTCCACCGATGATGCCTATTTCGGCTTTGACAGTCATAGAACCACCTATTCTGTCAGAATCCATCCTTTTTTCCCGTCTTCTTCTACAAACCTGATAATTCTCCTTCTCTCCATCTCTTTCATGACCTCTGAAAACCTTCCCGGCTGGGCAATCTCAAGATGGATGGGATCAATCTGGTGATAGGAGTAAAGTCCCCATTTTATGTCCCATTCTGTCCAGAAATCTCTTTTCTCTTTTGCGAGAAGCCTTGATATTATATCAACCATGTCTTCAATGAAATTCCAGGGGAACACAACCCATGCCCATTCTTCCATGTATTCTCCAAAGTAGTCCGGGATGAACTTTGATGTATAAAGGAGCTGCAATGTGGCTGTTTTTACCTCTGAAGCACCCTCTTCCATAACATGCTCTTTTGCCTTTTTCATGCTACCTCCTGTATCGGCAATATCATCTACCACGAGAACTTTTTTCCCCTCAACTGAGCCATCAGGGAGGGGGTACCTTATTTTGACCTCCCCACTTTTTGCTGCAGTTCCTACATAGTGCTCTATTTTCAGGCTTGTTAAATCATCCAATCCCAAGAGGTCGCAGAGAACTCTTCCTGCAAACCAGCCACCCCTTGCGAGAGCCACGATCATATCTGGCTTAAATCCATCCTCCTTTATCTGTTCTGATACCCGTCTGCACAGCCAATCCATATAATCCCAGTTGGTTATAACACACTTGAACTTATCAGGAAATGTATCCACCTGAATCACCCATTATGAGAAAAGGATTCACAAATATAAGAATTTCTGAAAAGCTGTTGAGAGGGTGCCAACTTTTGTGTTATTATTTGGTGGCTATTTAGTTACTAATTCTTATTTTGTGATAAATTGAGATTTGAGATTTATAGGCTCAGAATATGTAGAAAATTTTAGTGTTTTAGGAAATTAAAGATATTTTTCTATATTTACCATACACTAAAAGAAAAATTTTAAATAATTGAATGAATATTGGTTACTGGGTGGTATGAGTGTTGAAGAAAGCGATACCAATACTGCTGGTTTTGGTGGTGCTGAGCAGCGCAGTGAGCCCGGTGATGGCAAAACAGACAAAGTATGTGAATGAGAAAGAAATAAAAGACAAATAAACGAATTAGCTATCGAAGTAAGAAAAATAAGGGAGAAGGTTAAATTTACCCACATCTGGATTGGGTTAATTCTAAACTTTCAGAAGATGAAATAAGAAAATTAAACTCAATCCACAAAAACATCAACCACCTCTTGCCTTCCCACATCCACAAGTCCATAGTCGGTTATTTTTAGTTTTGGAATCACGGGAAGAGCGAGGAAACTCAAAGCAATAATTGGGGCTTCAAGCTTGCATCCCATCTCTTCCAATTGCTGGTGTATCAATCTCAATTTTTTCATAACTTCATCTGTCGATTTTTCAGTCATTAAGCCAGCAATCTCAAGCTGTAATTCAAAAACTCCGTTTTTATTTACCACAACAATCCCACCCTGAAGCTCAATCAATCTGTTCACAGCCTTAACTATATAATCATCATCGTTCGCATCCCCAACCGCAATTATGTTGTGTGAATCGTGAGCTATTGTGGAAGCGATAGCCCCACTTTTTATTCCAAATCCGTAAACGAATCCCTTACCTATTCTGTTTGTTCCTTTATGTCTCTCGAGAACCACAATCTTGTTAATGCTGTCGGATATTTTTTCAACAATCAATTCATCTGTCAGCAATTCTCCTTCAATCAATTTAATAACTCTGGTCTTCTTTCCGTCTTTCGGGTCGAGCTTAATATCCTCTTTACTAATTTTTCTCGCTTTAATCGTGTTTTTCGCTTTTTCTGGATATTGGTACCTCCTATGGAAATCTCCCCCATCCAGAATCTTCCCGTTAAATATAACCCTTTCAACCTTAAAATTCTCGAGATCACTCAAAATAACGATATCTGCGAATTTTCCGGGAGTAATTGAACCTATATTCAGCCCGTAGTGTTCGGCTGGATTTACTGTGCACATCTGTAAAGCCTTTATTGCATCAATTCCTTCCTTAACTGCTTTTCTGTAAACATAATCGAGATAACCCTTCTTGATAAGGTCATTCAGATTCCTATCTCCATCAGTCACGAGCATCACATTTCTATTCCCTTTTTTAACCAATTCGATCAAATCTTTGAGATTTTTTGCAACACTTCCTTCTCTAACCATTATTTTCATTCCAAGCCTTAACTTCTCCCGTGCCTCCTCAAAGCTTACACTTTCGTGATCTGTTTGAATACCTGCTGAAATGTAAGCATTTAGAGCTTTTCCTGACAGGAAAGGGGCGTGCCCATCAACTTTTCCGGATACCAGTATTTTCTTCAGAAATTCCTCATTACCACTAACAACATCGGAAAAACGCATTACCTCTGCAACACCTATAACCTCTTCCATACTGAGCAATTCCTCAATTTCTCTATCCGTTATTACTGCTCCACCTGTTTCAAGATTTGATGAGGGTACGCAAGAAGGTGCCATGCAGAAAAATCTTATTGGTATGTACTTTGCTTCATCAATCATTAATTTAACCCCATCCACTCCGAGAACATTTGCTATCTCATGCGGATCGGCTATTACCGCTGTGTTTCCTCTCGGAACAACAATTCTTGCAAATTCAGTTAAGGTGAGCATTGACATCTCTATATGTGTGTGACCATCTATAAGCCCCGGAACAGCAAAAAAATCTCTGCAATCAATCTCTTTTATTCCGGAATAATTTCCCACTCCAGCGATGAGATTATCCGAAATTGCAATATCTGCCGGGTAGATCTCCTCCGTAAGAACATTGACGAGCTCAGCATCTTTTAACACAAGTTCTGCTCTTTTTCTTCCTGAAGCAACATCAATCAGCCTTTTTAACCTTTTCAGTCTTGAATTCAAATCCAAGTTCTTGGGTGACATACTCAATTATACTTAAATCCACCTCAAAGTCATACTTCTCCTTTAAAATCCTTTGAATATTTTGTGGAGTTTCATAGAATAGTGAGAGCTTCTCGATGAAATCTCTTGTATCTTCGTGGTAGCTCCAAGGATAAACGATCCATTTCCAGGAGTCCATTCTGTTAACATAGAAATCAGGAGTAAAGCGAGATGTAATTTTATGGTCAAGCACGGCTATTCTGACATCTTTAGCTCCGAGGTCTAATAGATGTTCCCTTGCGATAATGGCAGTATCTCCCGTATCTGTAACATCATCTACGAGGAGGACGCTTTTTCCATTTAGATTGACATTCAACTGCTGAACGATCTTAGCCTCCCCCGGCGTGGCTACCTTACCCCAGTGTTCTATCTTCACGCTATAAAGCCCAGTTACATCGAGAAGATCGCAGAGAATTCTCGCTGGTACCCAGCCACCCCTTGCAATGGCAACAATTACATCAGGTTTGAAGGTATCTCTAATCTTCTTTCCGAGGTTTCTGCACATGTCGTATATATCACTCCAGGTGTAAACGACACACTTCAACATCCAGATAGAAATTTTGAGCAACCTATTTATAACGATTCCTACCGGAGAAAAATAACACACCCGTTATGTTTCGGGCCACCTCTGCAGTGCCCCACATCATCTTTGATGAACTGTCTTATCAGCTACAATCTCCCTGCAGAATTTCCTGATACTCTCTTACAGAAAGAACAAGGAAGTGTGGTAAGATTTTCATTTAGCTCATCTTTTGCTTTATATCTTCTATCTTGTTGTGATTTTTAAATGCCCTAAAAACTATAAAAAAAGCCCAACCTCATCATCTCAATGCTCTAAAATATTAAATTAAAGTTAAATAAAATTAAATTAATTTAAATTTAATTGTTAGCTGGTTAGAACCCCATCATTCTTCCCATGAAATAACCCATCTGGTTCATCATTGACTGCATGTAGCTGAACATCTGATTCATCATGCCGAACATCTGATCCATAATCCCGGATTGTTGATAGCCCTGGTAACCAGGGTAGCTGTACTGTGCTGGCTCAGGGTTATACGGATACTGCTGCGGGTATCCGTTCACCGGCACTCCATTGCCATACATAGGCATATCGTTCCAGTCATCTGTGGGATAGGGGGGATTGCCATATGCAGGATACCCCTGGCTTCCGGAATAACCCGGGTAAGCTGGATAACCCGGATATCCCATTCCACCACTATATCCCATTCCGTAACCAATCCCATTTCCCATCATACCATTTCCCATCATACCTCCCATACCCATTGCAGAGGCGATGGAGGTTAGGACAAGAAATCCTATTATTCCTGCTGCTATCTTCACCTTCATTTCAATCACCATACTTATCTTGTTCTCTGAACCAAAGTAGATTACCTGCTAAAACGAAATCAGAATATGGTGTAGTACACTTCAGTTACTCTTTCTAAGTTTTTAGACGCTTTAAAAATATCTATGAACGGTTACAACTGGTTTGTAAGTAAATTGGATATTAGGAAATGTATGAATACCGAAACAAGAGTAATCAGAGCAAGAGTTATTATAACTCCCTGATATCTTATTGCCTTTCTCCTCTTAAGGGCAATCCTCCAGCTTATCCCGGGAGCAATGAAGGCTACAATCGCACCTATAATACTCCCCACGAAGAAGAGGTTAATCAGATAGGTTCTGTTCAGAAAGGAGCCATAATCTCCGACAATATGGATGTAAACAGGATAAAAATCACTCATAATGCTTGTTAAAGGAAAAACAGTCAGCAAAAATGAAGATAAGATTACTATGACTTTCTGATATGGGATGTATTCCTTGAGCATGTTTGAGAACCATGATCCTGTTGAGAGAGCGAAGGCGCCAACGAATACTCCTATGCTCATTTGGTTTATACCGAGCATAGCTGCTGTGCCTGCAACTATCGCTGCCCCTGTCGTGCATAATGGACAGTGAGCTTCAACTCTCTCAACGAAATAGAACAGGAAGAGGGTTGAAGATGCCAGAGATGCCAGTAAAATCCTGCCGATTTTTGGTAACTGTCTCATAGTATGATCAGATTACCATGAACTCTGAATATCCACCATCATCAACCGAGTATATCACAAAAGTCCCCTCCTTTGCCCCCGGCATTCCGGGTGAGCCAGAAGGCATTCCCGGCAGAGAGATGCCCTTAACATCTGGTCTCTCCTCAATCAGCTTTGAAATAGCTTCAATGGGAACATGCCCCTCGATGAAGTAATCTTTGATTACCGTTGTATGGCAGCTCAACAGCTCATCTGGAACTCCCAAGGAATTCTTGATTCCTGAAATATCCTCCATCTCCACAACTTCAACCTCAATGCCATAGCTTCGCATATATCCGATATGCAAATCACAGCAACTGCAGTATGGAGTTTTGTAAACTTTGGCTTTCAATCCCTTAAGAACTTCCAATTTCTTAGTTTTCTGGGAATTATGAAAGCTTATCTGAGCCAATACGATGGAGGAAAGAAGTAATACTGCAATTGATAGCACTATTATCTTTTTCAGTTCCATCACCTCATCAGTCCTTAACAATGTTATTTAAGTTTTCTGGAAATAAAAAATGATGAAAGGTTTTGATTATGGTTTTGACATACTGTTCAGTTTTATTGCTCCTGCCGGCTACCACTGATGGCAGTATCCCATTCCATAGCCCATCCCATAGCCCATCTTTCCCATTGGCACTCCATACCCCATCATTGGCATTCCATAGCCTGCTG
>DACH01000007.1 GCA_002494625.1 Archaeoglobus sp. UBA234
AAGGGATGGGTTCCCGTAAAACAAACCTGTAACTCCGAATTCAGGAGATGCAAAGATTCCAGTGGCTATTGCACCCCACAAACCACCGATTCCATGAATCGCCCATGCATCTAAGCTTTCATCCAGCCCGATCTTTATTCTGAAAAGTAAAGCAGAGTAGCAAACAAGACCCGCTACAGCGCCAATTATCATTGAAGGTATGACTTCCACATATCCTGCTGCCGGTGTTATTGCTACAAGTCCAGCTATCGCACCGCTGATCATACCAAGAGAGCTTGGCCTGCCACTGTACCAGCTTGCTAAAAGCCAAGATATTGCTCCAGCTGATGATGCGGTGTTTGTCACAACAAAGGCATTTACAGCCAGTCCGTTTGCTGATAAAGCACTTCCAGCATTGAATCCAAACCAGCCGAACCAGAGTAGGGCTCCTCCAAGCAATGTCATCGGAATGTTATGGGGTCCAATGCTGAATTCCCCAAATCCTCTTCTTTTTCCAATGACAATCGCAAGAGCAAGAGCTGAGAAACCAGAGCTTATGTGGACCACAGTTCCCCCTGCAAAATCAAGGGCTCCAAGCTGGGAGAGCCATCCTCCACCCCATACCCAGTGTGCAACTGGATCATAGACAAGGGTTGTCCAGAGTAATCCAAAGACAATAAATGAGCCAAATTTGACTCTCTCTGCAAGGGCAGAGGCTATTATGGCAAGTGTTATCGCTCCAAAAACGAGCTGAAATATCATGAAAAGCATTTCCGGTATTCCCGAATCCAGCTCACCCTGCAATCCCGTCAGGCCAAGATAATCCATACTACCTATAATACCAGCAATGTCAGAGCCGAAAGTCAGAGTATATCCAAAAAGCACCCACTGTATGCTTACAATTGCAAGAGAGACTATCGATAGCGACATTATAGAGAGGACATTTTTATTTCGCACCATTCCTCCATAAAAAAGGCCCAGCGCAGGTGTCATCAGCATAACCATTGCTGTTGAGATGAGAATCCATGCAGTGTTTCCGGTATCCATTCAACCACCTCTCTTTTTTATTAAAGAAATCTGGATCATATTATAAACTTATTTGAGAAAAATTCACAATAAGTGTGATAAAGATAATAAATCTGTAAGTTACAGTGTAAAAATTTGAAAAAGTTTTAACGAGGGTTTTTGATAGATAAGCAGATAGTACCCAAAAAACAGGTACGATTACAGGATGTAACCCATCACTCCGACAAGCTGCCAAGGATTAAAATAACCGAAACAAGATTTCTAACCCACCTGTATGCTGAAACAACAGCAATGTGTATCTGCAGATGATAGAACCGGCAGAAAACACATTTTTAAAAATTCTTTAATAATCACATAAATTTTTGTGAAAACCTCACAAAAACTAAGATTTTATCATAAAGTTTTTAAATCTTCTGAGTCTGGAGTGAGCATGAGAAATATGAGGAATCCACTGAGGACTACAATAGCCTTTGATTATGAGACCGCCGAGATTTTTGAGAGGCTGAAAAATGAAAAACAGTCCCAGAGTGAAATTGTCAGAAATGCCCTTAAAATGTACTATCACTTAAAAGACCTTGGAGAAACAGATTTCAATAAAATCAAGGTTTATATGGATATGCTTTCAAACGGAGAGCATGTGATACTCGATCTCGACCATCTAATTACCCTTCTTGACCTCATCGAAGAGAACAGGATCGACGATTTCTGGGAGAGGCACAGAAGGATTGCGAAAAGCCATGCAGAACAGTTTGCAGAAATGGAGATTGATGAGATCCTAAAAAGGCTTGAAACATGCAACTTTTTCAGACTTAAAAAGAGTGAAAAAGAATTTGTACTTGTATTTGGAAATGAGAGGCTGAAAAAATTCGTGAGGACTTTCCTCGAGGAGATAATGGACTCTCTCAGTCAAAAATTCGAAATAAAAGATGAAATAACAAAGCTGAGGATTCTTCTATGATTCCATTTGTATGTGCATTTATTGGATTGTATCATACCGTAGGTTACAAAAAGATTAATAAACACGGTAGATATAATAAGGCTATGCGCACCATTGTCATCCCCTTCAGCATCGGCGGTTCTGTGATGCTAAATAAAGAAGATGCCGAGGAACTCGGACTTATGGATGGAGAGAGGGTCAAGATATGCAAAGGAAGAACATCCTGTACAGCAGACCTCCAGACCACTTACGGCTTTGTGCGGAGAAGAGAGATAGCAATTCCTTCAGAGATTGCAAATACAATAAAAGTCGTTGAAGGGGACGAGGTTGAGGTGATTCCCGTCCAGAAGCCAGACTCTGTTCTGTATATCAAGAAAAAAATGGACGGAAAGAAGCTCGATAAAGATGAGATCAGAAAAATCATATCAGATACTGTATCAAACTCCCTCAGTAATGTTGAACTCACAGCCTTCGTTCTTTCCAACTTTATAAACGGAATGGACTTTGACGAGATTGAGAGGATGACGAGGGCGATGATCGCGACTGGGGAGAGAATAACCTTTGAAAAGGGAATAGTCGTTGACAAGC
>DACH01000002.1 GCA_002494625.1 Archaeoglobus sp. UBA234
CCAGTCGAGAACTGCTACCTTATCTCCCTTCTTAACTCCCAGGCTTTTAAGGGCATTTGCAACTCTGTGTACTCTGTTGTATAGGTCGGCATAGGTGTATCTCATCCTGTCCCTGTAAACTATTTCCTGGTTTGGTGCCCATCTCACACCATGTTCCAGTATGTGTTTTAGAATAAGGTTGTAGGTGTACATGTTCATTAGCCATCCCGATTCGTTTAAAAATTTTGCTTTTTTTAAGAAAAATAAGTTATAATAATAAATCATAACGAGTGGGAAAACTTTAAAAAAAAGAGGTTTTAAAATTTTAAATCATTGAGGTATAAAAAATAAGATCTATGAATATTTTTCGAGTATCTCTCTTAGATATATTTTGTGCTGACCGAGTTTTCCATCATAATTTCCGCTTGAAATCCTTAAAACTCCATCAACCTTGCTCGCAACCTCCATGCAGACATACATTGCCCTTTCGAGGACATCAAGATTGATCCCATTTATAACAATCTCTGGAATTGACTTAACACCTTCAGGAACTTTTGAGTCCGGTATCTTCCCTTTCAGTGTTGGACAGAAATAGTGGTTTGTAGTGGGACCAATTTCCGGATACTTCGTCTCAGGTTTTGAACCTGCAGAGCATATTCCAAAGGAGGTTATCACGCCATCGATTTTCTTAAGCGCCTCCACTGCAAGCTCCCCAGCTTCAAGGGCTGACTCTTCAGAGTCGCAGAAATACCAGATATTTCCCCCAGCAATCCCTTCAGCATAGCCTATATATCTTTCAATTATGAACTCGCCAAACATGATTGGAACTCTGATTACCTTTCTCCCCCACATCTCCTCTTCCCACTCGTAACCATCACCGCATCTCCCAACATTAATTTCAGCATCGAATTTCGTATCACTATCTGTCGCATTGAAAACCCTGGTTGTGGGTACAACCAGCACCCCCTGTCTCAGTCTTTTGCTCATCTCCCTCATCAAAACATCAACGAATTTTTTGCTCTTCTGAACCCAGACTTGAGCAATTGCCCCGTGCCTTCCGTCCGGAGTTTCTTCAGGAGAGAGCCACCTGTCAATTCCCCCTTCAGATTCGCCAAAAACTGTTGAGGGCAGAGCAGTTGCTCCGTATGCAGCGCTTTTTAAAAGCCATTTGTGTTTCGCCGTTATAATAAATCTGGAGTATATGCCGTCAAAAGCCTCGCAGTAGGTGTCATCAACCGGTACTCCATTTAACTCAAGCATATTACTATGCCAGATATCAAGAATAAAAGAGTTCCGATTGGAGAATAACTAAAGCAACTTAACCGGTTAAACAGTCTTCCTTATTTTTGCCACAAAAAACCCCGAACATCCATGTTTATGTGGATATAGCCTTCTGGCATTTTTTAATTCGTCTCTGACTCCTTCCAGTTTCAGGGATTTCACACCCCAGGGAACTTTCTCTATCTCAAGCCTTATCCCTCTTTTTTCATAGAAATCGAGAACATTTGAAACCACAAACTCATTCTCTTCAGGAGTCATCGAACAGGTTGAATAAACAACTACGCCACCATCTCTAAGACTATCAACAGCAGACTTGAGGAGAGATATCTGCATTGAGGAGCAGAAGAGAATATCTTCCCTCCCCCTGCTAACTTTTCTTGAGGGGTCTTTGTGGATTATTCCTTCTCCAGTACACGGAGCATCAAGGAGGATTTTATCAATTTTCAAACCCGTTTCCGAAAATTTTCTTGAGTCCATCTGAATCACGGCAGTATTCATTACACCCATCCTATGAATGTTGTCTATGAGGGGTGGAATCCTCTCCTTCTGAACCTCGATCGCTAGAATAATCCCCCGGTTATCCATCAGCTGTGCGAGAAAGGTTGTTTTTCCCCCTGGTGAGGCTGCAAAATCTGATACGATTTCATCTTTCTGAGGGGAAAGAACAAGTGGTGGTATGCATGAGCTTTTGTCCATAACATAGTAGTATCCCATCAGATACTCAGGAGTGGCTCCGATTGAGTAGCTTTCCTCGACAACCATATAGCAGAAATCAACCTCTGTCTTTTCCAAGACGAAACCTCTGTTTTCGAGCCTCTCAACAAGAATTTTCTCATCAATCTTTATCGTGTTTATCCGGATATACTTTGGAATGTTTTCCATTGCCTCAATTAAATCTATCGTTTCATCTTCTCCAAAAAAATGAAGCCATCTCCTGACTATAAACTCATCATAACCATATTCATCTGCAAGTTTCTTTGAAAGAGTGGAGGAGGGATAATCAAAAACCTTCATTCTTGAAATCAATCAGCTTTTCCTGTCGAAGAATGGGTTTTTACCTGCAGCGGTGAGAGGAATGCCCATGACCACATCTGCCTTTGAAAGTCCAAGTCTTTTAGCTGCAGCACCAATCCTGTACATGATCCTGTTGTCTATTCCAATTACTGATGCAAGCTTTGCTGCCGAGCCAAGAGCAATACCAAGGTCAATCAGCTTGTAGGCACAGTTCGGTCCGCTGAAGTCGAGACCACTCTTCTTTCTAACTTTCTGCAGTTCACTGCAGGTTTCAAAGCCACATGCCCCACAGTTAAGACCTATGGTTTTATCACCTGTAACACCGATGAGCAGAACCACCTGAGACTTTCTCACTCCCTCTGCATCCCTCAGAAAATCTTTATGTCTTTCCTGCATTTTTGCCATTTCATCAGCTATTTTCTCCTTATCTTCTCCATCAACAAGCAATATCTCAAGACTGTCCTCTCCCTTGGCTTTCGGTGCAGTTCTCGCTGTAATCATGAGCTGATAGGCAGCCTGCCTTATTATCTCCTCCCTAAGGTTTGTTTCATCAACTATCATCCCGAACACCTACTCAAATTTATGGTGACTACTATTTATCTTTAAAGGGTTTTTAATTTTCCGGGAATGTCTCCCGGAAACATCTTTTGATTGTATTCAGATAACCATTAAAGTTGATCAGAACGCCCCAGCAAGAAATCCTACAAGACCTATGCTCATAGCGATGAGTGTTTGTTTCCTGAACTTGGAAATGCTCTCCCTTGTGAAGTGACCTCTCAGCAACCTTAAAGATAATCTCAGAAGAATCATGTCCGTAACAAGAACAGGAATTATGTACTTGAAGTCAAAGAAAAACTCATGAATAGCGAAAAATGGTATAGGACTCAGCAGGACGCTGATAATAAATACAACTCCCGAGTATTTCCCGGCTATATCAACTCCCCTAAGTCGAGCAACTGTCCTCACATTTCTAAGTGAGTCGCCTTCAATATCCTCTATTCCTTTCATTATTTCTCTTGCGATGCCAGAAAGAAAAGCCATCGAAGCCAGTACGGCCACTGCCAGCTCAACTGTCCCGGTGGCAACAACATTTCCAAAAAGGAAGGGTGCAGCCATTGTAAAACCAATATATATATTTCCTGCAATCCCGAACTCCTTCAGCTTCACATCATAAAAAAAGCCTGCAATGGTTATCAAAAAAGCCAGCAAAAATGCCTCAAAACCAATCATGTATGCTGATGTGAAACCAATGGGTGTCAGCATGGCGAAAGATAAAAGGGCGGTATTTTTGGACAGATCCCCTCTAACGAGAGGCCTGTCTACCCTGTTGTTTTTCAAATCAACTTCATAATCACAGTAATCGTTTAAAGCAAAGGCTGCAGCCTGCAGAAAAATGGCTGTGAAGACTCCAAAAATTACTTTCTCAACTTCAATGTCTAAGCCGGTGGATATAACTATGCCAATTACAACTCCCACCGCATACATGAATCCATGTTCAAGCCTGTAAAGCTCCCAGAGAGACCTAAGCTTTTTCATCATCTGGAATCAATTCTTTGGAATTGTTTTCAGATAACTCTTAATTCCCTTCTCATATATCACATTTCCCACAATTATTATATCTGCGTATTCGAGCATCTCCTTCGTCTTCTCTTCGCTGTCAATCCCGCCTCCATAAACCAGAGTTGCTTTTTCCAGAACATTTGAAGCTTCCCTTACGACTGATGGGTCTCCATAAGTTCCACTGTACTCAATGTATATTATAGGAAGGCTATATATTCTCTCCCCAACAATTGCGTAACTTGCCACTTCTCTTGGAGAGAGTTCACATATAGCATTTGTTACCTTCGCAACGGCAGACTCAGGATTGAGAACTATATATCCCTCAAGAATAGCCTTTTTCAACAGTTCTTTGAAACTATCCAGATATTTGTAGTTCATGCTTATCCACTTTGCATGCTTGCCAGTTATCCATTCACCTTCCCTTGAATTGAGAACTGTTGGAATGAACAGGTAGTCAGCATCATAGATAACATTTGTTGGATCAGAAGGCTCAATAATGGTTGGAATGCCAGAATCACTTACCTCTTCAAAGAGCTTTTTTGCCTTCTCAAATGTAACACCCTCTGTACCTGAAATCATCACCGCATCTGTCCCACTATCGACCACTGCTTTTATGACCTCCTCTGGATTATCTCTGTCAGGATCGAGTTTTGTTATATGTCTCCACTTTTTCCATTCTTCAGCCATTGATATCCCCTTTACTCTCCCTTCCATTAAACTAATAAGCTTTACTTTTGCAGAGCATATCAGAAATTAAAAGAATGTATATATTACCATAACATTTTAAATTTGTTTATGGAGATCGAAACAATTGAACTCTCCTTTGAAACCGGAAAAGAGGAAATAGACATAATCGATATAACAGATGAGATAAGGAAGTTGATAAAGGGCTGGGAGGAGGGGTTTGTCAATATTTTCGTTCAAGGGTCAACGGGAGGCGTTACAGTGATGGAATACGAAAGTGGACTCATCAGCGATATAAAAGAGATGTTTCAGCTTTTAATACCACGGAACAGAGATTATGCACACAACCGAACATGGGGAGATGCAAACGGACACTCACATTTGCGAGCCTCACTTCTCAAACCATCTCTTACAATTCCTTTTAAAGATGGTAGAGATTACCTTGGTACATGGCAGCAAGTAGTTGTAATGGACTTTGACAATAAAAAGCGGAAAAGGAAGGTAATTCTACAGGTTATCGGAATCCGATAATCAAGTGATTGTTATACTCAATCAGGTTTGCAGATGTATGGAGAGCAGGTTTCGAAACCTCACATGTTTGCCAATAATTCTGAAATAGGTATCTGAAAATTTAAATAACCTGTGGATACAGTTTAAGGGATGAGAATCGATTTCATGAAGACCTTCCTTAAAGTTGTCGAAAAAGGGAGTCTTAAATCTGCTGCTAAAGAGCTTGGAATGTCAATAAGTTCAGTGAGCTTTCAGATAAATTCTCTTGAGGAATTCTATGGAGCTAAATTACTCAACAGGAAAGTAAGTGGAGTTACGCTGACAGAAGAAGGTGTAATCGCCAAAAAAAATATAGAATCAATTCTTGGTTCAATTGAAGATGCTAAAAAGCTAATTGCAAATCTGAGAGAAGACAAAATAACAATTGCATCCGGGATGGTCGGGTTGAATATAGTATTTCACCTCCAAAACCTCTTGAGGGCAAAATATCCAGCTCTTGAGGTCAATGTGATTCTCAGAGGTGCTCATGAATGTCTTAAACTGCTCAACAAGGGTGAAACTGACTTCGTTTTTGCTGGTGACATATCTGAAGAGATCACTGCTGATAAGTTCAACATAGTTGAGCTCGGAAGAGACTGGCTTGTAGTTATACTCCCGCTCAATCATCCACTTGCAGTTAAAGATGAGGTCTATCTGGAAGATATTCTTCAGTACCCCCTCATATTTCTGACAGATGATTACGGGATTACCACAAGTGTCATGAAAGCTCTCAGGGCGAGTGGAGTGGACGATGTTAAGCCATCAATGGTTGTTGGGGACTTTTTTTCAAAACTGAACAGTGTATCAAGTAACCTCGGAATTGCAATAACTTCTATGATTGCAGCATCAAAAGCTTATGAAGTGGGACTTGTAAAAATAAAACCCATAAAAGACCTCGTAGATGAGAGAAACATATATCTTGTGACAAGCAAGCTCTCAACAGAGTGTCAGAGAATGAAGGAGTACTTCGATTTCATAGTGGAAAACTCCAGAGTCCTGTTTGATGAATACTATAAGATGTACCTGAAACTTCAGTAGTTTCCCTATCCACTAAATTTTCTTATTGGGGTTGTTACTGAATGCTATATCCATAGGTTGATTTTGAAAATTTTTAATGTTTTTTTAGTATAATTAAACATCAAGCTCTGGTTTTTAAAAAATAAGCATTTTCGATTTTTTTCGAACAAAAGCATCAATGATTACTGTTTCTACAAAAACAATGAGTGATGCTAAGAGAACAAGGTATGAGAATACATTTTATGACTTGCAAAAGGATAACCAGACTCAAATATTGATAAAAAATAGTTAAAATGCTCCAATAAGCAAAATATTATTTATTTACTTATCTTTACAGCATGCAATCATCAGGATTTCGATAGAATTAAATTTTCTAATTTTTAAGAATATATTTGTAATTTTTCGAAACAATTAAATACGAGGGCTGATGAGCATGCGATTATGCGGGTTGAATGCACAACCGATATACCATCAGAAATTTTGCTGAATGACATTGAGTTCTCTGAAGCAATGCTATCGAAGAAAAAGCTGAGCAAATCAGACATGGTCTTCGTACTGAGAAACCTCCTGCGACTGAAGTACTATCCCGTTGCAGTAAAATTTTTTTACAGTGAAGACGAAGTTTCTGAGTTTAAAAAGCATGGTTACAAGGTGGGCAAGCTTCCGTACACTTTCTGTCATCTTTCTGCAGTTTCGAGACAGTCAGGAGAGATCGTCTACGCAGAGAAGAGAAACCTTGGATGCAGTAATGCAAGATACATCCTTGGCTGGAAAGATTTTGATGAGACTGAAGTCAAGAGCCACAAAAAATACACAAGGGATTTAGAGCAGGCTGAAAGGTTTGTTAGAACAAAACCAAGGCTTCCTGAGGGATTGTTAGCAATTGCAACGGCTCCATTGCATAAAGCAACCTTTGAACCAGATTTGATCCATATAATCTGCGATGTTCTGCAGAGCTACCATCTTTACAACGACTACGCATCAGCCATGGATACTCACCCAGTCCGACCGAACCTTATGATGAACTCAGCAGTTTGTGGAGGAGCTGTGTGGACATACAACAACAACAAAATTAACATTGTTCCAATGTGTAGTGGAAGTTATACTGCTGGAAAAACAGAGCAGGGAGAAATAAATGTCTTCGTTCCATGGGAGCACTTTGAGCCAATGATAAGAAGATTGCTCGAGAGAACTGCAAGAGATGGTGGAGCAAGCTTCCCGAGAACCGGAGAAACTTATCCGGGCTTCGATATATGTAAGCTGTGTAACTTTCTGATATTTAAAGAGCCACAATAGAGGGGGTGGTTAGTTTTGGTATTTGATATAGTATGGATGGAGATTGCAGGAGAAACGGTAACAATTGATGCAGTAGTATATTTTCTCTGGGCAATTTGGGTTGGATGGATTTTCTCTACTGTTGGAGCATTCGGAGGTATAATGGCTGGTGTAGGACACATCTCTATTCTCGGTATTGGCAAATATGGGACTACATTGAAGGGCGTGCAAATACAGAAAGGGATGTACAGTGATGCTGGAAAATATATCACAGATCATATCAGATTCTCAAATACATTGATGACCTGGCTTAACTCGCTTTCAAGTACTATAAACTGGTACACCCAGAAAAGACTCGTATGGCCTGCTGCAATAGCGATGGGTTTAGGAATGGTTATTGGAGCCCAGGTGGCTGTATGGGGAACTGGTGGTGCACTTGGTGTTAAACTCTACAAGGGCTTATTTGGTCTGGCAACATGGGCTGTATCGATATATATGTTCTATCAGATAACTCCAAGAGCCAAAGCTGGGAAAAAAAAGGGTAGAGAGGCAGCCAAGAGATTCCAGCAAAGAGTTGAGGAGTTAAGAAAAGAAGGAAAAATCCATGAACTTGAAGGAATTTCAAATGTAAAGTACAGTCTTGATAAAGTTGAATTTAACTTCTTTGGAGAGAGGTTTGTAGCAAAGAACTATCTTCCGTTCTTCTATGGACTGCTTATAGGGTTCATCGCAGCACTAATTGGAGTTGGTGGAGGCTTCATGATCGTTCCGTTCTTTACTGCACTTGGGTGGCCCATGTATATCACACCTGCTGTATCTTCCCTTACGGTATTTCTCAACCAGTGTTCAGCACTGGCTGGATGGTTTGCAAGAGGTTTAGAATTTCCAATTGCTATGGTGATAGCATGGGCAGGAATACTAATAGGCTCTTACATTGGTCCAAGAACCCAGAAATATCTACCGATGGACTCTCTCTTCGCTATCTTCGGATTGCTGGCTTTTTATGTTGGAACAAGGTATATTGCCGCCGGATTCTTTGGAATCAAGTTACCACCTTGAGGAGGGGAAACATTGGAAACCTTAGAAACATTGATGACATATATTTTATTTTTTATTTTTACAATTTTAGTAATCCTAACGGTAGAGAAGTTATCTCAGAAGTTTGTAGGTTTAATTTTCAAAAAAGACTTAAAAGAGATGGAAGAAGAGCAGGAGAAATTGATAGAATATCACGAGCTATCTCTACTTGCAATTGCCATGAATGACAAACTTGCTTATAAAGGATTTAATGAAATGATGAATGAGATATACTGGAAACTATTTTTCAGGCAATTGATTATTACAACCACCCTTTTCTTTCTTCTGTTATCTCCATACATGTATTTCTCAGGATTCTTGTTTAATGAAATCCAGAATTCTTTCTCACTTGTTTTTGCAGTAGCGATAATCTATTTCATGTCCAAGAATGTATACGGATATGCAAGGGAGATACTGGAGTTAAGAAAAGAAGTAAGGCTCATTGAATCCAGATTCGAGGAGTAAGTTATATATCGGGATTCTACCTTTTTTATCTCATGAAGCTCGAAAAGGTTGAGATTGAGAATCCAGATTTGAAATATCAGATAATAGTTGGCCAGGGAAACTTTGCAGTTTTTACCACTGATGATCTGTTTGCAAGTTTGGTCAAAGCAGTTCCCGGGATAAAATGTGCTGTCGCAATGAATGAAGCCGTTCCGAAACTCACAAGAGTGACAGGCAATGACGAAGAGCTTAAGGAGATTGCTGCCAAAAATGCCTTAAAAATCGGGGCGAGTCATGTTTTTGTTGTTGTAACATCCAATGCCTTCCCGATGAATGTACTCAACGCAATAAAAATGCATCCAGCAGTATGCAATGTTTTTGTTGGTTCTGCGAACCCCATTGAGATTATTGTAGCCGAGACCGAACTTGGTAGGGCTGTACTTGGAGCTGTAGATGGAACTGCTGTAAATAGAATTGAGAATGAGGATGAGAAGAGGGAGAGAAGAGAGTTATATCAAAAACTTGGATACAGGCTCGATTGACATTGCTTATATTTCTTCATTTTCAGATTTATCTCCTATTTCAACTTTATCTACCCTTAAAACTCCTCCTGAACTCATTATGGAGTGAATAATAAACTTTATAAGGTATATTAATCATATAATCGATATCATGAGAATTACGGTTGATATTCCCCCAGATATTGAGGAAAGACTATACAAGAAATGTGAGGAAGCTGGCATCTCACCCTCAGAATTCATCAATGCCCTTATTGAGTGGTACTTCCTGAAAAGAAAGAAGAAAACATCTCCTGAATCACATGAGTTTATCCAAACAGCAATAAGAATCGCTGATGAGAGAAAACAGTACTGCAAATACAGTGATGGCTCTCACTGTGCTCTTGAAGTGCTTGATGACATTTTTGAGGACAAAAAACCTGAACCAATAACACCCTACAAATGTTTATTCTGTCTTGATTTCAGTGACAGAAGAAAGAAGGCAAAACTCAGGAAGGGTGTCGAGATTGAGGGTATTGAGCACATCAGGCTGAAGGTTCATGAAATAGCCAAGCTTGCAGCTAAATACATGTTCGAGATGTACGGAGATAAGCTGGGCTATCATCCCAAACTTATGATAGAGGAGATAGAAGAATCTGAGGAAGACGAGCCTGCAGAAACGACACATATTTCGAGAGAGGATGTTAGCAAACTGTTGAAAAACTGGTAGTTTCACCTGCTTCATCTGTATATGCCATCTCTCACATACTATTCTTGCTCATCCCAAGGAATACCCTTTCTGCTGATCATGTACTCGAAATCCATTTCAGTAAAAATCCCCATTCTGTTGAGGATCTCTCTTGCCTCATGAATGTTTCTCGTTTTTAAAATCTCCTTTGCAAGCCTATTTTTCTCGAAGACACCATCCGCTCTGAAGAAAAATGTTAAGATTGATATAGGAAAAAGAGGAACAGTTCTTCCCATTCTGATTTTTGTAAAACCCATCTCCCCTTTAAAGGCTCTCAGAGGTATCATGCTCGCCTCAGTCGTGACATCCTTCGTAATATTTTCCATCATCATGCAATCTTTTCTGCCCATTGCTATACATCCCACAAAAGCACCGATCTTCAAAAGTTCAGATATCTGAATTAGAATCTCCTCGATCCTGAGTTCTCCATCACTCCCAAAACCGAAAACTCCTACAAGAGAGTCTCTAATTCTCGAAAGAGCTGCAAGAGATACGGCATCAGCTAATGGGCTCCTCACTCCAGACTCAAACCCGGAAGCGAGAACATCACCACCGCTATCAACTGCTATCACAACTGAAACACCATATCTACTCATAAAATCCTTTATTCCTTCTGCAAGCCTCTCAGGACCCTTTGTGATGTCGAGAGCTATTACTTTCTCAAAATGCTCAGCTGCCCTCGCAACTGTCGGTTTAACATCTTCTGAGATTCTTGTCTTTTCACATGCAATAGCCACCGTTTCATTAATCCTATCAATTTGTGTAAGCTCTTCCAGAGACCTTGGCCCGGGTTTGCTATCTATTATATATCTGTCCCATACGATGCTTCCATGAAAAACTTCAAACCCAAACTCTTTAAGAAAGCTTGCTGTAGGAACAGTAGCTATAATGTCCCCTCCACCGCCCATCCCGAAAACAAGAGCTTTACCTGGACCTTTTTCCTTTAAAAACTCAATAATCTCCATCCATATCCCCATTATACTATCCTAAGATCGCCTTCTGATTTGATGTAACTGGCAAGCCCCCCTTTCTCGATTATTTCAAGCATGAATGAGGGTAGAGGAGATGCCTCAATCTCAATCTTTTTTGTGAGATTTTTTATTATGCCTTTCCGGAAATTAACCTCAAGTTCATCCCCTGTATCAATTTTATCCGTATCCGCTATGAGAAGCGGGAGACCCACATTAATCGAATTTCTGTAAAATATCCTTGCGAATGACTTTGCAATGACTGCAGAAACTCCGGATATTTTTATAACAAGTGGAGCGTGTTCTCTGCTACTCCCCATTCCAAAATTTTCACCGGCAACAATGAAATCTCCTTTTTTGACCTTCTTTGCAAATTCCGGATCCGCATCCTCCATCACATGTTTTGCAAGCTCAGGAAGATTACTTCTCAGATGGTAGTATCTCCCGGGCGTAATATGATCTGTCGAGATATCATCTCCGAATTTCCATGCCCTTCCCCTAACCAATTCATTATCCATGTTTACAGCACTGAAATTTGCTTTTAAACATTTTCGATAAACACCGTCAAAGAGGAAGAAGTTTAATATCATAGCAGAAACTCAATTAATATGGATAAAGAAGAAGAGAAGTGTGACAAAAAGAAATACCCCGGGAAGGATATTCCCGAAAACTCAGATGAGTTGATGATTCAAATTGCATCCTCTCAGCTAAGAGCAGATTACAGGAAGTCACTTGGTAAAGAACATGCCAGAAGAAGCTGGGATTTCGAAATAAAGAAAGACTTGAAAAAGAGAAAGGAAAAAGAAGAATGATATTTCTCTACCACTTATTTCATTTTTTTATAAGACACCTGAAATTAATTTTCTTAAAATTTTTAAACTCCCACATCAACGACCCAGTATGAGAAAAGACCTTATGGATATTCTTGCATGTCCCCTCTGTAAGGGAGACCTTGAACTGACAGTCAATGAGGAAAGAGATGATGAGATTATTGATGGCAATCTTAAATGTACGAAGTGTGGAGAGACCTACCCAATAGAAGACGGAATTCCAAACATGCTTCCACCAGAGTTGAGAGAGAAGGTCTAATTTTTGGTGGTTTGCAATGACGAAGTATATTGTCGTTACTGGCGGAGTTATGAGTGGTCTGGGTAAGGGCATTACTGCTGCATCCATTGGCAGGATTCTGACCGATATGGGTTACAATGTGGTGCCAATCAAGGTTGATCCCTACCTGAATATTGATGCCGGGACAATGAATCCTTTTCAGCATGGAGAGGTTTTCGTGCTCAAAGATGGTACAGAAGTTGACTTAGATTTAGGTCACTACGAGAGATTCATAGGTGTAGAAGTTACAGGAGACCACAATGTTACGACCGGCAAAATCTATATGTCAGTTCTTGAAAAGGAGAGAAAAGGAGATTACCTTGGTAGCACGGTTCAGATTATACCTCACATAACCGATGAGATCAAAAACTGGATTAGATCTGTAGCTGAAAGAACCAAAGCAGATATTTGCTTGGTGGAGATAGGTGGAACAGTTGGAGATATAGAGGGAATGTCCTTCCTCGAAGCAATAAGGCAGATGCACAATGAGGAGAGGGATGAGGATTTTGCACTCGTGCATGTAACGCTCATACCTCTGGATTCCGGAGGAGAACAGAAGACAAAACCAACCCAGCACAGCGTGAAAGAACTAAGGAGTCTGGGTCTTCATCCCGATGTTATAGTTGGAAGGTGTGAGGAGAGATTGCTTCTCTCAACTAAGAAGAAAATTGCACTTTTCTGTGATGTGCCTGTTGAGGCTGTTATAAGTGCTCACGATGCAGAGGAAATTTATGAAGTACCGCTCATTTTCAAAGAAGAAAAGCTGCATGAATACCTGATTAAAAAACTCAATCTCGAAAAGAGGGAAGAGAACAGAACATGGGAAGAGATGGTTTTAAAGCTAAAAAATCTGAGTAAGGAGGTTACAATAGCAGTTGTGGGGAAATATGTACATGTTAAGGATGCTTACATAAGTATAAGAGAGGCGTTGAAGCATGGCGGAATTTCTGCCGGGTGCAGGGTGAATATGGTGCTGATCGACAGCGAAGAGCTTGAGAGATTTGAGGACTTTCAGTTTGATGTTGATGGAATCCTCGTACCAGGTGGTTTTGGACATCGAGGAAGTGAGGGGAAGATTCTTGCTATAACATATGCAAGGGAGAACAACATCCCCTTCCTCGGCATATGCTTTGGTTTTCAGCTTGCTGTGGTCGAGTTTGCCAGAAATCAGCTTGGTCTCGAAGGAGCGAATTCAAGCGAGCTATCCGATACACCTTACCCTGTCATCGATCTTCTTCCCGAACAGAAAGAGATTGACAGACTTGGAGGGACTATGAGACTTGGCGACATAGAGGTTACTCTCAAACCCGACACAATGATATACAGCCTCTATGGTAGAGATAAAATATTTGAAAGGCACAGACATAGATATGAGGTGAATCCAGAATATATTCCTGATTTCGAGAAGGCTGGACTTGTTTTTTCAGGTTATTCCGATTCTGGCAGAAGAATGGAAGTTCTTGAGCTGCCTGAAAACAGTTTCTTCATTGCAACCCAGTTCCACCCTGAATTCAAATCCCGTCCATATGCTCCATCACCACCCTTTGCAGGGTTTGTAAAAGCAGCACTCGAACACTCAGAAAAAATGAAGGGGTGATTTCGTGGTCAAACCAGAAAAATTCGTTAAAGAGGCAATTGAAGAAATCAGAAACACTGTCGGTGATGGGAAAGCCATAATTGCTCTTTCAGGAGGGGTTGATAGCAGTGTCTGCACGATGCTGGCATACAGAGCAATAGAAGATAACCTGATACCCGTTTTTGTAGATACAGGGCTTATGAGACTCGGAGAACCGGAGAGAATAAGAGAGATTTTCAGCAAAATGAATCTTGTTTTTGTGGAGGCTAAAGATGAGTTTCTATCTGCATTGAAAGGTGTTGAAGACCCTGAAGAAAAAAGGAAAATTATCGGAGAGCTCTTTGTCAGGGTTTTTGAGAGGGTTGCAAGGGAGAAAAATGCCGAATATCTGATCCAAGGGACAATCTATCCAGATATTATAGAGAGTCAGGGCGGGATAAAAAGCCACCACAATGTCGGTGGTTTTCCGATTGATTATGAGTTTAAAGGAGTTATAGAACCACTGAGGGAGCTTTACAAAGACGAGGTCAGAGAGGTGGCACGATACCTCGGGCTTCCAGAAGAGATATCTGAAAGAATGCCTTTTCCAGGACCTGGACTCGCAGTCAGAATCGTTGGAGAGGTAACTCCGGAGAAAGTGGAAGTGGTTAGAAGGGCAAATGCCATTGTTGAGGAGGAACTCAAAGATTACGAAAAGTGGCAGTGTTTTGCAGCTCTCGTTGGTAAAGCCACAGGCGTTAAGGGAGATAACAGGGTGTGGGGATACATTATCTCTGTAAGGGCGGTCGGTTCAAGAGATGGTATGACTGCAGATCCAGTCAAAGTAGACTACGATGTTCTGAAAAAAATAGCTCTGAGAATTACAGGAGAGATTCCTGAAGTAGCAAGGGTTGTTTATGACATCACACCCAAACCTCCGGCTACGATTGAGTACGAATAAAAAGTGGTGGAAGCATGCAGGATATAATAGATAAAGAGCGGGAGATATATATCCCATTCTTCAAGAGATTGTCCGTTGTTTTTGAAAGAGGGGATGGATGCTGGCTTTTTGATGTTGAAGGTAAAAAGTACCTTGACCTTGTAGCAGGAATTGCCTGCATTTCAATAGGACACTCCCATCCCCTTTTCATCGAGAGGGTTTATGAGCAGATGAGAAAACTGATTCATGTTTCCAACCTTTACTACACAAAGCCACAGATAGAACTTGCTGAAAAGCTGAAAGAGCTTACAGGCTTATCAAAATTCTTTTTCTGCAACTCAGGAACGGAAGCAGTTGAGGGAGCTTTGAAAATAGCAAGAAAAGTATCGGGGAAGAGAAAATTCATTGCTCTTGAAAATTCCTTTCATGGCAGAACGATGGGTGCATTATCTGTTACATGGAAGGAAAAGTTCAGAAAACCATTTGAACCCCTGATTTCACCTGTTGATTTTTGCAGATTCAACGATGTCAGTGACCTGAAAAAGAAGCTTGATGATAAAACTGCAGCAATTATAATCGAACCTATTCAGGGGGAATCCGGAGTTCATGAAGTTTCCAGGGAATATATGGATGCAGTTTTCGATTTAAAAGAGAAGTATGAATTCCTTGTTATCTTTGATGAGGTGCAGACAGGTTTCGGGAGAACAGGAAGATGGTTTGCCTACGAGCATTACGGTCATAAGCCAGATATAATAACCATGGCAAAAGCCATGGGTTCCGGAATACCCGTAGGAGGGGTAGGGGTAACGGATGAAATTTCAGATAGAATTGAGGTCTCCGATCACGGTTCAACCTTTGGAGGAAATCCACTTGCATGTGTGGCTTCACTTGCAACAATAGAGGTTATCGAGAGGGAAAAGCTCGTTGATAACTCCGAAAAAATGGGTAAATACATCAGAGACCAGCTAGAAAGCATGGGGGTCTATGCAAGGGGTAAAGGTCTGATGATCGGTTTCGATACTTCAGATGCCCCGGGCTTCCTTTCAAAAATGCTTTCAGAAGGGGTTGTTGTTAACAACACCTCTGAGAAAACAATCAGGCTTGTCCCACCACTTATACTGGAAAGAGAAGAGGTTGATTTTGCAATTGAGAAAATGAAGAAAATTGGACTTTAACTTTTTTATATTGGGATACTGGAGTATTTGCGATGGACAGACTGAAGGATCAGTTCAGAGGGAGTATTCTTGGAGTTGCGATAGGTGATGCTTTAGGAATGCCCTCTGAAGGTATGAAAATGGATGAAATCAAGAAGATGTTCGGATACATCAATGAATTCTTCCCATCGCCCACAGGAGACCTCGGAAGAGGAGAATGGACGGATGATACCGAGCAGATGATAATCCTGTCCGAATCAATAATTGATCACATATACCTCGATCCAGAAGATTTCTCATCAAAGCTTGTGGAGTGGTCAGAGAGGGCCTTTCGTCTTCGAACTGGTCCAACAACCAGACAGGCGCTCTACAACCTTATAAAAGGCGTTCCATGGGACGAGGCTGGGGTGGACTCAGCCACCTGCGGTGCAAGCATGAGGGTGTCACCCATTGGCCTCGTTTATCACTTTAATTTTGACTTAGTAGAGCAATACGCGGCAATTTCAGCTTCAATAACCCACAGAAATAGTTCAGCAATAGGTGGAGCTGTTGGGGTAGCAATAGCAATAGCCTGTATCCTCTCAGATTACAGAAACGAGGAGTTGCTTGAAGAGGTTATCCTTAGAGTTGAGAAATACGATAACCTACTGTCCGAAAAAATCAGATATTCATGGGAAATAAAGAACGAGAGTCTGGAATATGCAGTTGATAAGCTTGGAAACTCGATAATGACATGGGATGTTGTTCCCATGGCTTTCTACTCTTATTTCTCATCAAGTGATTTCAGCGATGCTATATCCAAGGGAGCAAATGCAGGTGGAGATACAGATTCGATATCAGCGATATCCGGAGCTTTGGCAGGAGCAAAATATGGCGAAACTAAAATACCCGAAAAACTGAAAAAAGAGGTAAAGGATAGCAACTATCTTGTAAAAATAGCTGATTTACTTTATGATGTGCATATTAAAATAATAAAGCTTTCTGATTAAGCTATCTTAAAGGGGAACCATGCTAAAAGGTTTATTGTTGAAACTTCATCTTTATGTACTCAAAAGCTGAATTTGCTGCTACTGCTCCATCACCCGCTGCTGTTACTGCCTGCTTTAATGGATTGTCGCAGCAATCTCCCGCAGCAAATACACCCGGTATATTTGTTTCCTGTCTTCTGTTGACTTTTATATACCCCATAGAGTCTCTCTCAACTCCAAGCTTTTCAACAATCTGTGTTGCAGGGTTTATACCGACCGCAACAAAGACCGCGCTGACCTCAACTGCAAACTCCCTCTCCTCAACCTTATTGTACAGAACTATTCTTTCGACAACTTCATTTCCCTCAATTCTTACAGGAATCGAATTCCATATCACCGGAATGTTTCTTTTAAATAATCCCTCCTGATATGCTTTATCTGCCCTCAGCTCATCTCTCCTGTGTACAAGGCTAACATCGCACCCAATCTCTTTGAGGTAAATCGCTTCCTCTACCGCTGTGTTTCCACCACCGATTACGACGACTTTTTTACCCCTGAAAAAATTGCCATCACAGGTTGCACAGTAACTTACTCCCTTCCCAACAAACTCTTTTTCACCGGGAATTCCTAGCTCCCTGTGTTTCCCACCAGATGCGATGATGATGGCTTTGGCACTGTACACACCAGAATCGCTTTTCACTTCAAAAATGTCCCCCTTTTTCTCAATGGAATCAACATTTTCAAATTTATGTGTGGCTCCAAACTTTTCAGCCTGATCTCTAATTCTCTGAATTAATTCGAAACCATTTCCTTCATAACCCGGGAAATTCTCAATGGCTGGAGTTAATGTGAGCTGTGAAACAGGATCAATACTTTCAAAGAAGGCAACTTTTAACCCGTATCTCGCCCCGTATATGGCTGCCGTTGCTCCAGCAGGACCAGCTCCAATTATAATCAAATCATAGCTTTCTGTGGCACCTACCATAGTTCTACCACCTCTGTTCTTTTTCCTACCATTCATCTATTTAAATTGTTTTCCCGTTTTTGTTTTCATCTGGCATATTAATTCTTACCCTCTTCTTACTCTCACTTTTAACTTTCATTTAATTTTACAATCTTATTCACAAAACCTTTAAAATAAAATTATCAATATAAAATAAATGCATAATAATTTTCTCAATCAATTTTATTTTGCAAAAAAATCAAATTGTAAAAATATATAGCCAATATTATTACAAAACTATTTTTGTTTTTATTAATATGCATTAGAAAATTTAGAATATCAAATAACTAAACATAATTTTATAATAATGTCTACAAAAAATTGTTACATATATTCTGTAATGAAATTTTTTAGGTTACCCTAAAAACCATCGATTCGGGATCTCAATCATTCCAAAATATGTATGAATCCCAACATATTCACGCAAACAAGGGGGGGTAAATGCAAAAATATGTGGAGATCGTGAAAACATACTTCAGTCAACCTAGTTTGTTACATAAAATATATGAATAAAGCTGTACAATTTTCTTGATGTAGTTTAATAATTATGAGAAATTAATTTCAAAAATTATAACTAATTTAATTTTTATACAATATTTAAAAGTTGTTTAATTTATTTCGGAAAGTAATTAATTCATACTTTCTAAATAAAATATAATATAAATAAATAAAATATTTAATCTTTATTAAACTAAATTATTAGTATATATTTATACAAACTAAAAAAAGTTAGTATTCCGGAAACTGAAGAATAGTTAGAGTGAGTGATTAGAAAAGAGATATAAAAAAGGATAAAGCTGCAAACCCGATTATTTCACTTCACAGGATTCTGAGAATACTGCTCCGGTTTCCTTTCGAATAAGATATACTATAAAGGAAATAGACACGAACATTATTAAAATGGAGGCTATATTGCCGTTTATCGCACCACCGGCAGAAGTGAGAAATAAAAGAGCAAGCAGCACAATACTCGTATTTCTTGCCCAGTATTTGAGCTCAAGAAGACCCTTTGCAATGTAGATTCCAATAAAACCCGTTCCGAATCCAACAAGAATAAGCATAAGCAGATACAGCCTGTCAATTTCTGCACTTTGGGCATATACAGCTATCAGGATAAGATATATCGTCAGAATCATTGCATAAATTCCTGCCAAAATTTCAGCAGCAGCAATAATGATTATACCCAGAGGTTTACCGGCTATTTCTGGCATAATGAGAGATACAGCTTGAATTATTTAAAATTAATTATTTTCAAACTCAAGGAAAGATTTATCTTATTCCGTTCAGTCAGAGGGATTATGCTTGAAGTCCAAATTAAAACATCTCTTCCAGAATCCTGTGTCCTCGGAGCTGTAAATGAAATACTGAATCAGTCAATAACCGAAATAGAGGGGCTAACTAAGGTTAACAGCAGCATTAAGGGTTTGCTGAATATTAAAGCCAGAAAAATAGAAGAGATAATTCGCAATCTTCCATCTTACTGTGAAGGAGTATCTCTTTCTTCAGAGGAAGCTAAGGTTCTTGTGAAAGAACACACATGCCTTTTAGCCCACTCGATTATTAGTTCAGGATGTTTTATAACAAAGGCAACAATAAGTGATGGAGAGATAGTATGGAATGTTATATGTGATGATGATGCTTTCATTTCACTGATGAGAAACCTTGAGGAATGTGAGGTTGAATTTGAGATACTCTATAAAGGGAAACCTGCAGAAGGAGATAAAAGAGCAAAAATCACATATAGAGAGGAGGAAATACTGAGGATAGCTCTTGAAAAAGGGTTTTTTGATTTTCCAAAAAAGATTAAACTAGAAGAACTTGCAGAGATCTTCGACATTGCACCATCAACCCTTTCAGAAATACTCAGAAGAGGTCAGAAAAAAGTTCTCAGCACATATTTTAAGAGAGGTTGAGGGTATCGGTAAGATCTTAATCAATTAAGATTAAAAAGCTTAGAGATTAAAAGGAAACGTGAAAGAATTTTTGCAAGATGGAGTGAGTGGTGATGCAGAGAATTAAGTCATTATTTAACACCGTTAAATTTATATTTTTTGACAGGGAGTTTGATTGATGATAGAGGTCGATGCAGAGTTTCTCTCAAAATTTATGGGAAAATACTCGCTGGGTAAAGATGACGGAAAAGGTTCCTCACACTTTCTGAGAATTAAAATACCGGGTGGTATGACTAACTGGAAAGACCTCAAAAAAATCGCTGAACTCTCAGATAATTACGGGAAAGGATATGCTGAGATTACAGATCGGCAGAACATACAGCTTCACTGGATCAACCCAGATGAGGCGATCGAAATTTTTGAAGAACTTTACAAAATGGGCTATACAACCGATTTATGTGGTCAGGCATTCAGAGAGACCTGTCATGGTGATGTGAGAAATATTGTGGCCTGTCCGCTCATGGGAAAGTCATATCCCAGCTTTTTCAACCTCATAATCAAAATCAACAGCTATTTTTCTGGAAATCCAGATTATATAGTCCTGCCCCATAAATTCAAGATTGCAGTTACATCATGTGGGAAGGATTGCGTTAAAATCCATGCAAACGACCTGTCCCTCTTCTGGAACGGATCTGGTTTTATCCCATTCGTAGGAGGGGGAATGGGAGGGTCATTGCCGGGCATCAGGTATGCTGAGTCTCTCAACATTCTTGTCCCAGAAAAGGAGGCTTTTGATTTCGTTAGAGCGGTAGTGGATATTCACAGAGATTGTTCTGAAACAGATAGTAAAGCAAAAGCGAGGTTTAAGTATCTTCTCCACAAAAGAGGTAAAGAGTGGCTGATGAAAGAACTTGAGATGAGAACCGGTAGCTCATATAGTGTAGAAACCATTGGTCTTGAGGGAACTGCAGTTGAACATGAGGGAGGGATTCAGGATAACGGAAAACACTACCTCACCCTTCCAATTCTTGGAGGTATTCTTGACTCGGAAAAGCTCAGACTCGTGGCAGATCTCTCTAAAAGTTATGGAAGTGGGGAGGTTAGATTCACAACCTGGCAGAATATAATCTTCACAGATGTTGAGGATTTTGAAAGACTTAAAAGAGAGTTAAAGGAGTGTTTTGACCTCAATATACCATACAGAGCTGTTGCATGTTCTTCTGATTTCTGTGGAAAGACGAGATTTCATTCAAAAGATCTTTTATCCCAGCTCGTAAAGTATTCCAACGAAAGCATAGCTATCAGTGGATGTTTAAATGGATGTGCATGTCATCCTCTTGCTACTTTTGGCTTTATGGGAAAATTAAGAAATGGAGAGCAGGTTTATGATATGTTTTACAAAGGGAAGATACTACACAGAAATATTAAGCCGGAAAAAATACCCCTGATTCTAAAGGAGGTGTATCATGAAGTTAAAGCTTGAAAAAAAAGGAGATAAATATATCCTTGACTGCAGAGATTTAACCTGTCCTTTCCCACTGACAATGGCTAAACTTGCTCTAAAGCATGTGAACAGACTCGAAGTCATAACCAACAATCCCCCTTCTGCAAGAGATATCCCTGAGATTCTCAAAAAACAAGGATATAGCGTTGAAGTTGAGAAAAACGGCAACATATGGAGAATTTTTATCAGTGATAGCTCCGAAATGAAGTAAGATTTTTTTATTTCTTTCCCCAAAATGATGAGCATGCCAGGCATAATCGTTCATAACGGTAACTGGGATCGGATATACCATGCGATTAACATAGCTTCAGTTTATGCATCCTTCGACCAGCCAGTAATTGTTTTCCTCACATACTGGGCAATAGAGACAATAGTGAGAGGAGATATTGTCTCAGAAGATGGCAACAAAGAGAGAATCCTGAAAGACGGATTACAAAAGGGAATAATCAAGAGGCTTGAAGATGTGGCAAGGATGGCAAAATCAATTGGTGATGTGAGAATTACTGCCTGCGTAACATCTCTCAATCTTCTTGGAATCGATGAGAAGGATCTCCCGGACTGGATCGATGAAATCGGTGGTCTTGCAGAAGTGCTTTCCATGGAAAGTGTCATGTTCATCTAAATTTTTAAACAATAAACTACAGTGATCGCCCAAGTTTATCTTCCACTGATTTAACCTTGTAATCTATTTCGACATCTCTAAACCGCTCATCAGCCTTCACGACAATATAAACCCTCGGACAATCATCTCTTAGTGATTTAATAATTTCATCCACAAGCTTTCCTAGCTCTTCAAAGCTGTTTACCTTTAATATCGTCCCCATTGCTGTAATCCTGTACTCTAATCCAGATTTCTCGATGACTTTTACTGCTTTTGCCACATAACTGCTCAGAGACTCCCCTACACCTATCGGTACAACTGAGAGCTCAACTATCATAAACTCACTTTCTCAAAAAAGAGGAAAAAATTTACTGTTCAAAAAATTCAGAGAAAGTCAATTCCTCTCACACTCAGCTTGGAGGCTTTAAGCGGTTTAACTTTTGTTCTAACCCTTGCTGGAGTTGCTGTATAAGTTTTCGCATAGCTCTTGGCATATCTTTCAGCTTTTCTGGGTGGTTTCGAGAATATTCTCTCGTCAAAAGCCTGCCTTGATTCCACTCTTTCAATTGTCCTGACAGGTTCGCTCTCTCCCGACATGATGTTTGGAGATGTAACTCCTGTCATTATTGCCATAACTCTGACGCTTCCCTCAAGCTCATTTGAGATTCTCGCACCCCAGATAACATTGGCTGTGCTGTCGATCTCGAATGTCAGGTTTTGTACAATCTCTTCAGCCTCTTTTATCGTGAGATCGGGACCTCCGCTTATATGGATAAGAGCTCCTTTGGCTCCTCTGTACTCCACCTCGAGCAATGGATGATTCAGGCAATCTTTAACAACATCCTTTGACTTTGACTGTGATTTTGCCTCTCCGACAAGCATAACCGCAACTCCACCCTGTCCCATAATTGCCCTGACATCAGCAAAATCTATGTTCATGAGAGATGGCTTTGTGATTGTGTCGGAGATTCCCTTTATAGTTTCAGCCACAAGCTGATCCATTACACTGAACGCTTGCTCGATGGGCAGATTTGGGACATACTCGAGCAATTTATTGTTATCAAGCACAACAACTGTGTCAGCATTCTTTCTAAGCTCTTCAAGCCCCTCTTCAGCCTTGAAAATCCTTGCCCTCTCAACCCTGAAGGGTGTCTGCACCATTCCGATAACAATAGCTCCTTGTTTCTTTGCAATCTCAGCCACGACCGGAACGCTACCAGTTCCAGTTCCTCCACCCATTCCTGCACAAACGAAAACGAGGTCTGCTCCTGATAACAGCTCTTCAAGCGTACCTCTTGCTAATTCAGCAGCCTTCCTACCGATTTCAGGATAACCGCCTGCACCAAGGCCTTTTGTCAGAGTTCTGCCAATCAGAACTTTCTTATCGGCTCTGATGTTCAGGAGGTGCTGTTTGTCTGTGTTTATTGCAATGGTGTTAACACCATCGACTCCTATCTGCTTCAACCTGTTAACAGTATTGTTTCCACTTCCACCACAACCTACAACAACGATTCTTGGCAGTCCAAAATCTTCTATATCAAAGTTCTGGCTCTGCCTTCTGCTCCTCTCCTCCTCATAATACTTCTGCGCTTTACTAACAAACGATTTCATACAAACTCCCCCTATACAAAAGAATTCATCCTCTGACTTCTTTCAATTACCTCAACTTTCTCTGCCAGAAGCTTTCTTATAGCATCTCTAATTGCCTCGCTAACCGAGGCATATTCTCCCACCGTCACCAGAGCTTCAAGCATTTCATAGTGCTGATCCGTCAGACGAATTGATATCTTTCTCATCTGCAATCCCTCTACATGAAGTGCAGGGAGACACCCGTCTTCCTTATGACTCCCAGGTGCCACCCTGCTGTACCCCACTTGTCCGACAATGTATGACTATTGTCCGACATTATACTATTTAAAGATTTTGGTTGATTTATGCAAATTCGTTATATTTTCAGAATATAAAGCTGTAAATGCAGGGGTTATGTATCCAACTCCTTAGACCTATCAGGAGTAACTGGAAAAAATATTTTCAAAAAATTGACATCCCAAGAATTATACTTTCAAAAATTAAAATGAGTAAAATGAAAGTCGAGAAAAGTGTATTACAGACAGTATAGTACTTGGTTTATTATTTTAAAAACTTTGAATGTTTTTACTCAGCTGTATTTATCAATTTTACTCAATAGATTTTATTTACTTCTAAATGAAGCTCTGCAAGCTCCCTGTATTCCATCCATCTACTTTTGATTTCTCTCTCAAACTCCTCATCGGTTATCTCCTTAACAACCCTTGCAGGAACTCCCATCAAAACCGAGTTGGGAGGATACTCCTTTCCAGTAACGACTGCTCCTGCACCCACTATCGTTCTTTCGGAGATTTTAGCTCCGTTTAAGATACATGATTTCAGTCCGATCATAACATTGTCTTCGATTATACACCCATGGATCACAGCAGAATGTCCAACTGTAACATAACTGCCTATTTCCACAGGAAAACCCCTGTCCACATGAACAACAACATTATCCTGGATGTTTGTGTACTTTCCTATCTTGATTTTGTCAAGGTCTCCCCGGATGACTGCGTTGTACCACACACTCGAGTAGTCTCCTATCTCGACATCACCTATGATTGTCGCTGTGTCAGCGAGAAATACATCCCTGCCAATCTTTGGTTTTTTGCCGCCAGCCTCATAAACCAGAGCCATGTTGGTTTGATAGGTTTTAATAATAAAATGATTTCTGATTTTGAGTTCCAGTCTTCGATGTCTCCTTAACTCCCGAATCAGAATCTATGATTTCTCCTATCTGTTGCTGATTCTTTTTAACAAAAACAAAACAAAGATCGCAGTAGCTAAGCTTACAACAGCAACCACAACTCCAAATCCCGATTTTTCAGCCTCTTTAACCTTCACCACCCATGCTTCGGATTTGTCATCTGAATACATGTCATAATTCTTTGCCATTTTATCAGTTTTTATCAACCATGTTTGGCTGTTATTTTGGCTTTGTGAAGCTCGCTATGATGTATCCATCCTTTAAAACCTCAACACAGCAGGCATAATCATCATCTTTTTTTCACCAAAGGTTCTGTTTCACAGTTCGTTTCCTTCCCTGTCTGTTTTGATCAGCCACGCATCAGCTTTTCCAGAGCCTGAGGAGGTGTAGCCGCTTATGATGTAGTCGTCTGGAGTTTGCTGAAATTTCCTATATATCATAAATATATTGACCTTAAACTTAGTTTATCACGAAATGAGAACAGTGAGTATCCTGTAACTCAACACAGTAATCAGACAACATAACCCTAAACAATTTATACCTGACTACCACAACCACGACATGAACCTCATCAGATCACTCAAGGGCGTTAAGAAGGCTTTTCTCATCGGAATAGGTGGTGGAGGAGATATCGTAAGCACCATGCCCATCGGCGCATATCTGGAAGAGCTTGGAATTGAGTGTATTTACGGGGGTGTTGTTTGGGAAAGGTTCAGGAGAGATCCTAAACCCGGTCCAAGAGCAGTTAATGAGATGCTCAATGTTAAAGTTATTTATGATTCGCTCTGCCTTATAAACAGTGAAACAAGAATTGAAACAGAAAACGGATTGATTCAACCTATTGTATCCATAGTTTCCGAATTTCTTGGATGCGAAGTTCTTGGAGTCGATATTACAAAGCCCTCTAAACTGAAAGAGGACATGAGATCGCTTATTGAAAATGAAGATATAGATCTTTTGATCGGAGTTGATGCGGGAGGGGATGTTCTTGCCAAGGGTAATGAAAAAGGACTCGTCAGCCCGCTTGCCGATTCGATCATGCTCTCGATTCTCAAGGATTTTAAGTCGATGATAGCGATAACAGGATTTGGAAGCGATGGCGAGCTTGGTAGAAGTGAAATTGAAAGCTATCTAAGTGAACTTGCCTCTAAGAAAGCCGTTCTGGGGTGTAACCTCATATCCTATGAAATCGCAGAAAAAATATCCGAGCTTGCATTTAACACTCACACTGAGTCATCAAAAGTTCCTGTCATTTCCGCTATGGGGGAGTATGGTGTTCACGAAATCTGGGATGGAAACAAAATCGAGGTTTCTATTCTAAATGCGTTGGTGTTCTATCTCGATTCGAGGGCTGTTTATCATGCCTCACCCCTTCCAAAAGTTGTTGAGAACTGTAAAGACATTCTTGAGGCTAACAGCAGGCTTAACGATATGGGTATAAAAACCGAACTCGATTTGGAGTTTGATCTACTTGAAAAAGCTCGTAAAGGTTAAAGAGATTGAAGATATTGAAAAGTCGGATAAAATCAAAGAATCCGGCTAAGTAAACCGGAAAAATCTTTAAAACTTCACTCAAATCCAAAATCTTTCTTTATAACCTCAGCTACCTCTTTCCCTGCTTTTATACTTCCGTTCATGCTTCTTTCAGGGTAGTTTGGTGGAGAGGTCATCCCGGCTATGTAAAGGTTTTTCAGAAGTGTTCTGTAATCAGTGAGTTTTTTCAGATATCCTTTTTCGAATATTGGTCCACTGTATTTCGCTCTGAAAATTTCAATCCAGTTCAGATCCCCCTCATTGAAACCATACTTTTTCAGGTCTTTCAGGTATAATTTTTTCAAATCCTCATCTGGAGTGTTGTAGAGCCACCCATCCGGTGTTGTGTAGCTTGCTAAGTATATGAGCTCCTCTCCGTAATCCTTCACTGGCATGAAGTTTGTGTGCTCAATCATAGCTCCAAAAACTCTTCGATCTCTTATATTTGTCCAGTAAATATCCTCTGTAACTTTCCCTTCTGCCCCTATGAGTGCGCAGACAGAACTCTGATATTTTATTTCAGCAATTCCTGCAGCTTTTCTAACCGTACCATCAAGCTCGGACAGAGGAGATGTAAAAACAACCGCATCATAATCTCTACCATTGACAATCAATCCTCCCCCAACCTTTAAACTCGCCCTCTCGTACTGGATATTCAGTCCTTCAGTCATCTTTTCAACGAGTTGTTGAAAACCACCCCTCATATAGCCCAGTTCCTCTCCTGAGTACTTTCTGTTGCTCCTTATAGATACCCTTGCAAGCAGCCAAGCATAACTGACTTCACCATGATTTTCACCAAACTTACTCCTCAACAAAGGCATAAAGAACTCGTTAAGTACGCTCTCTCCAATCTCTTCTCTTATGCCCTCTACAACACCCTTTTCATCAAACTCTTTGTAATTCCTTCTCCTCGATTTATAGGTGAAAAGAGCCAGTTTTATCTTATCAGTAAAGGAAAGGTAAGGATATTTCAGAATTTCAAGAGGTGTGTTTAGAGGATATATTCTGTCCTCATGAGCAAAACCAACTCTTGCCACCTTCCAAACAAGCTTGTTGGTAAGTTTATATCTTTTTATCTGCTCTAAAAGCTCTTTATCTCCTCTGAAACAGTGGTGATAAAACTTCTCTATCCAGTAACCCTTTTCAGTGTGCCATGAAGATGCCAGTCCTCCCTCAACCTCTTTCTCATAAACCACAACATCGGCATACTCACTTAATATACTGGCTGCCGTCAGACCGGCCAATCCTGCTCCGATAACTGCTATTTTCATCATCACACCCTCAGGTTGTGTATTCAGCATTCAATTTGACATAATCGTATGTTAAATCACACCCTATTGCATAACCCCTTCCGGTACCACAGTGCAGGCTTACACATATCCTGAAATCATCCACATCTCTCAAAAACCTAGCTGCCTCATTTTCAAGTCCTGTTTGTACACCCTCTTTAAGCAGATAAACTCTTTCATCATCCCTTTCAAACCATAGGGTAATTCTATCGGTAAGTTCAACCCCTGAATATCCGAGAGCCGCTATAATTCTTCCCCAGTTAGGATCACTGCCAAAGATTGCAGTTTTTACGAGTAATGAGTTTGCAACAGTTTTTGCTGCCTTAAAAGCATCCTCATCACTCTTAGCATCCATAACATGAATCTCAAAGACCTTTGTAGCTCCTTCTCCATCTCTGACGATCATTTTAGATAGCTCAAAACAGACTTCAAAAAGAGCTCTTTCAAAAACACCTCTCTCTACCCTCTTCTTACCAGTGGAGATTATCAGCAGAGTATCATTCGTGGATGTATCTCCATCAACCGTAGCCACATTAAAACTCATGTCAGCCACTCTCGAAATCATCTCCTGGAGCTCTTCAGGTTCAAAATATGCATCTGTAAATATGAAAGCAAGCATTGTCGCCTGCATGGAGGGGGAGATCATCCCTGCACCTTTTGCAACTCCTGCTATGACACAATCTCCAGCTTTTACAGCATACTCTTTGGGGAAGCTATCTGTGGTCATGATTGATCTTGCAAAGTTCAGTGCAGCTTCCCGTGATGACTCAAGTTTCTCATAAACCTCCTCTATCTGCTTTTCAATCAACCCCATGTCAAGTTGTTTTCCTATAATTCCTGTTGAACAAACTGCGATTTCAGTTTTATCACAATTCAGCTTTGATGCAAGAAAATGCGCCATTTTTTCTGTATTTTTCAGCCCTTCCTCTCCAGTGTAAGCATTTGCATTTCCACTGTTTACCACCAGTCCCCTGATTATCCCTTTTTTTATGTTCTTCTGGGTGAAGATGATTGGAGCTGCTTTAATTTTATTTGTTGTAAAAACCCCTGCCACTTTACCATCGCAGACGACAATTCCAAGACCATTTTTGCCATCCTTAATACCCCAGCACTTCAACCCCTCAATAGCATTTATCGAATCATCAATTCTAAAGTGGTTTTTCTGCATGAAAGAATTGAATCCGGGTTGTTTATAAATTATTTCTAACACAGTGAAATTTATTAAATTCTCATGCAAAGTGTGTTCATGAGCAGACAAATCGAAGACTACAGAAAACCATCCATTCTATCGATCGCCGGATTGGATCCCTCAGGATGTGCCGGATTGCTTTTGGATGTTAGAGTTATAAGAGCTCTCGGGTTCCACCCCTGTGGGGTTGTAACAGCAATAACATTTCAGAACACTTGCAGCGGATACGGGTTTGATGAGGTTTCCTACCCTACACTTGAGAGCCAGTTCAGATCTGTATTTGAAGACGAACTCGTAATGGGGGTAAAGCTCGGTTTACTAACCTCAAAGGCAGCAGAAGCTGCATTCACTTTTTTGAGGGGTGGAGACTTCTTCAGCGTATGGGATCCTGTTTTTAGTTCCACAACAGGACTGAAGTTTTTTGAAAACGAATATTTGAGGGTCACAGAGAAAATCACGGCTACAGTAGACATCATCACCCCAAATGTCGAGGAGGCGGAACTTCTTTCAGGGATAAAGATAGTAGATATTGCCTCTGCAGAGAGGGCTGCAGAGAGAATATACAGCAGATACGGAGTGCAGACAATCATTACAGGAGGAAAACTAAGCGGAAAAGACCTAATTTACGATGGAAAAAAGACATACACAGTTGAGGCTGAATTCTCACCGGTTGAGATCAGAGGGACTGGATGTGTTTACAGCACAGCACTAACCTGCTTCCTGACGAGAGGGGAAAAAATAAGAGATGCTGCAAGACTTGCCAGACTCTACCTTCTTGAATCGGTTAAGAGAGCTGGCCTGTATGGAAAATGTCTCCCATGTTCCGATCCGCCACCATACTACAATATTTAAATAAAATAAAAATTGAACTAATTCTTAGAGTCAATCCTCCAAAGACTTCCTTTAGCCTATTCCCCCTTGCACACAATAAGTTTCCCAAATCCTTCGTTTATCTTTGCATTTATTCTCTGACCCTCAAAAACTTTTTCGAGGAATAACTTAACAAACTTCTTTATCTTCAGGTCGTTAAGAATCAGTGTGTATATGCCCTCCCCCTCTTCCTTTATTTCATACCAGTTTGCTCTTTCAACATACCTCAAAATCTTGTCAATTGAGTCAAGTCCCTTCATCTTGTACTGAAATGCATGGCTAAGCCCGATTTCTTCCATATGTTTCCAGAAGTTGTTGTCCTCAATTTTTTCTATTTCTGAAAAAATGACTCTCCAGTGCTCGATATCAAGAATCATATGTTGCCTCTTTGCAAGGTAATCTATCCATATCTGGATACTTTCAGTATCAACATCAGTTTTCATCAGCTCATAGCCAAAATTAATCAACTCTCTGACTATCTCGCTGCTGCTTTTGTTTTTCTTCCTTTTCATCTCATCAAGCTTTTTCTTAGTGACATTATCAACTGAAATACTCAACCTCTCAGTCACAGTTGTTAGCATACTGCTTGGAGTATATTAGTTTTTCCATTGATAATGATTAATAACTATGAAAGTCAAACAGTATTTGTAATAAAAAATTATTATCGATTGTACATCATAGGCACAGGAGTGATATCTACCAGAACATTTGAGTGCAATCCAACACCAAAAGACCTTCTATTTCAGTGATTATGATTATTTTTAATAAATAATAATAACAAAATTTTTATATTCTAAGTATTTTGCAATATTCGGTGATAAATCATGACAGAAACAATAGCCAGCCTTTTACAGGAAGGGAGAACTTTCTATCCTCCAGAAGAGCTTGTGAAGAACTCAAATGTGAAAAAGTTCATGGAGAAGCATGGAATAGAAAATTATGAGGAGCTTCTGGAAAAAGCAAAAGATACCGAGTGGTTCTGGAACGAGATGGTGAAAGAGGTTGGCATAGAATGGTATTCTCCACCGAAGAAAGTTCTTGAGTGGGAACCCCCCTTTGTAAAATGGTTTATTGGTGGAAAATACAATATTGCTCATGATGCTCTCGATAAGCAGGCTAAACTAAGAAAAAATAAGGTTGCATATATATGGGAAGGGGAACCGGGGGATGTTAGAAAACTAACCTATGGTGAACTTAGCAGAGAAGTTAACAGATTTGCAAATGTTCTCAAAGAAATGGGGGTCAAAAAAGGAGATAGAGTTACTATCTGGCTACCTATGATTCCCGAACTTCCCATAGCAATGCTTGCCTGTGCAAAGATAGGTGCTATCCACTCAGTTGTTTTCTCGGGATTCAGTGAGAAGGCACTGCTCGACAGAATCCTCGATGCCGAAGCAAAGATCCTGATTACTGCAGATGGATTTTACAGAGCAGGAAAAACTATAGAGCTAAAAAACAGAGCAGACAGCATTCTTGGGAGTGCTCCAAGTGTTGAGAAGGTTATAGTCTATGAAAGATGTGGTGTTTCAACAAATATGGAAGATGGACGAGACTACTGGTGGCATGAGGTTCTGAAAGGCATACCTCACAGCTGTGAGACCGAGCAGCTGGATGCGAATGATATACTCTTCATACTCTACACATCAGGAACGACAGGAAAGCCAAAGGGTGTTATACATGCACATGGGGGGTATGCTGTTGGAGTTGCTTCAACTCTCAAAATGATATTCGATCTGAAGGAGGACGATATCTGGTGGTGCTCAGCAGACATAGGATGGATAACAGGGCACAGCTATATTGTCTATGGCCCACTCATTCTCGGAGCCACATCGATCATGTATGAGGGGGCTCCAACCTACCCTGCTCCTGACAGGTGGTGGGATATAATAGAGAAATACGGGGTTACAGTTTTCTACACTGCCCCAACGGCAATCAGAATGTTCATGAGGCTTGGAGAAGACTACCCACAGAAACATGATTTAAGTAGCCTCAGATTGCTTGGAACTGTTGGCGAACCAATTAATCCCGAAGCATGGCTGTGGTACTATAAATACATAGGAAATGAAAAGTGCCAGATCATGGACACATGGTGGCAGACGGAGACAGGTATGCAGCTCATTTCACCGCTCCCAATCACACCACTCAAGCCCGGTTCTGCCACAAAACCATTCCCGGGTATAGAAGCTGATGTTTTTGATTCAGAAGGAAACTCCCTCTACAAAAAGAATGCTGGAGGTTTTCTTGTTATTACAAAACCCTGGCCCGCAATGCTTCGAGGACTGTGGAGAGCTGAAGAGAGATACATCAGCACCTACTGGAGCACATACAAAGACATTTACTTCACAGGTGATGCTGCCAGAATCGATGAAGACGGCTATTTCTGGATTCAGGGAAGACTTGATGATGTCCTGAATGTTTCAGGGCACAGAATTGGAAACTCAGAGGTTGAATCTGCATTAGTCAGCCACCCAATGGTAAGCGAGGCGGCAGTTGTTGGAAAACCGCATGAGGTCAAGGGTGAGGCTATAGTTGCGTTCGTTGTTGTAAAGAGTCATGTAAAACCGGATGAAAAACTGAAGAAAGAGTTAACAGAGCATGTTGCTAAGGAGATCGGAAAGATTGCCCGTCCAGACGAGATCTACTTCGTATCTGATCTGCCAAAAACGAGAAGTGGTAAGATAATGAGAAGGGTCTGCAGGGCTGTTATGCTTGGTAAAGATCCTGGAGATATCTCCACACTTGCAAATCCCGAGGCAGTTGAGGTGGTCAAAAAAGCTGCAGAGACGGGAGAGATTTGCTATGGCTGAACCATTTTTTATTTTCACGAGAATTATAATGATAAAATATTATGTTTGTAATTTTTTGAACTAAAAATTGGATTAGGTGGGAAAATGGTGGTTGAAAAAGAGAGTTTGGAAGTATATAAGAAATACTGGAACCGACTGAAAAAGATTACAGTGATATGGATGATTGCCTGGACTGTTCCGGCAATTTTTCTCCAGCTTCCAGCAAACTCACTCAAACACATCGAAATAATGGGTGGAATTCCGCTGCACTGGTTCATGGCTGCTTTTGTTTCTATCGTGCTGGGAATATCCCTGATCTTTCTGTACGCCTATGTTATGGAAAGGACTGACAGGGAGATTCTGGGTAAATACTGAGCGGGTTATGGGGTGACAGATATGGGATTTCTGGAAGGAAAAAATGCGGTAATATTTTTCATCGCACTGTATATTGTAGTTGTTGCAGGAATAGCAGCCACTGGAAATGTTTTCGTTGCCTCGGCAGTTGGGGTTTTCGGCTCTCTGTTTCTGTATGTTATTGTTGCCGTACTGATGAGGACGCAGGTTACAAAGGATTTCTATGTTGCCGGGAGAAGTATAGGGTCCATTCCAATCGGTTCTTCAATAGCATCAAACTGGATGAGTGGAGCATCTTTCGTGAGCATGGCAGGAGCTATAGCGGTGCTCGGATATGACAGCATGCCCTATATAACAGGCTGGACACTTGGATACTGCATAGCTGCGTTCATGATTGCTCCGTTTATAAGGAGATCTGCCACATATACAGTCCCCGAATTCATAGAAACAAGGGCTGCTAACTGGTCAGTTGCAAGAGTTATAGCTGTCCTCATGCTCTTTATAGTGTCGTTTACATACCTTGTCGCCCAGTTAGTTGCAACCGGGGTTATAATAGGCAGATTTCTTGGACTTCCTGCTGTTCTTGGAGCTTTTCTTGGTTCAGCTATTGTTATACTCTTTGCAGGAACTGGAGGCTGGAGATCGGTTGTCTGGGTTCAGGTTACCCAGTACTGGATTCTTATTACCGCCTACTGGATCGCATTTTTAACAGCCGCTTATGTCGCAGGAATATTCAAGCCATGGCCACACTTTGGATATGGAGAATTACTCACCCAGCTTGAGAGCAGAGAGGTATCATTTGGTTTGAAAGCATTCACAGAGCCATTTACAAAAACATTTGGAGGAGGTACCGGAGAAATCAACTGGATCCTGTCGGCATTATGTCTGATGCTGGGTACGGTTGGACTCCCCCATGTCCTCTCGCAGTTCTACTTGGTCAGAGATGTTAAAACTGCAAGATACGGAGTGGGATGGGGTCTAACATTCATAGCTCTGCTGTATCTGACCGCTCCTGTGTATGCAATTCTGGCAAGATCTGCTTTCTCCTCAGCCTGGGGAATGCCAATCGATCAGGTCAAGCAGTTATCCTGGATCCAGAAATGGTTGCCTACAGGACTCGTTAAAATCACCGATCTGAATGGTGATGGAATACTCCAGCCTGCAGAGATGTCTTTCCACAAAGACATAGTTGTCGTTGGAATGCCAGATATGTTTGGCTTACCGTGGTTCATTGCAATGATAGTGGCTGTTGGAGGTCTTGCTGCTGCTCTCAGTACAGCAAATGGATTGCTCATGGTTATGACGGTCGGAGCTACAAGGGACATCTACAAGAGGTTCATAAACCCCAATGTTACCGAGAGGAGAGAGATCTGGGTTGGCAGAACAATGCTCATCATCCTTGCATTAGTTTCAGGATTTGCAGGAGCAAGAGCACTGATGGACCCCACATTCTCTAGGTATGTTGCACTGCTGGTTGGATGGGCATTTGTTTTTGCAACAGCTTCCTTCACACCAATAATTATACTGGGAATATTCTGGAAAGGACTCAACAGATACGGAATAGTCGCAGGAATGATTGCAGGTATGGGAATTGCACTGCCCTATGTCATCGGTGTCGGTCTCTTTGGTATATCACCTATAGTCTTCTCCGGACATAAGATAGGTACGCTCGCATGGGGTGTTGTTGCATTCTTTGTCAACCTGATGGTGGCGACAATAGTTTCACTGGCAACAAAAGCAGAAAAAGCGAATCCTCCAGAAACGATTGAGTTCGTTGAAAAGCTCAAGATTCCAGAATAAATAATTTTTTTATATTTTTATAACAATGTACTATGGAAAGTATTAAAAAATTAAAACCAACGAATACTATGAATTATGATGAGTTCAGCGATCGGAAGAACACATTACACAGGTTTATCAAGCGTAATCTTGTCTGGATAACCCCTGAAGCTACAGTAAAAGAAGCTGCTAAGCTAATGCATCGAGAAAATGTTTCCTCTATTGTTGTTATTAAAAATGAAATTCCTCTTGGTATAATAACCGACTCAGATCTCCGGAGATTGATTGCAGATGGGTATGACATGGAGAGGAGCCTTGACGATGTTCTCAGACAGAAATTCAAAAGACAGCCCAGTCTGATAACAGTTGATGTTAATGAAAGTATCCATGAAGCTCTTTCGAAAATGCTTGAACACAGAATAAAACATACAGTTGTGATGGAAGCAGGAAAACCAAAAGGCGTTGTAACCATAGGTGATATCGCATACAGGCTGAGTCCTTTTTATGTGTATTATGCTATAAGACTCAGAAAAGCCAAAAAAATAGGAGAGATAAAAGAGATTCTTGACGAATTCAAGGATGAAATCATCAGATATGCTTTGAAATTCGCTGAAAAACCTGAAGAAGGAAGAACTGGATTTTTTTTCGAAACAATCAGCTATGTTGTAGACACAGCCCTCAGATCGCTGGTGGAAATAACTGGGGAAGTCCCAGAAAATCTCGTTTATGCTGCAACCGGAAGTTGGGGGAGAAGAGAGCAGTTTATCCTCACAGATAGAGACACAATAGCAATTTACCAAGAGGAGAAGGAAAAAGATGAGTTTGATAGCCTGATTGATGAAATTGATGTCAGATCATTCATAGAGGAAATTGAGGACTGCATGGATGAGGTCGGATTTCCTCCCTGTCCTCATGGATATACATCCCGCAATCTCTGTTTCAGAACTGATGAACTGATAGAGCATATAGACAGATGGTGTGGGGACGCAGAGAAGTATGCTGTCAATATATCCATTATTGCAGATTCAAGGCCACTTTTGGGTAATTCAGCAATTCTTGAGAGGATTAAACGAAGACTCATTGACAAAATGAGGAGAAACAGATTTTTCGTGAGTCAGTCACTGATTTACAAACCTCCATTATCTCTTCTGGGAATTTCAAAATCCTTTGACTTTAAATCGAGAGCTGTCGCTCCACTGGAATATCCAATAAGAGCGCTGGCAATCACAAATGGTGTTCTATCACTTTCAACTCCTGAAAGGATAAAGACACTTGGAGAGAGAGGAATAATTTCGAGCGAGATGTCCCATGATCTCCTCTACGCCTACAACATAATAATGAAACTCAAAATCATGCTTCAGGCAAGGTTTGAAGAGGAACTGGAGCTATCAACTCTTTCTGCAATTGAGAGAAAGATGCTTGAAGATGCCCTGAAGACGGTAAAACTCTTTCAGGACTACACAGAAAAGAATTTTACTTAGACGAGATGATTGATATGCTTCCTCCGGCAGAGTACCTTTCGAGAATAAAACCTTTCTCCTTTCTTTCGAACGAAGAGCTTGCGGAATTTACCAGAAGAATGGAAGTTGTATTCTACAGAGCCGGAAAAACGGTTTTTAAATCAGGAAAAATCCTCAAAAGAATCTACTTTATACGAGAGGGTAAAATAGGATTGTTCAACGGTAAAGATTTGGTAGAGATCGCCGGACGCGATGAAATGATCGAAATAAAATCATCGATTCTTGGTCATGAAACCGAATTCACAGCGAGAGCAATGGAGGATTCAGTTCTGTTTGAGATTGACTCAGAGGTAGTAAATAAAATAATGGAAAGGAACAGGAATTTTGGAGAATTTCTGAAAAGATTTCTCTCAAGAAAATTTCTATCACTTCTCAGATTGCTTGATACTGAAAGAATCGAGGATATATATGCCGATCCGGTAAACTCCCTTATTAAAAAGAGTCCTATTTTTTGTTTTAAGGGGCAATCGATAAAAGAGACTGTAAGGCTCATGAATACCCATAAAGTCGGCAGTGTAGTTGTGGTTGACTCAGGAATGTTTCCTGTTGGAATTGTTACTCACACAGATATTGTCCGGGTTTTTGATGAGAATATACCCTTAGAAAATTCTGTTGAAAGTATCATGTCCTCACCCGTTGTGGCTATCGATTCAGAGGGTTCAATCATGGACGCCTACATAAAATTCATCACAAATGATATAAATCATCTCGCTGTAGTAGAAGATGGGAAACTCACGGGTGTAGTGTCCATCAAAGACATTCTCTCAAGGCTTGAAGCTCACAGCTCACTCCTTTCTGTTTCGAAAGATATAATCAAATCCAAAACTCCTGATGAGATAAGAAATGCTTCCACAGAGATAAACCGATTAATCTTAAATATGTTTACCTCCGGATTTGATTACTCATCGATTTCAACGGTTATATCAACCCAGACTGACATCCTTATAAGAAAAATTTTGTTATCCAGCCTAGGAAAAGAGAACAACCTCGTTATAGCACCCTTTGGTGATTATGGGAGAAGAGAGCTTATCTTCCCGCTCAGAATCGGTCTGCTCATAGTTGGTGACAGACACTACTGCAGGGAAGTCGAAAGCTCGATCATTAACACAGTTTCGAACATTGAGGTTGAAAGTATTGAATGCTGCCCTGTGAATGAGATCGGTGAATATCTGAAGAACCTGAATTCTGAGATGTTTCTGAACCTTATCGATTCCAGATACCTCTATGGGAACGGAAGTTTTTATATCAACTTCAGGAAAGTCTTCGCGAGTTCAATAAATGATGAGCTGGCAGTTTCTATGATCAGGAAACTTGCAAGACTTAACAAGGTGGATCATGAGAATATGTCTAAAATAATCGCTGAGGGTATTAAGGCAGTATCACTCCTCCATGGTGACATAACCTCCAGACCCACCTGGGATAGAATAAAAATCCTTTCTGATAAGGGAGTGATCGATAAGGAACTCTCTGACAGTTTGAAGGAGGCATATATGGCTCTGAAAAATATTGAGTTGAAGGGAAAGCTAAAAGGAGGACAGGGAAGGATAGAGAAGATTCTGGTTAAAAAAACATCAGAAGTTATCAGGGAGATGCAGGCATGGATGGCAGAATATCTGGATTAGAGTTCGAAAAAGAATTTGAAAAAGCAGAGTTCAGGATAATAGACCTGGAAACTACAGGTTTGAGTCCAAAAAAAGATGAGATTCTGTCCATAGCAATTGTTCCAATGACAGGGTGGAGAATCCGTATAGGAGATTCCTTTTACTCCCTCATCAAACCTGAAAAATTCAATCACAGATCAATAGAATATCACGGAATCTGTCCCGGAGATGTCAACAATGCTCCGTCCTTTGAGAAGATCGGAAGAAAAATCCACGAAATGCTGAATGGAAAAATCATTGTTGGATATGCAACGGCTTTCGATATTGAGTTCCTGAAAAGATTTTTCAGGAAAAAATTAAAGATTAAGTTATCTCTTGAAAGGTATGCTGATATTTCGGAGATTGAAGCTTGGATAATCAGAAAGAAGGGAATTGCGATTTCATACAGACTTGACTTCGATGCGATACTTAAAACATATGGAATAGAGCCATCATCCCGGCACAATGCGTTGAGTGATGCATATTTTACAGCCAGAATATTCCAGAAACAGCTAAAAAAATTGCTGGAATACAGGGCAACCATATCAGATCTCATAAAGATAGGAAGAAGGCTTTTTATCTTCTGAAATGAAGCAATATAACATGGCTTGGATGATTTAAGCCATTTTCAATTTGTAAGCAACACTTTCCTCTCCTCCATCATAATGCAGCGTGAAAACCAGATTAACATACTCTGACTCTCTTATTTTCATGGCTCCAAAAAGATCGACACTGATTCGCACCTCTCTTTCAACAGCCTCATTTCTTTTGAGATTTCCCAGATAAACTTCCACATAGTCTCCACCATTGATAATAATCCTTTCATCACCGGCAAAAAGCTCAAGGGTTGCTTTAACATTATTTAAGTTTTCATTTACCAGAATCCTTGCTGTTATAATTCTCGAAAGAAGGCTATCCTGCTCGATCTTTATTATTTCAAGGGTAAACTTATCACCTTTCAACTCTGTCGGAGTGCAACTATCACACACTTTTCCTGTCTCAAAGCTTGATCCGGTCTTTTTTTCACTTTCGGTGATTTTTTGATTATCTTCTAGATAACCTATCCCGATGAAATCATTCTGAAGGTTAGAGGACTGATGGAGGATTTCATCTTTGAGGATCGTGAGCCCTACAAGGAGAACAAATATGATCAATCCAGTCATAAAATATTTTTCCATATAATTAGTAGAATGTGAAAAAAGTTAAATCATTTCGCTTTTTTACATGATAATGAGGATATATAATTAAAATTCCTTTTCAATGCAAATTTTCAGCGAGAGACCACTACATTTTTAAATTCCCGCTACTTTCAAGCTTTAATGAGAATTCCCCTGTACATAGAAATGTCAAACAAAAATGTCCTCATAATTGGTGGAGGGGGGGTAGGAACCTCCAGAGCCAGAAAATTCCTTCAGGCTGGAGCCAATGTCAGGGTTCTCAGCATGGAGTTCAGTCCTGAGTTGAAAGAGCTTGAGGGTGAGGGTAAACTTCAGCTTATAAAAGGTGACGCCTATGATATCTCTGTCCTTGAACCCCTTCTCGAGTGGGCAAACATTGTAACGGTCGCTGTTGGAGATTTAAATGTAAACGAGATAGTCAAAGATATTGCAAGAAATAAGAAATGCTTTCTGAACCTTGCTAATAATGCTGCTGAAACTGAAATAGTAGTTCCTTTTGAGGGAGAATATGAAGGAATAAGGTTTTCAGTTACAACCGAGGGTAAAAGCGGAGTGGTCGCCAGAATTGTGAGAGATTCCTTTCTTGAAACGCTCAAAGAAAGTGATGAAACAATATATCTTTTGAAATCGATGGAGTATCTCAAAAAGCATATGAAAGAAGAAGGTATTCCAATTAACCTCAGAATGCGTCTCTACTTTGAGATTTTTTCAGATGAAGATTTCAGAAAGCTTGTGAGTGAGGGGAGGGTTGAAGAGGCAAAGAAGCTTGCAAGAAAACTTGTAAAAGAATATGCTGAAGGAAAAAGAGAATTCAGAGTTGAGAATAATCTCAGTTTCGGGTGATGTTATGTTTACCGATGATGAGATATCTCTTTTAATGGCTCTTCAATACAACTTTCCACTTAGCGAAGAACCATACATCGATATAGCTGATTTCTGTGGATTCAATGTTGATTTTGTTCTTAAAAAAACAGCAGAGATGCTTGATTCAGGCGTCATAAAAAGAATTGGTGCTCAACTCAACTACAAAGCTTTTAAAGCAATAGGCTATGCTGCCCTAATCGGTGCAAAAGTTCAGAAAGACAGAATTGAGAGGGTTGCAGAGATCATAAACTCCTACAACCCGAAACACAACTACATGAGAAATGATGAGTACAACATCTGGTTTACAATTAAGGCAGAAAGTCCTGAGGCTCTTGAAAAAATTGCCAAGGAAATTATGGAAAAAGCAGGGGTTACAGATTTTGTTTTTCTCCCCTCAAAAAGAGTCTACAAAATGGATGTTAAATACGACATCAAAAAGGGAGTTTCATACAGCAATACGGAACTTGAACCGGAAAAGATTCCTTCAGCTGAAGAACTTGGAATCGAAATTGAGCTCCTTAAAGAGCTTGAGAGAAGATTCCCCGTAAAAAACAGACCTTACAAAGAGATATGCAGAAAATTCGGATACCAAGAAGGAGAGATTATATCGCTAATAGAGGAACTGATTGAGAAAAGAGTACTCAGAGGGTTTTATGCTGTGTTAAAGGAGAGAAAAATAGGTTTCAGAGAGAACGGAATGAACATGGTCGAAACTGAGAACCCGAAATCTGTTGCGTTGAGACTTATTAAAAGATTCCCGGAAATAACCCATCTTGTTGAGAGGGAGACATTTGGAAAGTGGGCGTATCCACTCTACTTCATGGTTCATGCAATTGACAGAGATATCATCGAAGGAATCAGAGAGAGAGTTCTGGATACCAGAGGAATAAAGTCTATAAAAACGATTTACAGCTTGAGAGATTTCAGACCGGAATCGAGATATTAAGCCTATGCCCTGAAAAATTTATCTACGAAGCTGAATTCCTGAACAGAAAACCCTGAAAGAGCAAAAAAAGCATTCTCTCCTGTCGGGACGGGGAATAATTCCATCTCTCAGGTCGGCATATATCGTTCTGTAGTACTCAATGCTTCTCCTGTACAGATCCTCACTGAATCTCCAGATACCTTTTCTGACTTTTTCATCAGATATCTCAAGTATAAAACCACTTTCAATATCTTCCATTTTTAAATAAAGATTGAGCTGAGCTATCCACTGTTTTCTTGGAAATTTCCTTATCTTCCTGACCTTTTTTACCTCAACTATCTCAAAACATTCGTTTAATAGAACTTTGAAGTCTGGTTTCCCTGTAATTTTAAAACCATCAAAATAAAGTGATCTCTTTTTTCCTGGAAAAACCTGGTATTCTTTTTTTAACATCTCTCTTGCGATTTTTTCACCCATATCTCCCAATCTCTTGATTTCAGGATTTACGATCTCTCTTTCCGGATATTTAAGTTTAAAATAAACCCACCTCGGACATTTGAAAACCCAGCTTGCATAAAAGTTAATGGAAGGTGAGTTCATACAGCCGGAATCGGCTTTGATAAATTAAATTTTAAGAGTACTGTGAAAGTGTACTACATGTAGAATTAAAATGGGGCCGCCGAGATTTGAACTCGGGTCTCCAGCATTCTGGGCTTTACCCAAGGCACCCCAAGCTGGGAGGATATCCAGGCTACCCTACGGCCCCCCTAGTTATGCTGTCAAAACCTGGAGTTGTTTAACAACTGATATCCATTGTCTTTTAAAGGTTGTGGTATCCATTATCCCTGACAGGCAGGCAAAAAATAAATCGATAATCAAAATGCTGGTTTATTCAGTTAAATACTCCAATAATCTGACTACCATGATCCAGCGGTTTAACTGCTATAATCAAACTACTCAAAAAAATAAAAATCAGAAATTAGAGAACAAAAAAAATCATTCATCTGAACATTTTTCCAGTTTCTTCGTCAAGCAGGAGATGCGTACTTTCAATGTTCACCAAGGCTGTGAAAACCTCTTTCACCCTTTCTTCAACAGCTTCCTGAGCTGATTTTGTGTAGAATTTTATTGCTCTCGATTCTCTCTCAAAAGATTCTTTAACATTCTCCAGATCATTATCACTTGCCTCTATTACAGGTATTTCTGGCTTATTTATTCCCAGCAGTTTGCATATGATACTGGCATGCTCCGATTCAACCTTGCTGAGGGCTTTGAACATCCCTTTGAAGTAATCATTCTTTGATTTCTCCATGGCTGCTCTGTAAAATCCCGCATTGGTAAGCTCTAGTTCAAGAGCCTCTTCGAGATTCTTTCTCGATCTCTCACTCAATTCCACTCCCCTGTTTTCATCAACCCACTCCTCAGCAGGAACCATAAATTCTATTGGAGCCCCACAAAACGGACAGTGAGTTGGTGGAGCGTTTCCTATATATGGGTCTCCACACAATCTGCATCTGTAAACTCTCATATAAAGAAAGATTAATTAAAACTCTATAACTCTTTTGGTTCTTTTCGACAAAAATAGATATTTCAGGTCTTCAGAGGCCAGATATTGCCCGGATTTTCGATGTTCAAGTTAAAGCTTTTGAGAATTAAAACTACCAAGAAACTTATAAATCAACCATATCAATCCATTACCTCTCCAAAAAGCTCCTTTACCTTCTCCTTCGCCATCTCTAAAGCTTTCAAACCCTCCATTGTGATTTTATAAACCCTTCTCACCTTACCACCCACAACAACCTTCCTCGACTGCAGCAATCCATCCCGCTCCATTTCATGAAGTACCGGATAAAGAGTTCCAGGACTTAAAGAATAACCGTGCCTTTCAAGCTCTTTCATCATCCAAACACCATATATTTCCCCTTTTGAGGCATGATAAAGAATGTGTATCCTTATAAAGCCGAGGAATAACTTTCGATCAAGCAAGATATCACCTTTCGTTATCGGTTTTAGATATAACACAAGAGTATTTTATGGTTTCTACTTCATTTTCGTTGAGTGTCAGTTCAATATATTCTGAACTTTCTCAACCCGACAGCAGTTATGATGGTAACTATTCTCTCCTGGCTAACACTCTTTCAATTAAAACAGCAAACAGATGTTTTTAAATCGATACACCCTCAATTGGCAAAATTTATATCTTCGAATTCTCAAAAATAACTGATGTCTGCTTCTAAAAATGACAGGAAATTCAAACATCTCATTTCAATTGATGAATTATCCAAAGATGATATACTTTATATTCTCGACAGAGCAGCAGAATTCGAGGATGTAGCAAAGGGTAAAAAAGTCAGCAAAGTGCTGGAAGGGAGGATTCTTGCAAATCTGTTCTTTGAGCCCTCAACAAGAACGAGGATGTCCTTTGAGGCTGCAATGAAAAGACTTGGAGGATGTGTAATAAACATGACCGACACGGAAATCAGCAGTGTTGCTAAGGGAGAGAGTCTTGCAGATACAATCAGGGTTGTCTCAAACTATGTCGATGTGATTGTGCTCAGACATCCATTAGAGGGGGCAGCAAAATTTGCATCTGAGAACTCAAAGGTTCCAATAATCAACGCCGGTGATGGAGCAGGACAGCACCCGACTCAAACTCTGCTCGACCTCTACACGATTCAGAAGGAATCCAGACTTGACGGATGCAGAATAGCTCTCATGGGAGATCTTAAATATTCCAGAACTGTTCATTCACTGATCAGGGCTTTAACTCTTTTCAGAACAAAAATATACCTTGTAAGTCCTCCAATGCTGAGACTTCCAGATGACTTTATCGACGACCTCAGTGGAGATATTCAGGAGGCAGAACTTGAAGACATAATTGAGGAGATAGATGTTCTCTATGTGACAAGAATACAGAAGGAGAGATTTCCCGACGAGGAAGAGTACAGAAAGGTGTCTGGAAGCTACATCATAACCTCAAAAACCCTTGAAAGAGCCAGAGAATCCTTAATAATCATGCATCCACTTCCGAGAGTGAATGAGATTGGCACAGATGTTGACAGGCTCAGATTTGCCAGATATTTTGAACAGGCTTTCTATGGCGTCCCAATAAGGATGGCAATACTCTTTGAACTTCTTAAGTGAGGTGGTATTATGAAGGATAAGGATTGCTTCAAACAGGACAGAAAACATCTTGTAATCAGTAAAATCAGAAGTGGTACTGTAATTGACCACATACCTCCAGGAATGGCTCTTCTCGTTCTCAAAATCCTTGGAATTTCTCCCGGGTCAAAAGAGGCTGTTTCGATGGCAATGAATGTTCCAAGCAGCAAAATGGGTAAAAAGGATATAGTAAAAGTAGAGGGGAAGTTTATAAGCGATGAAGAACTTAATAGAATTTCTCTAATCGCTCCTGAGGCGACAATAAACCTTGTTGAGGATTTTGAAATAACGAGAAAGTTTGCTGTGGAGCTGCCCGAGGTTGTGGAGAAGATCATTTCATGTCCCAACCAGAACTGTATCTCAAACAGCAAAGAGCCAATAAATTCAAGATTCAAAATCTTCGTTGTGGGGAAGAAGGTTACCGCTAAATGTGACTACTGTGGAAAAAAGATAACAAACCTCGAGGAATATATTTAGATTCCATGTTATTTTTCCATTTTTGGAATAGGTAATGCAAATAATGTATAATGAACATTTTATGAATATTATAAAATTCCTAACCAGCAACTATTGCTCTCCATACTCCATTGGTGAACCGCATACTCACTATTAGATGAAGTTATTACTATTATTCAATCTCGTACCATCGTTAAGATCATCTTAAATTTCTCAACAGCTTTTAAGGCGTGTGGTTGATTGGCTGGCATTATTATCATTTCTCCTTCCTTCAAACGGTAGGATTTGCCGGAAATAACGATCTCTGCTTCGCCATCAAGAAGGTAAACTAAAGCATCAAATGGTGCTGTATGTTCACTCAATCCTTGCCCTTTATCGAAGGCAAATAGAGTTACCGTGCCTGTCTTTTTGTTAATTATTGTTCTGCTTACCACAGAGCCTTCTTGGTAATTTACTAAATCTTTTAACTTTACAACTTCTGCAATAATGTCTGATTTTTCTTTATTTTTCCCCATAATGTTTAGTACTAATGTTCTTTATAAATAACTTCGCCTAACATTTTGATCACTGGTTCTGCTAACTTACGGTTGGTGAGATGAGAAATAAAAAAATTATTGAGTTTGTGTCTCCGCTTTGTTTGAAACAAACCTTGTTAACTTTGTTTGATAATGGGTAGCTTCCCTTATCAAATTATTATGCTAAATTTTATATAAGATTTCGCTATTAACTCATATTTAGAAGGTTGTGCAAATAAAAAGTTCGTGAAATGCTCGCTAAATAAAATTGCCCTTCATCTGCATGCTCTTCGTTTGCAAGAGAAAAATAATAGGGAACATAATTCAAATGAATCAGAAAAAGGTGAACAGAATGAGCGACAAATATATTCTAATCAAATATTTCTTGATCAGCTATGTATTAATTTGGTTAATCGCAACCCCCATCATACTTCTGGTTTTGTTTTTCTATGGAATTCCGTTCTCTACAGATTATGAGACTCTTATCGGGAACCTTCCACTCTACCTAACAACCTCAATTATTTATGTATCTGCTGTTCCGAGTTATTATATCCCGGCAAATCTCTATTTCAGAAAAACACTACGAAAAATAACTAATAAATTCGCATTGAAGACTGCATTCATTTTTTGGGGGCTAAGTATGCTTTTAGATGGAATATTTGTCGTTCTTGGTGCTGGAATAAATATACTTGCCTATCCCTTTAATTGGATTTATCTCGGTGTAAGCCCCGTAATGATTATCTCGGTATATTTTGCAGGAATAAGAAATCTTAGAGGTGAACAATATGGGAAAAATGGCTGATATTGATGAAATGATGTATTCTTGTGGTTTAGAAATTCTTCATCCTGGCGGCATAGAAAAAACTGATGAAATGGCAAGGATGTGTAAAATAGGAAGTGGCAAGAAGGTTTTGGACATAGGCTCTGGAAAGGGTTTAACAGCTTGCTATCTAGCTCAAAAATATGAGTGTGAAGTTGTGGGGGTAGATTTATCAGAAAGAATGATTGAATATGCAAGAAAACTGGCAAAGAAAAAGGGATTAGATGACAGAGTTAGTTTTAGAAGAGCAGATGCACACAATTTGCCATTTGAAGATGAAAGTTTTGATATTGTCTTGGCAGAATGTACAACGGTACTTCTGGATAAAAAGAAAGCTTTTTCAGAATTTCTTCGAGTAACAAAGCCCGGTGGATACATCGGTGACTTAGAAATGATCTGGCAGAAAACACCACCAGATGAATTAGTAGACAAAGTTTATGATGTTTGGGAAGGCTTTAGAACGATGACTCTCGAAGAATGGAAAGAATTCTTTGAAAGGATAGGGATGGTTGATGTTAAAACCGTAGATTTCTCTGAGACGATACCCGATATGGAAGAAGCAATGAAGAAAGAACTTGGTCTTAAAGGTATGATAAAAATGGGTTGCAAGCTTTTGCTACGCTCTGACCTACGCAAAGCAATGAGCGAATACAGAGAAATCTTCAAAGAATATAGTGACTACATTGGATATGGCTATGTGGTTGGAAGGAAAAGATGATGGGATTCGGGCAACTCTCGCAACCTCGCACCCTGCCCCTGTTGGGGTACTTAACAGGCGAATATGTGGTTCGCTGATGCTCGCTCAAATTCGCCCTCTCGGGCAAACTTCACATACCCCCAGAAGTTATATCAGCAATAAGTTAACAGACGCCCGAGCATTTGAGATTCTTAAATGCAGGTAGTAATTTTAGTACCATAAACTTATGCATTGTTAGAATTGTTTCTATAACTAAGCTTCAACCTTTTTTCACAAACCATCTAAAAATTTTAGCTGTACACTCGTTTTAACCTCCTTAGTGGTTTAATTCTATCTTTTAGAGTTTTATGTGAGTTAACAAAAAAATCAAAAATCGAAAATTTTAACTATTTTTTACCATTTATCACCTCATGAAAATATTGAAGTATGTCATTGGTGTTATCGCCCTGCTCATATTAATAAAACTCGGGGTATTCCTTATTTTTACTGGATATGAGATGTTTGCTTATGATGGGATTGCAAGCAGTGAAAGTTCAAGCTTCGAGCACAGAGTTAACGAGTTGAGAGAGCTTGGTGTGAATGTTATCTACATGGCGGTAGAAGAGGAGGAGCCGAGAATACTTGCGGTTTACTATGAACCGGAATTTAAAGGTGGAGACAATCAGTTTGCATTGGATTATGGGCTGATAATCGGATACTTGTACGAAACAGAAAATTTTGATGCACTTGCAATTAGAAACTATCTAGATGGAAAAGAGGTATTCTCAGTTTACATTAGCTATGCATCCATCTACCAGTACATGAATAATGAGATTACCGCTGAAGAATTCAAGAATTCTTGGGAGGTATATTCATGAGAAAGATGATTCTAATTTTACCTGCTCTTTTATTGATGCTTTCCTCTCTTATACTCCCCGTTTCTGCATTTTGCGAGGAGGAGAAGGCTGAGTATGAAAAAGCCTTAGAGGAGTATCAGGTAAATAAAAATATTGAGACGCAAAATGCACTGAGTTCTGCATACAAAAAGTATATGGAATGTGTTTCAAATGCTCCGGTATCATCAACATCATCTAGCACTCCAAGCACAGAATCCTCAGACTCTGGAGGGGCTTGCAGTAAAGAAGAGGAGGAATACTATAGAGCATTCAACGAATATCAGTCAAATCTTGATCCAAATAAGTGGGAAGAAAAATACACTGCGATGGAAGAAGCGTATCAAGCATATCAGAACTGCCTTTCTGGTAAATCCTTCCCTCAAAATTCAGAACAAGTTTCGGAGCTACCTTCAGAATCGGTTTCAGAATCAGTTTCAGAAAAAACACCAGAAGCTGAAACTTACACGCCAGCAGAAAGTGCAACTCAGGTCTCGCAGGAATATACTGAGTTCATAAAAAGACTCTCACAAAGCTTGAAAGAGATGACAGATAGAGGTGCTACTGAGGGTGTAGTGGTGGATCAAAAAGGCATTGAGAGGAGGATAAAGATAGAGGAAGAGACCCTCTTAATAGAGGATGATTCCGGAAACTATGTTGAAATATCGGAGTTTCTGAAGGAAAAAAAGTCTAATGAGTTGAGGCAACCCCAATCTGCGAAAACTCCCGAAAGGATTTCTGAATCTCCAGATTTAAAGAGAATCAAGGATAATTTGGTTGTAATCTCCAAACCCACCGATGAAGTCATTGGAGATAAAATCATAGAAGTTATGGATGAACTCGAGAAAGAGTTGGAAAGCTATGAAGAACAGAAAAATCAAGCCTCTGAAGACTTGATGGACAGAGTGCTTGTAGCACTTGATAGGAGCATAGAAAGGGAAGAGAGGATAAGAGAATTGATTGAGAACAGAGATGATGAATCTCAAAAGGTAGTAGATGATGTTTTGAACAATGCTCCGGAGGGAGAAAAGAGTCTTGTTGAAGAATTGATGTATCTTGCTTTGGAAAAAGGAAAAGAAAAGGCGATGGATAAGACCAAAGAGTATCTAAAAAATGAACTGAAAAAGAGGGGGTACACGAAATTGGTTTCAGGTGTTGAGAAATTTGAGAACATAAACAACAAGGTGAATGATTATCTTTCAAAAGCAATTGAAATGAAAGAGATAAAGGATGAGATTGACGGGATAAGCAAACTACACAAAGATGGAAAGATAACCAAAGAGGACTCAAAAATACTCAAGGCTGCTGTTGGACTCAAGAAAGCAGTCTCATGGATCACATCCAAGATACCAATTCTGGGAGACACGATGTCAGATGTCTATGAAAAATCTCTCGATGCAGGAATTAAAACTGGAATCATGATGGCGAAACACAAGAAAGATGTGAATGATTTAATCGACTGCTTGGAGAAAAATACTTGCTAATTTAGTCACTTGTCAAACTATGTTGTTAATTATGTAATCCCCATAAAAATCAAAAATTTTTTAATGTAGAAAATTAACAAACACCGAGCTTTTTGCGCACGTACCACTTTTCTTGAGGGCTGAAGACCCAGATCATAAATACAAAGATAACTTTCGACTGTTTCGATCGGATTTATCAGATTTAGAAGTAAAGAAATAATATATGTTGGATATCTATAAGCATGTTCGAAAACATACGCCTGATGGGCGATCTAAATAAAAAATATAAAATATATATTTAGGTCACCCAATATTTGTCATGCATTTTTTAAATACACTGATCGCTGAGTTTTTCTCTACTGAGGGAAAAAGAGAATTTTTAGGAGTCTCGATTAGATTTTGGATTTTAACTTTGGTTGTAATAGCCTCAGCCAAAACATACGAAATTCTCAAATATGGAGAGCCATTTTATCCAATTTTTACGGGATTGTTATGGTGCACAGCAACTGTGATTGTGTTCCCAGCTGTAGATTACTTTATTATTAAAAGTAAAAATAATCACAGATTTAAATTTGAATCTGAGGTTTTTGACTTTCTTAATAAAATTAAAACAGAACCAATTAGTTGGTCTTTTAATAAAAAAAATCTAATACATTTGTTTTAATTTTGAATTTAATACTTTGGATAGTTTGGCTGATCATGCTAGAAAAATACGATTTCTTTGTGATCATAGGAACTGGTGGGTATATGCTTATCTGGTTAGTTATTTTCTCAGCATTACATTACATTATCTCTCTTGGCATGTTTTTTATAAACACGCTCAAAGATGGTAACATTAAGGACTTTAGAATCAATGAAGTAATTGTTGAAATTGTAGAGAACAAAATGTCAATTTATGAATTTGTAAAGTTTATCAATGGATTGGAAAATATTTTTCGTCCTTATATAAGACTTATATTAAGAATATTATTATGTATTTTATTCTTATTTGTATCAATATCTGTTCTCGAAACTTTCTTCTCGGGTACAATTCCACCTCAAGAGCTATATGGAAGAAGATTGGCCAATTACATCATGATTTCTGGTGGGTTCGTTGTGTTCTTCGTTTTCATGTATTTAATACTCAAAATATCTATTAACATGAGGGAGATTTTAACACTCGAAATAAAACAAGCAAAATTAGATATTATGGGAAATAAAAGGCAACTTGAATTTTTAAACGAGATCGAAAGATACATTTTGGATAAGAAACAAATTTTAATATCGACTAAAGATCTTGCAGATATTATTTCATTGATCTTAATAATAATCTTAACAACAATTGTCAATATAATGTCATGAGTTTTTGGTGGTCTTTCAGGACTGTGATATTCAGTTCGTCAATAAGGTCCGTAAACTCTTTCAGTTCATTAACGCAGAAATCGTAGCCGTTATCCTTTATGAGCTCTTTGAATCCCTTGTAGGATTTCAATTCAAACTTCTTCAATGGTTTAAACACCTCACCCCCATACACGACTTCGATGATCTTTGGCGTGTTTTATGATTGACCTCAAATTTTAAAATAGTTTTTGCCGAAGTATAGAATTGGAAGCTAAAACTTCAATTTGGTAAAGTATCCAGAGATTGCTAAAGCTTTGAGGAAGTTGAGGAGAAACTACAGTGGTTTTGGGTTATAGTGAAATCAATGAAGAGTTAAAAATATCAAAGTTCCTAATCAAATCAAATAACCATTCAACTCAAATATCTATTATTCATAGCCTTCCGTTTCCAAATTAACCAAACTAAACTTCCAACCTTCATAAGCCAAAATACTCCAAAATCGAAGATTTGGGCACTTCTCTCTGTTCTCCACTCTCCATATCCTTTACCAAAACAACTCCTTTCTCGTATTCTCTCTCTGCAACTATGACTGCAAACCTCGCATTCACAGTATTTGCAAAGCTGAGCTGTTTCTTCAATCCCCTTTCCATCACATCAGTATATACTACCAATCCTTTCTCCCTGAGATTCTCTGCTATTCTCAAAGCATTAAGCTCCATTCCCGGAGTGCATGCAACCACTATCCTCTCTGCTTTTTCAGATTTGACCGAGCATATCTCCGCAACCCTGTCAAACCCAATGGCAAAACCCGTTGATGGCACATCTCCACCACCAAAAAGGTGGGTTAAGCGGTAGCTACCTCCTCCGCAAATCTGATTCTGCGCCCCTAAGCCTTCCACAGCATAAATCTCGAAAACTACTCCCGTATAGTAATCAAGCCCCCTGACAATACTGAAATCAAGGTTAAAATCTACCTCAAGCCTCTCAAGTCCCATCGCAACACTCTCGATATAACCGAAATCAAAATCCGGAAGAACCTCTCGAGCGTTCTCAATTACCTCTTTCCTGCCCTTCATGGAAATGAGGGTTTTTATGTCATCGTAATAATCCATCAGATCGTTTTCTTCAAGAAATCTTTCGAGTGATTCGAAGTCTTTCTTGTCAATAAACCTCATTATCTTCCGAACTCTCTCCTCGCTCAAATCTTTAAGGAGTTCTCTCAGCAACCCCACATGTCCGATATTCAGCTCAAAATTAATGCCAAGTTCCTTCAAAATTCTGTATGCAAGAAGAATTACCTCAAGATCAGCAAGATACGAACCGGAACCAATCAGCTCAACTCCAAACTGCCAGAACTCTCTGTATCTCCCCTTCTGGGGATTCTCATACCTGAAGCAGTTTGAAAAGTAATAGAATCTGAGAGGACGGGGCATTACAGAGCATTCATTGACGAACATCCTCATTACAGGAGCTGTTAGCTCAGGTCTCAAAGCAAGATCTCTATCGCCCTTATCCTTAAATGCATAGATCTCCTCAACTATGCCTTCACCACTCTTTATTGTGAAGAGTTCGAGATGCTCAAAAGTTGGAGTCGAAATCTCCCTATAGCCATAGCTCTCAGCGATTTGCCTCATCACCTTCTCAATTTCCCTTCGCCTCTCCATCTCATCCGGGAGAAAATCTCTTGTCCCCTTAGGTCTTTCTATTCTCATGTAATCACCTGTCTTCAGTCTTCGGGTCTTCAGTCTTCGGATTCCCCAATTGCTTTTAAATATTCCCTTAACATTCTCGGGAACTTTGATGCTTCTACAAACCTTAGACCCAGCTTTTCTGCCCACTTCCTTATTCCCGTATCACTGCTCACAACACCAGCCTCAAGCTCCTTTGCCAGCAAGAGAACATCAATATCAGGTTCGCTATCAAGAATTCCACCTCTCAAAGCAGACCTATATCTCTCGCGAAAACGGCTTATCAGCTGACCCATCTCACTTTCAATTTCTGCTCTCTTATCCTCGGACTCGCAGAGTTTTGAGGTTACAACCGATCCCTCCCATAGAAACTCCTCAGCAAGCTTCTTGCCCTGGTTGATTTTCTGCCTCATTGTGAGGACATACTCGTAAAAGATTGCTGCAGGAATCTTAACTTCATATCTATTAGGTGTCTTTTTTACAAGCCAGGTATCAATTTTTGCAAAAACCTCTTCATCACAGTCATATCTTTTAAGAAAGCTGAGGAGTTCGTTGTAAACAGTTGGATAGGGAATGTAACAGCTGATATCAAGTTTTAATCTGGCTTTGGCTATGAAACCAAGGAGCTTGTTTGTGGATTCACAGATGGAAGCGAAACCTTCGACCTCCCTCATTCCAGTATCGGTGAGTGCGGTGGTATCGAGAACGAATCTCTGCCTCATAATCAAAAATCCTCCTGATTTTACTTTAATCTTCCTGTTTATATTTTTAGCCTTTCAGAAAGCTTGAAGATTTAAATTAATCTTTTGAATCAATCTCTTTCAGCCAGATATATTCCGAAGATAGTCAGAATACCACCCGTCACCCTTACAGCAGTTATACTTTCCTGAAGAAGAAAGAAAGCAAAGATTGCCGTAAAAAACGGGATTAAGTATATGTAAACAGAAACTCTGGATGCATCCTCATTTTCGAGAGCCTTATACCAGACCACATAGGCGATAAAAGAGCAGAAAACTGAAAGAAAAATTATCGATACCCAGCTAAGTGCTTGAGCAGGAACCTGTACTCCCTCGATGAACAGAAATGGTAAAAGTGTCAACATGCCTCCGACAAAAGCCCAGGCTGTTACTGCCTCCGTATCATACCTGCTGATCAGACTCTTACCCGCGATGGTGTAAACAGCCCATAGAAACCCATCAAAAATCATAAGCACATCGCCAAAAAAGGTTGATCCGGTAAGGAAGCTGATTCTACCGTTTGACAGAACGAGTGATATTCCTGCTATCCCAAGTAATATGCCAGAAATCCTTCTTCTCGATAGATTTTCTTTCAGGAACAGTATTGAGAAAATGGCTATAAAGAGGACAGAACTGTTTATGAGGATTGAAGCATTTATTGCTGTTGTATAATTCAAAGCAAGAAACTGAACTGCATAGAGAAGGGAGACTCCCGTCAGACCCAGAACCATGAGTGGGACAATATCTTTTTTCCTGAACTTCAGCAGCTCACTCTTTTTCCTGAAGTACACATAGAATAAAAGAAGTGGGGTTGCAATCAGAAATCTCCAGAAAGCAAGATTAAATGGACCAAGTTCAGCTAACCCCCATTTGATAAAAATAAAAGAGGATGCCCAGATGAGCATAATTGCTATGAGCCAGACTTTTTTCATGGAAAATCAAAGGAAAAAATGATTAGGCTTCAGCCTCAACTTCCTCTGTCTTTTCCTCCTCAAAAACTCCTTTTTCTATTCCTTTTGGTTCTTTCAAAAGCTCAATTTTTCTTATTTCGACTCTCCTGAGCGGATATATTTTCTTTGCATTCTTATAGATTTCCGATGGTATTTTCCCCAGTATGCATTCCTGGATAAACTGCACAAAACCCTCTTCACTGCCAGTTTTCTGAACGATTTCCCTCATCACTGCTCTTATAGCCCTTCTCTGTGAAGTTTTACACCTTCTGATTGTAAATGCTACAGGCTTAACCCTGAGAACATATCCATCAGTTGTTGTTATATCCACGACATCCTCCACCTTCGTGGTTCTTCTCCTCGTTAAACTGTTGATGTAATCTCTCCCGAGTTCATATCGGTGGAATGCGGTGTATGCATTGCTTCCTGCAACCCTGTAAACCTTGAAAACCAGCTTTTTGTAGGGATTCTGATTCGAGTAATCATTTGTCAGATCGGCTAAGGTAACCTCCACAGTCCTGTTGAGAACCTTTTCCGGATCATCTGCAGGTGTTTCCCCTATTTCAGACATCCCGAAGTACTCGGGAGCTATGAGCGTGAACCATTTTTTCAGAGTCCACTTATCCTTAACTCTCGCCTGTCTTTTTCTCGCCGTGTTAATCCCTCCTACCCTTTCACTTTAAGACTCATTTAATAAATTTTTTGTCTAATGAGGATTTAATATGAGTATGGTGGTTGAGGAAGGGATTAAAAAGATTTCCCGTATGCTCTCAGAATCAGAGCATGCAGTTGTTTTCACCGGTTCAGGTATTTCAGCAGAAAGTGGAATACCAACCTTCAGAGGTCCTGGAGGACTGTGGGAAAAATACAACCCCGAAGAGGTGGCATCAATTTACGGATTTAAGAGGAATCCGAAGGAATTCTGGAAGTTCGCAAAGGAGCTGATTATAAAATCCAGCGCTTCCCCAAATCCTGCACACTATGCAATAGCAGAACTCGAGAAGGAAGGTGTGGTTAAGGCAGTTATAACACAGAATATCGACATGCTTCATCAGAGGGCAGGGAGCATGAGGGTTCTCGAGCTTCATGGTTCAATGAAGTATGTTGATTGTCTCGAGTGCAGAAATGTATATGAATGGGAATACATAGAAAAAATCCTCCAGATTGAACAGCCAGTTTGTGAGAGATGCGGTAGCGAACTCCTGAAACCGAGAGTCGTATTCTTTGGAGAACCTTTACCATACGGTATTCTCTCCGAAGCAATGGAGGAGTCAAGGAAGGCTGATCTCTTCATTGTCGTTGGTTCTTCTTTGGTTGTGTATCCTGCTGCAAAACTTCCCGATATGGCAAAGGAAAGCGGTGCAAAGCTTGCAATTGTAAATCTTGAGCCGACTGAAAAGGACTTCCTTTTTGATGTGGCTATTTACGGTAAGGCTGCCGAGATACTTCCGAAGGTGTTGGAAGAGTACAGAAGGTTGAAAAGTTGAGAAGCTGAGAGGAAAAATTAGTGGGCAGATAGCATCAAACAGGGTCCAAAAGAAATCAAATCCTGACTATCCTGCAGGAGTCAGTATAGTTCTCCGGATATATCTCCTTCAGTTCACCACTGCAGACTGGACAGTTCTCTCTTTTTTTAAGCTCTATCTCGTAGAACTCCATTGTTTGCAGATCTATACGGATAAGTCTTCCAGAAAGGATTTTTCCTATACCTGTTAAAATTTTGAGGGTCTCTACTGCCTGAATGCTTCCAACTACACCTGCTGTTGCTCCAATAATACCAGGAACCTTCGAAGGTGGCGACTCAGGATACAGACACCTGTAACAGGGGGAGGATGTTATCGTCATCGCTTCCCCTTCAAACTCAAAAATTGCCCCGTGAACCATCGGTATTCCTGCAATCCTGGTTGCATCGTTCAGAATGAACCTCGTTCTGAAGTTGTCGGGGCAGGAGACTACCACATCATGACCGCGGATCAGATCCATAACATTTTCGGGCTTAACAGACTCCTGAACCGTTTCTATCTCAACATCAGGGTTAAGACCTTCAACGAACCGTTTTGCGGATTTAGCCTTGTTCCAGCCAATTCTTCCCGCATGGATCACCTGCCTCTGAAGGTTGCTTTTCTCAACCGTGTCAAAGTCAACAACAGAAATCCTGCCAACTCCAGCAGCTGAAAGGTACATAATGACAGGACTACCAAGCCCTCCCGCTCCAACAACCAGAATGCTGGATTTTAGAAGTTTTCTCTGTGCCTCTATACCAAAATAAGATATCATAAGCTGCCTGCTGTATCTGTCCGTATCAACATTCCCGTAAACTTCTCGATGCGTCATATTGTCATGCATCATATTTATCAGATCTGTTATAAATCTACTAAATCTATTAAATCTGTTGAAATTCTATTCTGAGAGAGAATATATCTCATAAGCCATGCTCCCAAGTCCCAGTTTCTCACCATATTTCAACTGTGTTTCAGGTGATGTCCACTCCCAGAACTTTTTTTCTCCCGTAAGAGCGTCTTTAGTGCTTTCCATTTTGTTCAGAGTGTCAAAACAGACTGCATCAACAGAAACAATATCTCTTGATGCAAAAATCCCGACATCAGGAGCGACAGGGTTATCACTGTAAGGATGGCAGTCGCAGTGAGGCGTTATATCTATCATGAAGTTGAAGAAGGCAAAGTTTTCCTTTCCAACCAGATCAAAGACAGCCTTTGTGCATTCAACGATCCTCTCAGTAATATCATCTCCAGACAGCCAAGGACCAATCGTTACAGCATCATACTCACAAACCTCACTGCAGCCAGTACATTTCATGCATTTTGCCGTATCTATCTGGTAATCCACTATTGCATTGAACGGGCAGATTTCCACGCACACCCCACACTCAGTACAGTTTTCATTTATTTCTGGAAAATTCGGGCAATGAATGTCGAACTTGGATGGTTTGGCTACGCATCCAACGCCTATATTTTTTATACTTCCTCCCATTCCTCCCTGCATGTGAAGCTTAAAGTGGGTTGCACACACAACCTTATCTACATGTTCAAAGGCTTTGGCAACATAAACCTCCTTAAGATGCTTGCCATCAATCGGAACCTTTACGAAATCAAATCCCAGAATGCCATCTGCAATTATAATTGGCGCTGACACTGTCTGAGATGTATATCCATTTTCCTCCGCTATCTCGATTCTTCCAATTGCTGATGCTCTTGCTCTCGTCAAACCCAGCCCGGTGGTCTCTGTAACGAAAGGTCTTCCCCCTATTTTTTGAATTTCTCTCACAAGGGTTCTGATAAATACAGATCTGAGAGTTTTTGTTGTTCCCCTGTCACCGAAATGAGTTTTAACAGCTACAATATCGTTTTTTTCAATAAAATCAAGGATTTCTGTTTTCTGGATCAATCTTTTCAGCTTGTTTACAAGGCTTAAATCAGGTTGAAACCATTCTGATGGGTCTGTGACAATTGCCCTTGAATCAGCAAAATAGACTTCCGGCATATCCTCAATTTTTAAAACAAAATATTTAAGGTTTGAGATTAGATGTGATGTAACGGATATCCAACATCCATTAAGCAGGGAGGAGTTAAATGGGAAAGAGGTTTTTCAGGGCAAAAAATCATGTGATCAGAATTACAGTAATGTCATTTATTCTGGCTCTCTTTTTTACAGTTTCCGGAGTATATGGAGTATATGGAGAAGATATTATAGCCGAGAAAACCCATATTGTGATATTCCCCGAATCAAGGAATCAGATCTTTGTGCTCGATGTAACCTCCTTTCCAGAAAATCTAACCTTTAAAGGAGATATCATCTTTGAGCTTCCAGAGGACTCATTGATAAACAATATTTCAGGCAATTTATACTTTGAAAAGGCTGAACTTAAGGGGAACAAACTGATCCTCAGAAACGCATCTGTTGAAGGAAAAGAGCATATAGCTCTGAGCTATTTTTCCAGCATCTTGGATGATGGGTTATTCAGAAAAAATATAACCTTCAGAACCGAGGTTCTGACTGTACTCATTCCAAAAACAGTAAGCACTGAGAAATTCTCCGAGAACCTTGAACTCAAAGGAACAAGAATACTTGGTGGTGGAGAGTACACAATTTTCCAGTCTAAGAACATTACGGGAGAGATATACCTTTATCTCAAGCCTGCAGCAAATACAGGTACAGGTATCCAGAAAAATGTAGAGGGCATATCCCACAGGGGGAATGATGTCCTGTTATACGCTGGCATTGTGCTGATTGTATCCGGTCTCATTATTTTTGTCCTGAGTAAAGAAAAGTCAGGATGGAGACTCGATGAAGGTGAAATCGATGAGGACAAGACATCTATTACAGAACCTGAAAAGAATAAGGAGAATGGTGGATGGGAAATCTGATGGATTAGAAGTAGGATGGGGCTAATACTCAAACCAATACTCAAACAACCGATAATTCTTTATATCAACCTGCCAGAATTTTCCTGCTTACTACTACTTACCAAGCCGGGGTGGCAGAGAGGCACTGCGCAGGCCTTGAGTCGCCGCAGGAAAGCCTGTGTCCCTTCTGGGACGCGTGGGTTCAAGTCCCACCCCCGGCGTATCTGAAAAGGTGTTATGCCGTCTTTTCCTCTCCTAAAGAGACCATAGGCAGCTGAGTTTTGCTATAAATCTTTCTCTTTTGATTCTTCTCCACTCGTCGAGCTGGCTACTCTATTTATATAAAGCAATACAACGAACGGTTCCAAGCAGTTGAAGGAACGAGTTCGATTGTTAGCTTGAAAGCCAAAATATCATCCCAATTCCAGATTTGCGACTATCTCTGCGATCTCAGTTCTCTCTATCCTCACATTCCTTCCGACCTTCTCTCGTTTTACAAACCCCATATCCTCAAGCTTAGCAAGATGATGGCTAATCCTGGATCTCTCCTTAATGAATTTTTCATCTCCCTTGCTTATCCCGGGATTGAGCCTGAGAATTAGCTCATCCAAGGAATCTACTCCTCCATTGATGGCGTGTATGATTTCCATCTGCTCCTTAGGAGGGAACACTATTGGAACCAATGGAATTTCCAGAATCTCCTCGATACCGATTTCGTTTTCGTTCTCGTCGTACTTCGGTATGGAGGTGATGATTTTCGAACCAGTTATGCAGGCTGAGATGTAAGCGGCGATGCTAACATTTCTGAGGGAGCCAGATGCGTTCAATAAGACATCGTTTCCTCTGTTTTTCTCCCTTTTTATTAATTCTACAAGCTGTTTAACAGCCTTTAATGTGTTTTTCTTGTCTATTCTATCAATTTCAACATCATATACTGTTTCAAGCTCCCTTTTTAGCTCTCCAGCCAACCTTCTTACTGCTGGTTCAGCTGGTAGCTCTTGTTCACCAACCATAAGAATGATTTTGCCTACTGGCTCTTCTCTCAAGGCTCTTATTGATTCGATGAGTCTATCTTTGGTTAAGCCAACGAAAACTACTTGTGTGATCATAATAGTTGATTATATTCAGAATACTTAAAACTTTTGTTCAAATTTAAGAAAATATTTAAGTGATGAACTCCTGTAGGATTTATGGTGGGTAAATACACAAGAATCATCGGTGAAAGACTGAAGGAGAAACTGGAAAAAGATTGTTATGAGGTCTTTTACGATCATGGAGACCTGGAACACAGGATAGTCGCCTACTTCAAAGATTATTCAAGAAGGTACATATTGTCTTTTGTTGATATTGTGGTAGTAAAAGGTGATGAGGTAAAGATACTATGTGAGATTGAAGAGACATCATCCAACCCAAAGAAGGTTCTTGGTAATCTTGTGTCCATCTTACTGGCAGAGCAGCTGAGATATGGTAGACTGGACTACTCTATAAGCTCTCCATACATTATTCTCGGGCTTTACGCTAAGGAGAAGGGAGTTAAACGCTATCAGGCAGAGAACATTCTGAATAGGTTTAGCGAGGTTTTTACTGCCGATCAGGAAAGAATAAAGTTAATCTTTGCTGAGGGTTTTGAGGAACTTGTAGATTCTGTTGAAAAGACAGTTTTGTCACTGATTTAATGCATCATCACTTCCATTCCAAAACACTTTTACTTTTCACACTTGCTAACTGATCATTAGTTGATAGAAAAATTTAAGTATAAGTAAACCAATCAACTAATGGTGATTGCATGTTGGAGGTAATCCTGTTTGTAGTTACAGCTATCCTTATCCTCTTCCTGATACTCAGGCAGAGGGCTATAGAAAGCCAGTTATTGAATTTTTATGCATGGGTTGATGATTTTTCCAACACGATTCCATCCATCGTTGAAGGATCCGTTGCAAAAACTTTCCAGAGTTCTGCAGGAGTGTTTGAGAGCCTCTTCTCTTCAGCGATAACAAAGAATGCAGATATTATAAAGGGAGCCTTTGCCACCTCGCTTAAGGAATTGGGGATCCAAGAGGATTTAGGGAAGTTAAAGGAGGCATCCAAAGATTTAAAGGGAATCACTTCCGATTTAAAGTCAATGTTCCAGATAAAGATGGAGAGAGCAAGGTTTGGAGAATTACAGCTTGAAACTTTGCTTAAGGATATATTTCCGAAGAACAGACTGCTTTTCCAGAGAAATATTGGTGCTGGGACTCCTGATGCCTGCATCCTCCTTGAAGACAACAGGCATCTCTGCATCGACTCCAAATTCCCCTTGGAGAACTTCAAGAAATACAGCGAAGCGGAGAATACAGATGAAAAAGAAAAATACTGGAGGGAATTTCTGAAGGATGTCAGAAGGCATGCTAAGGCGATAAAGGACAAGTATGTCGGAAGGGAGAACACAGCGGACTTCGCATTCATGTTCGTGCCCTCTGATGCTCTATTCTATCAGATTGTGTCTGAAGCTTCTGATGTGGCAGTTGAAGCCTCTAAGGATGGAGTCATCCTTTCCTCTCCATCAGTATTGCCTGCCTACCTTAATCTGGTTTCTGCAAGAATAAGGGCTGAAGAAATATCTGAGAAGGCTGAGGAGATCCAGAGGAAAATGAACACCTTTGGGAGTTATCTTGAGGATCTGGAAGACAAACTCACAACTTTATTCAGACATGTGAACAATGCTAACAATAACATTCCCAAGGTTCAGCAGTCCTTTGGAAGTTTGAAGGCTTACTATTCAAGCATTTGCAGATTAGAATCGGATGGGTCTAAAGTGGAGGCATTACAATGAAAATAACAGTTTTTGATGGAGCGAACACAATAGGAGGGAACAAGATATATATTGAAGAGAATGGTAGAGGGGTCTTTTTAGACTTCGGGATGAACTTTGCCAAATATGGTAGATATTTCGCTGAATTTCTGAGTGAGAGAAGCACAAGAGGGATCCATGACTTAATACATCTAAATCTGATCCCTAAACTCAACATTTACAGAAAAGATCTTATTCCATCGGATGTCGATGTTTCGCGCTATTTAAAGCCCAATGTGGAAGCTGTTCTTTTAAGTCATGCTCACATGGATCATTGCGGTTATATATCTCTGCTTTCAGAGAGAATTCCTGTTATCTCTTCTTCCATGTCCATAGCAATTCTGAAGGCGATGAGAGATTCAGGATCATCAGGCATAGCTTCGGAGATCGCATACTATACTGAAAGGGTGCATGCAGATGATGACAGGATTCTGAAAGCAACCGGATATAAAATCCCCTACAGAGGGAGGGATTTTATCTGCACAGATGCTTTAGCAGACCAGCTTAGAGATTTTCTCTGCTATAGGCCAGGACAGGAAAGCAGGAACTCTAAATCGCTGGATCCCGGCAACATTTGCTCGATTGATGAATTTGATGCTTTCGAAGTGGAATGCTGTGAGGTGGATCACTCAATCTATGGGGCGAATGCCTACATTCTTCATGGTGATACGGCTATTGCTTACACTGGAGACATTAGACTGCATGGAAGATATGCTGAAAAATCGAGGAAATTCGTTAGAAAAGCAAAAGATGCGTCTATCTTGATAACAGAGGGAACAAGGGCTGGAGAAGTCGATGAAATGGTATCAGAGGAGGAGGTTTATCATAACTGTCTGAAAGCTGTGGAGGAATCCAACGATTTGGTTATAGCGGACTTCTCCCCCAGAAATTTTGAGAGGCTGGAAACTTTCATGGAGATAGCTGAGAAGACCTCAAGAGAGCTTGTTGTTACAGCAAAGGATGCCTACATGCTTCATGCGATGGAATGTGTTGATGGTGTTTGTAGATTGGAAAATGCAAGAATATACAAGGAGCTTAAGGAGAAAAAGGGAAAGTGGGAGCAGTTAGTTGTTGAAGATAATTGGGGAGATAGCTATCTGGATCCATTTGAAATCAGAAGGAATCCTGAGAAATACATTCTCTGCTTTTCTTACTATGATATGAAGCATCTCCTCGATATAAAACCTGAAAAGGGAGTCTACGTCTACTCCTCAACTGAAGCGTTTACTGAAGAACAGGAGTTTGATTTTCAAAGGCTTTACAACTGGTTGGAGGAATTTGGATTTAGAATCTATGGATTTGAGATTATGCTTGATAAAGGAAGAATGAAGCCAAAATTCATCAAAGGCTATCATGCCTCCGGACATGCATCACCAGATCATCTGAGATGGATGATCGAGCAAATTGATGCGGATGTGATTATTCCTGTGCATACGGAGAAGCCGGAGTGGTTTGTTGAGAACTTCAATGGTGTTCTTCTTCCTGAAAATTGTGAAAGTCTTTCATTTTGAGGTGATAATTTTTATGAAAACAATCGCAGTAGTTGGTTCTGGAGGGGCTGGACTAAATATTGTTAACACATTCAAAAAAGAGTCTGAATACGAAAATGTAGATATTTATGTCGTCAATGATGAAAAGCGGGTTGATGATGTTGAATTTTACAAATTTAATCAAATTGATGGGCTTATCAAAGTATTGTCCGAGTACAATCATGTTATACTTACTGCCGGACTTGGTGGAAGGGGTGGAGATACAATCGTTAAGCTGGCAAACGAGTTGGATAACATTGAAGGTATTGTTGTGTGTAAGCCTTTCAGGGTTGAGAAATACAGGGTCGAAACGGCTGAAGAACAAATAAAGTTGCTAAGGGGCAATGTGGTGTTGAAAAATTTAGATGAGTTGGTTGAGAAGATGCCTGATGCAACAATAAAAGATGCATTCATGGCTTTTGATAGGGAAATAGTTGAAGAGATTGCCAAGATCATTCAAAGATTGATCCACTCCACGTAAAAATAAACCTGTTAACATTTGAATTGTCGGTGGATAGGATGAAAAATACACCCCAAATTATAAATAGAATTATTTAATAAAGGTTTTATTTTTACCGACGATGTGAACTTTTCCATCCTAAGGTAGACCACTAGAAGCTTGCTGAGTGGAACAGCAAAGTTTAGCTCTACATCATGTTCTGTGTAAGTAAACGCTGTCTTATGCTAAAAGCCTCGAAAATGTATTTTTCAGCCTTCAATGGCTTTTCTTTGTCAAGAAAGTACTCATCCATGTATTCGAGAGACCTTGCATAGTCTTTTTCGTATTTCTTTGGGTTAAAAAATAAACGACTTTTGTTCTATATAGAGTCACTTGATTAAACCTTCGAGGATGGTTTCTGGCTTGTTTATGTATGCTTTCAGGATGGGGGAGAGCTTTTTGATTAGTTCTTGCATGGGTTTTGTTTGGGTTTTAATCTTTAATTACCTCTATCTATCCCTAATCAACATTTACTGAAATTTTGTTTCTCTCGATGATTTCGAGTATTTGTAGCCAATTAGATTGAATGTATGTTTTTACATCATCTACTAACCAGTGGATCCAACTGATGTTAAGGGCCCTGGACTGCTGGATAAGCTTTCTCCAATGAATTTGCCTAAGGAGCTTTTCCAAGGTTTACACGGTCAAGAGTGATGAGAAGAAGATCATGTCCGAGATACCTAAGAAGGTGAGTAGGCTTGAGGAAAGGATTGGTTTAAACTTATTTCTCAAATGATGTGGAGTTAAGATTATAAAATGTGTGAATTCTATAGGGTGACATGGGAAAAGAAGAAATTTATGTAGGAAGTGTCATCAAAGCAATTGAAATCCTTTTCCTTTTCACAAAAAAGAGCGAATTAACGTTAACAGAAGTAACTAAAATGCTGAATATGGGAAAAAGCTCGGCGTATAAATACCTAAATACCCTTGAATATCTTGGTCTTGTTGAGAGGAACCTGGATAATAAAAAATACAGGCTTGGAATAAAAATTCTTGAATTGAGTGGAGTGGTTTTGGAAAATCTAGATTTGAGAAGGATCGCAAAACCGTATCTAGAAGAGCTTGCAAAATTGTGTAACGAAACCGTACACCTTATGGTTGAACGGGATGGAGAAGGCATATATATTGAGAAAATAGATAGTCCAAGAGCCATAAGGATGTATTCTCAGATCGGGAAAAGATTGCCCCTGCATACAGGTGCTGTAGGGAAAGCATTACTGGCTTTTATGTCTGAAGAAAAAATTAACGAAATACTTAGCAAACCGCTAATCAGATTTACGCGAAATACAATCACTGACCCAGAAAAACTAAAAGAAGAATTCAAAAAAATTCGTGAAAGGGGTTATGCGATTGATAATGAGGAAGTAGAAATTGGTTTGAAATGTGTTGGAGCTCCTATTAGAGATTACACAGGTAAGGTTGTTGCATCAATAAGTATTTCTGGTCCATCTACGAGATTTTCTGATACTAAAATGAGGGAATACATTGAACTTATAAAAGAATATGCAATGAAGATCTCAACTGCCTTGGGATACATGCCGTCAGAAAAACTGTAATTACCATATCTATTGCTGAAATACAAATTTTTAGAGATTATTAACATTATTTTTCCACTGTCGTTTAGTTTACTATTAGTAAACTAAAGTTAAAAATAGTAAATTATAAATATTATTGATTTCCCAATCTCCATTGTTTATCAATTAGAACTTTGGTATCTAAATAGTGAACAAAAATGGAGGAAAAAATATGTCGAACGGTGGTTGGTTAAACTCCGTTTGGGAACCTGGTGTGGGGGTTAAAAAGGGATTAAGGGACTTACCAAAAAGTACAACATTTTCCACTGTTGGTATAGGACTTGCAGCAGCTTTATTTGGTTGTTCAGGACCTGCATTAATCATATATGAATCTGGAAAGCAGGCAGGATGGACGGATGCCCAAATAGCATCTTGGATTTTTTCTGTGTATTTCTTTGGAGCTCTTGTAGGCATAGTTTTATCTCTTAGGTGGAAAAAACCAATGAGTGGAGCTTGGACGATCCCCGGTGCTGCAATGCTGGGTGCAACTCTAGGTTACTTTTCACCGAATGAAGCTGCAGGGGCATATTTTGTAGCAGGATTGCTGGTTCTACTCATAGGTCTGACAGGACAGTTAAGTAAACTCATAAGGTTGATTCCAATACCAATCATGATGGGAATGATTACGGGTGTTTTGCTGAGATTTGGTATTGGTATCACAAAATCTTTAGTGGCATCACCAACAGTGGTTATCATTGCTTTATCTGCAGTTGCAATTGTTGAAGCACTCAGACGTCGTGGACAGTTAAAGTGGCTTCCAGGACCTCTTGCTGGAATAATAGTAGGTTTTATTGCTGCCTATTTTACAGGAAATCTCAACCTATCTGGGGTGACAATTAGTTTTGCACAGCCTATCGTGTATTCACCAGAATTTTCTGCATCAGCAATACTCTCTATATCTATTCCTCTGGCTTTCATGGTACTCTTTGCTGAAAATATACAAGCAATAGGAGTTCTTATTGCTCAGGGTTATGATAAGATTCCAGAGAATACCAAAGTTCCAATCAATGGTATAGCTTTGTTGAGTGGACTTGGAGGTATTATTACATCCTTTTTCGGTGGACATAATGCTAACATCGCAGGACCGATGACAGCTATGTGCTCTTCTGATGAGGCTCATGAAGACCCCGAAAAAAGATACGGGGCTTCTGTGTGGAATGGAATTTTCTTCGGATCTTTTGGACTTATAGCACCAGCAGCAGTATCAATTATAAATGCAATGCCAAGAGCTCTGATTGGATTTATTGCAGGAATTACAATGATCGGTGTCCTTCTTAGAGGATTCTATTCGTCATTTGGTGCCGAAGCAAAAGGAAAATTCCAGTGGGGTGCATTTTTCGCATTTGTTACTGGTGCTTCAGGTATAACCTTATTTAAAATCGGTGCTCCTTTCTGGGCTTTGGTCATAGGGTGTGTCATTTCACTCATTGTCGAAATAGACGACTGGAAGTCATTGAGACAGACCTACAGAACTGATGCGGAAAGTTAGATGTGGCAAAACACTACCAAAAGATTTAAAAAACTATTTTTTTCATCATTTAGAAACAGTGTTTCTTAAAATAGAACAAAGGTGGTAAAGTGGAAAAGGTTGGAGTCGCAATTGTAGGGCCTGGAAATATCGGAACTGATCTTATGTACAAAATACTAAAGAGAAGTAAGTATATGGACATTAGACGGGTGATAGGGATATTCCCCCCATCCAAATCAGAGGGGCTTAGACTTGCACATCAAAAAGGTATTGACGTCGCCTGGAATGGAATCGATGGTGTAGTTGAAATCGCCGATGAAATAGATATTGTCTTTGAAGCTACCACCGCCAAAGCCCATCTCCAGAATGCTCCAATTTATAAAAAATTGGGGTTAGTGACAATAGACCTTACACCTGCAGCTGTTGGACCATATGTTGTTCCTGCTGTTAATATAGGTGAGCATTTAGACAAGGATAACGTGAATATGGTTACCTGCGGAGGTCAGGCTACAGTACCGATAGTTTATGCAGTAAATAGAGTAAGCAGAGTTGAGTACGCAGAAATTATATCAAGCATCGCAAGTAAAAGTGCTGGACCCGGAACCAGAAAAAATATTGATGAATTCACGCAAACTACTGCAAAGGCATTAGAGAAGGTTGGTGGTGCTAAGAGAGGAAAAGCCATTATAATTCTCAATCCTGCCGAACCACCGATAATCATGCAAAATACCATACACTGCATAGTCGAGGATATTAGCGAAAAAGAGGAAATATTACAGTCAGTATACGACATGGTAAAAACAATACAGCAATATGTTCCTGGATACGCCCTTAAGGTATCTCCTGTAGTTTTTGAAGATGAATTCCGAGTTACAGCTATTATACGTGTCATTGGTGAGGGAGATTACTTACCGACTTACGCAGGAAACTTAGATATTATGACGGCTGCAGCTGCAGCTACAGGTGAAAAATTTGCTGAGAAGATACTAAATGAGAGAGAAGTGTTAGATAATAGAGTTTTAGCCAAATCAAGGTGATTTTGATGTGTGGTGGAGGATTCAGAAAAAAACAGATTAGAATAATAGATACAACACTTAGAGATGGAATGCATGCAGTCAAGCACAAGTTTACTACAGAGCAGATGGTAAAAATTGCTGGAGTTTTGGAAGATGCTAATGTAGAGACTATCGAAGTTTCTCATGGTGATGGGTTAGGTGGGTCATCAATAAACTATGGATTTGCTGCTGCTTCCGATAAAGAATATTTAGAAGGTGTTGCATCAGTTCTGTCAAAATCTAAACTAGCAGTACTCCTTTTGCCAGGTATAGGTACAGTTGAAGACTTGAAAATTGCCGTAGATGCTGGTGCAAAGGTTGCTAGAATAGCAACTCATGTAACTGAGGCAGACATTTCTGAGGAGCATATAACTTACTGCAAGGAGGTGGGGCTTGAAACAATAGGCGTGCTAATGATGACACATACAGTTGGTCCAGGGAAGATCGTTGAACAGGCAAACCTGATGGAGAGTTATGGAGCCGATATGGTTTATCTGATGGATTCTGCTGGAGCAATGATTCCCAAAAATGTTGAGGATAGAATAACGACTTTAAAAAATGAATTATCGATACCAGTTGGATTTCACGCTCACAACAATCTAGGACTAGCAATTGGAAACTCCCTTAAGGCAGTAGAGGCTGGAGCAGCATCATTGGATGGTACTTTAAGAGGACTAGGTGCTGGAGCTGGAAATGCACAAGAAGAAGTATTAGTTGCTGTTTTAGATAAAGCTGGTTACAAAACTGGTGTGGATTTATACAATATAATGGATGCTGCAGAACTCTTAGACTCGATGGCACTACAACTACCTAAAATAGATAACACATCTCTTTTGCTTGGTTATGCAGGAGTGTACTCAAGCTTTCTTTTACATACTTATAGAGCTGCTGAGAAATTTAATTTAGACCCGAGAGATATAATAATTGAATTGGGTAGGAGAGAGGCTGTTGGTGGACAGGAAGATTGGATAATTGAGGTTGCAGCCGAAATGGCTGCCAAAAGGTCTGGGGGTATGTAGCATGAGGGTTTTAAATATGTATGCGGAAGTAGACGTAGAGAAATGTACAGGATGTAGGGTCTGTGAAAAGGTATGTCCCACGCTGTCAATAAATGTAGTGGGTGAGAAGAAAGAAAAGTTGGCAGTTGTTGATTTGGATACATGTGCTGGCTGTGGAGCATGTGCAGAAAGATGTCAGTTCGAAGCAGTTGTACTGAAAACCTTAGATGAACCGAAAGTAATAAGCGTCGATCCACACTCCGTAGATGAAGAAAAGATATACGAACTTTGCGTTAAAGCAAGTTTACATCCAGAACAGATAATCTGTTATTGTACTGGAACGAGAGCAGAAGAAGTAGCAGCGGCAATTTTGATGGGTGCATCTTCGCCTGAGGAAGTCTCAAGGATGACTGGTGTTAGGACTGGTTGCAAAGTAGAATGTATACAGCCCATTCTTAGACTTTTGAAGGCTGCAGGAATAGAACCTAAGCCGTTAAAAGATGGATGGCAATGGTATGGTATAACACCCACAATTTGGGATATTCCAGAAGATGTTGTTAAAAAGTACTCAGCTAGAGGGTTTTATTTTGAAGAAGATAGAGCCTTATTTAAGAAGCTTTTGGATACTATAAAGGCTGGAGGTGAGTAAAATGAACATCAGGTTTAATAAACCTGTAAAACCCCTTCCGCCCAAGCCATCAAGATACGGACCAGATCCAGAACATATCAAAACCCGAGCTTGTGATTTAAAAAACATTGTTTCAGTAAAAGTGAGGGATCTATTCCCAGACATAACCGAAAGTATCTATCCAAGTGAAAAAGGTGTCAAGGCTGTTAGAGAAGCTACAGTAAATGCTCTCGAAAAAGTGGATATGAATATGATAAAACCAAAAGATTCCGTGAATATACTTGGATCTCATCATGGGTTCACTATACTTGGAGGTGAACCTTATGCTGAGATGCTCAAAACAATTAAAGATGTTATAATGGATAGAACCGGAGCAGAGAACATACGTCTCAGAGTGGGAGTTGGTTTGAGATTTAGAGAATCTGATGAATACATAAAAAGATTTGGTCTGGATGATTACTTCAATAAGAGGGCGAGGGGTGTAGCTCCTATTGATGAAGGAATCCCAATAGAGACGGAAATTGGAACATTGTATGGTATCAAGAGGTGTTATGACGCTGATTGGATTGTCCATGCACACAATAGTGATGTGAGAGAAATTCATTTCCACAGGCATGTTGATAGAGCAGTAAAGCCATTTGGAATGTCATACGCTAGGCTTGAAACCAGATCCACATACCATCAGAACTTGGGGCCAAGGGGTGCCAACTTTGTTGCAAGAGCCATCTTTAACTCCGAATTTGTGCAGAAGAAATGGACTTTTGCCACATTCCTTAAACCGACTCCAGCTGGAATTGCGGGTGTTGATGCAGATAACGACCTCTTCGCTTTAGATGAGCGCCTGTCAATTGATAACTTTAGATATTACGGAAAAGTTCTAACTCTACTCAGCCATATTGAGGATTGTATTGCTGTCTTAGACTTCCAAGCACCAATTCCGTATGTCTTCTCTGCGGGCATGATTTTTGCAAACTTCTCTGCAGCGAGCATAGATATATTCGATTTAGATTATCCACTGCCAGGTTACACCTGGTACACTGAAGCATTCTATGGGAAGAATGATAAACCTTTAATTCCAGATATTTCACCAGTAAATCCTGCTGTTAAAGCAATGGTAATTAACTATGCCTGGGGAGGGTATCCAAGTGTTTTCTGGGCTAAAATGATTCCAACGATTGTTGTAGGGGAATGGCAGGCGGATGTATTCAGGAGAGATCCACAAAACATTGAGTTTATGAGACATGCGGTAGTTGCAGAGGATTTAGAAGCTGCAATCGAGTTTGCGATAAAAATAGCAGATACTGACAAGATAATCGTTTTTGACGGTGCTCCAGGAGTAATAAATGTAAGTGAGTCTCTCGCAGAAGAGCTGGTTGAGAAAGCTTCCGAAGTCGATATGGAAGTAGAACAAAAACTTCTGCCGAAGTGGTGTAGGCAGAGGGGGATAAAACTTGAGGGGTACGCTGATGTCCCAGCCCACTAAACTTAGTATATCCACAACTATCGATCTAAGAGATATAATTTTCAGAAACATCTCAGACAAAAGAATTGAGGCTAAAATTTGGACCACACAAAACGGGATTGTTGCTGGAATAAGTCGAATGATTAAAAAAGCTGTAAAGTTGGGCTTATCCATTGAAGCTGACATCAAAGACGGTGATGAAATAAATGGTGGGGACACAATTGCAACGATAATCGGAACACCCAAAAAAATCTCTATTGCCGAGGATGTACTTATAGGGCTTATATCTAAAACTTCCGGAATCGCTACTGCTGCCAGAAAAGCCGTTAAATTGTCTGAAGGAAAGATTCGTATCGTTTCTGGTGCTTGGAAAAAAATGCCTTATGAGCTAAAAAATGAAATTAGAGAAGCCATTGAAATAGGTGGAGCCAATATAAGAATCTCTGGTGCTCCTTTTATTTACTTAGACAAAAACTACATCAGAATGCTTGGAAACATAAAAAAAGCATTAGAAGCAGTAGAAATATTTGAAGATAGAATCAAAGTTATCCAGCTTAAAGGAGAAACTGATCTGATATGGAAAGAGGCTTTAGAGGCTGCATATGGGGGTGCAGGCATACTCATGGTTGATACTGGGAAAATAGAGGATCTTAAAATTGTAGCTGAAAAACTGACGGATGATGGAATCAGAGACTCGGTTGAGCTGGCATTTGGAGGATCCATCAATCTGGAAGATATTCCAAAGTTTTTGAATTTGGATGTGGATATACTGGATATTGGTAGAGCAGTAATTGATGCTCCGATGTTGGATATTAGGCTGGATGTACTGTAGGTGGAGAAGGTATGGAGGTCAATCTTCTTGGCAAAACAGAGCTGTGGATCAAAAATATCACTTTGAATAATGTGGATCTAAGCGAGATTGCAAGAGTCGTTTCTGAAACATTAAAACTTGGAAAAGAAGAAGTGCTAGTTACAGATGCAGGCGAGGATTATATTGTAATTGATATTCTAAGAAATACATTGGAGGCAGAAAATATATACGGAAAGAAAAAAGAGTTGCTGAATAAATTGAAGAACATTCTTGGAGTCAAAGTGTCCGAAGAGACAACGATCCATTCAGAAGGTGTGCTGGGTTTTATAGAACTGGATAACGAAGTTGCTCGTGAGGTAATAATTAAAACAAATGAGATTTTAGTAAATTTGTTACAAAAAATATCTCGAAGATGTATAATATTCTCTACAGGTGAGGAAGTGCGGAAAGGAATTGTTAAAGACACAAACTCCCCATACATAAAGGAGAGACTAAAGAAAGAGGGATTCAATGTAGATATAGGTCCTGTTCTTCCAGACGATACAGATCTTATCGCCTCAACTCTCATGAATGCTGTAGATGATGGGTATGGTTTGATTATAACGACCGGTGGTGTGGGGGCTGAGAGTAAAGATCGAACAATTGAGGCTTTGAAAAAAGTCGACCCTGAGGCTGCAACTCCCTACATCATGAAGTTTCACAGAGGAACTGGTAGGCATGAGAAAGATGGCGTAAAGATTGGAGTAGGTAATGTTGGACGCTCTCTTATAGTCTCTCTCCCAGGTCCGAACGACGAGGTAATGCTGTGCATGGAGACTCTTGTTGAGGGATTAAAAAAAGGTATGAATAAATATGAGTTAGCTGGGAGGGTTGCAAAAACTCTTAAAAATAAGTATGTCTCTGAACATGGAGGTATTAGCGATGTTAGATGGAATGATTATTGAAGAACTGGCAAGAGAATTGGTTAAAGCAGAAAATGAGAGAAGACCAATTCAACCAATAACAGAAAAATATCCAGGAATAACGATTGATGAAGCATACCGAATCCAACTTGAAGTGGTAAGGATTAAGGAGGATCGGGGTGAAAAAATTGTTGGTAAGAAAATAGGACTAACCAGTAAACAAATGCAGGAATTATTGGGAGTATACGAACCAGATTATGGACACATAATGGATGTTATGATGTGTTTCGAAGATGATTCTATTGATACATCTAGCTTGATACAGCCCAAGGTCGAGGCAGAGATAGCGTTCGTGCTGAAGAGAGACTTGGAAGGTCCTGGAGTAACTGCAGCAGACGTGCTGCGGGCAACAAAAGGCGTTATGCCGGCAATAGAGGTCATAGACAGCAGGATAGAGGACTGGAGGATAAAGATACAGGATACTGTGGCGGACAACGCTTCGATCGGCAGGGTCGTGCTCGGAGCCAAACTGACGCCAGTCGAGGGTATAGATTTGCGACTCATCGGTTTGGTTTTCAGAAAAAACGGTGAAATAATAGCTACCAGCGCTGGAGCAGCGGTCTTGGGAAATCCTGCGCAGTCCGTAGCCTGGCTGGCTAACAAGTTGGCAGAGTATGGAGTCAAGCTCAGGGCAGGAGAAATAATCCTATCTGGATCTCTCATATCTGCCGTCAATGTAAGACCTGAGGACTCAATCGTCGCTGAATTCGATAAAGTTGGCAGCGTGACCGTGCACTTCAGGTAACATGATCGGCATAAAATTCTTAGAAAAACTTTACGAAGAAATAGGGGGAATTGCGAAAATCGACTATGCCCGACATCTCAGAGCAGGCAAACCAGAAGCAGTACTTGCAGAGTTTAAAGATCCCGAAGATGTCGTTAAAATAGTCAAGGGATATATTAGACACTCAGATTCAGTCCTCATCACGAGATGCATGGAGGAACACGTAAGAGCGCTTCGGGAGGCTTTTGAGAATCATAAACTCATCGTGAACGAGAAAGGAAGGACTGTTATCGTGAGGAAGAACGGTACAAAAGTTGAGAAGATTGGTAAAGTCGCTATACTAACAGCAGGTACGGCTGACATCCCTGTCGCCGAAGAAGCGTCATTGACGGCAGAGTATCTCGGCTTGGAAGTATTGAAGTTTTATGATGTCGGCGTAGCAGGAATTCACAGGCTCATCGAACCCTTAAAAAAGATTTGCGAAGTTGATGTTGATGCCTTAATCGTCGTTGCTGGAATGGAAGGAGCTCTTCCATCAGTTATTGCAGGACTTGTAGATATACCCGTTATTGCAGTTCCGACATCCGTAGGATATGGAGCGTATTTTGGTGGCTTAACACCTTTATTCGCAATGCTACAAAGTTGTTCATCCGGTGTTGCTGTTGTTAACATAGATAACGGGTTTGGGGCAGCAGTGTTTGCTTCACTTATCGCAAAAAGGAAAGAGTAGAGAGAAAATTGAAGTCGCTTGACGATGAGAGCGAATTGTGACCTTTGCTGTTTATTTTGTTAAGATGAAAATCTCTCTGTGGTGGTAAGGTGAAGATTGCAATATTTGACGCCTTCAGCGGAGCAGGATGAGACATGATAGTTGCCCCTCTCTTTTGGGTGTATCTTTGTCTGAGTTCGATCTAAGGAGAGTGATGAGATGTTTGGGACTCAATGTGAAGTTCAAGTTGAAAGAAATAGAAGTTTTAATTTTCAGAGAGGTAATTAACATAATCAAACATTTAAACCTCAATGAAAAAGTTAAACACGATGCAAAATTGATATTTAGGATCCTTGTAAGAGCTGAAGAAGAGGTTCACAGAAAAGATTACAGATACACAGTTTTCCATGAAGTTGGGAGCGATGATACTATCTTTGATGTTGTGTGCTCCACTATCGGATTGAATAGATTAACAGATATGGGTTATACTTTCTTTGCAAATCCTATAAGGCTTGGAAACGGGTTTATAGAGTTTTCACACGGTAAGTATCCTGTTCCTACTCCTGCAACAGTCAATATTCTGAAAGGGTCAAATTTAGAAGTCATGTTTGGTTGTGAAGGTGAGCTTTTCACACCTACAGCGGCAGCAATACTTGCGTATTATTGTAAAAAACAATTTCACCTCCCTTTTAAAGGTCGAAGGCATCTCCTACGGGGCTGGAAGCAAAGCATATAGTGATGTACCGAGCGTTCTTAGGCTTATACTGGGAAAGGTTGCATTCAGTGATTCTGTCGTACTGCTGGAAACCACCGTTGACGACATCAGCGGAGAAATAATGGACTTTTCAATGGAAAAGCTTATTTCTACCCCAAGTATACTTGATGTAGTAGCTCTTCCAGCTTTTGCTAAAAAATCTAGACCATCTTATGTGATGAGGGTTGTGTCCGAGTTAGCTAAAGCTGAAGATATCGCTGAAGAACTCGTGAGGCTTACTGGTAGCTTAGGCGTTTGTATGATCCCTGTACACCACAGAATGGTTGCTGAAAGAAAAATAGGAAATATCGAAGTTGAAATACTTGGGAAGAAGTTCAAAGTTGGATTTAAGAGTTCAAAACCGTATTTTGATCATATAAAACCAGAATTCGACGACATTGTGACAATTGCCAAGGAACTAAACCTTTCACCACTAAAGGTGTATAGAGAAGTAATTAGGACACTTAGAATTCCGATTCCGACTGAAAGTGATGAGAGGATTTGATAAGCCGTCAGGGAACTCAGGCTAAAGGGTGTTAGGTTAGCGACGATGTACTCGAGAAGTCCAGACAAATATATAGCGAATAAATACATACTTGGAAACCTTCGATAGGTAGGTATATATCTCGATGTCAGTACAATATTTTTAAAAATTGAACAAAAAATTTAAGTATTATAAAATAAATCAACTTTTGGTGAGATAATGCCAGAAAAGAAAGCCTACATAACCATCCTCGGCCGCTCCAGTTGGGCTGTTCTGAACACATACTACGCTGCCTTAATGGAGAAAGCCTACTACCCTGACAATATCTACATCTTCGCTGAGGATACATATTCAGAAGACATTCCAAAAATAATTGAGGGAATGAAAATTCTGAGCGCGGAATTTGACTTCAATCCAAAAATAAAATTCAGCTTAGTTGAGGAGAATGATTTCATAACTGCAGTAAAAAAGATTGGTGGGCTGATAAAGGAACTGAAACGGCAAAACTACAGCATTGCAATCGATATCACATCCGGAAGAAAGATTCTGGTAGCTGCAGCCCTTATTCCCGCGGTGAAGCTTAAGATGAGTCATGTTTTCTATCTTGCAGTCAAAAATCTTGAGTCAAAGCCCTATATGATGATTCCTCTCGCAAACCAGCAGTTGAGAGATTTTGCTGAGGAGGTAGAAAAAGGTGTAACTGATGGTGTGGTTGATGGAACTAAACAACCTTAGTGGCAAAATTTATTTAGAATGCCATTATAATGAAACTATGGGCATGGAAATAAAGAAACTGGATAAACACGGAAGAATTGTTATACCTAAGGACTGGAGAAAGAAGCATGGAGACGAGGTTATAATTCTAGTTCTTGAAGATAGGGTAGAAATTCTCCCGAGAAAGGGCAACATAATGAGGTTTGTTAATAGTATCGAAGTGAATGAGCTTAAAGAGTGGGAGGAAATGAGAGAGGAGTTGTATGAGGTTCGTTGATTCCAACATTCTGATTTATGCACTTCTCAAGCCAAAGATGGAACCTGATGGAAGGATTGCTGAGATGAAAAAGAGATCTCTTGAAATAATTAAAAGAATACAAGACGGGGAGAAAGTTGCAACGACTTTAATTCATCTCAGCGAAGTTGCAAATATAATTGCAAGCAGGAGTAGTGTAAAAGCCTCGGGTGAATTTATAAAGGAGTTTTTAAGTCTGAAAAATGTTGAGGTTGCTGAAGTTGGAGTAGAGGACTACCTGAAAGCTTCTCTGATAGCGATTGAGAAGGAAATCGATGTAAACGATGCGTTGGCTTATTTGAAGATGAGAGAAATGGGAATAGCAGAGGTATATACCTTCGATAAACATTTCAGAAAGCTTGATGTGGTGATTGTGAGTGAGTGAGGTTAACATTAGTGTTGAGGAGATTCAAATTCTCCTGAACCTTGATGATGAAATTAGCGTGATGTATCCCCTATACAAGCATTTCGATATATTCAAGGCAACTCAGCGAGAAGATGGCTACAAACTCAAGATCATGCAAGGAGAGGCTGAATTTGATGAACAGCAAAATTATCACACTACCCAAGAGATGCCCTCTTACAGCGATTTTCTTGAATGCCTGCTCTCCTCAGGTATCATCTGCTATGAGAACTTTGAGGAATTTGTAGAGGTGTTTAAGAGTTACGAAAATCTCAGAAAAACTGTGCTTTTCTGCCCTGACACGAATGTCGTTTACCATCGCTTTCTCACCAACTCCAGAATAAAAAACATATTGCTCGTTGATACCATTAAGGAAGAAATAGAGGCATCTCTTAACTATAAGTATTCCCCTCAACAATTAGCAGAATTGAAGAAAGATGTGAAATACCAGCAGTTTCTGCTTGACGAATTCATCAACAGAAGGATGAAGAAGTCGAGGCTTGCTTGCATTGCAATGGCAGAATACAGAGAACTAAGAAGGTATGCCATAGAGGTTGAAGGAGTAGAAAAATCGACTAACGATAAAGAAGCAAACGATAGAATAATAGTCAAAACCCTTAGAAGATTCGAGAAGGAGAGATCTGCATTGTCAGTTCTCCTTACTGCAGACAGACAGATGGCAGATTTGTGTGAGCTTGAAGGGATTGAGTATTTTCTCTTTGATTTTCCGCATGCAGTGGATGCTAAGGAATGCTCGTTTAAGGGAATGCTTAGCTTAATCTACAATCTTGCGATGGTCTTCGGTGTGGTAAGGCTTAACAGTGTGGTTGTGTTCGGGGAGTTTAGGGGAAAGAAGAGCATTGATGAGCTGAAGTTGAGATTTTTGGATGAGAAATTGTTTGAAAGATTTGAAAAGCACTTGAGAATCTGCAGGAGGCTGATGAAACTTGGAATCAAGCAGTAGAGTATTCAAATTCTCTGCCAATAAACTTCAGCAGTTGCACATGAAAGCTGAGGATCTCTGGAGAGTTCCTGCAAAGCAGGGATGGCAGAAATCTCCTGTAAGTCCTATGGATGTCCTGAAGTTGTTTAAGGGGATAAAAATTAAGGATGGTTTTGAGCTGATTGCTTACATCTTCAGAAAAGGTTTAAACGGGAATGGAGTTGTTTGGGCGGTTCCTGAAGGATACTTCCCAGAAGTTGATGAGTGTGAAAGGCTGGATGAATTCCTCAATCCACCAAAGCCCGATAATGCTATCTCTCCTATGCATGTGATAGAAGGAGACGGCTCCCCAGAATCCTACATCCATACCTCAATCTTCATAAGGGAGATGTGGGAGTTCGGAGCTTTATGGCATGGTCTAAGCTGGGGGTTGCATGAGATAATCGACTATGAGCCTGAAGGATTTGAATGGCACGAGAAGGTGGATTTGGATTTACAGCCGAAAGTTATAATGGGTGAAAAAATTAAGGTGGAATTCTTTACTCTTTGCGAGTTTATTGAGAGAGCAGTTTACAGACACGAAGATATCTTTGAAGGCTATGTTTTCGATAGCAGAAGAGAACTGATTGCAACGGGTGGTAGAGGTTATGTCCTCTGAAGGAAAGGATATAGGTAAAATAAAAGCAGTAATTTTTGACATGGACAACACCCTTTTCGATTTTGTTGAGGCTAAAATCAAGGCATGTAAAGCTGTTGTCGAATATTTGGGGCTAAAAGATGAAAATGAACTATTGCGGTATTTCCTACGATTCAGACATGGGTTCGAAAGCAAGAAAAACATAGCGGATTATCTCAAAGACAAAGAGATTTACAGCGATGAGCTGTATGAGGATTGCTGCAGGATATACGATGAGGTCAAGATAGATAATGTGAAGGTCTACAAAGGCATTTTTGATGTTCTTGAAGGGCTGAAAAAAGCAGGATTTAAGCTGGCAGTTGTTACCGATGCAGAAAACGGAGATGCGATGCACAGGCTGCATAAAACAGGGCTGGTAGACTATTTTGATGTAATCATCTCAGCAGACATGACTGGCAAGAGAAAGCCAGACCCTGACTCCATAGCTCTTGCCCTCGAAAAGCTTGATGTTAAGCCAGAGGAGGCTGTAATTGTAGGGGACAGTTTGAGAAGAGATATCGAGGCAGGTAAAAAACTTGGCATGCTAACTGTGTATGCAGCCTACGGAGACAGAAATTTCTTTGAAAACAGAGATGGAGAGGCGGATTTTACTGCGAGGAGGCCTGAGGATATTTTGAGCTTTTTTGTCCTTTTGTCATAATTAAACAAAAAATTTAGGTATTACTGTTTGTACCCCATATAAGGTATGGCAAGTCAGCAAAAACAGCACTGGAATATGATGCAAAATCCTTTTGTGAGTATGTTGATCTGCTGTAAGAATCCTTTGCGGAAAAAAATAACAAACCAATTTTAGTTCCCTTTGATCTCGATTTTCCGGTTAGTATGAGAGGAGAAATATTGTCCCATTATGCAAAAATGGGTTATACTAATATATGGGTGGATTTCAAAGGCAAAGGGTTCAACAACAAAAATACAATAAGAAAAATGAGAACTTTCTGGAGATCTGCTAACAAACTCTTCGATGAAAATTCTAAAAACTTGATAGTCTATCAGACCAATCTTCGTAGACTCCCACGTGGAGTTCTTGGCGACATAAGATCACATACTAATACCAACCAATTGTCCTTATCCCTAGTTTACTCCGGCACCTCATTAACAACTCTTTTTGTCCTTGTTCCAAAACAAGCGATTGTGCAGGCTGTAATCATGTTTATTCACTTTTGTGGGTGAACTACTCAGCCCTCACGGACGGGGCTTCATGCTTCATCGAGAAGACTTGCCCCTCGATAA
>DACH01000015.1 GCA_002494625.1 Archaeoglobus sp. UBA234
GGTAGAGGGAGGGTGTAGAGGATTGTTGTCACCACTTCTACAGTCTGAGGGTATAGAAGGGGTGGGTTCCCGTAAAACACTCCTGCCAATCCGTCCACATTTGCAAATAGTGCGATTGCAAGGCTTCCCCAAGCTCCCCCGATTCCATGAATCGCCCATGCATCTAAGCTTTCATCCAGCCCGATCTTTATTCTGAAATCCATTGCAAAGTAACAGATCACTCCAGCTATTAGCCCAATCAGAAGTGCTCCCTTGACATCAATAAATCCTGCAGCAGGAGTTACTGCAGCAAGACCTGCTATTGCTCCACTTATGATACCGAGTGAGGAGGGTTTTCCATTGATCCACCCGATAATCATCCACACAAGTGCTGCAACAACTGCCGAAACATTTGTAACGAGAACTGCTCTTGCCGCTGTTTCATTGGCTGCAAGTGCACTACCACCATTGAATCCAAACCAGCCGAACCAGAGTAGGGCTCCCCCAAGCAATGTCATCGGAATGTTATGGGGTTCAATGTTAATCTCCCCGAATTCCGTTCTTTTGCCTATAACTGCAGCGAGTGCAAGAGCTGAGAAACCGGAGCTGATATGAACAACTACTCCCCCTGCAAAATCAAGGGCTCCAAGCTGGGAGAGCCATCCTCCACCCCATAACCAGTGCGCAAAAGGAGTATAAACAAAGGTAACCCACAAAAAACCAAATAAAATGAAGCTGCTGATTTTAATCCTTTCCGCAACGGCTGAAATTATTATTGCGAGTGTAACAGCAGCAAACATCATCTGATAAATAACAAAGACAGAGTGAGGTATCCCTGTGTCAAGTTCACCTCCAGTTCCCTCGAGAAATGCATAGTCAAGATTTCCTATGAAACCACCAACATCCGAACCAAAAGACAGGGAATAGCCGAATGTGACCCATTGGATTACAACGATAATCATTGATATAAATGCCAGTGTTATCATTGCAACGGCACTTTTCTTTCTCACCATACCTCCGTAGAAAAGTCCTACTGCGGGTATCATCAGCATTACAAGGGCAGAGGATACGAGTATCCATGCTGTATTTCCTGCATCCATTTAACATCACCCTTTCAGGAAAATTCACCACTTTTTTTAACTGTTTTTAATACATTTTCACAAAATGGATGATTAGATTCATAATATCTCAGATATCGAAAAATAAACTAAAAAATTTTCAAAATTTGGAGGTAAAATCGGAAAAGCGAATAACACTATAGGATCGAAAGCAACGAGTGAATCAGTAAATCTGATATAACTCTCTGACAATCTGCCAGTATGGCAGCTATCAAAGCCCTGACAGTTGATGTGGGAACTGGCACCCAGGACATCCTGCTCTATGAAAGCAACAAAAACATAAGAAACTGTCTTAAAATGATACTTCCTTCTCCAACCCTTATTGTTGCAGAGAAAATAAAAGAAATGACTGAAAGGCAAAAAAATATCCTTCTAACAGGTTACACGATGGGAGGGGGACCCTCAACCTTTGCCATAAGAAAACACCTCGAAAGAGGGCTAAAGGTTACCTCTCTTCCTGAACCAGCCCTTACAATCAATGATGATATAAGGAAAGTTGAGGAGATGGGGGTTGAAATATCAAACAATCCTGAAAGAGAAGGTTTGGTTGAGGTTGAACTGAGAGATGTATTTATGAGAGAGTTCCACTCCTTTTTCGGTTCAATTGGCATCGAAGTGCCAGATAAAGTTTTCTTAGCCGTTCAGGATCACGGCTTCTCTCCAGACATGAGCAACAGGAGGTTTAGATTCAGAGTTTTCGAGAAGACTCTGAGAGGTGGAAACCTTTACTCATTCTTCTACCATGAAGATGAGGTACCAGAGCATTTTAACAGGATGAAAAGTGCCCTGAAATCTATAAAAGACTTCTCGGATGGGAAAGGACTCAAAATTGAGAGTTATGTTATTGACACGGTTTTTGCTGCCTTAATCGGAGCTATGACTGATTTGAAGAGGTTTCCTGCCTTCATAGTGAATTTCGGTAATTCTCACACGATTGGAGCTGTTGTAGATGAAGATGGGAGTGTTTTCTCCCTTTTCGAGCATCACACCTCCATAATGAGAAGAAAAGGCTCTGAAGGAGTTAAAAAATTTCTTGAGAGCTTTATTCATGGGAAAATAGATAACGAACAGGTCTTCGGAGAAGGGGGACATGGAGCTTTTGTAAAGGAAGTTGTTGAGGTGAGAGATTTCGTTGCAACCGGACCAAATGCTGAACTGAGCCCCTATAGAACAGCCAATCCGGCTGGTGATACGATGATAACAGGAAATGTGGGGATGATACATGCCTACTTACAGCGAAATGGATGAGATTAGCTGGCAGGAGTTTGAGGAAGCTGTTAAAGAAATTTTTGAGAAAAACGATTTCAGGACAGAATTCAGATTTGTCTTCAAAGATGAGGTAGGAAGAAGTGAAATTGATATAGTGGCAGAGAGATTCGGCACTCTCATAGGTGTGGATGCAAAAAGATACAACAAAAGCTGGAACAGAAAAAGTGCAATAAAAAGAGAGGCGTTGAAGCATGGAGAAAGGTGTAAAAGACTTTCCAGACTGAAAGAGAGAAAAGTAATACCCGTAATAGTCTCACTAATTGATGATTCTCTCATAAGCTACCAAGGGTGCATAATTGTTCCCTTTAATTCACTGAATGATTTCCTTGTAAATTTCGAGTACTACATTGAAGAACTGGGTTACTGAATTCTGCACTATCTGTCGAACACCAAAATGTTTTATTACAATCCGTCCAACCTGTAGAGAGGTGATTTTATGATCACAAGAGATGATGTCCTGCACATATCTAAGCTAGCAAGAGTAAAACTTGGGGATAATGAGGTAGATAAGTTCAGAGAAGGGTTCCAGAGCATTCTGGAGTACTTCGAGATCCTTGATGAAGTTAAAGATGATGTTGAACCCACCTTTCAGGTTTTACCTATTAAGAATGTCTTCAGAGACGATTCCATTAAGGAGTCTCTTGAGAGAAAGGAAGTCCTCATGAATGCAAAACATGTTGAAAATGGATACTTTAAGGGACCGAGAATAGTTGATTAGCTGATTAGCTGGTGATCATATGATTACTATATCGGAATGGAAAGAGATGTCTAAGGAGGAAACTCTTGCAGAATTGCTTGAAAGGATTGAAAAGAGCAAACTCAATGCCTTCATCACAGTGAATGAAAGAGCAATTGAGGATTTTAAAAAGCCGGAAAATGGTAAACTTGCTGGCATTCCAGTTGCTGTTAAAGATAACATCTCCACAAAAGGTATGTTGACGACATGTGCATCAAAGATCCTTCACAACTATATTCCTCCCTTCGATGCACATGTGGTTGAGAGACTCAAGCAGGAGGGGGCAGTAATCATAGGCAAGACGAATATGGATGAGTTTGCGATGGGCACAACAACAGAGACTTCCTATTTTGGAGTGGTCAGAAATCCCCACGATCTGGATAGAGTTGCAGGAGGGAGCAGTGGAGGTAGTGCTGCATGTGTGGCAGCAGGTGAGAGTGTACTCTCCTTGGGAAGTGACACAGGAGGAAGCATAAGGTGTCCAGCAAGCTTCTGCGGTGTTTATGGGTTAAAACCAACCTATGGACTTGTTTCTAGGTATGGTTTGATTCCATATGCCAACAGTCTGGAGCAGATAGGTCCATTTGCAGCCTGTGTGGATGATTTAGCACTTTTGCTTGAGGTAATTGCCGGAAAGGACGAAAGAGACTCCACAAGTGCAGGAAAAGGCTTTAAATTCAAACCAGAAAACAGGAGTTACAGAATTGGCATCATCAAAGAAATGACAGGAGACGAGCATGTGATATCATCTTTCAATGAGGCTGTGGAGCTTATAAAGAGAGAGCATGAGGTAGAAGAGGTTTCAATGCCATCCTTCAAATACGCTCTCGCTGCCTATTATATAATAGCCATGAGTGAAGCATCATCAAACCTGGCAAGATACGATGGTGTGAGATATGGGTTATCACTGGATGAGCTAACATCCTGGAACGAGTACTTTTCAAGGGTAAGGGCTGAAGGCTTCGGAGATGAGGTGAAGAGGAGAATCATGCTTGGCAGTTATGCACTTTCAGCAGGATATTATGGTAAATACTATCTCAAAGCTCTGAAAGTCAGAACGCTCGTTATAGATGACTTCAAAAAAGCTCTCGGCAAATACGACATCCTGATCTCTCCTACTATGCCCTCCCTCCCATTCAGAATAGGTGAGCTTGCAGACCCGCTGACAATGTACAAAGCAGATGTTAATACAGTTCCGATAAATCTTTCAGGAATTCCATCTCTTTCGATGCCCATTTTTGAGAGGAAAGGGCTTCCGGTTGGACTGCAGATTATGGCAAACTATTTTGAGGAGAACAGAATTCTCTCCTTCGCAAAGTGGCTTGAGGAAAAAATTAAGGCTGTCAGCTAAGGGATAAAATGAGGTTTGATGCAAGGAAATATAAAAGACTCACAGAAGAGGATTTCGAGGATGCATGGGAAAGGGGGAAGGAAATCCTTACACCCAGGAATCTCAACCAGATTTTTCCACGATACAGCTACATGCTTGGAGAAGAGCATCCCCTCTTCAGAACAATAAACGATTTAAGGAGAGCTTACATCTCCCTTGGATTCAAAGAAGTTGTGAATCCGGTAATTGTTGAGGATGTCCATGTCAGAAGGCAGTTTGGAAAAGAGGCAAATGCTGTTCTTGACAGGTGCTTCTATCTTGCTTCACTGCCAAGACCCAACATAGGAATCTCGGCAGAGAGGATCTCTGAAATAGAAAAAATCACGGGGAAGAACCTAAACGAGAGTGAAATTGAATCTCTAAAAACAGTCTTTCACGATTTTAAGAAAGGAAAGATAGATGGCGATGATTTGAGCTACGAAATTGCCAGATCTCTCCAGGTAAGCGATTTAAAGGCTGTTGAAATTCTTGATAATGTCTTTCCCGAGTTCAGGGATCTGAAACCTGAACCTGAATCTTTAACTCTCAGAAGTCACATGACGACAGGCTGGTTCATCACTCTCAGCAAAATATCTGACCGCCTGCCTCTCCCGATAAGACTTTTCAGTATTGACAGATGCTTCAGAAAAGAACAGGGGGAGGATGCGACAAGACTCTATACTTATTTCTCTGCAAGCTGTGTGGTGGTGGATGAGGATGTGAGTGTTGACGAGGGTAAAGCTGTAGCAGAAGGTTTGCTCAGACAGTTCGGGTTCAAAAAGTTCAGGTTCAGACCTGATGAGAAGAGAAGCAAGTATTACATCCCCGGAACACAGACAGAAGTTTTTGCCTTCCATCCAAAAATTGTTGGCTCAAGCACAAAGTACAGTGATGGCTGGATAGAGATCGCCACATTTGGTATTTACAGCCCCACAGCCCTGGCACAGTATGATGTGGAGTATCCTGTCATGAACCTGGGGTTGGGGGTGGAGAGACTGACGATGATTCTATACAACTTCCCGGATGTCAGAGAACTCGTCTATCCCTGGATATACGGGAAGGTCGATTTATCTGATATGGATATAGCCAGAGCCATAAAGCTTAAAGATGTGCCCCTCACCCTTGACGGCCTCAAAATTGCTGAAAAGATAATGGAAACCGCTTTGAACAACGCAAATCTTAGAGGTCCGACTGAGGTTACAGCTTTTGAGGGTGAACTTTACGGAAAGAAAATCAGGGTAAGCATAGTTGAGAAGGAAGAGAATGTCAGGCTTTGCGGGCCTGCTTTTTCGAATGAGGTTGTGATCTATCAGGGAAGTGTACTCGGTGTGCCAAAAACCGACAAATGGAGCCATGTTTTCGAGCATGGATTTTCAACAGGGATCAGGTACATAGATTCCTTTGCCCACATGGCTGCCCGAAGGATTGAGGAAGCGGTTGCAATGGATGAGGGGGAGGTTGAGGTCAGGGTGAGAATGGTTGAGAGTCTTACTGACATCAATCTCACACTGCAGGACAACATCAGAAGGTACATTATATCCACCGGGGGCAAAATTGATGTCAGGGGGCCCATGTTCGTTGCTGTAAGGCTTGAGGTAGAATGAGGACGGATGCAAAAATTGACCTTGAAAAACTCAAAAAAATTCAGGAAGAAATTGCTGAATCCATAATCCTCGAAGATTTGATAAGCTTTGAAAACATCAGATATGTGGCCGGTATCGATCAATCCTTTCTTGATTTTAAAGAGCCAAACATGGTTATTTCGACCTGTGCCCTTCTCGACTTCAGAACACTGAAAACAATCAGAATCGAAACAGTGGTTGAGGAGGTCAATTTCCCTTATATTCCAGGATATCTCATGTTCAGAGAGGGTGAAGGAGCCTTAAAGGCTATCGAAAGGACTATCACAGACAGAGATAAAACGATCATCTTAGTGGATGGCAGCGGTATTGCACACCCAAGAAAGTCAGGACTTGCAAGCTACATAGGATTGAAAGCAGAAATACCTGCAGTTGGGGTGACAAAAAAAAGGCTTGTGGGTGAGCATGAGGAGCCCGAAAAACCAGGAGAGGCTAAACCACTTCACTACAACTCTGAAATAGTAGGTTACGCTCTCAAAACCTGCAAGAGATGCAGACCAATTTATGTCTCACCCGGGTGCCATATATCATTGCAGCAATCTTTGGAAGTTGTTAAATCCTGTCTCAAGGGTTATAAACTGCCAGAACCCATAAGAATTGCCGATAAAGTGTCAAAAGAGAGGAGAAAGGAGTTTGTAGGGTGAGATGATAATTCAAAAGAGTTAATTAATCATCAGATGAGGGAGTAAAGATGGAAATTGTTAGAATTGGGGACGCTCTTGAACTTGCTGAGGAGATTGAGGTAACACTTTACATAAATGGTCTCCCCTCACACTTAATGTGCACACCAGGAAATCTCGAAGAGCTTGCAGTGGGGTTCGTTGTATCTGAAGGATTGATCGACAGAAGAGATGCAGGAAAAATCAAGGTAGATGTGGTGGATAATCAGATTTTCGTTGATGTCGATGCTGATTCTTTCGTGCTGGAGCTCAGGAGCTCTGGATGTGTTGGTGTTTTCAGAGAGGGAGAGGTTCTTCCACCGGTTGAAAGCGATGAGAGATTCAAATTGAGGGAGCTGAAAGAACATCTGAAAGTAATTGAGATTGAAGACTACAGAAGAACAAGGGGTTACCATACTGCCGCAATAATCTCCAGAGATTCTTTTATAAGAAGAATGGATGTGGGAAGGCACAATGCAGTTGATAAAGCAATTGGAGCAGCAATTATAGAAGGTATAAATCCCTCAAAGTCCTTTCTTCTGCTTTCTGGAAGGATAAGCAGAGGTATTGCTGCAAAGGCTGTTAGAGCGGGGATACCTCTTGTTGTCTCAAAAGCATCAGTCCTTGATTCCGCCATAGATGTCTGCAGAAAAACCGGGCTTTCGATTGTTTCATTTGCTTCCGGTATCGCGGTGGCTGGAGGGGCTTTAATTCTTGAGGAGTGAAACAAGGAGGAAACGAGGAAGTATCGGTGAAACCAACGATAAAATCAGTTAAAAGTACTACCCAAGAACTTTTACAACTACCTTGGAAGACAGATCCTCCTGTACTCTGAACTCCTCTCCATTGATGTAAATATCATCTCCTCGCTTCTCGATAATATTTCCAGGCTCAAAACCAAGTTTTCTCATAATGAGGGGGGAGACAACCACTTCAAGCCTCCCTTCAGGAGCCTGATTCAGAAGGTAAAAGCTTCTGTCACACTCTCTGCATGCAGAACAGTCAGATGATGCAATAAGCATGCAGATTCTATCAGCAATATCTTCATTGACATGGTGCTCAAGCTCACAGCTCAGTTTATGTGCCTCCTCTCTGTCAAGTCCGAGAAATTCAGTAAAAAATGCCTCAAAAATTCTGTGGAATTTTTTTATTCTTTTCGCAACACTCAAACCCTTATCAGTTAAAACAGCTCCATAGTATGGCTGATATTCAATGTATCCCTTGTCACTCAGTTTCAAAAGCATCTCTGTCACACTCGATGGCTTCACACCCAGCTTTCCAGCTAAATCATTTGTCCTCACTGCCTTTTTCGTCTCCTGCTGGAGGTCATAAATAGCCTCGAGATACTCTTCTGTCCTTTCCACAAAATAATCTGGGTTTAAGGATTAGATATGTTTTACTCTTCAGGCATAATAGAGTCAAAAAACTCCCTCACATTTCTGGAAAGAACATCGAATTTACCAAAGTAGAAGTGATCAGTATCAAGTTCTAAGGAGTGCTCTGGTCTCAACCACTCCACTATATCTCTGGATTCCTCTAAGGGAACGATCTGATCATTTTTTGCATATATTACAAGCTTTGGTACATTATAGTTCACGAGTTCGATTGAATCGATTTTTCTCAAAGGAGATATGAGAACAAGAGCATCACAATGTTCCGAAATGTTTGAAGCCACTACACTTCCGAAGGAGTAACCCAGCAAGCCAACATGCGCATGTCTTGCCCTCAAATGAAGTATGCACTTCCTGGCATCCTCTACTTCTCCCTTTCCCATCCTGAAGGGTTTGCCGTAATCGAAACGGAGAGTTGAATAGCCTGCTTTTCTAAGCTCATCCGCAATCCTCTCGAGTCTTATATCGAATCTGCTTCCACCCATCTCTGGATGTGGTGGGCAGAGGAGTACTGCATTCTCCCCCCTGATATCGTAGCTCGCATTGATGCCAAGAATGTTCACCTCGGCCATCCAATCACCCCGGTTTATTATCAAGTCTCATCTTTATTTCCTCTATCGCCTCATTAATGCTTTCCCTGACTTCCTCATTTTCCTCTTCAAGTTTCTCAAGTAACTCAATATCCTCAATCTCACCTATTTTCCCGAGAATCATAGCGGCATCCTCTCTGATTCTGAAATCATCATGATTGAGGAGTTTTTTTATTCTCTCCTTAGCTCTTTTTACAGCTTTTTTGTCTCTTTCGTAAAGCACTTCAAGCAGATACATCGCTCCGAGTCTTTTGAAAAAGTCGCCTTTTTCTATCAAATTTGCAAGAATCTCGTCGTAACCCAGATTTATAACGGTCTGTGCCACATCTTTTGCTCTTCCTTCAGCAATCATCTTCTCAACAAAATCCTTCAAAAACTCAGGATCATCGTACCTCTCCAACCAGTCAAGCAACTCTTCCAGATTTTTTTCCCCGCTGATCCTTACAATCTTTTCTATGAAAATAACTGGTACAGAAATTATCTCGAATTCCTCAGCAAGAGAGGGGAACTGAGTTGCATCAACAATGGTGATTCTCACAGCGGGATTCAACGCAGATATCTGAACAAGTTTCCTGACAACCTTCCCGCAGTGAGGGCAGAATGGTGCAACAAAAACAGTAACTTCAACACCCTTAATGTTTCGAATTCTCTCAGCATTACTCATGACGTCACTGTCAAGGTCTTTACCCTGAAGGTGTTCTATTGTTTTCATGAAAAGCTTTTTTTCAATTCCCTCGGGAACTCCCACATAAAGTATTCTGGAGGGTTCGAATTCGAAGGATGGGTAGGCAGGCAAATCCCCCCCATTCCGGATTACTTCAGCCCTGAGATTGTTATCTGAAAGAAATTTTTCTGCTTTTCTTGATAGTTCCGAATCATCAATGTATAGTTTTATCCTGCCTTTCATCCCTCCACTTCCTTTCTCTGTATTATAAACTGCCTGTTGAATTGTGCCACCTGATTGTCGGGCTCAACACTCAGAACTCTGTCAAAAACGTCTATAGCCTTATCGAGCTGTCCAAGCCTGCCATAAATTATGCCAATGTTGTTCAGAGCCTGCATGTTTTCAGGTTGAAGCTCAAGAACCTTTTCAAAGCACTCCATGGACTTTTCGAACTCTTCCTGTGCATAGTAGAGCAGTCCAAGGTTGTACCAGCCAGAAGGGTTATCGGGACTCAGTTCAATTGCCTTCATGATTGACTTCTCTGCCTTTTCGTATTCTTTCATGCCATACAGTGTGTAACCGAGGTTTACCCAGGCATTGAAGTCCTTTTCATTGACTTTCAGAATTCTCTCAAAACACTGAGAAGCTTCCCTAAATCTCCTGTTCTGCATCAGGGCATACCCTAAGTTGAAAAGCCCATCAGTGTAATAGCTGTCTATTTCAAGAGCCCTTACGAAACACTGGATTGCCTCCTCCTGCCTTCCTGAATCGTAAAGGGCAATCCCAAGGTTATTCCATGCAGATGGATTGTTCGGATCTTTTTCTATGCTTTTCTGAAAGCAGAGTATTTCTTCTTCAATATTTTTTGCTTTCAGCCCTTTTTTAAACCATTCTTCTGCTGATAGATCCTCAATTTCTTTTTTATCTGACTCCTTTTTTTCCTTTTTTTCTTCCTCCATCCTTTCAATCAACCCCTGTATGGTTTCTCAGGATTACTACAGGAGTTTAATAAATGTATTGACTATCTGATTTTTGGCAACCTTCAAGATTTTGAGTACTTTGTTTTCCATGTTATCGAACTTTCATTGCCTTAGTGCTAAGGAGAAAAAGAAAGTAAATCGGTCATGGAAAGAGAGGAGGGAAGTTCAGCCCCATCTCCTCTCTTAGTCCAAACATGACATTCATGTTCTGAATAGCCTGTCCACTTGCTCCCTTGACAAGGTTATCAATGGCGGAGACCACAACAACTCTATCTTCTCCCTTGAATATTCCTATATCACAGAAATTGCTTCCTCTCACATAACTCAGTCTTACAGTTTCCTGAAATCTCACGAAGTAACAATCAGAGTAGAATCTCTCATAAATTCTCTTCAGCTCATCTTCATCAAGTTCTCCTCTCAGGAAAATATGGGCATTGGTGAGGATACCCCTTGATCCAGGGAAAACCTGTGGGGTAAAGGAAACTTTAATGTCTCCCTGAAATCTACCGAGTTCCTGAACCATTTCCCAGTAGTGTCTGTGGGAGGTTATTTTATAGGGAACAATTGCCTCATGAAGGTTGGGGTAGTGAGTAAAATCTGTAGGATTTGCTCCAGCTCCACTTATCCCACTTTTTGAATCGAAAACAACTCTCTCGATCAGCTCCATATCTGCAAGAGGTGCTGCTGATAGTATCGCTCCTGTTGGATAACAACCGGGATTTGCAACAAGCTCAGTCTTCTTTATTTCCTCTCTGTGAAGTTCTGTAAGTCCATAGACTGGCTCTGCATCGATATCATATCCGATGTGTTCTTTTGAGTAGACTTCCTCAAAGGTTTCTCTGTCAAGTCTGTAATCTGCTGAGAGGTCTATAACCTTCAAACCAGCTTCAAGAAATTGTGGAGCAAATTTCATCGCCTCCCCATGTGGAACTGCAAGAAAAACCACTCTGCAGTCATCGAAGTATTTCAACTCAGGATTAACAAATTTCAGTGAATAAAAACCCTTTAAGAAGCTGTGAAGCTTCCATATCTCCTTTCCTTCATACTTACGGGATGTTACAGCCTTCACCTCAACTTCAGGATGAAAAGCCAGCAGTCTTAACAGTTCAGAGCCTGTATATCCGCTTCCTCCCACTATTCCAGCTTCAATCATTTCAACACCCGGTTAAATTTCCGGATTACTGCATTTAAATCATTTTCTCTCCTGTCGGTTCTGATACGACTAACTCAGAAGACCCAAAATGTTATATCTAATCTTGGCAATCTAAAATCGATGTGGAGCAAGATTGTTGAGAAGTTCGAGAGATACCCATCACAGATTGCTGTTGTAAGAGAATTTCTGAGGCTTGGAATATCTGTTAAAGACGGAAAGGCTTACTGTGGAAACATCGAGTTGATTCCTACCAAGATAGCCGATGCGATTGGAGTTGACAGAAAGGTTGTCGTTTCGGCAATTCAGAACATTGAGGGGGATGAGGAATTGAGAAAGGTTTTCACATCAATCAAACCTGTTGCAAACATAGCAGATGTTGCCAGGTTCTACGACTATGGTGTTCTTGAAATATACGCAGAGAGTAAAAAAATAGGAATTGTTTCGGGCATTACATCTATTCTCGCACGAGAGGGCATTTCAATCAGATACATTCTGGCAGAAGACCCTGAGATAAGTGTTGAGTCAAAGTTGACAGTTGTTACAGATTCAAAGATTCCGGGAAGGCTTGTAGACGAGTTCCTGACTGTTGATGGTGTGGAAAAAGTTGTAATAAGCTGATGAAGCGCTACCACTTCTCCCGCCAGAATGAGGGGATAAACAGTGAGAAAACGGTAAAAATCTCCAGCCTTCCTGCCCACATGTTGACAATCAGAATTATCTTAACCACAGGGTGAAGAGCAGAATAGCTTTCAGATGCGCCAACAGCTCCAAGTCCTGGTCCAACATTTCCCATCGTTGCTGCTACAGCAGAAACTGATGAAAGCAAATCAAGACCAAAAAAAGATATTGTGATTGAAGAAATTGCAAAAATGATCACATACAGGGCAAAAAAAGCAGTTATGTCATCAAGAATTTCCTTTTTTACAGTTTCCTTTCCAAATTTTACAACTCTTGCAGTTCTCGGCTCTGCTTCCCTTAGAATCTGATGTATGGCATATTTAACCAGTAAAAATATCCTGATAGCCTTCATTCCACCGGCAGTTGAGCCCGAACATCCACCGACAAACATTAAAGAGAGTAAAATCATCCTTGATGTGTCACTCCAGAGATCAAAATCAAAGCTTGCATACCCGGTTGTTGTCATTATGGATATCGCATTGAAATAGGAGTATCTGAAGGATTCAGATAGATCACCATCATAGTTGAGAAATGTCAGGAAAAGAATTGCCACAATAAGAATTCCCGCGTAGAATCTGAATTCCGGATCACGAAATATCTTTGGGTTTCCTCTGAGCATGTAGAAGTGTAGGGCGAAGTTTGCTCCAGCTATAAACATGAATACCCCTATTATCGCCTCAATAAGAGGATCCCTGAAATATGCAATGCTTTCGGTGTGGGTTGAGAAACCCCCTGTGCTCATTGTTGTAAAGGCATGATTTACAGAGTCAAAGAGACTCATACCTGCAAGATAGAGTAGCAAAACTTCAGCAATCGTGAAAAGAAGATACACAACCCACAGTCTGAGTGCGGTGTCCTTGAGCCTTGGTGTGAGTTTGCTCACAGTTATACCTGGCACCTCAGCCTGAAGAAGAGCATGCCCCTTTCTCGCCATTGAAGGGAAAACAGCCACGAAAAGGACGATGATACCCATACCACCCAACCACTCGGTAAGGCTTCTCCAGAGGAGGATGGATTTTGGCAGAATCTCTACTCTGTCAAATATGGTTGCTCCTGTGGTTGTAAATCCAGACATTGATTCAAAGAGAGCATCAACAAAACCCACTCCGATAACAGCGTATGGTATCGCCCCCATTACACTTATGATAAGCCATCCAAGCCCCACTATGGCGAATCCCTCTTTGTATCTGAAGACATCACTCTCAGGCTTTATCATATAGAATGTGAACCCGACAATCAGTGTAACAATTAACGCAACAAGGAAGGGCTGGATGGACTCATTATAGATGTAGGCTATCAGGAGAGGGAGAGAAAATAGGAGAGTGAAATATATGAGCATCCTGCCGAGAAAATTGAAAACCAGCCCATAGTTCATCTGATCACCCGGGGCTATGAGAGGTATTTCTCTACCTTTTCAACCTCTTTCCACGGGGCAAAAATAAGGAGCCTATCACCCTTAAATACCTGAGTTTCTCCTCTTGGTATTAAACACTCTTCTCCTCTCAGAATCCCACCTATTATTGTCTTCTCAGGAAGTTTCAAATCCATTATCTTTTTCCCTGAAAGTTTTTCTTTGTTCAGCTGAATTTCTGCAACAACGGCTTCTCCTTTCTCGAATTCTGCCAGTGTCTCAACAGCCATCATCCTCAGATGTCTCAGAACTTCCAGGTAAGTTATTGTTCTTGGCGAGAGAACCACATCTACTCCCACCTTTTCAAATAACTTCATGTAGCTTCCCTTACTCACCTGTGATACTGCTTTTTTTGCCCCAAGGCTTTTTGAGAGCAGGCTGACGAGAAGGTTCTTCTCATCATTCTCCAAGCAGGCTACAACCACATCTGATTTTCCAATGTTTTCCTCCTGAAGAAAATCCAGGTCTGTTGGATCGCCAATAATAACCCTGACATTCTCAAAAATAGTACACAGATGTTCGCATGTCTCAGGGTTGGGATCAACAAGCTTGATGTTAAGGTTACTCGAGTCCAAAATTTGGGCAATATAACTTCCGACCGTCCCTCCCCCGAATATCACAACATTCCTTGTAAACCTGCCCTGAAATAAGTTCTGAACTGCCAGCAGGTTTTCTGCCTTTCCAACAACAGATATTCTGTCATCCGCTATTATCTCCGTCTGTCCTCTTGGAACTATCAGTTCTCCCTGCCTGTAAATTGCTGTGAGAACAACATTTTCAGGGAGAGGAATCTCACTGACTTTTTTTCCCACCACCGGTGAGTTCTCATCTACCTCAACTTCGATCAGATTGAGTTTACCCGCACTGAGTGAAACAAAATCCACAGCCCCACTGAAGGTTATTATGTTGGCAATAGCTCTTGCCAGAGCAAGCTGGGGGCAGATTATCAGGTCAAAACCGAGGGAGTGGTTTTTAACATAGGGTCTGTCCACATACTCGGGGTTTCCAACCCTGACAATGGTCTTCTTTGCACCCATCTTCTTTGCTGCAATTCCCGACAGAAGGTTAACCTCATCATTTCCGGTTACACCCAGAAAAATATCTGCCTCACCAACCTTTGCTTTTTTCAAAACTCTCATGTTTGCTGCATTACCCTTAACAACCTCAACATTGAGCTGGCTGATCTCATCAATCTTTTTTTCATCAACCTCTATGACGAATACATCATAGTTATCTGAAAGAGCCTTTGCAACATTATATCCAACCTCTCCTGCGCCTGCAACCACTATTTGCATCTGCATCGATTAAAACATCAAATAATTAAAGCTTTACCATTTATCGACCATTTCAGAGCCATCAATCTGCTGTGATTTTTGTGGTACTTTATCCTCCTTTCCTCTTCTTTCCATCAAGCCTGCAAGGAGTATGCTGAATTCATACATCAGAGCAACCAGCCCGAGAATTACAACCTGGCTTATGCCTGAGATATCAAAGGTTATGTTTGTGGCAAGGATGAAAATGGCGGCATAAACCAGTATCCTCTTTCCTCTGAGCCAGTCAGAATTGATCAGCTCGATCTTTACAGCTATTAGTGCCAGAACAGGAATCTGGAAGGCTAAACCAAAGGCAAAAAATATCTTGAAGGCTCCATAAAGGGTTCTCTGAACTGAGAGCTGGGGTTCTGCTCCGAAGTAAGATACGACAGCCCAGCCATAGAGCTGGGGAACAACTATAAAGTAAGCAATTCCGGTTCCAAGAAGAAAAAGGAGATAGGAGAAGGGGAGAAATGTTTTAATGAATCTCCTTTCATGCTCGAACAAACCTGGCTTTGCAAACTGATAAAGCTGATACACTATGTAGGGGTAGGTTATGAATACTGCAACGAGGAGGGAAAATATAAGCTGAGTAACTATCCATTCAGTGGGAGTGTAAACAACCATGTTTAGCTCCTCACTGAAAATGCCGTACCAGAATCTCTTAATAATGGAGGGAACAAAAGGGAAAACGACGGATATTCCTGCTATGAGAGCGATTGTTATTCTGATTGTGCGTTTTCTCAGCTCACTCAAATGCTCTCTAAGTTCCATCTCCCTGTCCTCAGGCGGCTCCACAATGCTGCTTGTACTGAATTGGCTTTATACTTTTCTGAAGTGCGAAAATTATCCAGAGTATCCTGACAAATGTTTCACCAATGCTACACAAACTAAAAAGAACAGGAAGGGAAAGAGAGGAGAAAAAAGAAACCTTAAAATCTGATAAAATGGAGATGGACACTCATGGACGCTGTAATTGTTGGTGCAGTAAGAACCCCGGTGGGAAGATTCGGTGGCTCTCTGAAGGATTTACAGGCTTATGAGCTTGGCGCCATTGCAATTAAAGGCTTGCTGAAACAGCTAAATCTGAAACCGGTGCCATCAGAGATGGATGTTGATTTTTATCCATCCAAGCTCCCGAAGGGGATGATAGATCTTGAAAAGCAGTACTACGACTTTGACGGGACAGAGCTTAAGATCTGTGAGGTTATAATGGGGAATGTTCTTCAGGCGGCACAGGGCCAGAACCCGGCAAGGCAGGCCACTATTCTTGCAGGGTTGCCGAAGGAGACACCAGCCTACACGATAAACAAGGTCTGTGGAAGTGGGCTTAAAGCTATAGCGATAGCTGCATCGGAAATAAAATCAGGGAGTGAGGAGGCTATCATTGCTGGAGGAATGGAGAGTATGAGCAATGCCCCCTACGCACTCACAAAAGCGAGATGGGGCTACAGGATGTTCAACGGAGAGGTTGTAGACCTAATGGTCCACGATGGGTTGTGGGAGAAGTTCTATGGATACCACATGGGCATAACCGCCGAAAACATAGCGGAACTGTACAACATTTCAAGAGAGGAACAGGATCAGCTCGCCTATGAGAGCCATATGAGGGCTGTTAAGGCAATAGATGATGGTGTGTTTGCCGAGGAAATAATTCCAGTGGAGATCGAACAGAAAAAGGGGAAAGTAATCGTTGATACGGATGAACATCCAAGAAGAGACACCTCGCTCGAAAGGCTCGCAAAATTACCTCCTGTCTTCAAGAAAGATGGGACTGTTACAGCAGGAAATGCCAGCGGGGTTAATGATGGCGCATCAGCAGTACTTGTCATGTCGGAAGAGAAGGCAGAGCAGCTGGGCTTGAAGCCACTCGTAAGAATCGTGAGTTACTCTGCTGGAGCGATCGATCCAGCCTACATGGGTCTTGGACCGATTATGGCAATTCAGAAGGCTCTTGCAAATGCAGATTTGGGCATAGATGATATTGATCTATTCGATATAAACGAGGCTTTTGCAGCCCAGGCTCTTGCTGTGGTCAAGGAACTCAACCTCGACCTCTCGATAACCAATGTTCACGGCAGCGGAATAAGTCTCGGTCATCCGATTGGATGTACGGGGGCAAGAATCACAACAACCCTTGTGAAGGAGATGGTGAGAAGGAAGGCAGACTATGGTCTCGCAGGACTGTGTATTGGCGGTGGAATGGGCTTTGCAATGATTTTCGAGAGGCTCTGATGCGAGATATAGCAGTGAGATGTGAGGTAGACAAATGGTGTAAAGCAGTGTAAAGCGGTAAAGATATATTGAATTTAGCAATTCCACCTTTTTCTGAATTTATTTCCAATCTAAAATTCCTGTTTCAACGAATTTAGAACTTCATAGATAGTCAGAATCATCATCCAGCTTATTTCCCTGAACCACCAAGCGATTTCCTCGCAGCAGCCTCAAGAGCCTCAATCAGGGCAAATTCAACTCTATACTCCATCATTTTTTTCAATCCCTGGATTGTTGTTCCACCAGGAGTGGTAACTCTTTTAATAAACTCATCTTCTCCCTCTCTCCCGAGGTGTCTAGCGGTGGCTCTGAAAACACTCAGTGTTGCTTTCTTGGAAAGTTCTGCACTCAAACCACAACTAAGTCCTGCATAAACAAACCCACTTATCAGCTTTGCTACAAAAGCTGGAGAGCTTCCGGAGAAAGCAGTCATGACATCAACGATTCTCTCCTCATCTACTCTTTCAGCCTCTCCAAGTGATGAAAAGATATCAGCAATATCTGAAACATCTCCCTCACTGTAATATACCGTGAAGGCATTCCCGCTTTCAGCAAAGAGATTCGTCATCGCCCTTATTATCCTCACATCCTCCAGTATTTCTTTCATCTCTCTTAGTTTAACCATGGCAGCAAAACTTATCAGGGTCTTTCCCCTGACAGAATTTTTTATCTCCCCAAGGAGGCTCAGAACATCATTTGGTTTCACGGTCACAATAACGACATCACATCTTTCCACAGCCCTGGGATTCGTTTCAACCCTGCAACCGAGGTTCTGAAGTTCATCAAGAATTGCCTTTCTTCTTCCAGTAACATAAACCCGATAGCCAACCTCAACCAGCCTTTTTGCGATCGCTGATCCAAGATTTCCTGCTCCAAGAATGGCAATGCTACTCGAGACCGAGCTCATCCCTGACATCCATTAACCCCCTGATGCCAAGTTCGTAAAGTGTTGGAAGCTCTATGTTCAGCTTCTCTATCTCCCTGATCCTGTTTCTGTCACACCCTGCTGCAAAACTCTTCTCCTTGAACTTCTTCTTAACCGACTTTGGAGTGACATCAGAAAGCTTTCCCTTCTTTACAAGTGCACACGCAATTATAAGCCCTGAAACAGAGTCAGCGGATTGCAGAGCTATTTCAACCGGCTTTTCATAATCACCAAAGAGCATGTGGTTGTGCCTCCTCACAACCTCAACTATCTCCTCATCAACACCCTCTTCCTTCAGTATATCTGCTCCCTTCAATCCATGTTGCTCCATATCTTCGCCAACAAGCTCGTAATCTATGTCGTGCAAGATCCCTATTACCTCCCACTTCCTTTCATCCTCTCCCAGATGCTTTGCAATCTCTCTCATCACCGCTGCGGTTGCAATGCAGTGCTTTATCAGATTCTCCTGCTTTACATACTTTTTAAGAAGCTCAAGAGCCTCTTCTCGACCCATTGACAATTTCATCCCCCCTCACATCAGGTTCGAAAGACTCAGCATACATGAACCCAACACTCAAACTTACCATGCCCGATATCAACATACTTGACATACTTACCACTTAACCCAATTTAAAAAAAGTTAATCCCTCAAACCCGAATTCCTCAACCCGAGTGATAGTACTCGCTTAACCTTTTCCGTATCAACTTCTGTATTAACACAACCAGCCTTTGTAAGGGGAACAGCCTGAAGTTTGTAGCCCATTAGTCTTTCAACAGCCTCACTCAGTTCAGGATAGCATGCCACACCAACTGCAGCTTCTATATCCACTTCTCTCAGGATTTTTATCACCATACTACCTCCCGGAACGATGTATATATTCCTGTAGCCAAGAGCCTCAGCGTATTCGATTATCTCATTGATAACACAGCTACCACACTTCATGCATGAATAACCCCTTTCAGTCAGCTTAGCCTCACACTTTTCTGGATTTCTGAGGCACTGGGGGAGAAAAAGGGCTCTTTTCTCAACAGGTGTATCTGAAAAATCAGATCTACCTGCAGAATTTTTTACCGAAACATAAACCTGATCAACAAGCTCATCAGCCTCAGATTCTCCCATGAAAGACAGTGCCCTCTTTATAGCTGCTCTTGAACTCAAATCCGCTCCGAGAGCCATCAACCTTGCAATGAGGTTGAGCATAACTAAACTGAAATCGGAAATGATTTAAAATTTCTTATATCCTCATTCCGTCTCTTGATCCCATTCTTGCTTTAACTTTCATCTTCAGACTGGACTTTCAGCTTTCATTTTTTCATAAATCTCCACAGCTCTTTCCCATTCCCCTTCAGAGAGCAAAGGATCTTTTGATGAGTTTTTGAGAAAAGCTTCAGTTCTTTCTAAGCATGTTCCGCAGCTCAGACAGGGTCTATCCTTTCCCTCATAGCAGCTCCAGGTAAGCTCATAGGGAACGCCAAGCTTCAGTCCTAAAGCAACTATCTCACTTTTCTCCATTTCAACAAAAGGTGCTCTGACCTCAACAGGGGTCCAGAGATTTCCCAGATAGAGAGCAAGATCGAGTGCCTTTACAAACTCCTTCCTGCAGTCAGGATAAATGCTGTAATCACTTCTGTGGGCTGCATAGTACACTTCTCTTATTCCCTCACTTACAGCATAACCTGCTGCAATGGAAAGCATGATCATGTTTCTGTTGGGAACTATCGTCCTTTTCTGTGTTTCCTCTGTATAGAATGCCTTTGGCACCTCATCTTCTCCTGTCAGAGAACCCTTCATTATAAGTTCTCTTATCGAAGAGATGTCGATGATTTTATGGAAGACCTTTCCTCTTCCCCTGGCACTCTCTGCAACCATGATCGAGTGCTCCACCTCCTTTGAGTGCCTCTGACCGTAATGGAATGTAAGGGCATGTACTTCATACTCCCTGTCAAGAAGGAGAAAAAGCAGAGTGGATGAATCGATCCCTCCACTCAGGATGAGAACTGCAGAGTTTTCCATGAGAATGCTACAGCAAAGGTAAATTTAATTTTTATGCAGTTCTTATACAATTTTTATGCAAAGTCTTTTAAATCCCGAAGTATTTGGGGAAAAGCCTAATCTGGCGATGAAAAAGAGGAGAAAAAGAAATGATACAAATTGAGGTTACCACATCATGCAATCTGAGCTGTTCATACTGCTTCAGGAACAGTCAGGGGAGAGATATAGACCCCTCCATCGTTGAGAAAATCTCAAGCTGTGATTCTGAATTCGTTCTCTATGGATTTGGAGAGCCTTTGAGTAACAGGAACATAAACAAGATAATCAGGATGCTTGACGGAAAAATAACACTGAGTACAAATGGAATAGCAGATATAGATGAGATAACCTCCCATGTCGATAGAATAGGCTTCTCCATCGATTCTCTAAATGAATCCTACCTCCGAACCACCAGAAAAGGTTCAGATTTGGGGAAGATACTTGGAAATATAGAGAAAGCAAATAGCAAGGGATTTATAGAGGTCGTAATTACTCGGGATAACTTCAATGATGTCGAAGAGCTTATTAAACTTGCAGGAAACTTCGGCATCGACTTGATTCTGACGAATGTTGTTCCCCCATCTCGGGAGTTCTATAGAAGAGTTCTGTACTTTGAACCAAGTAAAAGGGTTCTTGAACTGGCTGGCTTTCTTGATGGAAACGATTTGGAGGAGGATTTCATCGTGAAAGTAATAAAGGACTGTTCGCGGGGAAAAGGAAGATACCTCGAGAGATACATGGAGATACACAGAATCGCTCATGAAGAGGGTCTTCAGGTGAACCTCCTTTCGATGATTGAGTCCATTGAAAGAGTACAGATAGCCATCCAAGCTGAGAAGAGAATGAGGTATTTCGAGGAGATGGCAAAGGATTATGGTATCAAAATCGATTCTCCAGAGTTCTTTGGGGATGCTAAGAATAGAGAATGCCCCTACAAGAACTCGATTTTCCTCAAGGCTGATGGAAGGGTTTCAAGCTGCATGATTCTCTCTCGAAATCACATCGAGTTCGTCAACAACCACGGAAGAGAGGTTGAAGAGTTCATTGCAGGAGACCTGAATTATCAGGAATTCGATGAAGTTAAGGAATCGATGCACTGGTTTGATGAGAGAAGAGAGGATATGGAGAACTTCCCATGGTGTGCAGACTGCCCCCATGTCAGCGGTTGTTGGTATATAGCCCGGAATGAGGATTGCTACATAAACAATCCATCCTGTGGAGAGTGCCTTTACAGTACTGGCATTGCAAAATGCCTCTTTTAACTTTGAATTTCTTTACTGCTTCACTAAAATCCCCTTTCTCTCCAGAACACCCAGACAGAATGAGCAGAACCTCCAGTCTTTTAAATCTACCTCAATTATGGAGTTGGAAAATCGCATAACACAGAATATATTATTGCAGTGCTTCAATCCGAAGACATGACCAAGTTCATGAACTGCCTCCTTCAAAGCCCTCTCTCTAAAAAGATCATCGTTTTTCTCACCGTAAAGCTCTGGTTTGAGTCTGAAAAGGGAGATTATCGCCCTCATACCTCCAAGTTCAGCCTCTCCAAAGACAAAGTTCAGGTTGTCAGCAAATAGATCATGCTCGGTTACAAATAGTGTGGTGCCATCAACCTCATAACTCCTGAGGAGACAGGTGGAGATGTATCTCCTCCTGATGCTGTCAAAGCACCTCCTGTTTATTTCCAAGGGCTTCAAAATTTCTGCAGAGCCAAAAATGCCTGAAAGCTCAGCCTGAAGATAATCAATAATTTTTCTGTTAACATATCCGAGGGGCTGGATTCTAATTCTCCTGAATTTGAACTCTTCGCTCATACCTGAATCTCTAAGGAACTCAAGTTACAATTTCTTCGAGCCTTCCAAGCTCTTTTGCTTTTATTATCTCCATCATTGAGAGATCGAGCGGATCCTCAATATTTATACCATGCTTCAGCTTCAAATTGCGCATTTCTGGAGAAGTTGGACCTATGGCTGGATCTCCCGGAACCCTCGGTGAAACATCGAATATGAAGAACTCGAGCCTGTCATCATCATAAGCCATCGCACCCTGAAGTCCGAAGAGACCAATTATTCCTGGCGGATATTCCTGGCTACATGTTCTGATGAACTTTTCAGCGCACTCATAAACCATCTGCTGTTTGCTCTCCCTCATTGTAATTCCGTAGTGTCCTATCTCCTCATTTTTTACAGGAACATTGATTTTAAGCTGATCTCTTGCTGGAAGGTTCAGGAATCCCTGAAGGTTCACCTGCCTTCGATCCGAGAAGCCGACGAAATCAAAACTTCCAAAAACATCCTTTAAAGCATAACTGTGGAAGTTGGCGTTGAACCTTGCCCCGAGGACATACTCCTCGATTCTTGCTTTTTTCAAGCCATCCTCTGTGATGATACCCTGTCTGATTAACTCCTCAGCCTGAGCGTAATAATCCTCCGGAGAGGAGGCGTAGAAAAAGGCTCTCTCAAGGGGGTTCTTTGCCTGCTGAACCTTCACCACGACAAGTCTGTCTATGTCTTCAGGTTTCTCAAACTCAACTGGAAATCTGAGACCTGCCTTTTTGAGGAGGTAGTACTGTCCCTTCTCAAAGTTCCTCTCTTCAGCCCTCAGCATGAACCTGTTTCCGTAAACGGGCACAGCAAATTCCCTCTCTATTCTGTCATATCCAACATAAACAGCAAAACTTCTGTTGGGTATGAAGATTGTATTCAGCTCAAGGAGTTTTTCCTGAATCTCTTCATTCAAAAGCTCTTTGAATGAGTCCAGAATGATTACTTCATCGTAAAGATGCCTGTTGAATTCCGTGTAAAGCCTGTCTCTCCCCCTCTGAACAATTACAACGGTTTTCAAACCAAAGCTTTTTGCCGAAATGCCAGTCTCTTTTGCTGAATGAGAACCAAAGATTCCGACTGTAATATCTTTATAGTCCTCAACCACTTTTTTTATCCTTTCAGTTATTCCACTCATTTTCCCACCATATTCTGCAGGATATTATGCAGAATAACATAAATAAAAATTAGCCAGAAGTTTACCCACCTTTTTTCGTATCCTTGAGGATGCTTTCTGCAGCTATCAATCCGGTGACTGCAGCTCCAACGATACCTCTGCTTATTCCTGCTCCATCTCCAATTGCGTATATATCCTTGAGGTTCGTCCTCATCTCTGCATCCACTAGTAGTTTGAGGGAGTAGAACTTTATTTCAGGAGCATACAGCAATGTTGAGTCGTCAGCCACTCCTGGAATCACCCTGTCAAGCTGTTCAAGGGCATCGAGGATGTCCGTAACAACCCTGCCAGGATAGGCAAGACTGATGTCTCCCGGTATTGCTTTCTTGAGGGTCGGTCTTACGAGCATGTTGTTCTTTATTCTGTTCTCAGTACTTCTTCTTCCAAGCCTCAGATCTTTGAGCCTCTGAACAATTGGATTTCCACCACCGAGCTTGGTTGTTATTCTTGCTAGGTCTCTACCCCACTCATTGGGATGTTCAAATGGTTCTGTGAACCTGTAGTGTCCAAGCAGAGCAAAGTTGGTGTTGTTTGTTTTCTCTTTTGCCTTGCTGTGACCATTTACGAGACAGAAATCCCCATAATCCTCTCTTATAACCCAGCCCCGCGGACAGGTACAGAAGGTTCTGAGATAATCGTCATGCTTCTTGGTTATCACCTTCAGCTTGGGATCGTATATGACAGAGGTTATCTCATCCATTATGGACGCCGGAACCTCTACTCTAACACCCACATCAATGCTCCTCGCTTCCGAGTCTTTACTGACTGCTATCTTGTACTTCTCTGTCCACTTTTCAAGCCACTCTGCACCCCATCTCCCAACGCCGATTATCAGCTTGTCATACTCATACTCCTTTCCCTTCGAAGTCTTTATTCTCTTTTCAACTGGATTTATATCAACAACAGATGTTCTGGTGTAAATTTTCACTCCGTTATCCTTTAGATAATTTTCAATGTTTTTTATCACCTTTGGAAGCTCATCACTGCCAACATGCCTCTGTTTAAGTGGAACAAACTCTATCCCAGCTGCATTTGCCTTCCTCAAAAACTCCTCAAGCTTTCCATTATCCATTCCATAAACCTCATCCGGAGCTCCATTTTCAAGGAAAATTGAGTCAACCTCATCCATTTTCTGAAGAAGATAATCTCTATCAATCAGACCAAGGAAGTCTCCACCAACGGTAAAGCTTGAGGGGTACTCCGGTTTGACAAAATTGAGCTTACCATCCGAAAGACCACCTGCACCTCCAATACCTGAGGTTATATTGCAGGGGTCACATTTCAAACAGAAAGTCTCTGAGAGGTTACTCGGACATTTTCTCTTGTCAATATCTCTTCCCATCTCGAAAACAGCCACCTTTGTTTTATTTGCCAGTTTGTGTGCTGCAAACATTCCTCCAGGTCCTGCTCCAATAATAATTACATCAAATTTCATACATTTTTCAACTGGAATCAGGAGGCTTATTTAACATTTTCCTTTCTTCTGATTATCTGCCAAAATTGATTTCTGTTTTTTAGTTTTTGACAGAATTTTTGAGGTGATGAGCAGTGTAATGCGAGGTTTTTTCAGTTGTGTTGTCAGAAAAAAGATATCTGCCAAAATTCAGTCCATTAACCTGCTATTTACTTCTACCTTCTCTCAATTATGCGACTGCCTGTATAAATTAACAACAACCTGACCGGATTAATTAGTAGTAACCAAAGATTTCCTGCAAAAAATGCTGGGGGAGTGTATATATTTATAAGTGTAATGCATGTAAAAAAGCTTTTCTAGTTAAATCGTGAATGTGTTATTAAACGAATCACTTTCAATTTCTTATTTTTTAATTTTTCTCTTCAACCTGTCCACTTTTTATTTCTTGCTCACAACTTTCTTCAAATAGATGTGAGAGGACTGATCAATAAGCATTCTTTTTAAATAAACTTTATACCTGACTTCGTCAATTATCTCAAAAGGCAAGTCCTTGGCAAACAGACCCCTATATCCGGTAGTTATCTTTTTCTTACTCATATCATCTATAATAGGTTTTATGTCCTCTTCTGTTAGAGAGGCACTTTCAAGACGATTCCAATATTCCTGTCTTACAAGATTAATCTCTTCCTCACTTCTTGGTTCGGATGTTCTCAGAAGATTTGGAATTCTCTTGGTCAAGAAATAAAAGATGATGCACTTCTTTTTTACATGCTTTTCTAAGCCTTTGAGTTCAGGCTTCAAGGTGAGTAACCACTCTTGGATTTCAGGTGAAATCACATAATAGAGGTCCCTTAACTCCCCACCTATAGTGGAAACATAGTAGTGAGTCTTGACACAGAGACCCAAATTCTTTAGCTCCTTTAAAATCTTATTTCTGGCTATTAGCGTGCGAGAATCGTTTAATATTGTGTCTCTCCAATCAAAAATAAATTTCAATTGTTCAACGCGAAATTGAAGCCTCGTTGCAAAATGCTCAAATAAGAGAAACCTTAGAAGGTTCTTTGGAATACTATCTATGAATCTATCTTACACCATCTTTTTTAACTTTAAGTTCGTTGTATAGCTACTCCCGAGATACCTTTGCTCCTATTTCTGTTGTGAGGTATTGTTTAAAATACCAGTAATTTTCCCTGATGAAATCCGTCTTTAACAAATTTTCCACCTGAATTTCGCTAAAATCAGAGCTTAAAACCCCCCTCACTTCTTATATTCTGTCCAATGTAAATTTTTTTGAGAGTTTGAAGATTTTTTTCAATTTCAGAGTAGGATAAACCTTCTTTTTCCCACTCTCTTGTTATTCTCTCCAACCCACTCATTTGGTTCACCTCGTTTGCATTCTATAACTGCTTTTGATAGTTTTAATCAAGCTTAATTCCGATAGTATTGCCGGCTGGAGTCAACGGTTTTAAGTAAGATTACTAATTTTTATGCTTTTTGTGAGATTAATATCTATCATCTGATTTTGGTTGGATTATTAGTTTCCCGGTAAAGAATCCAGAGTTTCTTCTTAATCTAACTCCTATTATTTCACATCTCATGTTAGGTGCTTAGTTGTTGGATACTAAAATTTAGAGAAACTAACAAAGGCTAATGTTCGCCCAGATACTTCTCAACAACTCCGATAAGCTTCTTTCTCGTGAATGGTTTCTCAACTATCTTCAAGGCTCCAGCTTCGAGCAAATCCTTCCCCACCTTTTGCCGAATGCGGTTACACTCACTATTTTGGCATCTGGATCTTTTTCCAGAATCTTCTTCGTCGCATCTATCCAGCTCATCTCAGGAAGCATTATGTCCATTAAAACCAGAACGGCTTATAGGTTTCGTAGAGCTGCACCGCTTTCCTGCCGTTTGTTGCAACTATATAGTCATACTCTGCAAGCATGAGAGTTAATATCTCTACGAGATCCGCATCATCCTCAACGATTAGTATCCTCTTTCTAACCAAATCATCGAAACCCATAACACAACACCATAACTATAACATTTAACACGCCCCTTGATAAGCTCTAAAGCTAAAGCTCTACTACTCTATTGCTTCACTCTTTATTACCTCCTGTCCTGCTTCCTAAGCTTACCCCCTCAATTCACCCCTCAAGAATTTTCTAACCGTTTCAGATTCAAGCCAACCTTTATCGAGCTTCTCTACAATTTCCTCAATTCTGTAAACGAGAGTTTCGAACTTCTTGCGAAGTTCATCATCCTTAATTTCCATCTCGGCAAGACCGAGTATCGCAGCGAGCGGGTTTCTTATATGGTCGACGAGGATCGCGTAGTTCTCTATGTTCTTTTCTATCTGTCTAAATGCTTCCAGCCTTGCTTTTTCCAGCTTGATCTTCTCTGTTACATCCAAGAGAGTTCCAATGACTGCCGGCTTGCCCTTATAGATTATTCTTGAGCCATAGACATCGTTGTACCTTATTTCCCCATTCTTTCTTACAACTCTAAAGCGATAGCTAATCGACTCGATCTCTCCCTTTATCCTTGCTTCAAGGTTTCTTCTCACAAGCTCCTTATCTTCAGGATGAATGAAATCAAGAGAGCTTCTTCCAATCAATTCTTCAACGCTGTATCCCCAAAGCTCAGACATCTTCGGATTTACGTACTTGAAAACTCCGTCTTGGATTAGGTAGATCCCAACCAAAGATTTCTCAGCGAGCTTCCTGAAGAGTTCTTCGCTCTCTTTCAAAGCTTCTTCCAGTCTCTTCTTCTCCGAAACATCCCTGACTATTGATGTGAAAAATATCTCTTCTCCGCTTCTCCAGACGTAGTAGCTCACCTCAGCGGGAAACTCCTCTCCGTTCTTCCTTAGACCGATAGCTTCCCTAACCCTCCCTTGGGGGTAATCGAATTCAAGTCTGGGTTTGAAAACGGATTTAAAGAGGCTGAAGCCCTGTATAAATCTCTCACGATATCTTTCGGGCATGAGCATCGTCAAGGGCTTTCCTATAACCTCTTCAGCCTTGTAGCCGTAGATCCTCTCAGCTCCCTTGTTCCACGTGAGAATCTTTGCTTTGCTGTTTATCGTTATTATCGCATCTATTGATGACTCGACGAGCAGCCTGTAACGCTGCTCGCTTTCTTTAAGCTTCCTCTCCATTTCCTTTCTTTCTGTAATGTCTCTGGCTATCATCATCAGCTTGTCGGAAACCTTCGTAAGGCTCGCCTCCAGCTCTATCTTCCTTTCATCTCTGCTTAAGCTTAGCTCGAAGAACTGGGGTTCAGCTTTTGCAGCCTCTATCCTGCTTTTTATTTCATAGCCAAAGAGATCGTAAACGCTTTTGCCTAGAACTTGCCTAAAATTCTTGATTCCAAGGATCTCCATCGCCTTGGGATTGCAGGAAACTACTCTTTCTCCCTTAAAGATTATAACTGCCTCGAAGGATGATTCGAAGAGCATTTTGAACTTCTCCTCCATCTCTCCGAACTCCCTTTCCAGTTTCCTGTCGATGAGCTTCTGCAAGTTTTGCATGCTTTGCACGCTTCGCATATTCGTTTTAAGCTTCTTTAAAAAAGCTTCAGGAGGAACGTAGTTAAGATTTTCCTTGACTTCCTTTCCGGCAATTAGCTTTGGATGCACCTGAAGTGCTTTTAGCAAAAAGTCTGGGTTGAACTTCCTCTCGTCGAAGAAGCATAAAACTATACATCTTGTTAGAGGCAGGAGCTTGTTAAGCTTCGTCTCGAATTCGAGGAATCTTTCCGCCTTTGGATAGCTTAAAACCCAGCTTGCATCTCCAACCAATCTCAATCCCCTGTATCCTTCAGCCAAAGCCTTCTCGTCAAGCTCTGCAATGTCTTCAAGCATCCTGTCTACATCGAAGAATCCATCTCTTAGATAGGATTCGTCCTTGGAAAGGAATATTAGCTGCTTTTTATCAAGAAATCTTTTTACATCTAATATCTGGCTAAGAATAGATATCAATTCCTCTTCATCTTCGTTCAGCAGGATTACGAGTTCGTCATTCTTTAACCCATCCGCTATGAAAAGAATCTCAGTGTAGAGCTTTTCCCTCTCGTCATCGTAAATCATGCAGAGGTGATCTCCGAGTTCGATTTCAGCTGTCTTTGATTCAGATGTCATTTAAATTCCGAACCGAGTGGGTTATATATAACGGTTATCAAAAAATAACCATTATTATCATAGCTTGTGCCATTATGAGGCTGGATAGAAGTATAGGAATGGTAGAAGTATAGGAATATAGGACTAGCAAAATGAAAACTATCACCGAATTGGTTTGATGCGAACCAATTTTGATTTCTTTATTTTGCAGAAAGGTAGGAGTCTTTCCTGTCATAATACCTCCAATACTACCTTTTTTAGCTAGCTTATATCCATTGGTTGTTCAATGAATGAGAAATTCCATTTCTTCTGAATTGAAGAAATTTTCCATCGTACTTCATTTCATTCTTTGTTGAGATTGAATTGATTCTTTTCTTCGTAGAGGTTGATAGCTTCTTCAGTCAAACTCTTTCTCTTATGATCTCTCACAGCCCCATTATTTCATTTGGTGGGAGATATGCTGTTGGTAAGAAATTGGTTCTTGTTAAATCTGCTAAAAATCTCGATCAATTTTGTCTCCTTTTTAGCAATAGGTATATCAAAGCAAACAATCCTGCCAAATAAATTTCTCTTTTCTTCAAAATTTAGTAAAACTTAGTAGGGAATTACTTATTAAGAAAACACCTAACTCTTGAAAAGAAAAAGAAAACAGACCCAAGGTCAGCTGAATCAATTGGCTTTGATTGAGAATACTTAAGAGACTTCATTCCAAGCTTTCTCCAGCATCTTTTCGTAGTACTTGAAACAGGATAGTCACTAAGGCATTTTATGATAGTCCAAAAGTGAGAAAGTTCATTGTTCCAATTCGTCCATGTCCACCATCAATAGCTTCTCTGCATTCTGGCTATTTATACCATCTAAATTTGTCTCCCTGCTTCGAACTCCTAAAACAATGCGGGGGGAGGGATTTGAACCCTCGGACCCCTTCGGGAGTGGATGTCCCACAGGGTCTTGAGTCCACCGCCTTTGGCCTGGCTCGGCAACCCCCGCTCGATTTAGCCCATGCACTATGAGTCATAACTGGATTTAAAATTATTTTGCTGAGGCAGTTTTCATCCTGATTAAACTTGCAGACCTTTGAAAAAAGTTAAAGTTCGCAAATTCAGAACAGAAGCTCCCCTTCTGCAGCCCTCATCAGTTCAAGAGTTTTCCTCAACCTCTCTGCATCCCTTCTTGAAGCAAGCTTCATCAGTTTCCTCCTCCAGAAATCCATTCTCAGATCTCCAGACTCAACTGCATTGATGAAACTTCTGTAAAAGGAAACTATCTCCCTTATCAGGCTAACCGAGTATTCTCTTCCTTGGATTTTCAGGCAATCCACCACTTTCATCAGCCCGGGAATTTCCTCGAGCAGAAGAAACATGTCGTTGGGGAGATTGAATCCCTCAGAGTAAACTTCCTCTCCCTTCAGCTTCCATCTTTTGAGACACGGTCTGAAACAAACCCCCCCTCTGTTTGGACTTCCGATGTAATAGCTCTTGTTTCCGATTTTCTCAGGTCTCAGGGACATGTAGCTGCTCATCCAGCACTTACCGAGATAAGTGAAATCCGTGTTTGCGTGGATTAACACTTCAATACCCACCTTGGCTTTTTCCTTTATTTCTTTCAGCTCATTTAAATCAAGTTTACAGTCCGCTACAATCATATCCGCCCCGGCTTCTCTGTAAAATCGAGCCTCTTCATGATTTAAGATGTTACATCCGATGCTTGCAACGATCTTGATATCAGGATAGCGATCTCTGATCAGTCTGATTATGCCGGGATCATTCAGAATTAGAGCATCCACCTCCCTTGAATAAAGAAAATCAATCTTATCCATAAGCATGGGAATCTCCATCGATGAAGGAGTGGCATTAATGGCTGCCCTCAACTCTCCGCCAGAGTCGTGGGCTATTCTCACAGCCTCCACAATTCCTGAATCATCCAGCTCATACCGAGAGGCTCTTCTGCTCCATCCCTTAACCCCTGCATACACGCTGTTTGCTCCAGCCTCGAAAACAGCCCTGACCATATCGGTGCTTCCACCAGGGGCGAGTAACTCAACCATGATCAAACACCTCCTGTGTAAGTCTGTCCGGCTCTGTTGAAATAAAAGCCATTGCAAAGTCCGTATTTGCTCAGTCTTTTCAGCTTTTCAAAGTCATCGTCGCTTTTACCTTTTTCAATTCTTCTCCTGTATATTCTCCCAATCTTCTCTCTGTAGCCGATCCTTTCAGATATTCCCTCAATCCTCAGTGCATCCACTCCTGAATTCCTCAGCTTCTCGATATGCTCATACATGCAGACATCCTTTCCACTGAGTGTAACGCTGCCAAAGGGCTTTAGAATGAGCCCATCAGATTCGAATATCATTTCCCTCCTGCAGAGACTCGGGCATCTTATACCCGTATCCTCCTCAAATCTGAGAAGGAAGCATTCATGTGATATACCAACCGGGATTTTGCCATGAGCAACAACTTCAATCTCCACACTTCCTTTTAGCTCTTCAATCTCTCTGAGAGAGAGTTCATAGGCTGGAGTAACTCTCTCAATCCCTATACTGGCAAGCAGTTCTACTGTGGCAGAGGTGTAGATGTTCGCAAGCCCTCCTGCATGAACCCTCATTCCATATTCCCTTTTGATATATTTCATCACACCAAAATTGGATGACTCAACCGCATCAATCTCAAGCTCAACGAGTTTGTCAAGTAAGCTGAAAATTCTCGGCAAATCTCTGTTTCTCGGAGCTGCAAAGGTTGAGACATAAACCCTTTTACCCATATCTCTCAGCATTTCCACAGCAATACCCAGGTCATCCATATTTGAAACAAGGTTCCCATCATAATCCCAGCAGTAAGGATTACCCAAATAAACTGCGTCATAGGGCTCAACACTACACTTACTCAACTGCTCCAGATTTGGTACATTTGTAACGAGCTCCATATAAACACCTCTCCAATTAGACTAAAACTTTCTGAACTGTCTTCCCTCTACTTTGAGGTACTGGGGTTTGATTTTCAAATCCCCTTCAAATTTCCTGGCAACAGGATTAAAGCTGACCTTTTTCAGCTTTCCATCGTAAAAAACATTCCACTTCCTGCAACACTTTTTCGTGCACACGCCCTCTTTCTTTGTACTTATGCCATCAAAGTAGGCTGAAAGCAGGCATTTTCCTTTATAGAACATTTCAAGGAGTGCAAAGATAAAAATCTCTATTTTAACTGCCTTTAACTTTTCTTGAAGGTTTAACGCTTCCTGTAGTTTGGATTCCTGAAAACCTGATCCTTCAATCTCAGAAAAATCCTCATTTAGCTCCGGGGGGATCACAACGATATCGACTCCTATGTCCTTCAAAAACTCGATATCCAGAATATTGAGGGGGTTTAAGCCTACACTTGAAACTATCTCCTTCCCGCATTCCCCCGCTTTCCATATGGTTCCCACATCATTGAGAATAACCCCTTTACATTTAAGCCTCCTGATTACTTCAATTATCTCTTCTGGCCTTTTAATGCGGTTAAGGGCAACATATACTTCTTTTTCATCCGAAAGTTCATTTATCTGCTCGAGTGTCATTGCATTCTCATCAGAATATCTGCTGAACCCCTTTAAACCCACATAAACAACACCGCCATCAACATCAGGAGACATCAGCATTGAACCACCATCAAACGATAGATATTTAAGGGTTGTTAAATTTTGTAATTATAAATTTTTTGAATACCTTTCAGCCACAATTGCATACTGGCAGAATGGAGAATGCAAACAGACAAAAGCAGATGCCAAAAAATAATTATACTAAGGGGAGATTTCAGGGTGAATGATTGGTACGATTATAAACTCAGTCACAATCATCCTCGCAAGCGTAGCTGGACTGCTGATAGGGTCAAGACTTGATGAGAACCTTAGGGCCTCCCTTATGAGGGCTCTTGGTCTCGTCGTGGTTCTCATCGGCTTGACTATGGCTCTGAAAACAGAACAGATTGTCCTCTTGACTCTCAGTATTCTGATTGGAACTGCTTTCGGGGAGATTATCGGTATTGAAAGAAGACTTGAAAACTTTGGTCTCAGGGTTGAAAGAAGATTTGAGGGTTCAAGATTCGCTGAGGGATTCGTAACCTCAACCCTCCTTTTCTGCGTTGGCTCAATGGCGATCATCGGACCGATTCAGGAAGGTCTTACAGGTGACTACTCAATTCTGCTCACCAAATCAATGCTCGATGGAGTTGCAGCCATTGCCCTCTCATCAACACTCGGAATCGGGGTTCTTTTCTCATCGATTTCAGTTTTTCTGTATCAGGGATTTTTTACGATATTTGCAGTTTTAACATCAGGTATGATTCCCGAAGAAATTGTGACCGAAATAACTGCAACCGGTGGGCTTCTTATAATGGCAATAGGTCTCAGGCTTATGGAGATCATCGACATGAAACCGGGCAATATGCTTCCGTCCCTCATCATATCTCCACTGGCACTTTACATTCTCGAGATACTTTACTGATGAGAAAGGTTAAAAACAATCTCTGACTCCAGAGAGCATGGATGCTGTAATCTATGGCTTTGGACCAATCGGGAGACTTATTGCAGATTGCTGTCTGAAAAAAGGGATTGAGGTTGTTGGAGCAGTGGACATAAACCCGGAGATTGCAGGAAAAAGACTTAGTGATTTTGGAATCAATTCAGATGCTCCGATTAGAAACACCCTCACTTTTAGTGGAGATATAGTTTTTCTCTGTACGGGTTCATATCTCGATAGAATCTACCCACATATTGAGGAGTGTCTCAGCAAAGGGTTTAATATTCTGAGTACATGCGAGACGCTGAGCTATCCGTATTACAGATACCCTGAACTTTCTGCAAAAATAGACTCTCTTGCAAGAAAACACGGAAAAACGATTCTCGGTTCTGGCATAAATCCTGGATTTCTCTTAGATTCACTGATAATAACACTCTCCGCACCCTTCACAGAGGTAGATAGGGTGCATGCTGTGAGAAGCATAGATGCGATGAAAAGAAGAGAATCCTTCCAGGAAAAAGTTGGTGTGGGCAAAAAGCCAGAAATAGTTGAAAAAATGCTGAGAGAAGGAAAGATAAGCGGTCATGCCGGCTATGCAGAATCTGTGATTCTCGTTTGCAGATCGATGGGTCTTGAGCCCGAACATGTAAAAGAGGGGCAGGAGATAGTACTGGCAGATGATGATAGCCCGGTTGAAAAAGGGATGGTTGCCGGTATGAAAGGATTTGGAAGTGCGATAATCAGCGGAGAAGAAAAAGTCAGGATAGAGTTCCACTCATATGCTGGAGCTGAGGAGTACGAGGAGATAGTAATAGAAGGTGATAACAGCATAAAGTGGAGGAGCACCGGCACTAAGGGTGACCTTGGCACCGCCTCGGTCATCGTAAATCTTGCTGAGTTTGTTGTAGAGGCCAATCCCGGATTAATAACAATGGCTGATATAATTCCCTTCAGACCATCTTTCAGGAAATAAAATCGGGAAAATCGGCTCAGAACTCAATACCCTCATCATCCTTCAGAGGGGTCCATTCATCATTGCCTAACATATTTCTTCCCCTCTGGATTTATTTTTTCCGGATTTATCGAATTGTTTTTAAACTTCACTCCTCCATTAAAATTATGACCCGTATTGGTGCAGCCGGAGAACTTTTTGGCACTAATGGGGTACGGGGAATAGCCAATAAAGAACTCACAGCCGAGATGGCGCTTAACCTGGGAAGAACAATCGGTTCACTCAGAAAGGGAAGAATTGCCATTGCTGGAGATACCAGAATATCAACAGGAATGTTGAAGGCAGCGGTAATTGCAGGCATTACCTCTGTTGGCAGCGATGCGATTGACTTGGGTGTAGCTCCAACCCCAGCTCTTCAGTTCTATGTCAAGAGCAGAGATGCTAACGCTGGTGTGATTGTAACAGCGAGTCATAATCCGAGAGAATATAACGGAATAAAGTTCGTCAGCGAAGATGGAACCGAATTCACAAGAGAGATGGATGAGGAAAGTGAAAGAGTGTATAAGAGCAAGCTTTTCAGCCCTGCTTCTTGGGATAATGTCGGGCAGGTGTATTCAGATGACTGTATCAGGCTGTACATCGATGGTATTAAGAAAAGGGTCGATTCGGAGAAGATAGCATCCAGAAAATTCAGGGTTGTTGTTGATTGTGGAAATGGGACCGCTTCCTACACAACCCCCATCCTACTTAAAGAGCTTGGCTGTGAGGTTATAAGCATAAATTCTCATCCTGATGGCACATTTCCTCAGAGAAGTTCTGAACCTGAGGAGAAAAACGTATGGCTGCTGAAAGAGGTTGTGAAGGCTGTAGATGCTGACCTCGGTGTTGCACATGATGGAGATGCAGACAGAGCCACCTTTGTAGATGAGAGGGGCAACTTCATTCCCGAAGATGTCATGCTGGCTCTTGTTGCAAAGTACTATGTGAGAGAGAAGAAGGGAAAGGTCGTAACCCCCGTTTCAAGCTCTCGATGTGTTGAGGATACAGTCAGGGAGGAGGGTGGAGAAATCATTTACACTGCTGTCGGCTCACCAGTAGTTGTAAAGGTTATGAGGGAGGTAAATGCTGTCTTTGGTGGTGAGGGTAATGGAGGCCTCATTTTTCCGGAGTTCCAGCTCACAAGGGATGGGGGGATGAGTGCAGCAAAGGTACTGGAGCTGATCGCATTTGAAAACAAACCAATTTCTGAACTTGTGTCACAGGTTCCACGCTACTATACCCTTAAGGAGAAGCTCCCATGCAGAGATAAAATAAGGTTGCTTGAGGGATTGAGAGAGGCTTTTCCTGAAGCCAATTTCACCGATGGAGCGAGGATGGATTTTGAAGATGGTTGGCTCCTCATAAGACCATCAGGAACCGAACCAATAGTCAGAGTTTTTGCCGAGGCAGAAACACAGTCGAGGGCAAAGGAGCTGCTTGAACTTGGAAAAGATGCCGTAAGAAGAATAACATGATAATTCACAGGGGAAAAACTTTTCCGATTTTTACTTAGGAGTCCAAAATCCGAAATCTTCAAAAAGCATGAATGGGTTCTCTAAGTTATGGACGAACTTGAGATGATCAAGCAGAAAAAGATGAAAGAGATGATGGAGAAAATGATGACCGAAAAGCCAGACAGTAGTGTGAATCATCCCGTTAATCTGACATCATCCAATTTTGAGGAAGTTCTGAAGAATAACAGATATGTTGTTGTTGACTTCTGGGCGGAGTGGTGTGCTCCGTGCAAGATGATGGCTCCAATAATCGATGAACTCGCAAGAGATTATGCAGGTGATGTTGTGTTTGGAAAGGTAAATACATCTGAAGAACAGGGAATAGCCAACAGATTTGGCATAACCGCAATCCCCACACTCATATTTTTCAGAAACGGCAAGCCTGTAGATAAGGTGGTCGGAGCACTGCCCAAGACCGAGATTATAAGATGGATAAGAAGAAATATGACTTAATTTTTTGATTAGCCAATAGATGAGATGGCTGTAAGAAGAACGGGAACTGTAATTGAAATGAAAAAACCATGAATAAAGGCAATTAATCCCGTTTCTGAGTCGGAAAATTTTGTTATTATTGGCAGCGCCGTATCCATTGTTGTAGCACCACCGATTGAGATCGCACTTTTTTTATCCGGAATTTTTGGATAGAGAACAATTGTAAGAAGCTCTCTCAAAAAGTTAGATGTGAACCCAAGTGCTCCTGCGATGGTTCCAAGAGTTTTGGCAAGAAATGGTCCTGTCAATGAATACCACCCCATTCCAGCAGCAACACTCAGAGTGAGAACAATAGAGTAATCTGTTAAAAGGTGAAGAAGCAGTCCGGCAAAAAGTGATCCTGAAACTGTTCCAAGATATATCAGCGCTCCAACCTTCCAGCTTCTTCTTATCTTATCCATTCTTGACTCCATCAGCCCCATATCAAGGCCTATGAGAAAAACGAAAAAAATCAGAACATACTCTATCGCATTCACAGAATACTGTCCTATCAACCCGAAAACCCAGCTTTCCTCCACAGGGGGAATTGACTTCCCAGCAAAACCGAGAAGAAAGCCTGATGTGAGAATAAGAAGAATTATCCCTACGAACATTCTATCACCTTGGCCCCACTGCTTTCAGAATTATTCTTGAGAACAGGTAGCTGAATAAGATAGTTGTAACGGCAAAAAGGACTGAGAGTTTTCCAACCTGCGTGAGTTCAGCTACATTGAGTTTTCTACCAATTTCAAACCCTAAGAAGAAAATCAAAAGAAAGAGACTGGCTGTTATACCCGTTGAAACAGCTTTTTTCTCCGTCTCATAACTCTTCTTCCTTTTCTCAATAGTGATGCCTGCCACTGCACCGAGTATAAGAGCGATGAGATACTCAATCATACTCCACCTCAACTGAAAATAAGCCTGAAATATCCTATATATGGTATTCTAAACTTCGCTACACCTATTACCCAGCTTTTATCGACTGGCTCCGAAACATAGGGCTGATCAGGAATCGGATTGTGATCTCCCTGTGTGATGTAGCCCGACCTTGTTGCTCTCTCTTCAGTCAGGTAGATCTTATCTCCAACCCTTATTGGGATGCTCTCCCCCTTCTCAACATATGCAATAACTCTATGGATTATAGGAGTCTTACTCCCATCACCATTTGGCTTATAAACAATAACATCTCCGTAGCTTCCAAAACTTTTATATCCTTTCTCTGCACCCTCAATGTAGGTGACTATATTCACTCTATCAGGACTGACCAAAAATACAACATCCCCTCTGTGCATGTTTGGTTCCATACTCCCGGATTCTACAGCCACCATAAAGGGCCAAGTGCCGGTAATCAGAATTCCGATGCCTACAATTAAGGCAACAATGAAAAGTGTTGATACAATGTCTTTTCCCCATGATATCAGTGTGTCTCTGTCCATGTAACAAACAAATCCTACTGGAGTTATTAAATATATCGAATTGGAGACAGGTTACTTTAAAACCACCCGAAATTGAGTTAAGCTGTTAAATCGACAATAAATTTCAAGGCAGATATGGAAGTAAAGATAGGGGTGAATCAATTGAATAAATTAAAAACTTCAGAGATGAAAGTTCTGGAAGCTGACAATTCTATCTCATCAAAGATAATATCTCTGTTTGCTGAAGAAGGTTACAATGTCAATCCATCTGCAGTTGAATTTCTGAAAAGGATTATTGAACAGAAAAACATCAGTCCAGAGTCTTTCGTTAAAGCAATATGTAAAAACATCTCTTCGAACTCAATAATTATCGGAAAAGGTGACATAGATAGAGCTTTAAAACAGATTTATAGAAAGAAAGAAGGGAAGGAAAAAACCGACTATGAAAATAATTCTGTTATAACGGAAGAGAGAGGATCCTGCGAAGTCAGAATTGATATCCTTAAAGATATAACAGGCTCTTCCACATGTGAAGGAGGGTTAGAGGATTTTCATCTTCACTTCACCACCAGATATGAGAAGCTCAGAAAAATCCTGAGAAATAGGGTCAGTGCTGTGCCAATCGAGGGTCTTTCGAGGGTTAAAGCTGAGAGCGTGGATGTTATCGGGATGGTATGCGATGTCAGAGAGACAAAAAATGGTAACTATTTCATAGAGCTTGAGGACAGGACTGGGAGAATAGGAGTTATAGCCTCTGGAAAGCTCAAAGAAATAGCCATGGAACTTCTGGGAGATGAAGTTATAGCCGTTTCAGGAAGACTCAGAAATAGAACAATTATTGCAAATAGAATAATCTTTCCTGATGTTCCCCAGAATGGGAGAAGGGTCAAAAATGATTTTTCAATCGTTTTTATTTCAGACATTCACTTCGGAAGTAACACATTCTTGGAGGACTCATGGAACCTTTTTGTAAAGTGGCTCAGGGGTGAGGCTGGAAACGAATCCATGAGGGAACTTGCAGAAAGTGTCAGGTGTGTCGTCGTGGCAGGAGATATAGTGGATGGGGTGGGCATATACCCCGGGCAGGAAAAAGAGCTGGAAATTTTTGATATCTACGGACAGTATGAAGAGGCAGCCTCACATTTCGACGACATACCCAGATCAATCAAGGTGGTTCTCTCTCCGGGAAACCACGATGCGGTAAGGCAGGCAGAACCGCAGCCAGCACTACCAAAGGAGTTCTCAAGCCTCTTTCCCAAGAATGTGATGCCAGTGGGAAATCCTGCGTGGGTGGATGTAGAGGGAATAAAGATTCTTGTCTACCATGGAAGAAGTATCGATGATATAATCCTCAAGATACCAAGACTGGATTACTCAGAGCCGACTGGGGCAGTTGAGGAAATGCTAAAGCGAAGACATCTCGTTCCCATGTATGGTGGGAGATCCCCCTTAGCTCCTGAAAAGGATGATCCTCTGGTAATCGATGAGATCCCGGACATTGTTCACACGGGACATGTTCATACTTATGGGGCAAAGTACTACAGAGGAGTACTGATGATTAACTCCTCAACCTTCCAGGCTCAGACAGAGTTTCAGAAAAAGGTGAACCTCAATCCCATGCCCGGAAATGTGCCTGTGCTTTCAAAGGGCAAAATACATCGTCTTAGGTTTTACAGAGAGGCTTAAGCCATAAAATTAAAGGATTTTATCTAGGCCTTCCAGATTATCACTGCCAGAATTCCAAGAAGGAAAAGCAGGAAAGCGATTATGGACATATATACTGCCACGACTCCATTCTGTCTATCTTCCCACGCCCGGTACAGCAAATCTTTTTCAATCTCTGAAACATTGACAGTGTCGATTATAGCCCTTGCATAATCCTTGTCGTTTATTCCAATTTTAAAGCCCCTCTCTGTAACTATTTCCACACCACTACCTGCCGGGATGTAATTGTAGTATTTCACTATGTAAAAATCATGGCCGTAATAGTTGGTCTTGTAGAGTAGTTCATAATTTCTGTCAAGCAGTATTCTCAGCCTTGAAAAATCAGGCATCGGGAGAGGATATGGTGTTGACGTTTCAGCCGGGGTCTCAACAGGTGGAGGGGTCTCAGAAACCTTCTTCTCCTTCGAGAAAGTATAGGCATCGAAAAGCTCATAATAGTCAAAGCCAGCTTTCAGATCTATTTCGTCGAGATAAGCTTCAGTTCCGGGATCAACCCTGAAGATGAAGTACTTTCTAGCCTCAGAAATCGGTACGCTGAAAATGTATTTCTCATCACCATATTCAAGCGATGCCAGACCATCAACCACATTCAGATTGAGCTGGAGATTGTCCCAGCCGCCTTTAACCTCTGTCAACTTTGAGATTGTACCGTTGAAGCTGTAAAGGTAATTGCTATCTATATAAATCCCACATAGTTCTCTGTCTTCTCTGTAACCTTCAGAACTCATAGGATACTCAAAGATTAGCACTCTCATATACCCATCAGTTGTTCTATTGATTTTGAAGTTCATTTTCAACTTTACATAGGGTGTTTTCTGAATGTCAACGCCAAGAACTCTTCCCGAACTTCCACCATCAATCCTGAGAACCTTGTTCGCCCCCTCATCCACTATTTCAGAAATACCTCCGTGATACCACTCCGTAAATGGATTTTTGAGGTAATCAAAGTTTGCATATAAATTTACAACCGCTGCCTGAGCGGTTAATGGAAATATGGTGATAATAAAAAGTAGAGAGAGAATGCTCCCCCATGATATGCGAATAATCCTTTGTGAATTCATAATTATTTTTTTCGATACACATATATATAATTCTTTTGAAAACCGTAAAATTTTTTCATAATGATGGGAAAATAAAGTTATGGCAAAGGAGTACGGTGGAGTTATTATAGAATTTTATCATGGGGATATAACCAAACTCGAGGTTGAGGCAATTGTCAATGCTGCAAACACAAGGCTCTATATGGGTGGAGGAGTTGCTGGAGCCATTAAGAGAGCAGGTGGTCAAGAAATAGAGGATGAAGCAGTCTCCAAGGGACCTATAAAGATTGGTGAAGCCGTTGAAACCACTGCAGGAAAATTGAAAGCAAGGTATGTTATTCACTCTCCTACGATGGAGCTAGACTTCAAAACTAATGAGGAGAAGATAAGGCTGGCAATGAAGGCTGCCCTCAAAAAGGCTGAAGAACTCGGAATAAAGTCAATAGCTTTTCCTGCTTTGGGAACAGGTGTAGGTGGGTTCTCCAAGAGTGAGGCTGCAAGAATAATGGTTGAGGAAATAAAAAACTCAGTCGATGCTGGAACAGATTTGGAGAGAATAATACTTGCCGACATAAGTGAGGAACAGGTAGAAGAGTACAGGAAGAGGGCAGAGGAGATTCTGAAATAATTCGATGGTCACAACAAACTTTAATTATTTTTGAGTTTGACACAATTCCATGGCATTCACCCATTTTGACAATTCTGGAAGGGTAAGAATGGTTGACATTTCTGAAAAGATTGATTCTCTAAGGATTGCTGTTGCTGAAGGAAAAATCAGACTGAGAAAGGAGACTGTAAAAGCTATCCTTGAGAACAGGCTGGCAAAAGGGAATGTTCTCGCAACTGCTGTTGTTGCTGCCACACTGGCAGTGAAAAAAACTCCTGAACTTATTCCCATGTGCCATCCAATCCCGCTCTCACAGGTTGAGGTGGACTTTGAAATTCAGGATGACGAGATAAAGGCTATCTGTAAGGTGAAATCAACTGGTAAAACCGGAGTTGAGATGGAGGCTCTTACAGGAGTTAGTGTAGCCCTTCTTACAATCTGGGATATGGTAAAATCCATGGAGAAAGATGAGAGTGGCAACTATCCATCTACAAAAATAAGTGACATTAAAGTTGTTTTTAAAGAGAAAAAGAGCTAACTAGGGGATTTAAAATGGTAGACATTCAGGAGATTCTCGAAAAGGAGGGGATAAAAACATATTTAGATGATAAATACCTTTACGATGAGACTCCTGAGTTCGTGAGGGTTGAACCCTCAAGAGATATTGTTGTTGTAAAGCCCGAGACAACCGAAGAAGTATCCAGAATCATGAAGATTGCGAGCAGCAGAAGAATAAAGGTCTTCATAAGGGGTGGAGGAACTGGCTTAAGCTGTGGAGCTGTTCCAACTGAGAGCGGGATAGTTCTTTCAACCGAGAAAATGAAGGAGATTGAAATAGACTCAGAAAACTTTTGCGCTGTTTGTGGGGCAGGTGTAACTCTTGGAGAGCTGATAAAAAAAGCTGAATCCTGTGGGTTAAGCTTCCCTCCTCATCCAGGAAGCGAGGAGGCGACAGTAGGGGGAATGGTTTCAACAAATGCAGGCGGAGTCAGAGCTATGAAATATGGAGTTATGAGAAATTATGTCCTTGGAATCGTCGCTGTTTTGCCAGATGGAGAGATAATCAGGCTTGGCGGGAAGTTGATAAAGAACAATGCAGGCTACAACCTGATGCACCTTCTGATAGGTAGTGAGGGCACCTTGGCGGTTATAACAGAGATCACAGTTAGGCTTCTACCTCCAATGCAGAAAACTGCAACCCTTGCAATTCCATTCAAGAGTGTTGATGGAGCCATCCAAGCGGTTGTTGAGATTTTAAGAGCTGGATTGATGCCTCTCGCTCTTGAGTACATCGAAAAGGATGCTATAGAAATAGGTGAGGGTGTAAGTGGGAGAAGATGGCCCCCGAGAGACAGAGCAAATTTGATGGTGATTATAGAGGCAGGAAGTGAGAATGAACTGATAGATCAGGCAGAAAAGATAGAAAAAATATGCAAAGGATTTGGTGCCAGTGATATTTTCCTTGCCACTGGTGTTAGAGAGCAAAGAGACCTTTTGATGGTGAGAAGCCTGATATATGAGGGTATAAAGAGAGATGTTCTGGAGATTCTTGATGTGTCTGTACCGGTTGCTGCCATACCCGAGTACATAAAAAAATGCAATGAAGTTGCAGAGAGAATGGGTTTCAGAGTTATCAACTATGGACATGCAGGAGATGGTAACATCCATCAGCACCCCTTGAAGGGCAAGTTTAAGCCAGAAGAGTACGACAATCTCAAAAAAGAGTTTTTCAGGATTGCAAAAAGTCTTGGAGGAACCATAACAGGAGAACATGGTGTGGGGGCTGTGAAGAAAAAAGAACTTAGAGAGTTACTTCCAGTGACTGAATATGACCTTATGGTGAGGATAAAGAGAGCATTTGACCCGCTGAACATCCTAAATCCGGGAAAGGTTCTGGACATCTGAGGTGTATCCATGCTTGCGAAACTTGAGTATGATAAGGGAACGATCATAGTCAAGGGTGATGTTCACATACCATTCGGAGTATATGACGACAGATCAAAATGCTACCGGGTGTTTGCTTACAGGTACAGAGACATCATAAATTACCTGAACCTTTCAGGAATAGAATACCAGGATGAAGTTCTATCTCCGATCCCCGTTCCCTTTTTTGATGCAGAAATTGAGCTGAGGGACTACCAGGAAGAGGCTGTTCAAAGCTGGATGGTTGACAGAAGAGGGGTGATAGTTCTCCCAACGGGAGCGGGAAAGACATATGTTGCCTTGGAGATTATAAGACAGCTCAATGTTCCATCGCTAATTGTTGTTCCGACTCTCGACCTGCTCGATCAGTGGATGGAGAAGCTCTCCATTTTTGGAGATGTCGGAGAATTCTCGGGAAGAAAAAAGGAGATGAGAGCAATAACTGTTTCAACATATGATTCAGCTTATATAAATGCAGAGAGGCTCGGGAACAAATTTATGCTCCTGGTTTTTGATGAGGTCCATCACCTCCCTTCAGAGAGCTTCAGAATGATTGCGGAGATGAGTGCTGCCCCTTACAGACTGGGTCTGACAGCCACAATGGAGAGAGACGATAACCTTCACAGCTTGCTTCCAGAGCTCGTCGGTGGGAAGGTGTACGAGCTGAAACCCGAGGACATTGCCGGAAAGTATCTTGCTCCCTACACAATCAGAAGGATCGTTGTACCGCTAAATGAGGACGAGAAAAGAGAGTACGAGACCAAATCCACGAAATTCAGGGAATACTTAAGAAAGAAGGGTATAAGGCTGACAAGCCCCGATGATTTCAGAAAAGTTGTGATGAGAACGGGATTCGACAGAGAGGCTTATGAGGCTCTGAAGTCTTGGGAGGAGGCAAGAAAAATTGCCTACAACTCAAAGAATAAACTAAAAGCCCTCAAAAAAATCCTCGAGAAGCATAGAAAAGATAAAATCATTGTTTTCACACGATATAATGACCTCGTGTATCTGATTTCCAGAGCCTTTTTAATTCCACCCATAACATACAAAACAGATCAGAGTGAAAGGAAGGAAATTTTCAGAAACTTCAAAAAGGGTATTTACAGGGCGATAGTGAGCAGTCAGGTTCTTGACGAGGGAGTTGATGTTCCCGATGCAAATGTTGGAGTGATAATGAGTGGCACCGGGAGTTCGAGGGAGTATATCCAGAGACTCGGAAGAATTCTTCGCCCATCAGGTAAAAAAGCCATTCTTTATGAGCTGATTTCAGCTGAAACATCTGAAGCATCGGTTTCTAGAAGAAGGAGAAAGGGTTTGAGTAACAGTTCTGTCAGGTAAAGCCCAAAAGTCTTTCCCATTTTGTAGAGAATAGTAAAAATATTTTTCATTATATAAGACTACTAAAAATGACAAACCATCACATTAATATTTGTTGGAAATCAATGTTTATAGTGTTACCGAAAGAGTTTCTTGATGTTAGAAAGGTTAAAGGAAAATTTTATCCCAAATTTGCCGGTGAGGAATGGCTGCCCCATGCAGAGAAAATAATCAAAATATACAGGAGATCCAAGGGTAAAAAGCTGAAAATAGCCAAGACGGAGATAAAACAGATTGAAAATGCAGATAACTACAGAAAGATCAGAGCCTTCTCAAGAATAGTTGAGAGAACGATTACTTTCAAAAAATCAACATCTCTGAATCCATATGAAGTAAGAAAGTTTCTTTTCTCGAGGGGTTTTGTAACATCAGCAGAAGAGAGAAGCAGAATAATCCAGGAAGCCTGTGAACAGTTCGGAGTTTTAGAGAGCGAGATTGAAAGGGCGATTTTTGCTGACATGGATGATGAGTCGATGATAGCCGAAATAAAAATAGAAAGTCCTGATGAGCTTATCCGCCAGTACAATCTATCCCTGCTACAAACATCCCTCTTCAGCTCTCTCTCACTTTCTTTCAGCACAGACGGGAACTACCAAAAAATATTCAGGAAAATCAAGCTACTCGGACTTATGTATGAGATAAAAGATGATGTGATTCAGCTGACAGGTCCAGCCTCCGTTCTTAAAAACACAAGAAAATATGGCATATCTTTTGCAGAGATTATACCACTGATCGTATCAGCTAAAAGGTGGAAAATCACGGCTGAAATACTTGATGATTTCTCCAGCAAAATTTATAGACTCAATCTCTCAAGTGAAGATGGAATTTTACTACCCAAAAAAGAACCTGTAGTTGACTTTGATTCAGAGCTTGAAATCGAGCTCTATCAAAGGCTGAAGGCATCCAAACCGGAACTCACAATAGAGAGAGAACCGAAGGTTGTTTCGTGCAATGGATTCGCATTTATTCCTGATTTCAGACTTAAGAAAGGAGATAAAGAGGTTTATATAGAGATTGCTGGTTTTTGGACACCCGAATACCTGAGGAGGAAGGTTGAAAAGATAGAAAGAGCAAAAATCCCACTGATAGTTATTGCAACTGAGGAACTTGGGAGGATTACTGACTTTCCTTTCACGATTACCTACTCCAAAAAGTTACCTTATATCAAGCTTCTCAGGTTGATAAACGATTTCTTCAAAGATGAGAAGAGAGATCTATCCATTGAACACGATCAGGCAGTTAACCTTTCAGAAGTGGCGGAGAGATACGGGCTTAAAAATGAGGAAATCAAGTCCATTGTGGAGAGGTTTTCAGACACTCATGTTTACCATAAAGGCTGGTTGATCCCAAAAGAGCTTCTGAATAAAGTCAAAGCATGCATAAAGAGTCTTTCACCTCCTGAGATTACAGAAATACTGGGCATGAAGGGTGCAAACGCTGCCGTGGACTTCTTAGGTTACCGGGTCATATGGGATGGCTTGTCTCCTGAGAATGCTAAGATAGTCAGGAAAGATGGTATTCAGTAGTTTCAAAGGACATAAAAAATTAAAAAGGATATGGTTTTTTCTTCAAACATGCAGGATGATTTGAATAAACGAGATGAGAAAGACTCTGTCTGGCTTGAGGAATACATAAAAAAGAGGGGAATTTCTGGGAGAATAATATATACTCCTGATGTTCCAACTGTTGAGAAAGCTTCAGAAAGAGTAGGATGCTCAAAGAAGCAGATTTTTAAGTCCATTGTTTTTGTCTCCGAGAGCGGAAGGGGAGTAATTGGTGTTGTTGATGGAGAATCAAGGGTTGATAGGGAAAAACTTGAGAGAATATGTGGAGAGAAGCTGAGATTTTCAACAAAGGAGGAAGTAAAGTCGCTCACAGGGTATTCTGCAGGTGGAGTTTCACCCTTCGGAAGTGGTTGTGAGGTTTTTATTGATGAGAAGCTGATGGATAACGATGTTGTCTATGGTGGTGGCGGGGATGAAAGCCACCTGATTGAAATACCACCTGAAGAGCTTTTGAAGGAAGGAAAACTTTCCAGAATCAGCAGATGAACCGGTATTTTCGGAAAAGACCTCATCATCATTAATTTCACAAACTATTTTAATTATATATTGGGATTAAAACTCTGAGCCGGCGGAAAATGCTGGGTTTGATGGCAGACGATCATCCCATACCTCTGCCTCTCCTCTTGTCCAGTCCATCCGACTCCGGCTACCATTTTTTTGATGGATTCATTAGTCCTTATTAAACCATCTTCTGATTACTTCCTCAGCAGGTTTGTTTCTGTATTCCCAGCCTTTATACACTGGAAGGAAATATCCATCTACTTCATCCCATGTTTTGTTGAAAAACATGTCATAAAAATCAGCCTGTGATTCAAAAGAGACAGTAAAAAAGTCTTCTGGCCATCCTTGTGGATTATCTTTCATGTTTTCAGGGGCTATTGGTTCCCACCAGTAATAATCGGGTCCTGTAAAAGCACCTGCACCAAAGAACAGATATTTATGGGTTGGATATGCTGCTTTCAATGCTGATAGTTCCTCATCAATTAAATGCCCTATCCATTCAGGGTTATCAACAATATCCTTTGTACAGGTCAGTCCTCCATCTGCAACATAATCATAGCCAGCTAAATTATACACATTTTCCTTAGCACCCTGAATTTGAAAAACGATCTTGCCACTATACCTTCTTCTAATTTCAGGCAATATCTCCTGTGCCCACTCAGAAATATCTTTTTTATTTTTATAAGACAGTAATTGTGGTTCGTTCACAGGACAGAATATCTCAACTCCGTACTCCTCGGATATATCTGCCCACTTCAATACGAGTGGTGTAAGTTTATCCAGAAGGGGCTTTCCACTAGCTTCAGAGGAATACGGGTTTATGCCACTATCCGGATGAGCAGTATTCAGAATCAGAAATGTTTTGATTCCATTTTTGTGAAACTCACTTATTGAATTTTTTATTTCATTCTCATCTTCACAAACATAGAACTCCTCATTTTTACATACTTTAATCCCAATTGCAACTATGTTGATACCATCTAATTTAAGGTTATCAATATCACTCAAGGCGATTTTGGTTTCCCTTAAGAAGGGCATCCATATTCCTTTGTATTTTGTTATCTTTATATCAGGGGGCCTAATTATGATAGAATTTTCTGTCACCTCTCTTGGTTGGTTGGTCGGAAATATTTGCTTTAAAAAATGGAAACCGAGAGTTGCTGTAACTACAACAAAGATCAATAAAATTACCAGTCTATTTTTAAACATAAACAAATCAGCCAAATTTTATTTAATAAAGTTTATCTCAGGTTCAGGTTTCAGGTAGAGATATAGTCGGGTGGAAATATAAACCAATGACTTTCATTTTTCATCTCGCCAACAATATATCTACAGAACCCAGAGAAATGATGATAAAAACCCTGAGAACCGTTAAGTATTAAATCCACAACCCCCTCAACCTCAGACATGGACCTCATCATAAGAGAACCAGTTCTAAGCGATGTGGAGAAGATGCTCAACTACATTAACGAACTCATCACAGAAAGAACCTACATCCTACTCGACAAGATTCAGGACATCGATAGCGAAAGGGAATGGGTCAGAAGAAGAGTTGAGGATATCGAAAATAAGAAAGTGGTTCACTTCGTTGCTGAAGATAAAAAATCCGGAAAAATCGTTGGCGGTTGCGATTTTTTAAGAAAAGAATTCAGAGAAAGTCATATTGTTGAGATGGGTATCAGCGTTCTGAAGGATTACAGGGGTAAAGGCATTGGAAAGAGATTATTCAACAGATGCTATTCTGCATCAAAGGAACTGTGGGGGGATGATGTGAAATTCATAAGGCTTAAAGTTTTTGAAAACAACCAGATAGCAATAAACTTCTACAGAAAACTGGGTTTTGAGGTTGTTGCAAAACTTCCCAACGCCATAAAATGGAACGATGGAAAGTTAATTGGCTGTTATGTCATGATGAGGGAATTTTAGGAGTTTTACAGCGTTAAGGGGGAAATGACAGCAGATCTTAACAGTATCTGATTATTATCATTAACAGTTTCAAAACTTTTAACTGTATCTTCAATGAAATCTGTGTATGAAATTCGTTTACGCTCAAACAGTTATTGAAGAAGAGAAATTGAGAGAACTAAAAAGAAAAACAGGAATGAATACGAGAGATTCTCTTATGGAAGCAATCAATCATTATCTGTCCTGTCACCTTCACGATTTTAATTCACTTGCCATTGAGAAAGTTGATTACAACCTGGATATAATAAGATCGATCAAAAAAAATCTTGAGAATCTATAGGGTATGCTACTGAATATTTTTACCGAATATTTTTAGCTGTTTTAAGCTCTGTAAAGTTTTTTGAAGTTTTTATAACATATGATCTCTTTTACTTTTTTATTCAATGGCAAACCGAGAAAAATCTCAAGGTTCTCCCTAATCCCTTTCACACCGGGACTGGGGAAGTCACTTCCATAAAGACACCTCTCTGATATAAGATCAAAGCGCGGGAAGTACTCACTCAGGAGCTTTTGCGGTGGGATTCCACTTATATCAAGCCAGACATTTCTGAACCTTCTTAAAATGAAGAAAGCCTCCCTCATCCAGAAGGGTCTTCCCCCATGAGCGAGGATTATGTTCAACCGTGGAAAGTCTATTGCAACATCCTCTATGAATAGCGGGTTTCCAAACCTGTTTCTTGCATTGAGCAGCATACTTGTTCCTGTATGGATGAGAACTGAGAGGTTGTGATCAGAAGCAAACTCATAGACCACCTCGAGAGACTTCATGTTCCTCTCATCTTCTCTGTAATCACAGGGTCTGAAGTACTGATGGACGGGGTGCAGTTTTATCCCGGCTATACCCTTTTCATACTGGGTTTCCAGACTTCTCAAAACTTCATCAGCAGACATCAAAACCGGGTGAACACTACCAAAGGGGTAGAGTCTGTCTCTGAACTCGGAGCAGTACCTCAGAGTTGAATCAATAGCTTCCATCCCAATCCCGTGTGTTTCAGGAGAAGGATAGTTCATGATTCCTATGGCTTCTATTTCACAGCTGTCAAGGTAGTTGATGAGTTCTGAAGGAGATTCAGAGAATTTTCTGAGCGTATCCAGATAGGGAATCATGCTCACAAAGTTTTCCCGTATTTTCCCCGCCACATCAGCAGGTGTAATGTGAGTGTGGCAATCTGTGAATTTCATGCATGTGAGGTTTCGAAAATTTTTATTTATAACTTTTTATCTACCAGTCTGCATCTGAGTGTCTGTGTCTATCAAGAAATTTCCTGATATCTTCTGATTCCAGCCATCCTCTGTCCAGTCTTTCTATAACAAACTGAATTTTTTTCACCTCTCCAAGAAGTATTTCTGATATGTCTCCTCTATCTCCAAGTTCCAGTTCTGTAATACCCGAGATGACTGAAATCGGATTTCTTATAGCATCAACCAGAATCGCAAACAATTCTATATTCTTCTCAATCTGTTTGTAAGCAATCTTCTTCTGCCTTTCAAGCTCTATTGCCTCGATTGCAAATGCCAGGTCACAGAACATTGTTTGGAGGCTTTCCTGCTCTTGATGTGAGATTATCCTGGAAGAATGAATCACTCCTGCCCCTATAATCTCTTTTTTGAACTTCATCGGGAAGATGTAGCACTTCTCTTCACTCTGAATATAAGGGCAATCTTCCACTCCACCAAGAATTTCACCTTTTTCAAAAACCATCCTCACACACTCAAAATCCCTTTTAATGCAGGTCGGTACTTCATGAGATTTACCTGCCTCCATGAAGTCAGAGTTTTTCCTTAGTGCTATCCAGACCCTGTAACCTTGGAGTTTTGCAAGCTCATCACATGCTTTTTTCAGAAGAAGAAATTTATCTCGTTCGTGAATTATAAGTTGATTTATTTTTATGATTGCCCTAAGGAGCCTATTCAGCTGTACAATTTCGGTTCTGTTCGTTGCTATAATCAGACAAGCTTTTTTCCCACCAACCCTGAAAGGTATGTATGTGTTTATGTAGATTCTGTCATCCACAGTGTCCTCAAAGATCTGTAGTTCCTCCTCCTCTATAACTTTCTCAAGAAAATCCTGTTTCATTCTGGCAATCTCTTCAGGATAAACTTCGAATAGACTTTTATTTAAAGGTGAGAAACCAAGTGATTTGTTCATTGAGGGGTTTGAGTCCATGAATATACCTTTTTCATCAAGGATTGCGACGAGAGATGTGGTGTACTCATAAATACTTCTGAACTTCTCTTCACTCTCTCTAAGCTCAATTTCAGTTTTTATTTTTTCTGTCTGGTCTATTCCAATAGAAAGTCCACCAACTACAGCCCCCTCTGTATTTTTAAGAGGTATGTTGAACCACTGGACAGTCAACACTCTTCCATCTTTGGTTAAATCCCTGTTCACATTCTCAAATGGCTTTCCTGAGACCATCATCTCCTTTATCTTAGTGTAAACTGTATCTCTGTCTTCTTCCGGGATCTGTAGTTCGAAGAGATTTTTGCCGATGACTTCTTCGTTCCTCCATCCGAACAGTTTTTCTGACGATTCATTCCACAGAGTTATGGCAAAATTCCTGTCCCATCCAGTCACCGAGAAGGGTGCATTTTCAATCAGGAGTTCAAATACACTCAGAACTTCCTCGCAGTCTCCCTCCACCAGTCTTTTAACTTCTTTTTTGTTATGTGTCATCTATTAAACCAACCTACTGTGATAAATTTATCTTTAATAATACTACTGCACTTTATCATTTATAATTTGTATTCTAAGAATTCTTTATTATTTATAATTTGTGCTACGAGAATTGAAGTTTGTGTTTATAACAAAAAATCAGAAAAGATAGGAACCTTCAGACTTTGAGGTTTGCTTTGATATATGGAAACCACAAATGGGGCAACGGTATGTGCCAGTATTAATATTCAGACCATAAGATCCCTCTTCAATTTTCATTTTGCAGTTCGGACAGGTTGTAATCACTTAAAACCCCTCCTTAAAAATTTTCTGTTTGGTAACATTCTATGTAATGCTGTATTGCTTTGAAAAGCGCATATTTGGTTGAAGATTCTCCAGATTTTTTCTTCAGCCTAATAAGCTTTTCTGACTCCATTACTGTCTGGCAGTGTATCAGCTTTTCCATGGATGTATGCTGATTGAATTATTAATATAAGTTGCTAAATATATGATGATTAGGAAAAAAATTTTCGATAGTACGTGAATAAATTAAAAATTTTACCTAAAAATAGAATTTGAAAATAATTTACCATGAGACTTTATTTGCCCAATCTCCTTAGTGTTTTTGCAGCAGAATTCCGTACAATCTTCTTCTCATCTTCAAGAAGTCTAAAAAGAGAGTCTTTTGCTCTTTTCAAAATTTCATCTTCAGCTTCAGAGAGCGCTTCAGCAGAAATGAACCTCACAAACCACGAGTCATCCTCAAGTGCATCGATAAGCAGATCATACCTCCTCATCGATGCGAGCAAAACACATGCAGCCTCTCTAACTCTTCTGTTTCCCGAAATGAGGGCTTTATGTATGTACTCGGCAGTATTATCCAGTTTTGAAATTACCTCTGCAGCTACAATGCTTTTATCATCATAATCTTTAATCAGCTCAAAAAGAGAATTAGAAACCTCATCCTTTATTTCCCCCAGTACTTCAAGTATTCTGTCTTCTGTGGACTCATTCTTGCTCAGATGCTCCAGAAGAGATGGTATAATCCTGCTTCCAGCCTCAATTATCGCTCTTCCTGCACCGTAACTGACTTTCCAATCCTCACTTTTTAGAGCTTTCACCAGCGCCTCTGTAGCCTCCACATTAGCCAGAGTAATCGCTGCAGCAGTCCTTACTCTCTGGCTTCTATCACTAAGAGCCTTTATTAGATGTTCCACAGCCTTCTCACCCAGTATCAGTCCGAGAGACCACACAGCAGCCATTCTAACCTTTTCCTCGTCATCAGAAAGGGCAAAAATCAATGGTTCCACCGCATCTTCTCCGATCTCTGATAGAGCAAGGACCACTCCCTCAACTACACTCTCATCACCATATCTCAACATTTCAAACAGTTCGGGTATGAAAAAATCTCCAAAAGCAGCAATTTTTCTGGCAGATTTCTTCTTTACATCTGGATCAGGAGACTTAAGGAGATTGAGGAGTTCCTTGAGTTCTTCATGATATGCGTTCTCCTCCTCGACCCTTTTTGAATTCTCGTTCACCTGCATCTGTTACCTCTTTACAGCTTTACTGCTGGCTATGGGATTATCTATACTAAAACTTTTTTAATCTCACAATGTCTTATTTTAAGTTGATGTGTAAAATTAGTTCTTCTACCATCCAGGAATAATATTCAGGAATAGTTTTAAAGACTCAAAATCAAGAGTTCAAAAGTGTGATAACATGGGTGTTAAATGGTTTCCTTATAATAAAGAGACATTCGAGAAAGCCAGAAGAGAGGATAAGCCAGTACTGATTGATATTGGAGCCAAATGGTGTCACTGGTGTCATGTGATGGATAGAGAATCCTATAGTGATGCTGAAATAGCTTCCTTCCTGAATGAAAACTTCATCTGTATAAAAGTGGACAGAGATGAGATGCCCAATATAGACAGAATGTATCAGGAGATCGTTTCATCCATCAGTGGTGAGGGTGGATGGCCACTGACAGTCTTTGCAACACCCGAGGGTAAGGTTTTCTATGGGGGGACATACTTTCCAAAAGAGGAAAGGTTCGGCAAACCACCTTTTTTAACTGTTCTGAAAGCCGTTCTCAATGCATACAAAAAAGAGAAGAAGAAAACACTGAGTCTTGCGTCGCAGATAATGGATGAGGTTGAGAAAAGATTGAAACAGACTAGCTTTTCAGATATTTCGGATAAAATTCTGGAAAAAGGAATTGATTCAATCCTATCTCTTGCAGATCCAGTTTATGGTGGGTTTGGCTTTGCCCAGAAGTTTCCAATGCCAACTGCAATCAGGTTTCTTTTATCTGTCAAAACCAGATTCGATGACAGCATTAAATTTGCTGATCATACCCTTGATGAGATGCAAGCATCCGGCATCCATGACCATATATTTGGTGGCTTTTTCCGCTACACAATTGACAGAGAGTGGATCATACCCCACTTTGAGAAGATAATTTACGACAATGGAGAGCTTCTGATAAACTATTCCATAGCCTGCAGAATGGGTAAAAACTACGAAAAGGTTGCTGAAGGGATAGTGAGTTTTGCAAGGATGATGATGACCGAATCAGGCTTCTTCACATCCATAGATGCGGATTTCAGGGGTGTTGAAGGTGGATTTTACACATACAGCTATGATGAACTTGAAGAAGTGCTGGAGTATGAGGAGCTTAAAGCATTCGAACTTTTTTATGGGGTAACAAGAGATGGCGGCTTTCACGGAAGAAACCATCTGAGAATTATAGCTTCAAAGGAATCGGTTGCAGAGATGATGAACCTCGAGGTAGTCCAGCTTGATAACATACTTGAATCTGCAAAAGATAAGCTCAGAAATTACAGGATGAGGTTTTTTAATGGACTGAACATCGACAGAAATGTCTATACATCGTATTCCTCAATCATGCTGTCTGGAATGTTTTATTTTGGATGCGTCTTTGAAAGAAACGATGTGATTGAGGAAGCTGAAAGAAAAATTAAAAAGATGCTTGAAAGGTTCGATGGAGTGCTTTACAGAAAGGATGAGATGGAAGGATTGCTTGAAGATTATGCCTTCCTGAGCTCAGCACTCATTGATTGTTACACAGCAACGCAGAAAGATGAGTATTTGGAGATCGCATCTGAGATCATGAATGTAGCCATCAAGGAGTTCTACAGTGATGGTGTTTTCTCAGAAAAGACTGGAACTTCCAGTATCAACGACATAAACCATCGCTCACCGCTGACACAGATTATTCAGAACCTTACATCCTTGGGACATCTGATGGAAAACCAGGAATACATTGGATTTGCTGAGGAGCAGCTTAAAAAATATGCAGGGATAAAGCATGGATTGTTCGATGCAGGCTATCTGCTTGCTCTGCAAACCTACCTCGCTCCAATAATCGTTGAAGCTGACAGGGAAGAGCTTCTAATGCTCAGGAAGTACATCAACCACAATATTATGGTGAGGGTGGGAGAAGGGAGCATTTGCTTTTCAGACAGGTGTTTGAAAGCAGACAGTGAAGAAATTGAAAGGTTACTGAGAAAAGAGTTATTAATATCCTGATCTCACCATTTTACTCTCTTTTCTCCCGGAATATACTTTACTTAGTTCTGATCTGGAATAAAGGCTAAAAAAGTCTAAAAAAGAATCCAAAAAAGATTGAAACAACAAATATTTTAAAAAATGAATCAACCGAAGAGGGCACCAAGACCTTCAATTGCCTCTTCTTCCTTCTTCTCTTCCTCTTCCTCTTCTTCCTCTTCTTCCTTCTTCTCTTCAGTAGCCTCTGCCGGTGCAGCTGCAACTGGAGCAGCGGCAGCAACTGGAGCAAAGCTTGCCTTCTCTATTGCCTCATTGATGTTCACATCTTCGAGAGCAGAAACAAGTGCCTTTACCCTCGCTTCATTCACTTCAACACCCGCAGCTTCAAGAACTGCTTTGATGTTCTCCTCAGTTATTTCCTTTCCGGCAGAATGCAACACTAAAGCAGCATATACGTACTCCATCTTCATTACCTCCTTTATCCAAATAACGCACCAAGACCTTCAATTGCCTCTTCTTCCTTGCTTTCTTCTTCCTCTTCTTCTTCCTCTTTTTCTTCCACAACCTCCTCCTTCACTTCCTCAACCTTTTCTGGAGGTGGAGCTTGCTGAAGTTTTGAAGTTAACTCCTCATCGAGAGCATCTTCTGGCAGGTGGGATGCGAGTGCAAGCATATCAGAGTAAGCTTTCCCGATGAGATCCGATATCACAGCACTTTCCAAGATTGCAGCGTTTATGGCAAGATTTCTCGCATCTCTGACAGCCTTGGCAATCAGTATTTCAGCAGTTTCAGGTGTGACATAAGCAGAGTTGACTGCGAGATTAATAGCCTTTGTGTAAGCCTCTGCAAACTGCTGTGAGACAGCTTCCACATCAATCCTCAGATCATCGGGTTTGAAAATTATCCCGCTTTCCAACAGAACCCTTGTATCAAGACCGAGCTTTACTGGCTTAATCTCAAGTAACTCAAGAGCCTTTGCAACCTCTGGTTTTACTTTCTCTCCAGCTTTAACAACAGTAACAGTATCCTTGATGACTATCTTCCCCTTCTCAATAGCAGCTGGGAGTCCGCCCATCTGAAGGTCACCCAGAACCGGACCGGGCGGGAAAGAAGTCGGGCCCTTCTCGACAACTACATCTTCAGGTGCAATCTGATTTGGCTTAAGCGGAGACGGCTCTTTTGTTTTTTCAAGCTCCTTGAATAGTTTAAAGGGATTGAGCTCTGATGCTACAAAAGCAACCTGGTCACCTAAGAATTCTGTAAGTTTTGAGAATTCTCCCTCACCCTCAACAGCCTTTTCGATAAGATTGTTTTTTACAACTTTCAGTTTAACTTTGTCTCTGAGTTCCCTTCTGATCTTCTGCATCTGACCTGCTGTCACACCCCTGAAACTCACAATTCCCACAACTGGATACTCTTTCAGGTATTTCCTGATTTCCTCAACATCTCTGAGCTTCCACTGCGGTATTGCTCCTTTCACAGCAGCCATTATATCACCCTCACAGCAGGACCCATAGTTGTCTTAACATACACAGATTTCAGGTTGTTTACAGCGTTTTCGTATTTGTTTTCAACAAACTTCAGAATTTCAAGGATGTTATCAGAAATCATATCAGAGTCAAGATCTTTTGTACCAACAGGAGCGTGAAAAGTCATTTTATCCCTTGTTCTTACCTTAACTGATTTCTTTAACCTTTTTATGATTGGTGTCGGGTCTGAAAGTGGTGGAATTGGCTGAGGTATTTTACCTCTTGGACCAAGAATCGGGCCAAGCTTTTTACCAATTTCAGGCATTAGAGGAGCTTCAGCAACAAAGAAATCCATCTCATTGGCAATTTTTCTCAACTTTCTCTTATCTTTTGCCAGTTCGTCTATATCATCAGGTGAGAAAACTGCATCAGCTCCTGCTTCTTTGGCTTTAAGGGCTGTATCACCCTTTGCAAAAACTGCCACCTTTCTTTCCTTCCCAAGACCATGTGGGAGCGTTATAAGAGCATCTATCCTGTTCTCTGGCTTCTTCATATCAAGATTTTTCAGATTCACTGCAATCTCTACTGTCTCCCTGAAATTTCTCTTCTTTGAGTTCTCTATTGCTTCTTCCACAGCTTTTTTTACCTTTTCCTTTTCCACAAGCATTTTCACCACCGTAGTGCCCGCGGCTAAAAGCCTCCTACGGGATTTTTTGAGCTGTATTAAATGCGGAAATCAAATAGGTATTTTAAATTAACGGTGCGTCTGAATCGCTTATTTGAACCGAAAAGTGAGGCGTGGCAGGGAATTTAAATCTGTCGATTTATTGAAAATAGGCTCATTCTTATGAGGTGAAAGTGAGATAGGGGGAGTAACCTTTAAGTATGTTATCCTACTACTAAAAATTTATGGGTGATATAACTCCAGATAGGGTTGTTGACTGTCTTGGATTGTTCTGCCCCGAACCAGTGTTAAGAACAAGAAAGGAGATCGAGAATATCAGTGTAGGGGGGATTCTTAAAGTAATTGCCGATGACCCATCCTCTGAGGAGGATATAAAAGCATGGGCAAAACATACTGGACATGAGCTGATTAGAGTGGAAAAGGTGAGCCGTGAGTTTCATTTCTATATAAGGCGAGTTAAATAAAGATGAATAGAGATGAATAAAAGAGGGGTAAAAGAGGGAGGATTTATGGCTTATTTTGACTATGCAAGTGGCTGTCCCGTTGATAGGAGGGTCATAGATGCGATGATACCTTACATGATTGATGTGATAGGAAATCCATCATCCGTTCACTCAATGGGTCTAAAAGCAAGGTCAGCCCTTGATGAGGCAAGAGGAAAGATTTTGAGATTAATTGGAACAGAAGATGGAGAAATCATTTTCACTTCAGGAGCAACAGAGGCAAATAATCTTGCAATAATAGGTTTTGGAATGCGGAACAGAGGAAAGGGAAAACACATCATATCTTCCTCCATAGAACACATGTCTGTTATAAACTCATGCAAGGTTCTTCAGAAAAACGGGTTTGATGTCACATACATTCCGGTAGATAGAAATGGAATTGTGAGGGTTGATGAGCTGGAAGAAAGCATAAGAGAAGATACAATCCTCATTACTGTTCAGCATGCAAACAATGAAATCGGCACAATTCAGCCAGTAGAGGAAATTGGTGAGATTGCAAGGGAAAAAGGAATAGTCTTCCATGTAGATGCTACAGCTTCACTGGGTAAAATCAATGTTAATGCAGACAGAATGAATGCCGATATGATTACACTTTCATCAAACGATATATACGGACCGAGAGGTGTTGGAGGGCTTTTCATAAGGAAAGGTGTAAGAGTGCAGCCTATAATTGTCGGAGGGGGACAGGAAAAAGGGTACAGGAGCGGGACTGAGAATGTCCCGGGGATTGTTGGCTTCGGTGTTGCTGCTGAAATTACCGAAAAAGAGTACAGAGAGGAGGCTAAGAGGGAAGAGAAGTTGAGAGATGAGATAATAAGAAGAATGCTCGAAATCGAGGATACATACCTCAATGGCCATCCTGAGCTGAGACTTCCCAACAATGTGAATGTGAGGTTCAGCTATATTGAGGGTGAGTCTCTAGTTCTCAGTCTTGATATGGAGGGAATATATGCATCAACAGCATCTGCCTGCACATCTAAAACCCTCCAACCAAGCCATGTTTTGATGGCATGCGGACTTAAACATGAAGAGGCTCATGGTTCTCTCCTTTTCACCCTTGGAAAGGAGACCACTGAAAAAGATGTTGACAGGTTGATGGAAGTTCTCCCAATGGTGGTTGAAAAACTGAGAAAGATGTCTCCTCTCTACAAAAAAAAGAAAGGTGGTTGAGTATGTATACAGAAAAGGTTATGGAACATTTCAGGAATCCCAGAAATGTTGGCGAGATCGAGGATGCCGACGGAGTTGGGCAGGTTGGAAATCCCGTCTGTGGGGATTTGATGAAAATCACGATAAAGGTGGATAATGATAGAATTTCAGACATCAAATTTCAGACCTTTGGATGTGGAGCAGCAATAGCAACAAGCTCAATTGTTACTGAGCTTGCCAAGGGGCTTACCATTGAGGAGGCTCTCAAAATTTCCAGGCAAAGTGTTGCAGAGGCTCTCGGTGGTCTCCCACCACAGAAAATGCACTGTTCAAACCTTGCAGCAGATGGTCTGAGAAGAGCAATTGTGGATTATCTTAGAAGGAATGATAGAATAGACAGAATAAAGGAGCTTGGACTGGAAAAAGAGCTCGAAAAAATGGAAAAAGGAGAAATGGATGATCACGGAGAGCTCTGTGAAGCTTGATTGTGAAAAATCAAAAGAGAAACTCTGGAATTCGCTGTTTGCTTAGTATATCTCCTATATCTTCTTTCTCTCTTATTATGTGGAATTCTCCATTCTTTGCAAGAACCTCTGCACACCTCGGCCTTCCATTGTACTGACTGCTCATCACAAAGCCATAGGCACCCACATCATAAACCGCTATCAGATCACCCTTTTCGACTCTCGGCAGCTTTCTGTCCTCTGCAAGGATGTCTCCACTCTCACATATCGGCCCTGCGATAGTGTATGTCTCCTCTGCCTCCCGATCGATTTTACTGGCAACACTAACTCTGTGGAAAGAACCATACATTGCAGGTCTGATGAGTGTGTTGAAACCAGCATCAACAGCAACAAAGTTTTTATATGCCTTTTTGACCGAATTCACCCTTGTAATCAGAACAGTTGTGTTTCCAACTATGCTTCTTCCCGGTTCAAGCCAGAGTTCAAGACTCTCGTTGATTTCCTTCTTTCTTTCTCTGAAAACAGGGATGATGGCTTCAGCAAAGTTATCAGGATTCAGAGCTCCCTTTCCATCATAGTCAATTCCTGGTCCTCCACCAATATCCATAAACTCGAGCTTAATTCCAGTCTCCTGTATCTCAGCTGAGATATCAAATAACCTGTTCATCGCTTCAACAAAGGGCTCAACCTCACGAATCTGACTGCCGATATGGCAGTGGATTCCAGCAGGATCCACATTTGGCAGTTCGTAGGCGATTCTGTAAGCATCAACCACATCCTCCCAGGGTATACCGAATTTGGAAGTCCGAAGTCCGGTTGCTATTTTTGGGTGGGTCTCAGGAGAGACATCAGGATTGACCCTGAAGGCAATCTTTACTGTTCTTCCCTCACTCAACGCTATTTCTGAGATCGTATGCAGCTCATCAAGGCTATCCACACTGAAGCCAACCCCAGCCCTGATTCCAGCAAGAATCTCCTCATCACTTTTACTGTTTCCATTGAAAAGTATATCCTCAGGCTTGAAACCAGCAAGCAGGGCAAGATATAACTCACCATGGCTGAAAACATCTGCTCCAAAACCCTCCTTTGCTATTATCCTGAGAATTGCCAGATTGTAGTTGGCTTTAACTGCATAGAGTTTTTTCTGCTCCGGAAATGCTTTCCTGTAAGCGTTAATGTTTTCCAGTAGCTTGCTGTAGCTGGTTATGTAAACGGGTGTGCCTGTTTTCTCAACCACTTCATCAACTCTAACTCCATCAATGGAAAGAATCCCATCTTCAACACCAAAGGACATCAGAATCCCCTCAAATTAAAATTACAGTTCGAAACTTTCAAGCCTTTCAACAGCCTCTCTTATCACTGAAACATCTCTTGTAAGGGCAAATCTGATGTACCCTTCTCCACCCTCACCGAATCCAACACCAGGAGTAGCAAGAATTCCGGTGTCATTCAATAGCTTCTTTACAAACTGCATGCTGTCGTATTTCTCTGGCACCTTACACCACACATAAAATGTCGCTCCTGGAATGTGAACCTCCATTCCAGATTTTTTTAGCCCCTCAATCAGGACATCTCTCCTCTCCCTGTAAATACTATTATTCCTGTCTATAACCTCATCGCTCCCTGTAAGGGCAGCTATTGCAGCCTCCTGAACCGCCTGAAAGACTCCACTGTCAACATTTGTTTTAACCTTCAGCAACCCGTTAATTGCCTCCCTGTTACCAGCCGCAAAGGCGATTCTCCAGCCGGTCATGTTGTATGTTTTTGAAAGGGAGTTGAATTCAATCACCACATCAAATGAAGAATCAATCTCAAGGAAGCTGATCGGGCGCTCCTCGAAATAGAGGTCTGTATAGGCAGCATCATGAGCAAGAATAATTTTATTGTCATAACAGAAGTCCACAGCTTCTTTAATGAACTCTTTCCCACACATAGCTCCTGTTGGATTGTTGGGATAATTCAGGAACATTATCTTGGCTTTTTTCGCAATTTCAGGTGGAATCTTTTCAAAATCGGGGAGGAAACCTCTCTCCTCCTCAAGCCTAATAGGGTAAGGAATTCCTCCTGTGAGAATCGTAGCACCACTGTAAACAGGATATCCTGGGTCGGAAACAAGGACATAATCTCCAGGATTTACGAAGGCAAGTGGCAGGTGTGCGATCCCTTCCTTTGAGCCTATCAGCGAGATAATCTCATCCTCAGGGTTGAGCCTGACACCTTTCCTTCTCATGTAATATTCTGCAACAGCCTCTCTGAACCTTAGCATACCCTCATATGAGGGGTACTTCTGATTTTCTTCCTTTGCAGCCGCATTGCAGAGAGCCTCAACTATATGAGGTGGTGTTGGCAAATCAGGATCTCCGACTCCAAAATCTATTATCTTCACACCTTCTTTTATCTTCTCTGCCTTCATCCTGTCAATTTCAGCAAAAAGATATGGCGGAAGCGACTTCAACCTATCTGAAATCTCGAAAGAAACCATACAATTCACCCCTGTATTTTGAGATTTCAAGATATAAAAATTTTTGCTGTTAATTTGCCGTTTGGTGGATAAAAATACACCCGATTATCTAAATTTTAAAGAATTTTTAATTATTTTATCATAACTTAAAAAAATATTAAATCAACAGCCCCAGTTCTGCGGATTTGGAAGTTATTTTATGGATGATTAGAAATAAATGAATTCCGAAATATTGTAGGTGTTGGTAGTAGATTCTTCTTTACAGGCATGTAACTGTATGATAATTCTGCAAAACTTCTGGAAAGACTGTGAACTGATCAATAATTTGATTTACAAAAAATAAGTTTCAGATTTATATTTTCATCATTTCAAGAACAGTTTTTGTAATAGATTAAGCATATTGATCAGAAAAATCGAAAATTTGATATACATATTATAGTAGTATGTTTTTATGTCACAGTTTGACATTGATGTGAAGATTATTACTCATCAGAGGGTGGTGGATATACTCCAGAATAATTAATTCAGGCAAATTCGAAAGTGTGTTGGACAGATACCCAAAATCAACCATTTACAGTGATATCACTATGCTCAAAACAATGGGTCTGGTGGAAAGAAGCAGCGGAAAATACAGGCTAACGAGTGCTGGAAGTGCCATTCTCCACATAACACGCAATTTTTTCTCAAATCTCAACACCCTTTCGAGACTGATAGAAAGCTTCCCCGTCCATCGAATCAGCTTTCCAGAGGAGTTTTATGCCAGATTACATGAGCTTGAGGAATCTAACCCCATCTCACTAATATTCCCGGAGGATTTTGACATCAACAAAACATGCATGAAAAAGCTGAGGGGCTCGGAAAAAGTACGCTTTCTTTTTTCAGAAGTTGATTATCGCCAGCTCAATTTCTTTCTTGAAAGGCTCAGAAACTCTGAATTGGAGTTAGTTATCAACAGATATGGGAACTTCAACCGGAAAAGCAATCTGAAGGTATTTAGAGCAACAGTTAGGATTGATATCGGGCTTATAGTTTCAGAAAAGTGTCTTATAGTTGTATTCAGAGATGTTACAGGCAACTACGACTTTTCCAGAGCTCTTTTCTCAGAGGATAAAAGATCAATTAAATTTGGATTTGATCTTTTCGACTATTACAGAGATCTTTCAGAGATGGTTTAATCGATTTTGCCATTTTTATTAAATGAGATCATTTTTCGGAACCCGGCAGTCAGAGAACCAAAATATTCAAATACAAATTTCAGAAAAGAGTATGTGAGGGCTCGTGGTCTAGTGGTTATGACGCCTGCCTCACACGCAGGAGGTCGGTAGTTCGAATCTCCCCGAGCCCATTAAAACCTTCTATTTTAAAAATCTGGATTCCTATGGGTTCACCAGTCCTAAAAG
>DACH01000014.1 GCA_002494625.1 Archaeoglobus sp. UBA234
GAATACGACTTCCCGGATCTGGATGAGAACACAGTAGCAACGATGAGCTACACAACAGGCACAACAGGAAGACCGAAGGGAGTCTTCTTCACGCACAGACAGCTTGTGTTGCATACTCTGATAGGAGCACTCACATTCTCAGGCTATGATGAAGACCTCACTTTCACATCAAGGGATGTCTACATGCCACTGACACCGATGTTCCATGTTCATGCTTGGGGGGTACCATATATAGCCACTCTTAGGGGGACAAAACAGGTTTATCCGGGGAGATATGAGCCTCAAATGCTCTTTAAGCTTGTGATGGAGGAGAAGGTTACAATAAGTCACTGTGTTCCAACAATTCTCAACATGATTGTCAGTGCAATTCCAGAAGGGATGAAGTTGCCTGGCTGGAAGATGGTTATAGGTGGTTCACAACTTCCAAAGGGTCTTGCAATGAAGGCAGCAGAGAAGGGAATAATAACAATTGCCGGATATGGATTGAGCGAAACATGCCCTCTTCTGACAATTGCAGGATTAAAGCCTGAACTTGCTGATGCAGGAGAAGATGTAAAATTCGATTTCAGAATAAAAGCAGGATTCCCCTCACCGCTGGTATATGTCAGGGTGGTTGATGATGAGATGGGTGATGTACCGAGAGATGGAAAGTCAGTTGGAGAGATTGTTGTCAGAGCACCATGGCTGACACAGGCGTACTACAAGGACGAGGAGAAAACAAAGGAGCTCTGGGAAGGAGGCTGGCTCCACACGGGAGACATTGGTCTTTTTGATGAGTACGGTTACCTTGAAATCAGAGACAGACTCAAGGATGTTATAAAAAGCGGAGGAGAATGGATAAGCTCTCTGACACTTGAGGATCTCATAAGTCTCTATCCAGGAGTTGTGGAAGTTGCAGTTATCGGTGTTCCTGACGAGAAGTGGGGTGAAAGACCACTGGCGATAGTTGTCCCTGAGAGTGGTAAACAGTTGTCTGCAGATGAAATTCGTGAACACCTGATGAAGTATGTGGAAGAGGGGAAGATCACAAAGTGGGCGATTCCTGAGAAAATCATTTTTGAGGAATCACTTCCAAAAACAAGCGTTGGTAAAATAGACAAGAAGATATTAAGGGAGAAATACAGGGGGTAAAGGAATAGCTGAGGGGGATTTAAATTTTTTATTTTTTCTTTATCCGATTTTTTAGATTTGATCCATCAATATATGGTAGTTTCAGATCTAATTTTTTTGCAGTGCTATTATGAATTATTGAGGAATATTGAATCAGAGCCAGAGAATAGATTAATTAATTCTGAGGTGAGGGTGATAGTTATGGAGATGGAGAGAATATTTAAAGAAAATTTGGTGGAAATTTCTCGAATAAAAATAAATGATCTGGAGTTTATAGGAGTTAAAATGGAACTTGAGGGGGCACCTTTGATTGTTTTAAAGGAGAAAAAAACAGGGCTGATCATTGCATGTGGGTATATAAACCATGAAACAATGGAGAAGCTGAGGAACAAAGCATGCATTGTTACTGGGGTTAAGACCTTTGAAGATGTATTTAAAGCAGAAATAAAGCATTTAACATCTGGCGCATCGGAACTGGGTATAAAAAGCGGTATGACCGTTCTGGAGGCTTTGAAATCCCTATAGCTGGATATTTTTTAGCTGACAAAATTTTTATCCTACCTGATAACAAAAATTGCCTCCTGAATTCTCTGACTCTTGCAGCGGGGACATTTACTTGCTTTAACCCTGTAAAACTCGAATCCACACGATCTGCATTTTGGGGGAGACATCATAAGTTTCAATCCCTTCTTTTTAAGTATTTTTGAGATCTTTTCAATTGACGAATAAACTTCCTTTTCCATTTTCGGGTCGAGGTCAAGGAGGTAGATAATCTCTTTCACACTCAATCCATCTTCGTGTTCCGTGAGCAGGTCTATTATTCTCTCATTAAGGGTCCTCTGAATTGCAATCCCCCCATGCTAACTGGGAAGGAAATCTATATAAGTGGTTTGTCATACTTTAGCCCGGTGATGATATGGCGAAAATATACTATGATAGTGATGCAAGCCTCGATATTTTGAGAGATAAGAAGATAGCCATTATAGGCTATGGAAGCCAGGGACATGCCCATGCACAGAATTTGAGAGATTCCGGACTTGATGTCATTGTTGCCGATAAGAAGGGAACAAAAAACTGGGAACAGGCGATAAAGGATGGTTTCCAGGTTACTGAAGTTCCAGAGGCTGTTAAGCAGGCTGAAGTAATAATGTTCCTGGTTCCTGACAACATTCAGCCAGCAGTCTTTTATGAAAGCATAAACGACAACCTGAAGGAAGGAGACATGCTGATGTTTGCCCACGGCTTTAACATCCATTACAACCAGATAATCCCGCCAGAATTTGTTGATGTTACGATGATAGCACCAAAAGGTCCCGGGCATATAGTCAGAAGGATGTTTACTGAAGGAATTGGGGTTCCGGCTCTTGTTGCAGTCCATCAAGATTACACAGGCAAAGCACTTGAAAAAGCTCTTGCATATGCAAAGGGCATCGGATCGACAAAGGCTGGAGTCATAGAGACAACATTCAGGGAAGAGACAGAAACAGATCTTTTCGGTGAGCAGGTTGACCTTTGTGGTGGTGTTACAGAGATGATAAAAGCATCCTTTGATGTTCTGGTTGAAGCAGGTTATCAGCCGGAAATAGCTTACTTTGAGGTTCTTCACGAGTTGAAGCTTATCGTGGATCTAATTTACGAAGGTGGAATCTATGCAATGTGGTATTCGGTGAGTGATACGGCAAAGTACGGTGGGATGACGAGGGGGAAGAGAGTCATCACCGAAGAAACAAGAAATGAAATGAGAAAAATACTAAGGGAGATTCAGACAGGAGAGTTTGCAAGAGAATGGATACTTGAGAATCAGGCAAAGAGACCGGTTTTCAACAAGCTTCTTGAGATGGAGAAGAACCATCCGATTGAGAAGGTGGGAAGGGAACTCAGAAAGATGATGCCTTGGTTGAAAGGTATTGATGTTGAGTGAATACTAATATTGACTTATAAATTTTTTATAAAGTGGAATCAGATTATGTCTTCCCTTGAGGATTTTATCTCACAGAATGGATGGGAAAAGCTCCTCGATATTATGGTGGAAGAGGGGAAAAGGAGAAATGCACCCGTTCTAACTCTGAAGGAATATCTCACTGAGCCCTTCCAGCATTTAGTATTTGCTATTTTGAGTGCAAGGACAAGGGATGAGCAGACGGTTAAAGCAGCAAAGAGGCTTATTGAGGTTGCAGACACACCTGAAAAGCTTGCTTCTCTTCCTGTAGAGGAAATAGAGAAGCTGATATCAAATGCAGGTTTTTACAGAAACAAGGCAAAAAACCTTAAAGCTATGGCTGAAATTCTCGTGAAAAACCACTCATCAAAAGTCCCTGATGATTTTAACCAGCTGACCGAGCTGCCAGGAGTTGGCAGAAAAACAGCCAATGTTGTACTCTCCTACGCTTTCAATAAAAATACTATTGCAGTTGACACCCATGTGCACAGAATTTCAAACAGACTTGGGTTTGTTAAAACCAAGTATCCTATAGAAACCGAAAGGGAACTTGAGAGAATTGTTCCAGTGAAATACTGGAGAAGGTTGAACAGGGCAATGGTTGCATTCGGACAGACTGTTTGCAAACCGCTCAAACCCCTTTGTCAGGAGTGCCCTCTGGGGGTTTTCTGCCCTAAAATTGGAGTTTAGAGGTAGATGAAATTATTATTATAACTACTATTATCTTAGATAGGAAGTATAACAAATACTATATACTTTAACTTTCAATTTCATTTTGATGGAACAATCTTTAAGACGCTCAAAATTTGAAATAATATATGAGATTCTTCTCTTTTCAAGCAAGAAGGAAGTAACCATAACCAATATTATCTATAAGGTTAATTTAAATTTTAAAATAGGTCAGGAATATGTGAATTATCTTACAGAAGAGGGTTTTCTTCTTGAGAGTGTAAACGGAGAAAAAAAAAAGATATTCAACCTCTGAAAAAGGAAAAGACTACATTACAAAATTTGAAAAGGTAATGGATCTGCTTGATTAAAGATTTCCTGTCTTTCTTACTTCTCTGCTCGTTATGAAATATTTTTCTAAAATTCTTATTAATTCTTAGAATTATAACTACTTAATAATTGTTCGAAATATATTTATTTTAAGAGAGTGATGGAAGGATATGATCAAAGTTGACATACTTCTGGGGATACTCAGCATAAGAGAACTGACGCTTATTGAAGTGGCAGAGATGCTTGAAACTGAGGAGGAGTTAGCATTGAAAGTTATGTCTTTTCTTTCTGATTATGGGTTTATTGAGTCTTATGGAAACTTTTTCAGGATAACTGCCCATGGAAAAAAGTTTTTGTCAATCTAACATTGGAGTTCACTATCCAAAATCAGTAACACAGATTAATAGTATTACTTCATACATAGCTTAACTAAGAGTAATCCTTACCACCCATACTAATTTAAAATTCAATACTTATATATATTTTAGAAGTTAATTTTTTTCTACGTCTTTAGAATTATGGAGTGTTTTTATGAGTACTGTATCAATGATTCTTGGAAATGAGAGGAGGAAACTTCTGGTGGAATTTCTGAATGATTCTGATGGAAAATCTGAACTCAGAAATATCGTTGATTTTATAGCCGAGAAAGAAGGGAATATTTCGAACACTCACAAGAAAAGTGTTTACGTCAGCCTAGTTCAGACACATATACCAAAAATGCGGAGAGCAGGCGTTGTTGATTTTGAAGGTGGTGTGGTCGAACTCATTGGAGTTCCAGATGATGTTACCGTGTACATGGAGATGGTGAAAAAGAACGACATAAGCTGGAGTACCTTCTATGCAGTGGTATCTGTCATTTTTGTTTTTACCGCAATATTTTACAAAAACTATCAGATGGCTCTTGCATCTGGGGTGTATCTTCTATTCTCGATCCTTCAGCATATAGGAACCGTTAGAATTTTGAAAAAATGGGGGTGGTAAACAGATAAGTGAAGGTAATGGCCCGTTATTTCTGTTAATTTATCGTTAGTGTTCCTTTATTGAAGGATTACCAGATGAGTATTCACCGGTTATTCCTGATTAATCCGGTATTAGCTAAATAGGGCGGGAAATAACAATCAACTGCAGTTCCGGTGGAAGCCGGAAAAGTTAGTAAAAAGGAGATGTGAAATAAATGAAAAAAGGTTTGGCAATAGGAATTTTGGGATTGCTGCTGGTTGCGACCCTTTTAATAGGGACGAGTGCAACCTTCAGAGATTACAGAGCCCAGAGAAGTACACACATAGCTGTTGTGGCAGACGATGTGGAGCTTGTTGATCTGCGTCCAGGACAGCCTTATGCCTATATAAATGAGATAGGTAAGCTGACGATAGACTTTTCAGTAACCAACCCGAACTACCCATGGGAGGGTGAGGGACAGGGGCTTAGCCCACAGTCAAGGTACAACTTTGATCATGTATTCTATGTGAGCAACCACCTGTGGGAAAATGTTACAATTGTTGTGGAAGTTATATCACCTGAACCCGGACTATTATCTTTCTACAACCCTGATGGGCTTATGTATGGTGTCGGAACTACAAGTAGACCATATAACTCAGACACAGCAATTGGAGATGTTTGCTTCTATCTTCTGCCTGGAGAAGAACTTGGAGTGGGTTTAGAACTTGCACCTGATGTTCTGGGAGACCATTATAACAACATAACGATAAAAGCATGGCCAGCGGGAGAAGAGCCTATTGACTGCGGAGGTGTCCTCAAATGAACAAAGTAATAGCAATTCTTATGCTTGTTGCAGGGATAATAGTGGTAACTGCAAGCAGTGCCGACTTCGCATACTTTGAGGCTGACAGAGAGGTGAAGATTGCAATAGTTCCTGATGATCTGGAACTGATAGATCTTGTACCAATGCAGCCTTATGCATACATAAATGACAACGGAATGCTTGTTTTGGATCTGAGCGAGTATAATGGCAACTGGCAGGAAGGGTATGGAATGGGTGTCAGCCCTGACTCAATCTATGTGTTCGAGAGAGTTTTTGGCGTCAGCAACCACTTGTGGGAGAATGTCACAATCTGTATGCAGGTCTCCTATGATGGAGATGAGGAGTTGACATTCTTCATGGGTGATTACACCGAAGGAGTAGGAACGGACGAACTCGACATAACAATTCAGCCTGGAGAAGTGGTTCCGGTTGGGATAATTATTGACAGCTCTGGACTCGTTGATGGCGATGCAATAGATGGACAGCTGAGCTTCTATGCTGAGCTCGGATCATGCGGAGAATAAATTTAAGTAAAGAACGCGTCAGGGGATAAAACCCCTTTAATTTTTTTTGGAGGTAAAAAAAGTGATGAAAATAATCAGGTTCATTCCACCGGTACTGGTGGTTATAATGTTGATTTTCATTGGAAGTTATCTGGAAAGACCTCTTCTGGTTGTTTATGCTGTAGAGGATTCAGTTGAAAATTCTGAGGAGAACTCTGTAGGAGGAAATTTAATTGAAAAACCAGTTAATCCTTATTCTTATAGAGATGGATTTTTAAAAATTGATATCTCCAAGGATAGCCCACTTTATCCGGGTTATGGTGAGGGGCTGAGCCCCGACTCAATATATGTGTTTGAAGATATCTTTGAGATTGAGAACAATGTAAGTGAGACCGGTGCTGACATAATATGTGTTACAATCACCTCAGATAGCCCTGAAATAGCCCTTTTTATCAATTCTTTCGAAGGTATATGGTTTGATGAGATAGAGTTTACAGTTGAATCTAACTCCTCCGTGAAGGTTGGAATGGTTTTCAATACAGGAGGTCTTGAACTCGGAGATATCTCTAGGGTTATTGGAATTAAGGCTTATGGAGGAGTTTGCTGATGAAAAAATTAGCTAAAATTTTTCTTTATTCAATCCTCATTCTCTTCATTTTCTCCTCTATACTGGGTGTGTTCCTCAACAGACCTGTTTTTGTTTCATATGCCAGTTCTGGCAGCATGGTGCCAGCAATAAAGGAAGGAGACATCTTTTTCATAAACCCTCTCCCGGGAAGTCCTGAGGTGGGAGATATTGTTGTATTCGAAATGAATGGTAAATGGACCGTCCACAGGGTTGTTGGGGAGCTTAGTAGTGGTTACATTACTAAAGGAGATGCTAATGTTGCCACCGATCAGATGAAGGGCAATTCACCAATAGTGAGAGAAAATATAGCAGGAAAGGTTGTTGTTTTTGGAGAGAATCCAGTTTTGATACCTTCTGCTGGAAAAATATTGGAGAAAAATCTCTCTGGTGAAATTAAAATTATATTTGCGATTATTTTGATGTTGTCGGGTATTGTATCATTTATTGGACGAAAAAATGAAAGAAAAAAGGGAAAAAGAGTGATAAAATTGAAATTCAGTACCCTTTATGTTCTCCTCTCAGTCATTTTGTTAACAGTTTTTATGATTACAACATTTTTATCTTGGGAAATTCATTCAGTTGATTATGCGGTTACCTCGGCTGGGGGTGTTAGGGAAGGGTGGTACCTCCCTGGTTCAAGCTTTGAAAGCTCTATTACGATTCGGAACAGTAATATTTTTCCCTTAATGTTTTATCTCAAGGAAGGTACAGAAAATGTTGAAATAGTTGATAAAGTTGATGAAAGATTTCTTTTAAATCCTGGAGAAAGCAGAGAGGTCACACTCCAGATTAATTCTCCGGAGGATACTTCACTCTACCGGGAAAAAATTATAGTGAATTCATATATTCCGTTACTTCCTGAACAGGTAATTTCCGAAGTGTATCAGTATAATCCCGTTTATCCTCTTTTTCTGATGATCGGTGAAATTGTGGTGTTACTCTTTGTTCTGCAGAAAGTTTCGGGAACGGGAAATGTTGTTGCTGTTAGAGTGAGAATTAAAAGAACGGGTTTATGGAGGTTTAAACTATGAAAAAACTGAAAAAAAGTCTTTCGCTGATGCTAATCCTTTCATCCCTCATAATAATTGCATCCAGTGGAAAGTTTACTTATTTTGAAGCAGAAAGGGACCTGAAGGTTGCAGTAGTTCCACATGACTTGGAGTACATAAATTTTCAGTGCCAAGATGGTTACTCTGCAATAGTTTCTGTTGAAGGAAATGGATCAGTGGAATTCGATGCTCTTATTGTCGGGAACTACCTTAACGAGATGGAGGAGATATTTGTTCATCTTAGCCCTGTTTATCTTGGGATCCCCCCGGAAATGAGTATGTTTATTGAGACTGAGGATGGTGACGAAGTTGTCATCCCTCCAGGTGAAGATTATACCTTCAAGGGTTATCTCTATTTGGATAATGCTCCTGCTGGTGAGTATGTTGTTCCGGTTTATCTCTTTGCGAGATGGGAAAATGGTGATGCAGGTATAACTCTGTGTCCTGTTAAAATAATTGTCCAGAATTTACCAGAGATCAGAAAAGAGCTGATTTCCGGTTCAAAAAAGGTTTGTACTCACAAGTACTATGAATGGGTTTTCAGAATTTATATAGAAAATCCTGGGAGTGAGAAAAATTTTGTGGTTAAGGATACAATACCCGGAGAGTTTGAAGTAAATGAGAACGAAACCTATGCATCTGAGGGTTATTACGAGTTCACAAGTCATGGAAAGTCAACTCACCTCACATGGAAGGTTCAGCTTGGAAGTGGAGAGGGGGCTTACATGGATATAAAGGTTTACACAAGACTCAACCCTGCTGGAAAACAGGAATTTACCTCTTGTGGGGAATATTACCTGAACGAAGGCGCATACATTGAAGGCTATGATGTGGTGAGCGATCCGATAATAATTGAAGCGAGCTGTAAGTAATCCGGGTTTTATAGAGTCATATACGGAAGTTAATATGTGGTGTTGAAAAATGAAGGGAAAGACTAAAAAGAGGAAAATAATGGATGTATTGGAAAATAGGTATCTGATTGCTGTGTTGGCTATTCTGACAGTTATCTTTGCCGCATTGTCAATTGTTTTTGTACCTGAAGACCCATCAAGACTTGTTAACAGAAAAATTGCTGTTTATACACAGGGAGGAGTACTGTATCACACAGCCTTCCTGAAAAACAACAGTCTATATGGAATGACGCTGAGCGATGAGAACTATCCCACCTCTTTGGTTGATAAAATTGCTGTAAATTACGTGTATCGAACTTCAGAGGAAGTTGAAGGGAAATACCACTTTTACGGAAAAGCAATTTACACCATCAGCAGAGGGAACAAAGAAATTATCATGTGGGAGGATGAACTTTTCAACGAGACAGGAGATCTTGACAAAGGGCGTTTTTCCACTTTAGCATCTCTGAATTTTGCCAGCTTAAATCAGAGGTTTGAAGAAATTTCAAATGAACTCGGTATGAATAGACTTGACAGAAAAATCAGGATATATGTAAATGTTACAGAAAAAGGGGTTTTTGGAGAAAAGGAGACTGTTGATGAATTTTCACATCTGATTGAAGTGATAAAAGATCCTGCAGGCGTTTACTATTTCAGAAACTCTGACAAGATCCTTAAAAAATCAGTTACAACTGAAGAGATTGTTGAGAAATATGTGAGTTTTTTCGGGTTCTCTTTAAATGTATCCACTGCAAAAATGATCTTTCCTCCGCTTCTGATAGCATCTTCCATACCTCTGACGGCAGGGGTCTATCTTAGGAGGAGGAAAACCTTTGATGATCTGAAAGAGCTCAGAGAATTTATAGTTGAAGGAAACAGGATGAACATTGAAAGGAGAATTCGTCTGAACTCTGTGGAAGACCTGAAGAAGACTTTTGAGCTTCTTGATAAACCTATAATCCATTTCACAAGTAATGGGAAGGAAACTTACGTAATCGTGGATAAGGACATAGCATATGAGTTTAACAGAGATTTATAATTTTTTATTTTTATTTTTATTTCAGAATTTACAGTCTGCAAAGTAAAAAATATCTCCAGTCTATACTGAATCTAATGAAAGCAAAACTTCAGATGTCGAAAAACAACTGGGTTAGCTGCCACCTCTGCTGGAACCTTTGTGAGATAAAGGAAGGTGAGAGAGGTATTTGCAACACGAGATACAACGAGGGAGGTATTTTGAAAACTCTCACATACGGTAATTTAAGTGCTGTTGAAAGCAGACCTGTTGAGATCAAGCCCTTTTTCCACTTCCTGCCGGGCACAACAAGCATAACTTTCTCTACCTACTCATGCAATCTCAACTGTCCATGGTGTCAGAACTGGCACCTCTCAAAAACACCCCCTCCTGATAACTTCAGAGTGATTAAACCTGAAAAAATTGTTGAACTTGCATTCAGAAATGGAGATAAAAGTACATGTGCAAGCTTCAATGAGCCGACCCTTCTTTTTGAATTTCTCATTGATCTTTTCCCCATTGCCAGAAAACACTCTCTTTTAAACACAATCGTATCCAATGGCTTCATGACACCAAAAGCCCTTAAAATGCTCATCGAAGCAGGACTTGATGCTGTGAATTTCGATATAAAGGGCAATGATCGGCTTTATGCTGAGATATCTGATGGTAAGAGTTGTTATATCTGGAAAAACGCAAAGCATGCCGTTAAAAAGGGAATTCATGTTGAAATGGTTTTCCTACTGTCTCCACCAGTTTACAGAAGTCCCGATATTGTTGATGAGGTCATTGATATGCATCTCAGGTATGTTGGTGAGGAAATCCCTATGCACTTTACACGATACTTTCCTGCCTTCATGTCTGAGGAACCCCCGACACCACTCGATTTTATGGAGAGTGCAGTAGACAGGGCGAGGAGGGCAGGGATTAGCTATGTGTATGTTGGAAATGTTCGCCACAGGTTTGAGAATACCTTTTGTCCTGAGTGTGGTAAAGCATTGATTCTCAGAAGCGGTTCGAGGATGCTGGAAAACAGACTTGTCGTGGACGATTCTGCAAAGTGTCCTTACTGTGGGAGAATCATAGAGGGTATTTTCGAATAAATTAATGTCTGTGTTTTAGCCGAAATACACCAATCAAAATCATAGCCAAGCCTACAGCAATCACAATTTCAAGATTAACCTTAAATCCTGATCTCTCCTTAGATTCATTATATTTAGAATTAATCAAAACTACAATCCAAACGCCCCTTTAAACAGTTTATTTTCGACTACTACGACTACAACAAGAACTTATCAGATCTCTTTGAGAAAGCTTGGAATCTAACGGTATTCAGGTGTATTGGGTGGTCAAGTTCAGAAGATATCCTATTTTAACCAAAAAAGTGGTTGATAGGATACTCAGTGTTGAAATTATTTATGATTCGCTCTATCTTGTAAACGATGGGTCTTTTCTCAGTATTTCCCGGCAGCAAAAATGTTTTAAAAAGAGATGGTTTTTCGATAAGAGATGCAGAATCAGAATGGATCCATCGTGAAAATATATTTCCCCGATGGGCACTTGGAAAAGCCAATATGGGATGCAATGGTAGGGGCAGGATATAAACTCAAAAAGAGTGAGAGAGGTTACCATATTGGTGTTGATCACCCCAATTTTGTTTTCAAACAGGTAAGGCCCCAGATTATGCCCTTCTATGTTATGAGGGGAAGGGGAGATGGAGGTATCACAGGTGACGATATCTTGGAAAATTCCATGCTAAGATATACTGGATTGAAAGAAAAGGTTGTTGTGGTTGAAAAACTCCCATTCAGACCTACAAAGCTTGTAGTAGCCATATCAGAGGAGATATATCCTGATGTGAAGAGCATAGAAGATTTGAAGCAGGTTGTGGGAAATAAGGAGCTGATGTTTGCATCAGAATTCCCGGAGCTTGCAAGGAAATACTGTGATGAGAAGGGGTTGAATGCAGTTGTTTTCGATCCCATAGGGAAAACTGAGGCTGCAATACTACCTCCAGACCCTGAAGCTGATTTGATTCTGGAGATAACAGAGTTTGGCACCACTCTGAGAGAGAACGGGTGCAGGATTATTGATGTGGTTAAGGATCCTGTTTATTCGGTTTTTATAGCCAACAGGGAGTCTTACAGGAACCCAGAGAAGAAAAGGCTGATGGAGAACCTGATAACAGATATTAAAGAGGTACTGGATTCGAAGAATTTGATAAGCTTTATGTTCAATGTACCGGAAGAGGGTGATATTCCCCCAATAATTGATTTTCTCACAAAAGAGGGCTTTGATCCAACTGTCTCAAAGCTTGCCAAAGGTGGTGTGGCGATTCACATAATTCTCGACAGGGCAAGGGTGAAGTTTCTCAAGCCAATAATAAGAGATATGGGTGGAAAAAGAATAGCTACAGCACCCTTAATAGCTTTTGGGGACTGATAAAAGTTTCAGGCTGAAGAGACAATTTTTATCACATCATTGTTTTTCAGCTCATAGTCATCAGATATTCTCATCTTTCTTCTTGCATCAATAGCGTGAATGAAGTTTTTGCCTATATCTGTATGAATCAGAAAGGCAAGTTCCTTTGCTGTTGTACCTTTTTTGACGAGCATAGCATCAGGCAGAACATTTCCCTTGCTGTCAGTGTATTTGTTCTCATCCTCCACCGGGTAAACTACTATGTATTCGAGAAGATCAAAAACAACCTTATTTATCGCTTCCTGAACTCCTGTACCGCCATTCTCTTTGATTATGTTTCTTATTAATTCAAGGGCTTTTCTCTGCTTTTCATTCAGCTCTTTTACAATTTTAAAATCTGTGTCTCCTGGATAATAGGTTATATAGCCATTTTTGCTTGCAGTTCTCAAAGTTAATTCTATCTCTGCTGAAGTGGGGATAACGATCTCATCAAGCTTCTTCAATCTCTCAACAAGTTCAGAAGGAGCTTTGTCAATCTTGTTTGCAGCTATAATCATCTTCATTCTTCTCTTTCTGAGTTCTCTTGCAAATTGCAGGAGTTCAGCATCGGAAAATTTTGTAAAGTCCCCAATCTCTCTTAATGACTCTTTTACATGAACTTCGGTGAAACCAAGTCCTCCAAGCTGTTCGGCTATGAGTCTGGATGGAGGGATTTTTTCCATGCTTACTCTTCTAACGATTCTATCCCAGTTTCTTTTCAGGATGTTGAAAATCCACATATCAAGCTCTTCGTAGAGAAATCTCACATCCTCCACAGGATCTCTTTCAGATATGCCTATTTCATTACCCTCAGCGTCTGTAGAGCCAGAAGCATCAACTACATGTATTATTCCTTCGCTTTGCCTCAAATTGTCGAGAAACTCATTTCCAAGTCCTCTTCCTTTATGGGCTTCAGGAACAAGCCCCGCAACATCAATCAGCTTAACAGCAATGTATCTCCTTCCATCTACGCACTCTCTGCACACAACTCCCAGTTCCCTGCATACACACTCTGTTCTCACATGAGCAACCCCTACATTTGGTTCGATTGTTGTGAAGGGGTAATTTGCAATCTCAACATCCACCATTGTTGCAGCCTTGAAAAAGGTTGATTTACCGGCATTTGGCTTTCCAGCAATTCCAATCTCAATCATATATATCCCTTCATTTTATGCCTCTTTTCTCGTATTCTCCGGGTTTTCTTGTTCCGAATATTTCCCGAAATTTATGGATGTTGTTTTTCAAATGATTTGCCATCTCAGTTGAAATCTCCCTTCTTCTTTCAAAGTATTCTATGATTTCTATAGCCTCCTTTTCATCCCTGCATTTCTCGAAATGATCGACAACCGTCGGTATCCTGGTTCCATCTATTTCATGGATGAGGTTTGGGAACATCTTCCTGAATTTCTCTGATTTCCAGTCAAGCATCTGTATTCACTCTGGGTTCCTCTAATGATAAATTTATAGTTAGTTATTGATAACACTATTGTTTAACCATTTATAACACTTTTTCATCATTTCCTGCCTTTTCTTTTGCTTTTTCTCCCTTTACTTTTTCCACTTTTCTTTGTTTTTGTTTTTCCCTCAACACTTTTTTCAGACTCTTTCTTATTTGAATTTATCTTAATCTGCTCTTCTGGAGTCTCCGAAACTTCTTCAGTCGTATTCTCCGTGCCCTCTGCCTCGCTATCTTTCTTTTCTACACCTTCTTGCAGTTCTTCTTGTAATTCTTCATCTGGAGCGATAACCTTTATCTCTTCTGACTCTTTCTTCTCCTCCCCCACCTCAAATTCGGATTTAAAACTGAGTCTTTCGGGAAGTTCAATCTGGCTCCTTATCCAGACTCCTTTTCTCCCTATGATTGAAGCCTCAACCGTACAGTTATCCTCCATGAATATTTTGTCTCCGTTAAGAGAGCCGAAAACCTCAGTTCCATTTAGCAGGTAAATTTCTCTCCCTTCAATAGCTCCATGAACCCTGCATCCGTCAAGGACAATGTCTTTTCCTTTTATACTGCCGAAAATCTCACACCCTTCAGCCCTGACATTACCAGCCCTGACATTTCCAAGAATTCTGCTGCCAACAGCCTCAAAGTCCCTGTTTGTCTCAATTATCTCCAAGTTCACAGTGCTGTTTTCAGGTATTATTAGAGGAGATAGGAACTCTTCAGTAACGAGGAGTTTTTCTACCTCCTCAAGTTTTCCAAGTCTGAGTAGCTCCAGAATATAAAAGAAGAGGAACATCAAAACAGGAAGTGGATCTTGAATAGTTATGAGTCCTTTTGCCTCAAACCCCCCTTTTATGCGTACATTTCTGCCAATTTCGAGGTCACCAAATACTGTCAGCCTTCCGTTAATTGTTGTGAACTCACCAATAAAAGCATCTCTTTTGCTCACAACATCTCCGTTGATGGTATCCCAGGCATCAAGTCTTACTTCCTCACCTGTTATGTTTCCATCAACTGTGACTCTCTCTCCAACAACAATTTTTCTGCCAATCAGACCATAACCAAGTCTGCATCCAGCCCCTACTATTATATCGTTCTCGGTGACTATTGTTCTCTCTTCAAATCTGGTGTTTGCAGGGATCACAAATCTGTTGAACTCTATTTCTATCTCTTCAACTTCTTCGGTCTCCTCAAAATTTTCTGTCTCTTCCATTTACTCCACCTTCAATCGCATTCAGGCGCCGAACTTACCTGCTCTGTTTGTTAAGTCGAGTGCAATGTGAATCAGGTCTCTACCCCTTATTCTGCACAATCCACCTTTATATGCTTTTAGTTCTGAGAATTTTTTCACATCATCTACTCTGACACCATCATGGAGGATTGTAACCGGAACAGGGTCTGCTGTATGGTCTCTGACAGTTACGGGAGTGGAGTGATCGGCTGTTATGATCATGCATATCTCCGAAAAGTCAAGTTCTCTGAGAATTTCAATCTCTCTGTCAAGCCTCTCAATAAATCTCTTTTTACCCTCAAAATCACCATCATGTCCAAATTCATCTGCAGCCTTTATGTGTACAAGAACAACATCGTATCTATCGAGAGCCCTGATCGCTGTAGAGAACTTTCCTCTCAGATTCGTCCTGCTGTTTCCGGTAGCTCCTTCAACTTCTATAATGTCTGCTCCTATGAACCTTCCTATCCCCTTTATAAGGGTTGTTCCGGTTATAAAGGCAAGTTTCAACCCGAACTTTTCTTCAAAGGATTGTACCTTTCTAACAACTCCACCACCACGGAGCAGCAGGACATTTCCCTTTAACAAACCCTTTTTCTCTCTCTCAATATTGACCGGATGGCTGTCCAGCAATCTGTGTGCCTCCTCCATAAAGTAGTTTATAGCTTCTGCCGTGATTCTCGCTTTATCGCTGTCATCAAGGGGTTTTGCCTTTTTTACATTTTTTCCAGTCTCTTTCGGGTCTGTATCTGAAACCCTGTCAGAAATCATCTTTCCTCTGAAAACTATTGCCCCTCTATGCCCGCTACCCCTCCTGAAGGTAAACTCAATTCCGAATCTGCTCAGATCTATTTTGCTTACTGCCTCAACGAGCGCATCTGTATCGCTGATTCTCCCTGCTCTCCTATCAATAACTTTTTTCTCGAAAACACTTTCTCCGTTACCTTCAACAGTACCGAAATTCACTCTAAAGGCAAGATCACCATGTTTTAACTCTATTCCAGCTCCGGCAGCCTCAATAGGACCCCTCCCGGAGTAACATTCAAAGGGATTGTATCCAAAAAGAGCCAAGTGGGATGTATCACTTCCGGGGCGGATTCCAGGAGAAATTGTGTCCATGATTCCATTAATCCCTTTCCCGGCAAAGTAGTCGAGATTTGGTGTATCTGCTGATTCAAGAGGGGTTGTGTTACCTACAGGTCTGTCGGAGATGCCATCAATAACAATCAGGAGAATTTTTTTTAGAGTCATCAAAAAAGTATTGTAGCTGATTTTTAAATATTGTGCCCTTTGAAAAAGTTTTAAAGTGGATTGCTCACGATGATCTCCAAAACATCTCTCCTACGATTTTTTTCCGGATTCAAGTTCTTTCAGCCTTTTGAGGAGCATCTTTTTGATCGCAAGCAGGTCTTCTCTTAAAGATTTGAGTTCTTCTATTTTCTCATCAATCTCCTGAAGCTTCTTTTCTCCATAATTCAGTGTGAGTTTAATCTGCTCAGGCTCGCTAACATCATACATTTCGATCATTTCTTTAATTTCTTTCAACGAGAAACCAAGCCTTTTACCCCTCAGAATTAGCTTGAGTCTTGCTCTATCTTTTCTTGTAAAAATTCTCTGATTTCCTGAAGTTCTTTTTGGTGACAGCAGTCCAAACTCCTCGTAGTATCTTATAGTTCTCGTACTTATTTCAAACTCCTTTGCAAGTTCCGAGATCGTGAAGGTCTCTTTTTTCTTTTCCCCCTTGGATGGAGCCATTACAAAAAGTTCTTTTCAGGGGTTAAAATTTTTTTGAACAAAAAGCTACTTCATCACCTTTCCGGTTGAGAGGTACCAGAGGTAAAGGTCAAGCTCACCGGGCCTCATTTCAAGCTTTGATGCAAGATTGATGAATCTTTTTTCTATCTCAAGGTATCGTTTTCTTGAAAGGTTTTTTGGCATCTCTGTAATACCGGAATTATGCATTATTCTCAGAATATGCCTGTCAAGAATCGCATAGTCCAGAAAGCCAACATTTCTGAGGAAGTGACTTGCCTCCTTGTATCCAATGCCCTTTACATTTTTTACGAGCCACTCCCTCTTTTCCTCCACTTCCTCAAGAATATCCTTTATCCTCAGATATCTGCGTGCTTCAACGATGTACTTTGCCCTCACATTGTAAAATCTGTATCCGGCTTCCCTCAACTTCGTTGCCAGAGATTCCTCGCTCAGATTTGCGAACCCCTCATAACCTAAAGCATCTTGGATTTTAATCCCGATTTCTGCCGAAGAATTTGCTGTGAGAATACAAAAGCAAAGCTCACTAAACCACGCATAATTTCCCTTTTCTCTCATTGAAAGAAACTCATCAATCCTTTTCTCCACTACTCTGCCAATCAGAGGCTTGAGGCTCTCAACCTTACGAACAAGCTTGGAACTCATCTCGGGAACCTGCTTTAGTTTCAGAAATTGTCGAAGGGAAAAAAGAGTTAAAATTTACTCAAGTACTTTAACGATCTCAGCCTTGATTGAACCTCTTCCCCCACTGTGTTCGGCAAGAGTTCTTCCACATACCAAACACTTAACATCGATGGATGGGTGGTCAAAAATCACCTGGAGATTCTCGCAATCCGGACATTTTACCCTTATGAACTTGCTTTTTTTCACGCCCATGAAGCTCACCTCAGACAAGCTCAAATCTTTTCGCCCTCCAGGTTGGTCTGTGTTCAGCTTTCTTACACTCAGTACACCTGTATCTTATATTTACTCTCTTCGTGGGCTTATCTCCACCAGGAACCTTGCTGAATTTTCCGAGGTTCCCGACCTTTCCTCTTCTTGCCTTCTGTCTGTTAATCCATCTGAGAGAGCTTTGCCTGCCTTTGCTTACCTTTTCAACTTCATGAACGGTATGTTTCCCACAATATTTGCAGTAAGTTCTTACCTTCTTTGGGTATTTCATTCTCTGTTCACCTCTATGATTTCTATTGGCTCAACAGCATCAGCTTTAATGAGTGCTTTAGCATTTAACTTTGGAAGTGTAACCACCTCTTCCCGACTCAATTTATATGTTTTTCCATCGATCCCCTCAAACTCCTCAATATCGGTTTTCACCCTGACAAGCACATATTCTGGGAGATCTTTTTCAATATGCTTTTCATCAACTGCTTTTTTCATCCCGGAAATAACTGCATCTCTGTAATCTGAGAGAGTTTCAACAAGCTTGGCATAGAGATTTCTTTCCACTGAGGTCAGATTTTCCACACTCCCTCCCTCGCCACACACAGCTGCCCAGGCTGCCCTTATGATTTTACTCGTCCGGGTCTCAAAGATTTTCCTGTGAATCCGTCTGATTGTCCGGATGTTATCATCAATCCTGGAAATTTCGTAGTCATCAGCCTCTTTTCTCAGATTTTCCAGCTCGGAAATTTTTTCCTGTATCTTCTCATAAAAGTCATCTTCAAGTTTGGTAAGCCTGTTTCTGTTTTTTTCAAGGATAATAAGAAGCTCGTCAATATCCATATCTCGCCATCCCCCTGCAGATAAGGTGTACAGCAAGAAACTCAGGGATCTTAATCTTTTCTCCACCCCGGAGTTTGAATATCTCTCCCCCCATTCTCACCTCAACCCTGACATTTGGTATCAACCTTATTTCAACCTTTTCATCCCCAAATGCAATCGCATCAATGAAAGGATCAAACTCCTCAAGGTGGTCACGGCTTACTTCCATTACCCTCAGACCGCTTTTTCCGTGGATTGAACCGGGGAATCTTATCAACCTTTTAACATCAGCTGTAACGGGGGCATCTATATGCACTCCAACTTTTGAAATGCAGCTCTCTATAATTTTATCGGTAAGTTCGAGGAACTTCTTGCTGCTGGTTATTTTTTCAATGGAGTATTTTCCAGAAAGGAATTTTTTTGAAAGCTCCTCGTCTGAAATCATGATTTTTAGCTTTTTTTCTAATCTTTCAGTTACATCCTTTCTCAAGCCCTGTTTTTTCAAGATTTCTGATAGATTCCCTTTTTCAATGAGTTTTTTTATAAAGGCAAGAAAGCATCTCCTCACCCTGATCATCTGCATGCTTGCAGAGGATATTTCGGGGGAGTTGAGGGAGAGATAATCGACTATTTCTCTTCTTTCAGGGGATTCGAGTCTCCTGAAATTCTCATCATAAACATGGATGTGATACCCTCTGCCACCTGAAAAGACAATTTTTATTTTTCTGGCATCAACCCCAAAATCATTCTCAAGGATCTCCGTAAGGCGGATAATCTCTCTTTTTGCTATCTCTATTGCATCCTCCATTTTCGTTCCTGGCTTGAGGGGCAAGTGATCTGCATCTATATCGAATATGAGGTCAGCAAAAAGCCACCCCTTTCTCTCCATCGGTTCAGATGGTTTATCATAGCATGCAGAGGAATAATAAATGTGGGCTGGTGGTGAAGAAATCAAAAAGGATCTCAGGGACTCAGGAGAGTGGAAAGAGATGTGCCTGTGCATGAAAAATGCAGGAAAGTTTTCGAGAAGTACAAAAGCCCATTCCCTCCTTTCAAAGTCAGGGGGAGGTGTAAGCTCAGCTTTTGAATAGTACTCTCCAAACTTTTTCATGAGGTAAGCTTTTGAAAGATCATCCACAGGAAGTATTTTCTTGCTCTGATATATTAGCTTAACTGGGTTTGTAGATATAAGGGTTAAATGCAAATGGATTCAGCTTTTGTTCCACTTCAGCAGTCTTTTTTCCCCTTCTATTCTCTTAATATCGGTTATATCCTGAACTACTTCAAGAGTTCCAAGATACTCTCCACTATCATCTCTTACTGCAAAGTATATTATGTGTATCTTTCTTTTTCCCATCTGAATCCAGAATTCAGCAACATCTTTCTCTCTTTCCTTAAATGCCTTCAGTATCTTATTAACGATGTGAACACTCCTCGGTGGGTGACAAAACTGAACTTTTCTGCCTATAATTGATGGAGTTCTTGTGAATATTCTATCTTTCCCTGAGAAAAACCTCACCCTATCTCTGGAATCGATAAAGGTTATGTCAAAGGGGAGCGTTTTGAAAATGGCATTTATTTCCTGTTTTGAAAGAAATCCAACATAAAATTCCATGTCTCCCTCTTTTTTAACCTTATAGTCATCCGGTTTGATAATCTGACCCTTTAGAATCTCCTGCACTTCTTGAGGCAGATTTATGAGCTGTTCAGGTGTAAGCGATGCATATATCTCATAGGGTTGCAGGGGTTTCACACTGGACACCCACTCGGGTGGAGAAACCTTGTAGTATCCAATCTGGTGTTCCTGTTGCTTAATCGCTTTCCATTCTCCCTCAGAAAGCAGAACTTTTAGAGTTGGGTAGAATATATTGTTCTCCCTGAAAACCATATCTATCAGGGCTGACGATACATCTATTGCTTTTCTGCTGATTTTTCCAATGTATTCCTTCCATGCATCCCCAGGATCCTCGGAAAGTAATCTGATAAGCTTTCTCAATCCCGCTCTGATCTCATCATGCTTAAACCAGAGCACGTTAGGAATAGCTGTAATACCTCTTCTCTCGATGTAGGGGAAAATCAGCATCTCTTCTCTGTTGTAGTGTGTATGTCCCACTTTAACGAGTTCATTCACGAGATCAGTTAGATTCTCAAGTATCTCATTCTGTATCTCCCCATCTTTTTCCAGTGTGGTTACAAGCAGGTTTAGCATTTCAGCATCCTTCACAATTTCGTTGTTCTCCATGTAAAGTGTTTGAAGGGGATGTCCAGGAGGCAGATCACTCACATCAAACGCCCCCTCAACGCTCTCCCTGAAAAGTTCAACATGTATATCGCACATCTTGGCAATCTCCCTTGTTGATATCCCTTCACTTACAAGCTCCTGTTCTATGAGTGGAATCTCCAGAGGAGATAAGCCTATCAAAACATCTCTGAACTGCTCTTTAAGTTCTTTAACATCTTTTCCCTCATGCAATTGTCTGAGCAGGTTTTTAAGCATCTCTTTTTTACTCTCAGAATTTTTTAACGCCTCAGTCATGCTAAAAGTTTTTAGTTTTCAAACTAAATAAACATTTGCCGGTACCATCTAATTTCTGATAAATTTTGATTTTGTTTCCCGCTGTATCATTGAAAAATATAATATATTTTGAAATCTATGTAATTGTATGGGTGGATTGGTAGATTTAAGGGGTATGGAATTTACTGAGATGTTAGAGAGAGCTGTAATGAGTTTGGAAGAGGTTGAAGAGGGAGAATTTCTGGACTTTATAATTGACTCAGACTCTGTGAAGTTTATCCAGCATATAGAAGAGATAACTTCAAAATATGAGATAAAGGAGATGGATGGATACACCATTGTTAAACTGTGGAAGGAAAGACCTGCGGAACTTGAAACGAGAGAAGAGTTTAAAATTGATGAGAATACAAATGTTGGAAAGCTCATTGAAAGATACCCTGAAGCTGTGGACATTTTAGTCCGGTATGGTTTTACACCCCTTAAAAACCCTGTTTTGAGAAAGGTGTTAGCCAAGACAATAACTCTCGGAAGAGCAAGGAAGCTAAAAGGGCTCTCGGATGAAGAATTTAAAAATCTGCTTGAGGCACTGGAAAAGCTTGCTGAAATTGAAAAATGAATAGGGTTTTTACCTAATAAAGGGCGTTGGTTGCTGACATCATTAAGGCTTTGTACAAACCCTTTTAAAAGGTTAGGTATTTGAAATTTGAAAGTTAAATGATTGTCTTACTGAAGTCCTCTGAACCAATCGACAAGGATCTCAAACTGCTTGTGGGTGTTCACGATATCGGTGTCCATGGGGCTTTTGAAGAAAAAGCCCAACTCTTTTACAACACCGTACTGTCCCTTTTTCTTGGCAAAAATCAAAAACCTCGCTAAATCTATAATCAGTGGTGCTGCAACAATCGCATCTATAGCATCCCAGATAAAGTAGAACTTCATTGCTGTGCCAAGGAATCCTCTGAAGTGAATGAAGTCAAAAGCCATCTTGTTGTCGACCAGACTTGGGAAGTATTCAATTTCTGTTATGCTGTATGGAGACTCCCCGAGAATTTTCTCAAGAACACTGTCTTTGCTGAAAACCTTGCTCTCCTTGTTATCGTTGTGACTTAAAACCTTTCCGTCAAAATCACCGAGAATGTTGTAACCCATCCATCCAAGTATTTTCAGATTTCTGTAGGCAAACATGGGGGCGAGAGTTGTTTTAACCAGCGTCTCACCTGTTTTTCCATCGTTTCCTGCATGTGGTACCCTGTTTTTGATGGCAAGCTCTTTAAGGGCAGGTATGCTTGAACCTGCACTTGGTGTGAAGTTTGCATAGGGGAGACCGAGTTTCAGTGCTCCATAGGCGTAAAGCATGCTCGCCGAGATGTACTCTTTCTTGTTGTCATCGATAGCTCTTTCAAATCCTTCAATGCTTCCATGGATATCCTTGCTGTAGTTTGGCAAAGGCTCGGTTGAAGCAATGTTTATAACAACTGTCTCCTCATCTGCAAACTTCTTCATGTCAGATATAAGTGTATCGGCTATTTCTCTAAGGTTAAGTCCATCATCTTCGAGTGTTTTTAGCTCTCCAAGCTCTGAAAGCCCAGTTCCACAGTTAAGTGCAGTTCCGGGCTTGGCAACGATTCTCTCAAGGTCGTCTCTGACGGTTTCAAGAAAACTTTTATCGAAATGTCTGTTGAGCTCCCAGTGTTCAAGGGCAGCCTCATAGGCGTTCTCCTTCATCCTCACCTCATGCCCTCCAAACTCAAATCCTGATGAGATATTCTTCTTCAAATTATTGAAGTGAGGGAGTTCTGAAACGAGTCCTGTGAACTCATCATAACCTTTTTCTATATTCTTTGCACCAACCATCGCGGTGGTTGATACAATCCCGTATGAGCCGATAATCCAGACCTTCATAACACCACCATCAAATTCAGTGATTGATAATCAATCAGAGAAGTCTTTAAAGCGCTCAGCATAAATATCTTGCTGTGCTATTTTCAATATAGTTGATTGACGAAGTCCAATTCGATAATTTTCGATAAATTTATAAATTAGAAACCCCTTTTTTCGGGTATGGACGATGCTGCGAGAATGCTTGTTGATAAAATCTCAGGTGATATAATCTTCTCCAGTAATCCGGGGAAAACGATAAAGAAGTGGAGAAACATATTTGAGGTCTCTCAGAAAGACCTCTCTGAAAAGCTTGGGGTCTCTCCATCTGTTATAAGTGATTATGAAAGTGACAGAAGGAAATCTCCCGGGATTGCCTTCATAAGAAAACTTATTGAGGCTCTGATCTCAATTGATGCAGAGAGAGGGTATATGACCCTTTCCAAATTCCGGGACTTTCTGTACGGGTTCAATGTGGATGTTATAATAGATATGATGGAATATGAAAAACCTATTGCCTTTCATGATTTTATAGAAGTAATAGAGGGAATACCTGTAAACAGTTTTGAAAGACATGTGAACGGGCATACAGTCATAGACAGCTTAGATGCAATTCTGAAGCTCAATTCTTACGACTTTTACAAACTCTACGGCTTCACATCCGAGCGAGCAATGATTTTCACGAAAGTCTCCTCTGGCAGGTCACCGCTTGTTGCAGTGAGGGTTGCTACTTTTAAACCAGCTTTGATTGTTCTGCACGGCTTGAAACCTAATAAGGTTGATGAAATTGCCATAAAAATATCTAAGGTGGAAAGAATTCCACTGATAGTCTCTGAAAAACCAATCAATGAGATGATAAGAAGTTTGAGGAGGTTTGTAAAATGAAAGCGGGAGTTGTTGCTTATGGTACTTACATCCCGAGATTCAGGATTAGAGCAGAGGAAATTGCAAGAGTCTGGGGAGAAAATCCGGAAAACATCAGAAGTGGACTGGGAGTCTTCCAGAAGAGCATTCCGGATATAGATGAAGATACAGCCACGATTTCTGTAGAGGCTGCGAGAGAGGCAATCGAAAGAAGTGGAATAGACCCTGAAAGAATCGGAGCAATATTTGTCGGCTCTGAAAGCCATCCCTATGCAGTTAAACCAACCGCAACAATTGTTGGCGACGCTCTTGGATGCGGGAACTTTTTCCATGCTGCTGACTTCGAGTTTGCCTGTAAAGCCGGTACTGCAGGGATTCAAACCTGTCTTGGCATGGTTAAGTCCAGGATGATTGAATTTGGACTTGCAATCGGGGCAGATACGAGTCAGAGCGCTCCTGGAGACCCTCTTGAGTATTCAGCCTCAGCTGGGGGAGCGGCTTTCATCATCGGTGATAAACCTATTGCTGAGATTGAGAGCACCTTATCTTTCACTTCAGATACACCTGATTTCTGGAGGAGAGAAGGACAGCCTTATCCGAGTCATGGTGGAAGGTTCACTGGCACACCTGCTTATTTCCGCCATGTAATTTCTGCAGCCCGGAAGATAATGGAGGAAAACGGCTATAAGGCTGAAGATTTTGATTATGCGGTATTTCATCAGCCAAACGGAAAGTTTCCGGTAAGAGCAGCGAGAATGCTGGGCTTCAGGAAGGAACAGATCGAGCAGGGGCTGGTGGTGCGGATGGTGGGGAACACCTATTCAGGATCCTCGATTCTTGGCTTCTCCGCCGTTCTTGACATAGCAAAGCCCGGTGAAAAGGTTTTGCTTGTCTCTTTTGGTTCGGGAGCAGGGAGTGATGCATTCATTTTCAACATAACTGATAGAATTGAATCTTATCCCAGAAAACCAGCGGTTTGGGACAAGATAAACCAGGGAGTTCATGTTGACTACAGCACATACCTGAAATTGAGGAAGAAAATAAAGATGAAATAGTCTGGTGATACTATGGAAAGAGTTGCGATTATTGGAGTTGGACAGAGTGAATTTGGTGAGTTATGGGATAGTGGATTTAGAGAAATTGTTCTCAAAGCAGGAATAGACGCTATAGAGGATGCCGGGCTTGAAGGAAAGGAGATTGAAGCCATATATATAGGAAACATGAGTGGTGGAAGGTATCTGGCTCAGGAGCATATAGCTGCTCTGATTGCAGACTATTCTGGACTTGCAGAACTTGGTGTGCCTGCAACCAGGGTTGAGGCTGCAGATGCCAGTGGAGGGCTTGCTTTAAGGCAGGCTTATCTTTCAGTAGCTTCTGGTGTACATGACATTGTCATTGCTGCTGGTGCAGAGAAAGTGACGGATGTTGGATCTGAAATGACCACTGATATCATGGCTTCTTCAGCAGACAGAGAGTGGGAAGGTTTTGTTGGAGCAACGATTCCAGCTCTTTACGCTCTCATGGCGAGGAAGCACTTTGAGATGTATGGTACAACCCCTGAAGACCTCGCAAGAGTAAGTGTGAAAAATCACAAAAATGGGGCATTGAATCCAAAAGCACAGTTCAAGAGGGAAATAACTGTGGAAGATGTTCTGAACTCACCCAAGGTTGCAGAACCCCTTCGCCTCCTTGACTGTGCTCCTTTGAGTGATGGTGCAGCAGCAGTTATTCTCGCAAATGAAAAGATTGCAAGGGAGTACACGGACAATCTGGTTTTCATCAAATCCTGCACCCAGGCAAGTGATTATCTTGCACTGCATAGCAGAAGGGACATCACCACAATGGAGGCTGTAAGAAAAGCAGCATCTCTTGCCTACAAGATGGCAGAAGTCTCATCGCAAAACATCGATGTGGTGGAGATACACGACTCTTTTACGATAGCGGAGATAATGGCTTATGAGGATTTGGGTTTCGTGGAGAAAGGAAAGGGAGCAGAGCTTATAAGAGAGGGGATAACCGAACTTGATGGATCTCTTCCTGTAAATCCGAGCGGAGGATTGAAGGCGTGTGGACATGCAATTGGAGCAACGGGAATAAGACAGGCAGTTGAAATTACATCTCAGCTTCGGGGAGAAGCAGGGAAGAGGCAGGTTGACTGTGAAACGGGTTTATCTTTGAATATAGGTGGAACAGGTGCAACTGCAGTTGTTACAATTTATGGGGTGGTCTGATGCTTCCCAGGTTCTGGAGAAAAATAAAGTACAGATATGATATAGTCGGAAGTGTTTGTGAGACCTGCAATACAAAATATTATCCACCAAGAAACTTCTGTCCGATTTGTAGAAGGAGGAGTAGTATAAAAGAGGAGATGTTTGAAGGGAAGGGTAAGGTTTTGAGTTATACTGTCGTGCACGACACTCCTGAGGAGTACAAGCTGGAGAAACCCTACATCATTGCCCTCATAGAGCTTGATAACGGTCCTGTGATTACATCGCAGGTTGTGTGCAGTGAAAACGAAATTCGAACTGGCATGAGAGTTAAGAAAGCCTTCAGAAAGTACTTTGAGGACGGTGAAGATGGTATAATATATTATGGAACAAAATTTGTTCCTGATGAGGATTGAATTTTTTATTTTAATTTTAAATTTTTACACTACAGAATCATCAGAAAAATCAGGGAAAATTAAAAATATTTTAAAGTTTAAAGTGTTTTATGGGTGAAAAACTGGATCAGCTTGACATAAAGATTCTTGTTGAACTTCAGGATGATGCAAGAAAGAGCCTGAGAGAAATTGCGGAAAAACTGGGTGTCGCAGAAGGAACTGTTTACAACAGGATAAATAAAATGAGAAGAATGGGTGTTATAGAGCGGTTTATCCCTGTTATAGATCATCAGAAACTGGGATTTAACCTGATTGCAGTTATAGGTGTTACTGCAGAGGGAGGATACCTTGTTGAGATTGAGAAGGAGATTGCCAAGGAACCAAATGTCACAGCTCTCTACGATGTGACGGGAGAGTTTGATATGATGCTTGTGGCAAAGTTCAGGGATAGAGAGACCCTTAACAGCTTTGTAAAGAAAGTTGCTGGGATGGAGCATGTTGTAAAGACATACACGATGATTGTGCTGAATGTCGTCAAGGAAACACATGGGGTGGATATCGAGAAGCTTTTCCTGGGAGAGGGGGAAGAATAGGGGGTAATGTAGGCTAACTTGGATCTTGGATAGCCGTATAGCAAAATTATATGCTAAGGAGATCTTTTACTGCCTTTTTTACAGCCTCTTCCGAATTATATCTCGGTTTCCATCCAATTGTCTTCAACTTCTCATTCGAGAGAAACATCACGGGAACATCGCCTTTCCATCCTCTTTTCCCTCCTGTAAATTCAAACCTTGGCTTGAGCCCCATAGCCTCACAGACTATTTCTGCTATCCTTTTGACCTTTATCTGGTCATTACTGCCGATATTGAATATGTTAACATCTCCATCACTTTTCAGTCCATGGAACATGGCATCGATGCAATCATCAATGTATATGTAGGATTTGTTTTGCTCTCCATCACCGAGAATTTCAAGTTTCTCTGGATTCCTTCTCAGTTTCATTATAAAATCATAGATAACACCATGAGTGCTTCTCCTTCCTATTACATTGGCAAATCTGTATATCCAGCTCTTCATGTCAAAGGTATGACAGTAAGATGCTATCAGAGCTTCACAGGCAAGTTTTGACGCACCATAGATCGAGATTGGATGCGGAGGATAGGTTTCTGGAGTAGGAATAACCTTAGCTTCACCATAAACAGTAGATGTAGAGGTGAAAATGATTCTACCAACACCGTATTTCCTCATTGCTTCGAGAATGTTGAATGTAGCCTGAATGTTATTGTAGTAAATACTCTCAGGTGATTGAGAACCAATCCTGACATCGGGGTTGGCAGCAATATGCCATACCTCCTCAAAACCCTCGAGGTTGAGCTTATCATCATCTTTTACCAGATCAAGCTCTATAAACTCAGCCTTCTCGTTAATGAAATCTTGTTTTCCGGAAGAGAGGTTGTCAAAAACCGTTACATCATCTCCTCTCTGAATTAGCCTATCAACAACATGGCTGCCGATGAATCCTGCTCCTCCTGTTACCAGAACCTTCATAGCTGAATTTCATACTTCCTGTATAAACTGTTTTTGTTACTCACTGCAAATGAGTTCAAAACAAATCGAAAAATTAATTTCCCTCCTCCCGACACCACAATGCTAAAATATTTGGTCAGCAGATTGGAAATGTGGGAGGAGAAATTCAGAGGTGAATTGAAATCCTTCAAAATAATTTGTGAAAAAAAGAGGTGATTGAATGCTTCCGAACCAGATGGTGAAAACTCTGATTGGAAAGATGATCAAGGTTGAGATGAAGGGTGAAGAGAGTGACTTAGTGGGTAGACTTGAAAGTGTGGACGACTACATGAATCTCCATCTGAGTAATGCTGTAGAGTACAAGAATGACGAGAAGGTCAGAAATCTCGGGCATATAGTACTCAGAGGCAACAATGTTATACTGATACAACCATACGAGTAGGAGTAAGCTGGAATGGACACCAGAGATGAGATAATACAGATTCTCGAGAAAAAGGGGTCTATTCTTCAAAAAGATTTGTGGAAAGAGCTAAATATAGACAGTAGCAAGTGCTCAAGGATTTTGAGAAAACTCGAAAAAGAGGACATCATTCGCAGAATTGAAGTTGTGGTGGATGGTGTAAAAACCTTCAAGATAGTTCCCGCTGATGCGGAAATTGAGGAAGAAAAGGAGGAAGACCTGAGCCTTCAGGAAATAATGGAGAGGATGGAGGATCTGACGGGTCTTCCTCCCTGTTTTGGATGCAGGGAATTTGAATGTGAGGCGCAGAGCTGTATAAAAATGGAGGTGTGGTTCCTCAGGAGGGTTATGGAGTAAATACTATGTAGCAAACCCGAAAATAGCAAACTTGAAAAAAGGAAAATTATTTTCTCAGAGCGATTCTTAGCTTCTCCGGATCGTACTTCCAGTCCTTTGGAAGAAGCCCCTTGTCCTTGTAGTATCTGGAAAGTCTCCAGATTTTCGCTTCGATTAGCTGAAGACCTCTTTTGTTGTGGAAATCCTTTTTATGGGTTTCAAGATGTTTTCTGAGATTGAGAGCCTTTTTTATAAGGGATTTTAAATCTTCGGGATAGTCAATTTTTGCTCCTTTCTCTCTCAGAAGAGCTACGAGCTTCTTACCTGTTACCTGTCTGACTGATGGTATCCCATACCTATCTCTGAGAATTAACCCTATCATGCTTGGTTCGTAACCCTCATTGTGGAGTTCTATTATTTTCTTTTCCACCTCTTCAGGAGTTAGATCTATCCATTCAGGAGGAGAATCACGATAAACTCTTTTTGATCCTGAACTGCCTCTTCTTCTTGCATGCATTCTTGCCATGAGCATCACCTTCAAAAACCAACTTGAGTGCAACTTAAAAATTTTTTGCAGCATTTTGTAAAATAGCATACTTTCTGCAATGAAACAGAAGTTAATTTGTTCAGAGAAAGAATATCTAGTTTTTGCTGATGCTCGTGGTTCTTAGGGTTTCTTTGCTGTTGGTAATTCTCAGTAGTGGTCAGTCTTGGATATGGGAGTTCACCAATTATGAATGCTATCCCAGCTTTTTCTCACATTCTTATAACTGGTGAATCACTGATAAGAATTTGGTTAGAGGGATTATGCACTCGATGGATTGCAGGCAGGATATAGTGCATTCGCATATTATTTCAGCACTTGTAGATTTGCTAACTATAAATTAACTGTAAATTGAAAATAACAATGGTAAATAATAAGCGAACTGCTCTATACCAGTCTATTGATTGAAAATTGATGAAAAGAAATTTTCGAGTGCCTTTCTTCGGTGGGACACCTTATTTTTCTCATCACCCATTTCTGCAAAGGTCTTTCCATCATACAGGAAAATTGGATCATATCCGAATCCATGCATACCCCTCATCTCTTTTGAGATCTCACCTTTAACCTCTCCTCTAAAGGTTGAGATTTTCTCACCATCAAAGTAGGCCACAACTGCAATAAATCTTGCTTCTCTGTTATCTTTACCCTCCATCAGTTTCAGAATCCCCTCATTACCTATGGTTTTAAAAACATAGGATGAATAGGGACCGGGAAATCCATTAAGTGCATCAATAAAAAGTCCACTATCTTCGATGAAAAAAGGCTCTCCGATCTTTTTCGAGAGTACCATAGCGCTTTTTTCAGCAATTTCTTCCAAGGAGTTACCCTGATATTCTTCGTACTCTTCCCGCTTCCACTCAACTTCAACTCCGTATTTTTCCCCTATCTTTCTTGCTTCCTCGAACTTTCCCCTGTTTGATGTTATGAAAAGGACTTTCACCCTATCCCTCCATCATCTTTTCTCTCTTGGCATGCATATTATCTCCCTTATCTGCATGTCGAAGAAGTTGTTCATGTGTGCAGGTCGTATTACAACAGCGGTATCAGCTCCCCTGCTCCTTCCTCCAATGGCAATTACTTCTTCGATGGGAATTGTCCCGCTATCAGCAGCCATTATTGTTATCTCCACACATACCTTTAATCCATGTCCAAATAGAGCTCTCAATGCCTCAGCTATAGCCTCAGTTCTTGAAGCTCCCCCGATCTTCCTCGATATGCTCCTCTCAAGTCCGGAAAGAATGTGAGATTGTCTGACAAAGATTGCTCTCTCTCGAATCATTTTCTCTGTCTCTGAGTCCATCGAGTCCTCACCTTCTCTGTAAAATCCTCTGTGATATGTTACAACGACCGGCGTTATCTTCTTGCCTTGAAGAAGGTCAATCAGTTTTCTGGCAGTCTCTCCTGTAGAGGATGCAACAACAATGTATTTTATCCCGAGTTCTTCGGCTCTTTTTACTGCAAGCTCAAGGGTTTTATTTGTGTTCTCCTTTCCTGGCTTCTCAAAGTAGTGTATTTCTTTAACTATTTCATGTTCTTCTATCATTCAATCACCTCATCAACCTCATCATTCAACCACCTCAGATGGAAATCATAAACAAAAATCCGAATAGCATCAGAAAGATTGCAAGGATTGCAAGGTAAAGAGCATATTTTGAGTCTCCAAAAATTATGGGAATTGGACCAATCATCACGATTCCCGCACCTTTCACTTTTCTTCTTTCAATCTTTTTCTCCTCAATCTCGAAATCTTCATAGCGAGACTCTTCAAAGGGTTCATGGACATCTTCTGGATATTCTACTCTCGAAATCATCCCGGCAAAAATCAGAATTATGCCCGTCAGAATCAGAAAATAGGCAATAAGCTCGAGCATTCTACCACCTCATTCTCATGAGAGCAAAGAAGATGAGAAAAATGATGAGGGCTCCAAAAAGAGCGGAGTAAGCTGATTCGGTGGATGTTCCGAAGACTATGGGGATCGGACCAATCAGTATCACTCCACCCACATCTGCGTTGACTGTGGAGAGTGAGAGCATTGAAAGCCCGATCATTATGAGAGCCATACCTAAGATGATGAAATCCATACGCATGGTATAAAAATAGGTGGATTGGCTTATTAATGTTCCTGGTTTGTTCTTCAGGCAAGGTTATTGATTGGGAAAAAGTCTGGGAGCTTATTTGGAATCACCCCTGTAACCTCATCTATTTTCAGCTGAAAATATGTGTTTCCTTCTTCGAAATACTCTCAATACAGCCTGTATGAAAATTAACAGCCCTGAAAAAACTCCAATTGGCCAGAAAGCCAGTGCAATGAAAGATACTGACTTGGTTGTGGATGAGATAATGGAAAACAGAAATGCAAAGAGGATGAGAAGCCTGTAAGAAAAGCCAACTGGAAAATGTATTTTCTTTAAATCGGAGAACCTGAGGTTACGATACAGAAGAAATCCGAAGAAGACATACAGTAGCCATATGCTTAGCTGACCATGAATTTCAGGTATAGCTTCTCTGTTAATTGACAAGCCCAGAACAGCATACATGGAAATTAGCAGGATAAAAAGAACCCTGAACTCCCTTTTACTGGGCATGAGCTCACGGAAAGAATAGGTGTTTAACCCTTTATACCTCCAGATGTAAATCAATCCGATTATGATGGCAGTATTTGAAACACCAGATAGCATTGAAATCTCCGGTGATGGAGAGTTTACAGCATGTGAAACCCCGCAGAAAAATGTAAAAATCAGAAGTGAGGCATAGGCTCTTTTCTTTGTTTTGAATAATCCATAAAACCAGCCGGGCATGCCCTCTATTACTTCGCGAGAGCATGTCAGGAAGGTCTCACCGAGGAGTACGGGGATTATGAATGACATAAAGGGATGCCAGAAGAAAACAAGAACCAGAAGTTGGAAAACTCCAACTCCTCCAATTAGTATCTGTGGACCCCAGGGTGGCTCCCACAGGACTTTGGTTATATAAGCTTCGTAGAGGCCAAAGACTGCACCCGCTAAAAAAAGTTTGTAGATGTCTGATTTTCCAAACCTGAAAACGAGATGGACTAATATGAGGGTGTGCAATGTGTAAAGGGGAAAAACAACAAGAATACCCCATGGACTGAAAAAAGGAAAGATTGTTGAACCTGAGACCACTTCTGCGAAGAAAACTGAAAGTGAACCAAGAATAAACCAGAAGAAGTACTTTTTCTTCATTGATAATATTATATTCCAGGCTTATTTAAGACCTATCATCAAAATATTTGAGATTTCTGCACGAGCGGTTGAATACCAATTAGAGTATGAACCTGTCAAATTTAGAGCTAAATTTAAATTCTCACAGCCTTTTTTTCCTTCTTACCTCTACTGCAATACCTTTCTCTTCTGTTAGCATTTCTTCTCCAGACATGAACGCTCTTCCGACACCAGTAAAGTTATCATTCCTGAAGAAAACTATGTCATTGGGGCGAATTCTACTGTCCGCCCACTCAACGCCAGAAGAGAAAATCGTACCCTTTGGCTCAAAATCCCCTATCTCAACCAGATTAATTCTCTTTTCAATGAAAACATCTGTAAGCGGGATATCAATATCGATCATCCCATAAATCATATCAATTCTTGCAATTCTTTCCTTTCTTCTATAGAATTCCAGATTGGGATATCTACCCCTTATTTTTAAATTATCCGCTCCACCCTCCACCTCTGGAATAAAACCGAACTGATATCGCATCATGCTCTCGAATATGGATACATAGAGATCTTTATCCGTTTTCGGAAGCTCTTCAAGCTCTCTCCTGAGTTTTCTCAGAGATTCTCTTGAAGTAATTCCCTTTTCTGCAGTATAAACTACCTCCACCTCTGCACATGCCTTTTCAACGACTTTTTTGTAACCACCATCCACATGGGCTATGACCCTCTCAAAACCCTCAGTGAGTTTTGACAGATGTTTTGCAACGAAGTCTACCTCATCATCTGTCCAGATTCCTGTAACGGGAGTGTCATAGTTCATTGCAGGATAGAGGAGTTCAAACTCCCTTGGAACAACGAGAGGGGATGATACTATTATCTCATCCACTCTCGATGAAAGCTTTCCAATTGCATTTCTTACCGCTTTGTGCGTTCTTGAAAGGAGGTAGGGTTTTTTTGCAGAACAGGGGAGTATGAGGAGATAATCAGTCTTTGGATTATATGTTTCAGCTACTCTTTTGAGGAAGTAGGAAATTTCAAATCTGCTGAATGACTCCATGGTTGTTGGCAGAACAGTGCTTCTCCTGAACCTGGGCTGCATTTTTTCGGAAAATTCCGGATGCTTATCAGCCTCCCTGAGCATAACGGTCAGCTCAGGACTGAACTTTGCTTTAGCCTCGATGTAGTTCCTCAGGTTCTCTTCTCTTATCAGCTCCCTTACTAAAGCAGCCTGTTCGAGGAGTTTGAGAGTGTTATGCTCTTTTAGAAGCTCTGTTACCTCTCGACTACTTTTCTCAAGTCTCCGGCATGCATCGCAGTGGCATGGTAGCTCCTTCATTTTATCAAAGTTCAAAAATCCCCCCTCATAAAAGTAAATTCGTCTGTGGGCAGCCATCAGTGCAGTGGAGTTGTCAAAGAAATCCACACCGAGGTAAACAAGAAAGGCAAGGTTCTGAGGAGTGCATATACCTGTGGCTAAAAGTGGTTTTGTGAAATCCTTTGTTCTCAATTCGATTATGCTTTTCACAATTTTTTTTGGTGGGAGAATTGAAAGTCCTGTTGCGGCAATGAAGGTTTCATCCTCAAAGTAAAGTCTCTCAAATCTCTCTCTATCAAACTCTTTGAGGCTGTAAGGGGCAAACCTCAGTTCTATCCTTTCCAGAATGCTATTTCTGCCCAGAACTGCTGGAGAAAGGTAACTCTCATCGTCAATTCTGAACTCAGCCACTCTTGCCCAGCCGTCCCTCTTTATGAGATATGTTTCACATTTCATTCTCATCAATCCTTTAAGATAACCTCTGCATTGTCAGGGAGCTCAATTCTGTGGAGGGAGAGAATCTTGAACCATCTTCTGCTCAGTTCCACTTTGAAGCTTTTGTTGCTGTACTGTTTGAGAAATTTCAGCAGTCCCTTTAAGCCTTCAAGAATTGCCTCATCTTCCACATACTCATCTTCCGGCATCTCAGCATGACCGGCAGGATAGAACTCTCCAGCAACCACCCCAAAGGCAGGAATCAGTTTAAAATCGCTATTTTCTTTAGTTGAGATCAGATAGCTATCCTTCTCCAGCTCCAAGTTCAGCATCCTTTCATGATGTCTTTTTATGGATGGTCTGTAGAGTGTTTCAATTCCGGTGTAGAAGAAACCCTGTTTTGAAGACGGATCATAAAGCTCCAGAGTCTCCTCATATTCTTTTATTATCCTCCAGGCTGAAACAAGATAGGGATGGCCTCTTATCCTGCTCTCTACAAGTTCAAAAAGACTTTTTTCTTTTATAGCCTGTTTTACTGTATTCAGCTCTTCAAAGGATGCATGAAGGTTGTGGCGAGCAAGTTCGAGTTCTCTCTCTTTTTTTGGCATCTTTCGAAGCTCATCTGGTGTATAGTTGCTGCATACAGGGCAGTTGCATGGAAAATAATGCAATTCCTCAAGTTTTTTTGTGCCATAAACAGTCAGATATCTATCATCCTTGGCGTAAAGGGCATAAGCTGCAGAATCAAAAAAATCACACCCAAGAGCAGCAGCTATTGAAAAAATCATTGGATGTCCAGCTCCAAAAAGATGAACAGGGGCGGATGGAGGAAGAACGGATTTTACCTCCAGTATAATCCTGACCACATCCTGAAATCTGTAACTATCTAAGAGTGGAACCACACCTCCAATTGGGAAAAAGCTTGCGTTGAGCTTTGAAACTTCTTCAGCACTTTTTCTTCTTAAATCCATGAAAGTTGAACCCTGAATCGGTGCAGAGATAAGTCTATCATCTCCTATTTCTGAATGCAGTTCAATAGCTTCCCTTTCCCTCTCAAGTGTTACTCTCAGCTCCCTCTCAGCTCTCTCCCTTTCTGAGTAAGGTGGTGTTGGAATATCGAGAGGGACTACAATGTCGGATTTTATCCTGTTCTGGAACTCCACAATCGTTTGATTATCGATTTCAACATCTCCATAGACCATCAACTGATAACTGCCGCTATCTGTCATCACAGGGATATCACTTTTGATGAGACCATGTACTCCTTTCTCTACTGCAATCTCTCTCAGATTTCTGTTTCTGTAGATAATATAGGAGTTTGTGATAACAGCCTGAGCACCAATTTTTTTCATCTCTCCTACATCTATGAAGTTGAGATTGGGATTGATTACAGGCATCAGGGCAGGAGTATCAATAACTCCGCTTGGAGTTTTAAGTCTTCCAGTTCTGCCCATAACATCCTTGTCTGTTATCTCGAAGTTCATCCGGTAAAAGGTTGGAAGGGGGAGATATAAACCTTTGTGGGGGGAGCAGGAAAAATAATTAAATCATTTGTTTAACTCAGGATGTGGAAGTTTTCGTCCTCAGGCTCGGACACAGAAAGGAGAGAGATAAAAGAGTCTCTACCCATGTGGCTCTTACAGCCAGGGCTTTTGGGGCAAGGGGAATATATTTCAGTAGCAGAGATGATAAACTATTTGAATCGGTCAGAGATGTAGTATCCAGGTGGGGAGGTGACTTTTTTATTGAGGAAGCAAACTGGAGAAAGCTTTTGAAAGATTTCAATGGTCTCAAAGTTCATCTGACAATGTATGGGATACCTCTTCCTGAGAGGATTGAGGAAATAAAAAAGCATAACAGAATACTTGTTGTTGTGGGGGCAGAGAAGGTACCTCCGGAAATATATGAACTGTGTGATATGAACATTGCCATTGGAAATCAACCCCACAGTGAGGTGGCAGCCCTTGCTGTTTTTCTTGATAGGGTTTTGGGTAAAACATTTAACCTCAGATTTGAGAATGCGATAGTAGAGGTAATACCCTCGGAGAAGGGAAAAGTTGTGAAAGAGATTGAATAGCATTCTGAAGGGCAGCCGATTCCTCCAGATTTAATCTGATAATTCGATCCTGACTTTAATTATTTAAACACACATCTCCACTGACTTTCATGCGTCTCAGGGCACATCATCTCATCTGCCTTCACTTCTTCAGAGGAGAGGGATACACTCAGGCCTATGTTGAAAACCTGAGAGGGATATTATCCCGGGCTGAAAGTGAAGAAATTGAGGTGGTTATGGGTGCTGATGAAGTCTGTCAGCCATGTCCACACCTCAGGGAAGGGATATGCACCAAAGGGGAGGAACAGATAACAGAACTTGATCTCATTGCAATGAATTTGCTCGGAGTAAAGCCTGGAGATAAGGTTTTGTGGAAGGATATAGAGCTTTCAGGGATTATGGAGAGGTGGAAGAAGTACGCATGTTTTGACTGCGAGTATAAGGAGATTTGCAGCAGGGATGAGAGGTGGTGAAGTGAAGGAGGTGATTGCAGCAAAGGGACATCCAAACATCACCGCAAGGCATAGAACAACCTTAGAGATAACCAAGGAGAAAGAGATGTCGTTGAGAGCAGATTGCATAGTTGGAGTAGAGGCAGAGAAAAGCATCTCTGAACTATCACCGGAGATAAAGGACAGACTGAAAAGGGCTGAGAGGGTTGAGATAGAACTTGAACTTCCTGGTTATGGTTTGAAGGAAAAGATAATGGGATTCGGACATGAAGGACTGTTACTCAACCATCCGACCGATATTGTTGTAAGAAAAAGTAGTTTCATATGTGGGAGAACACTCTTAATAAAGGCTGACAGGGTAGCGGTGGATCTTGACAGAGAGTTTGTTAAATATCTGAAATACCCTGAAACCGAACTCCTTTTTGTGTTAAGGGTTTAGTGAAATTAATCAGAGTAAACTGAAGTCAAAGTGAGAGCATGCTCTACCTGATCATTGTCACAGGTAGATGCAATTTAAACTGCACCTACTGCGGGGGCAGTATAAGCAATGATATCATGCCATCGGAGATAACATACTCACTTGAGGATCTTTTTAGCTTCCTTGAAAGAGACTCTGAAGCCTCCATTGCCTTTTATGGTGGTGAACCACTTCTGAGAACGGATTTAATCGAGAAGATAGTCCAAGGTACTGAAGTCAGACACTACATTCTGCAAACAAATGGACTTCTTCTTCACAGGCTGAGTGACTCGGTTCTGAAAAAGCTGAACACGATTTTAGTATCCGTTGATGGGATTAAAGAGGTAAATGACACCTACAGAGGAGATGTTTACGATAAAGTGATGGAAAATGTCAATTCAATCAGGAGGAAGTTCAGGGGTGAACTTATAGCAAGGATGGTGGCAACCGAAAAAACCGATATTTTCAGGGATGTTTCACATCTACTGAACCATTTTGAGTATGTCCACTGGCAGATAAATGCGGTTTGGGTTGAAGAATCCTTCTACAGGAATTTTAATGGGTGGATTGAGAAGTATAAAGAGGGAATAACGAGACTGGTGAAATTCTGGGTTGAGAAGATGGAGACCGGAGTTGTAGTGGGAATAGTTCCCTTTTTAGGGGTTGTATCTTCTTTCCTCGGTAAAAAACATCCTCATCCTCCATGTGGCTCTGGAGACGACTCCTTCACCATAACAACCGATGGAAGGGTTGTAGCATGCCCGGTGTGTGCTGATCTTGAGTGGAATCAGGCAGGAGATATCTGGAAAGGCATTATCAGGAAGGATTTTCTTGATATTCAGATGTGCAGTCATTGCAGATATTTCAACATCTGTGGTGGTAGATGCCTTTTCTTCAGCAGAGAGAGACTATGGAGCCGGGAAAAGATGCAGGCTGTCTGTGATGCGACTATCCATCTTATCGAGGAAATAAAAAGACAGATGCCTAAGATTGAAAGGCTCATTGAAAGAGGGGTTGTTGAACCATGCACACTTCACTACCCAGAATATAGAAATACAACAGAGATAATACCTTGATAATATTTAGGGATGATCAGCTTATTTTTGGACTATTATTTTTCGAAAGATTTATCTACAGCGTTCATACCCCTCATCTGGATGCCAAAGGTCAGTGTTGACATTCCCAGAGAACTCTATGATGATTTGATGGAACATGTTGGAGAAGATAAGAAGTTCGTAAATCTCAGTGAAGCAATAAGGACTGCAATAAGAAAGATGCTTGACCAGCTGGATGAGATTGATAGGAGACACGGGAGGCTGAAAGAAAGATAGAGGGGTGATTTAATGCTGATGACCGAATTCATATTCTGGGTAGCTGCAACTCTCGGGATAATAACTCTGATAGCTTTACTTTCCGAGAAGTTTGGTGTTGAGATTGCAATTGGAATTTATGCGGCGCTGACAGTGGTAGCAAACATAATCGCCGTTAAGCTGATAGCAGTGGGGGAGGTTCCTTTACTGGGTATGCTTGTGGGTCCGGCAGGTGTTATAGTTTATGCATCTACATTTCTGATAACGGATATTATTGGAGAAATATATGGAAAGGAATACGGGAAGAAAGCAGTATTAACTGGACTTGCAGCAAATGTTGTGGCTGTAATCTCGATACTGATTGCCCTTCAGTGGAGTCCAGCTCCATTCATGTCAGCCGAGATGCTTGAGAGTTTCGAGAGAGTTCTCGGGTTAGCTCCAAGGGTTGTAGTGGCTTCAGTTATCGCCTATGCCATTTCCCAGACTCATGATGTCTATGCCTTCCACTTCTGGAAAAGCAAAACGAAGGGAAGATTCCTCTGGCTGAGGAACAACGCATCAACAATGGTCTCCCAGTTAATTGACACAGTACTTTTCATAACAATAGCTTTCTATGGAATTTTCCCATTGGATGCAGTTATGGCGATGATTGCAGGACAGTATGTTCTGAAGCTTGCAATAGCTGTTGTGGACACACCCTTCATGTATATAGCCGTTTATACCTGGAGAAGTTTGGGAACAGAAACTCGGGCTGTTGACTGAACCTTTTTATTTTGATTTTCCAACTCTCAAAGCAACTCTCAACCAACGAACTCACTCATCACATCAAGCTCATTCAGAACGGAAACATCCCGGTCTATCTGCTCTATCAGGTTTTCTGATGGTTTTCCATGGTAGAATATTATATGCTCTGGATTGCAGTGCTCTATCATGCTGAGAATCCCATTGAAATCGAGATGGTCACTGACAACTATTCTCGGGAATCTGTAAAACTTCTGAGCAGTCAGAACATATCTGTTGCCTTTATAGGAATATAGATTTCTGGGAGATACGAGCTTCACATCGCCTTTTTCTACCACATCGATATCAAAGAGTCTGCACAACTCGGAAATCCTTTCTTCTCCAGCAACTTCAAATCCATTTTCAAGCAGTATTCTGGCTGTTCTCTGGGCTTTTCCGACAGGATAAACACCGAAGGTTGAATTCCTCGCACACTCAATCAGTCTGTCAATTTCCTCTTCGAAGATGAAATCAGGATTGCCATATGTGGCTTCAGTTATGAGAACATCACATTCAGGAAGCTTTCTGTAGTCCTTCACATCCCCTGTTACGAGAATTCTGCACTCACCCTTTATGAGAAAAGCTGTGGAACCGAACATGTGATCTGTTGAATAGGTTTTGACTTTGAAATCACCAAGTCTGAAAGTCTCACCAACGCTGAAAATATCCCCTTGAAATCTCTTTCCGGATATAGCAGAGAGAATATCTGCCGTCTCGATTGATGCGAGTGAAAAGGGATTGCTCATGTTGTTCTGCCCGTAGTGGTCTGAATGAGCATGGGTTATCAGGTTGAAATACTTGTAGTTTTCCTGCTCGTATCCTCTGTAGGAGTCAATATGAATGTCGGTTATGTTTCCGGCATTGAATCTGAGTGTGAGGTGGGGTTTTGAGCCTCTTTTTGATTTCCTTCTGAAGGGGAGAAAGCCGTAGCTTTCGAGAAAGAAAAGAGATTTCATCAGCTCAGCTCCTCTTTTTTGGTTTGAAGCATATCATGCAATCTCTGCATTTATCCCTCATTTTCATGGTTCCTACTGGTAAAATCGGGGCTTAAAAAATTTTTGAGCTATTCAATATTGATTCTTTTTATTTCTTTTTTCTCAGGAGTTATTTTCTTTTCAAGCTCATCAATCTTTTCAATCTGGAATTCAATAGCTCTCTTAAAAGCCATCAGGAACTCCCTGTATGATTGAAAGAGATGCTTTCTAACATCTTCAGGTAGAACCTCGTCAATTTCAGGGAGTTTTATTTTAATTTCCTTTGCCATTTTCTCACCTGAATTTAATATTCAGTTCACCACTCATAAATTTTGCTGAAACAGGCTCTCTAAGAGCGAGAGATTGTGGAAGGTAGAGGATCCTTTTCCACTGACCTGCAATTATGATTAACTCCTCTCCCCTTTTGAGAAGTTTTATATCTTTCTTCTCTACAAAAGGAGCCTTCACAATCAGCCTGAAATCCTCACCTTCTTTCTCAATTCTCATCGGCTTTGCGAATGAGAATATGGATGTTGGGTCCGCTCCATTGTAAATCTCGTCTGCTATCTCAATCAGTTTCTCTCCAACAACCTCCTCTGATTTAAATGTAAGTGTGAATTTTGGAACGGGAAATCTCTCGTCAATCTCTTTCATGTAACTTCTCTGAATCTCAACCCACTTCCTGAAGTAATCTCCAGAATCCTCAGGAAGAACCTTGTTGATTATCAGGCAGTCCACCCTGTATCCGAAGAGATTAAGGTATGTAAAGGCTCTCTCAGATTCCCTTATCACCATTTTCTCAGGGTTTGTTACAATTCTGACTGTTGTCTGGGGACTTTCAAGAATCTCCTTCAGCTCTCCGATTCTTGCGTACAAATCCTGAATTTTGTCCAGTACCTCTTCTGATGGCAGCGGTATATCGATGAGAGGTTCAGCTATCGGTCTTACTATTCTGAGCAACTTCTTCTCAATACCAAAGAATCTGTTCATGTACCACTTTGCTATTTCCGGAACACTGAGCAATCTGAGAGTCTCACCAGTTGGTGCACAGTCGAGGATTATGACTTCATAACTTCTCTTTCTGTAAAATTCAAGGAGGTGGAGAAGACTTGCAAGTTCATCGAATCCAGGAAAAATAGCAAGCTCTTCAGCAACGACATCATCAATCCCTTGTGACTGGAAGAAGAGTGTGAGATAGTCCTTTATCGTTTCCCAGTGCTTTTCAAGCTCATACTCAACATTAACCTCCATTCCAAAGAGATTATTTTTGATCTCTGTTGGATATGGGTTGAGTTCGACACCGAAAGAGTCTGAAAGGCTGTGGGCAGGGTCGGTTGAGATTATCAGGGTTTTTCTCTCTCTGGATGTTTTAATGGCTGTTGCCGCAGCAACTGTAGTTTTTCCAACTCCACCTTTTCCCGTGAAGAGGATTATTCTCGGTAAACTGGGGTCTGCATTTATCGTGTTTGTATCTGCAATATTTTTTTCCATTTTCATATCAGCCTCAGACATCCTGTTTTTTATCATCCGGTAAAAGGCGATTTTAGGGCTAATAAGCTTACTGGTGTTCTGTGAAAAATGGGAAACCTCGAAGATACAAAGATATATACTCGAAGATTAATTTCATACCATGGAGCTCGCGATCCAGCTCTCAGAATTCATTGTTCTCCTTCTCATTGCCACAATTGTTGGAGTTGTGACAAAATACCTCCGTCTTCCCTATACAATAGCTCTTGTAACAGTAGGCCTTTTTGTTGGGATACTGAGGATTTTTCCCGAAATAAGGCTTAGTGAGGAGCTTATTTTCCTTCTAATCCTTCCACCTCTACTTTTTGAGGGAGCTCTCAATATGGACATCGGAAGTTTGAGAGAAAACATCAAACCAATTTCCCTTCTTGCTTTTGGAGGCGTCCTCCTGTCCGTTCTGGTGACAGGTTACATTCTACACATATTATTGCAGTTGCCTGTTACGATTGCTCTCCTTTTTGGAGCGATGATTACACCTACTGATCCTGTTTCAGTTCTTGCAACCTTTAAAGAGCTTGGAGTACCAAAAAAACTCTCAACGATTCTCGAGGGAGAGAGTATACTGAACGATGGAACGGGCATTGTTATTTTTTCCATAATTCTGGAGATGGTAAAATCAGGTGGTTTTGAAACTATGGGTATAGTGGAGGGGGTTTTAACCTTCCTTTTTGTGGTAATTGGTGGTGCTGTTGTTGGATTTGCCATTGGATATTTGGCTTACAGGCTTTTAGCCTACATCGATGACCACCAGATTGAAGTAACAATCACGCTGATAATTGCCTTCGGAACTTTTCTGCTTGCTGAGAATATGCATGTAAGTGGGGTTATAGCAGTTGTGGTTGCAGGGCTGATAATAGGAAACTATGGAAAGTACTTCTCAATGTCTCCTTCGACCAGAGTGACATTGATCACCTTCTGGGGATTCCTCGTTTTTGTTGTTAATTCCATTGTCTTTCTTCTTATCGGTATTGATATTCACTTTGACAAGATAGTGGCGTACCATCAGGCAATATTTCTTGCAATACCTGCTGTGCTGATTGGTAGAGCTATTGCAGTCTATCCAATTCTCGCTTTTTCAGATTCATTTTTCAGAAGTAAAACACCTTCTTCTTGGAAGCATGTTGTTTTCTGGGGTGGCTTACATGGAACCATTCCTGTTGCACTCGCTTTATCTCTTGCTGGTGTCCCTTACAGGGATTTGATAGCAAGCATGGTTTTCGGCACCGTTCTTTTCTCTCTTGTTTTTCAGGGGCTGAGCCTTGAATTCATGGTAAGGAAACTTTTTGGAAGGAGAGATGAGGAGAGGGTTATTTACGAGGAACTAATTGGGAGAAGAATGGCATACAAAGCTGCTATGGAAGAGATTGAAAGGATGAGGAGAGAGGGTGAGATACCAAAGGAAATAGCCGTCAAAATCTCGGAAGACCTCAAAAGCCTTGTAGATAGCGTTTCAGAAGAAATCCAGAAAAGAATATCGGAGAAAATACTTAAAGAAGAATGGTTGAAAGCCTACAGAAGGGCACTTCTGGTTCAGAAGAGTGTGATAAGGGATGCTGCGGTGAAGGGCATTATTGGAGAGGATGTTGCGGAAAAACTCTCTGAAGAAATTGATTCTCTCTTAGAAATGGAGGAAATTCTGATAATTGAAAAGGAAGAAAGGGAAATTTAGAATTCCAATTACTGACCTCTGTTACTCAGATAACTTACAAATTGGTAGATTCCACAAACCCTCTGATTCTCTCCATGGCTTTTTCAAGGTTCTCCATTGATGAAGCATAGGAAATCCTCACATATCGTTCATCACTTCCGAAAGCAATTCCCGGGGTTATAGCCACACCCGTCTCCTCCAGAAGCCTCTCTGTGAACTCCACACAATTTACCGGCACCTCGGGGAAGATATAGAAAGCCCCCTCTGGCTTGTTAACATTAAATATTTTTCTTAATTCGCTGTAAACGAAATCTCTCCTTTTTCTGAACTCTTTCACCATTGTTGAAGTAATCTCATCTGCTATACCTTCTGAAATTGCATCAGCCACCGCTTTCTGAGCAAAAGCAGGAGCACATACTCCATTGACCTGATGGATTTTAAGGATTGAGTCGAGCAATTCCTCATTTGCTATTATATAACCGACCCTCCATCCTGTCATTGCAAGAGATTTGGAAAAAGCGTTTATAACAACAACATTCTCTTCTCCTGCAAGTGTCCCCGGTTTTTTATCATAATATATTGAGTCGTACACCTCATCACTTATTAAAACCGTTCTGTTATCCTGTGCAACCTCTGCCACAGCCCTCATACTATTCTGATCCATAACCGCACCGGTGGGGTTGTTAGGATAGTTGAGAAAGATTGCTGAAGTTCTCCTGTTTACATGTTCTTTGATTGAGTTTGCATCAACTTCAAAACCGTTTTCTGATGTATCTGGAGTTACAGCTCTTGCCTCACAAAGTTTTGAGTATGTGAAGTATGACAGAAAGCTTGGGACTGGAATAAGAACCTCTGTTCCTTTTTCAATGAAAGCAAGGGATGTATTAAGAAGAGCCTCACTCGCTCCGCAGGTAATCATGACCTCTTCCTTTTCTACACGATATTTCTCTGCTATCAGCTCTCTGAGTTCATCAATTCCGAAGTTTGATGTATAGTGGGTGTAACCCTTTTGCATCGCCTCATATGCTCTTTTCAAAATCTCCGGATGGGTATCAAAATCTGGTTCTCCTATTGTGAGGCTTATCACATCCTTACCCATTTTCCTTGCCCGCTCAACAACCTCAAACATCTTTCTTATCTGTGATGTTGAAATCTCAGAAACTCTACCTGCTTCCTGCATGATTAACCCCCTTTCGAGTAAGTCTCAACAATTAAAATCTTTTCGCTGAAAAATCACTCCTGTCACTCTTCCTCCAGAATATCGCTTAAATCCCACTCCTCCTCCTCAAACTCGAAATCTTCAAGGTCTATATCTTCTATCTCACTCGACTCAATCCTAGCTTCCCCCACCTCAGTTTTTACTTCTTCAGTTTCTTTTAAACCAGCTGATTCGTCAGCTATATCGTCAGTTCTATCATCACCTCTACCTTCCTCTGAGAAAATCTCAGCCTCCTCCTTGATAACTGTAACAGCTTTTTCCACCATGCTCAGATATTCTCCAATATCTGTCATGTAAACATCCTTCGCAAGTTTAGTGTCCTCATCTGCTCCATCCATCAGTCTCTTAATCCTCTCAACGGTATGTTTTGCAGTCTCAATCACCCAGTAATCTCTCGTTTGAGTGTCCGTGACATTGATGGATTCCGGTCTGATTGACAGGAACTTGGAAGTCTCTCCCTCAAAAATATTCAGCTTGGCAACAATTGAAAGAATTACAGGTGGCTGAATATCTCCAAGAGCCTCGAGAGCCTCTGGCTGATACCTGCCCACAAAACCTGTCACAACCCCTGTGGGGTCGCTGATTCGTATTCTCCAGAAGTTTGAATCGGGTTTTACCTCCTCTTTATCCAGAAGTACTCCGACCATGAAGACGCGGTTACATTTTTCTCCTGTTGGGGTTAAAACATATTTTGGAGTTCTATCACCTTCTGATGTTGTGTAGGTTGATTTTGATAGCTCGTAGGCGAAAACTCTTTTTGCGACCTCTCTTCTCTGGAAAGTATCCATAGATCACACCCCGATCTCCTTTTTAAGGGATTCGATTTCCTTCAGAACTGAATCTGCAAATTCAACAGCTTTTCCATCAATTGCCTCTATCTCTCTGACAATGAAATATCTGTTCCCTCTCGAGCCTCTTACTCTGAAATAATAACCAAGAAGTCTTTTTTTGAGCTCCTCAAGTACACTCTCTCTGTCGAGAGACTCCTTCACGATCTCTCTTGCCTCCTCAACGCCAATACCGGTCAGGGATTTCAGGTTCTCCTCGTTGAGTATCACCTCGTAGAAGTTCATTCCATCATCAAGAACGCCCTTAATCCTTAGATCATCATAACTCTCGGTTTTTCCATGTACTGCACAGATACCCTTTTTAATAACTCTGTTGCAGGTTTTACATCTCTGGATAAACCCGCTGTTCTGCTGGATTGCTACAAGGGCTCCAACAACCTCGATCTCCCTTGGAGGAAGGCTTATATCCTCGTCAATCTCGATTATCTCTGAGTTTCTGTTTATGTTTACCTGAATTCTTCCCCCATATGAGTCAGTTACAACATTCCTGAAGATGTAGCTTCTTCCCTCCTCTACCTCTGGTTTTCTCGATTTAGCCCAGGTAACAAATTTGATAATCCCTGTGGGGTCTCCTATCAGACCAACCTGCGAAACATTCGGGCTATCGGCATCCCAGAGCTGAAAGACTTTTACCTTCAGGGTTACCCATTCTCCTGATCTTGATAGCTCTGAAATGCTTTTTATCGGGCTCTCACCAAAAGTTTCTGAGGGGGAAATGTCAAGCTCCTTGATTATGTAATTGGTGACCGTTCTGACAGCTTCCTCTTCGGGCACTTTGAATTCGTTAATCAGAAGACTGAGCCTCTTTGAAACCTCTTTGGGGTTTATATCATAGTCTTCAAACCTCGAAAGAACTCTTTCTGTGAGAATTTTGATTCTATCTTCTTTTTCAGCCATACACATACCACCTTGAAGTAGTCAGTATTTGATTGATGTATGTATGATTAAGTTTTTCCATTTGTGTGAAAGTGTGGAAAATCTGTCAAATCCGTGCGTGTTTGATAATCTCCGTATTTGTGGTATCCGGGTGTGCTGAAGAGAAAGGTGAGGGGTGAGCAGAATAAGTGAAAAAATTGCAGTAGAGCTGAATTTCAAAACATTTCCGGATAAATACACATGTGATGGAGTGGATATATCTCCTGAAATCAGAATATCTGGTGTAAAGTATGGAAAGAGCATTGCAATTATTATGGACGATTCTGATACTCCTATGGGCACTTTCACCCACTGGCTTGTGTAGAATCTTCCTGCAGGAGATATTGTAATTCCTGAGAACTTTCCCAAAAAGGATGTTGTTGAATCACCCTTCAAAGCTGTTCAGGGAAGGAATGATTTTAATAAAATTGGTTATAACGGTCTCTGTCCACCCCCTCGGGAGTTCACAGATGAAAGGACATGTGGTTCAGTATGAGGAGGCGATGGCTGAGTACAGGAGATAGGAGAGTTTTTTATACCATTTGATAACCATTTATTATGACAAAAAGAATAGCTCTTGTTGCCTGCAAGAGGGTGAGACAGCAAAATGTATGTCCGGCAGATGCAAGGTGCCTCGTTGCACTGATGAGGAGAGAGGGTGAGTTTGAGCGGTACAGGGGAGAAGAGGTATCCATTGTTGGAATCGTTGAGTGTGGAGAGTGTCATGGCGAAAGAGCACCGCTCCATCTGGGTGTTTTAAAAGGAGTTCTTGCACCACTTGGAGAGAGTGTTGATGTAATACACCTCGGCTCATGTATTTTGAATTCCTGCAGGCACAAAGATGAGCTGATGGGATATATCAGGGAAAAGGTAGAAGTTGAGGTGGTTGATGGAGGACATCGTTATACTCCACCTGTAATTTTCTGATTTTTTATTTTTTGTTTTAAGTTCTACTGGATGGTTCTAATCATAAGGTAATTCTACAGTTCTATGTAACCGAGTTTCTTTCAATAACTTCTTCGAGCATTTTTAGTCTTTCTTCAAGTGATTTTCAATGTAAATTGCACTTACTTTCTCTGAACACCTTTTCCCGTTATAACATCCCAGTATGTGATTAATACCTTGAATTATAAATGTTAACGCGAAGAAAAAGCAATTATAGATAAATCGAGCAGAGTAGACCTTTAACCTTCAAATCAAAATTCATACCTGATGGTAGGAACGAGAGTTGTTGGCAAAAAGGGACAGGTTACAATTCCAAAAGAAATTCGGGAGAAGTTCGGTTTGAAAGATGGAAAGAGGGTTATATTTGAAATCAGGAGAGATGAAATAGTTATGAGGCCAGAAAAAAGTGGAGAAGACTATATAAATGAGCTCACGTCTGTTATTAAGAAGAAGCTTGAAGCCCCAGAACCTGCTGAATTGAAGAGGTTGTATTATAGGTAGATTGAAGAGTACTTATCTGGACTCTAATATTTTCATGCTGCTCTTGCTTTAGAATACTGTGATGGGAGAAAAATAAGCAGTGATAAGGATTTTGATGTGGTAGGAAGATTAGAGAGGATGTTTGAATGAGTTGTTAGTGGTGAGGGGGATGAAAACGCTTACCGAAAGATTTTCCATCCGTTAAATCTTTTCAATCCTACAATAGTCTGATTCTAACTCTGGGAAAGGTTACAAACTGACGGGAGCGGGAGATTGTCTTTCAATCCTACAATAGTCTGATTCTAACTAGATGATTATGTTGAAGTGCCTGATTCGGCGAGTTTACTTTCAATCCTACAATAGTCTGATTCTAACCTGATAAGGTTTATATTGGTGTTCCGGGATCCATAAGAAGCTTTCAATCCTACAATAGTCTGATTCTAACTCCTTTCACCTACCTTTTTTATTTATTTAGTTCCTGGATCTTTCAATCCTACAATAGTCTGATTCTAACACGAGACTTCTAATCAAAGTATTACTTTAGATACTGACTTTCAATCCTACAATAGTCTGATTCTAACCTGCAGCTGAACCAGTCAACTTAATTCCCTGAATAACCCTCTTTCAATCCTACAATAGTCTGATTCTAACGGAGAGTATGCTGTTGCTTTTGGAACTGCAATGGCTCTCTTTCAATCCTACAATAGTCTGATTCTAACCCACCCACTCCAGCTGAAACAAAAAAACTATTACACATCTTTCAATCCTACAATAGTCTGATTCTAACTACGGAAATAAAATGATTTTAAAAGCAGATTTTAAAAGCTTTCAATCCTACAATAGTCTGATTCTAACGGTGAGATAATGGCTCTTGGAACTATCCTTGCTATTATCTTTCAATCCTACAATAGTCTGATTCTAACTGGTACTGGCGGGCTCACTGGGAACTTCCTTCACCAACAGCCTTTCAATCCTACAATAGTCTGATTCTAACTCTGTTGTATCCATATGAGGTCTTCTTTTCTGACTTCTTTCAATCCTACAATAGTCTGATTCTAACTTGCAGCGCTCTTGTATTACAATGGATCCTTTTTCGCTGCTTTCAATCCTACAATAGTCTGATTCTAACTGTGGAGTTCTATAAAGCATATCACAACCTGAGTGATGCTTTCAATCCTACAATAGTCTGATTCTAACTGGAGAGAGAGTAGAGATTGGAAAGAGAAACCAGTGTTCTTTCAATCCTACAATAGTCTGATTCTAACAGGCTTTAGAGGTTGGTGCGTCGACACTCAGAACCTGACTTTCAATCCTACAATAGTCTGATTCTAACCTTCTAAGACAAAGTGAGAATACAAATAATATTTGGTACTTTCAATCCTACAATAGTCTGATTCTAACATAGTTGATAAAATCATATTCCATGCTCTTAGAACCGTTCTTTCAATCCTACAATAGTCTGATTCTAACTCGATGACACGGTTAAAGTAATCGTGTTTGGGTAAGTGTACTTTCAATCCTACAATAGTCTGATTCTAACAGATTCCATAGATCCACTAATTGTTTTCTCTACCACAGCTTTCAATCCTACAATAGTCTGATTCTAACAATGTGCTTAAGTGGGGGACTGGCGGGTTGAATATTGACTTTCAATCCTACAATAGTCTGATTCTAACGAAGTGGGATTCGCCAGATTTTAGTGACGATCAATATACTTTCAATCCTACAATAGTCTGATTCTAACAACGGGCTGTCTCTGGCTGCCGTTGTAGTTGTAAACGACTTTCAATCCTACAATAGTCTGATTCTAACTATCGTAAACCTTCCGTCTATATTGAATGCCCTCCCAACCTTTCAATCCTACAATAGTCTGATTCTAACTGATGAGGAAGTATTGAAGTGGTTTAGGGAGAAATTTCCACCTTTCAATCCTACAATAGTCTGATTCTAACTAAGCTCCAATAATCCCTACAACAGCTAATATAATATACTTTCAATCCTACAATAGTCTGATTCTAACTTAATGGCTATTGCACGGAGGAGTGCCGCCTATAATCATTCTTTCAATCCTACAATAGTCTGATTCTAACTCCTATCAATAAATTCATTCGCTACCTCTCTTACCAACTCCTTTCAATCCTACAATAGTCTGATTCTAACTGTTTTCATAAAAATGATAATTAACAGCAATGGCAAGACTTTCAATCCTACAATAGTCTGATTCTAACTAATATTAGGAATGTTGATATTGATGGTTGGTGTTTATCTTTCAATCCTACAATAGTCTGATTCTAACTAAAGCAATCCAAGTAAACTCTTTTTATATGTATCTGTCTTTCAATCCTACAATAGTCTGATTCTAACTAGCTTGTAACAGTGTTACTTACTGATCTAACTGTATCTTTCAATCCTACAATAGTCTGATTCTAACGATCTTGAAAATGAACACTACTTATGTAGATCGCACCTCCTTTCAATCCTACAATAGTCTGATTCTAACACAATCGCTTCGTCATCAAGATAGATTAATTTTTTGTTCTTTCAATCCTACAATAGTCTGATTCTAACGCTGAATGCAACGAACGCACAGATTCTTGCTGAAGCACTTTCAATCCTACAATAGTCTGATTCTAACATTCTCTGCTGAACTCTTTCAACCTCTACACTTTTTCTCTTTCAATCCTACAATAGTCTGATTCTAACGAAGTGGAGAGGATTTATAAGCGAAGATGAATATATCGCTTTCAATCCTACAATAGTCTGATTCTAACAAAAGTTACAAACTGTGTTGACTTCAAAGAAGAAACCTTTCAATCCTACAATAGTCTGATTCTAACCACCAGTAATTTTCCCATATTCTCAAATAAAAAGCTTTCTCCAGTCATATCCAGTATTTAAGCTTCTGGAATCTCACATCATGCAGCACTAATATAGAGATGACAGAACCTCAACCTACCACCCATCTAAAAAAATCAAGCATCTGAATCCC
>DACH01000022.1 GCA_002494625.1 Archaeoglobus sp. UBA234
GTGTACTCTGTTGTATAGGTCGGTATAGGTGTATCTCATCCTGTCCCTGTAAACTATTTCCTGGTTTGGTGCCCATCTAACTCCATGTTCCAGTATGTGTTTTAGAATAAGGTTGTAGGTGTACATCCAATCACCATCATTTTCGTATGATTAATTATTTAAATAACTTTTCAAAAAAGTTTCACACTTTCAGCCCAGCAGAAAGAGAGATAGCCATATAAGTTTACAAGACAGTGTGAATCTGGAAGACATCTCAAGGCTTATATCAGCAGGAAGATTTGACATCTGCCATTCGAGATGTACTTTTGACCCCCACAGGATGATCTACCGCTCAAGAGCAAATGGTAAGAAAGTCAATCTTTTCAAGGTTCTGCTATCAACTGATTGCAGATTTGACTGCAAATACTGCCCAAATGGATGGAAAAAGGGTTTCACATCCTCTCCTGAAGATTTAGCCAAGCTCTTTAGTTCGTTGAAGAGGCTCGGGATGGCCAATGGTGCTTTTATAAGTTCTGCCATAAACGGTGATCCAGATACAGTGATGGAAAGAATTCTGGAGACGGGAAGGCTGATACGGAAATTCCACAGAGGGTATCTCCACCTGAAAATAGTTCCCGGCTGCTCTGAGGACTACATAGACGAAGCTCTGAGTCTTGCAAACAGAGTCAGTATCAACCTTGAGACTACATCCGAAAGTAGAATGAAAGAGCTGAGCAGTGTTAAGGAGCTAAAAATCGATATTATGAGAAAACAGAGGAAAATTTGCAGTAAAATTAGAAAAATGGGAAATAAAAGTCACACAACCCAGATAATAGCCGGACTCGGAGAAAGTGATGAGGATATTCTCGATATTATGCAGAAGGAGTATGAAAGTCTTGGGGTGACAAGGGTCTACATCTCCAGATTTGTTCCCCTCAACGATACTCCTTTTAAAGGAAGGATGGCTGAGAAGAGAAAGAGGGTTGTAAATCTCTACAGAATGGATGCCCTTCTGAGACTATACGGTTACACTCCTAAGGAGATAAAATCGGTGATGGCTGATGGTTTTCTACCCTCTGAAGATCCAAAGATACTGATAGCCGAACAGCGGATAAAGAACGGTGAGAACATCGAATACGAGAAAATTCCGGGGTGTGGTAAAAAAATTTCAGAAATGCTAAAAAGTGGTAAGACACTCCTTCAAATAAAGAAAGAGGGTTACAGCATAAGGAGAATGTCAGCCTATGTCAAAAACCAGAAACGGCTTTACGATTTTGTGGAATAGAGAACTGTGTTTCCACTTCTGAAGACTTCTCTGAAACACTTTAGCTCTTTAACTCCATACTTCTCAATCTCCTCACTTCCCAGAACAATAAAATCTATACTATACTTCTCTGCGATCTCCTTCTTTATACTGCAGTTCTGTGATTTGTAAAGAGCCCTCAATGCTGCCATTCTCTCTGAAATTTCCTCAGGATTTGCTCTCCAGAGGACTTCATGACAGGGCCATGCAATAACAGCCTGGGTAGGAGTTAAGGCTGCGATTCTGCCTCCATAGCCGTAACATTCTTCAGCAGATTCTGCTACAACACCATGTTTGTCTTTAAGGAGCTGTATCAATTTAAAATCTCCCTGACTTCTTTCTTTAATAAAAATAGAGCTGTCGAGGGTGAATTTTGCCTCATAATGCCTGAGTGGAGTGGCTACAGTGGGATAAAGGAGAGATAAAACAATCAAAAATATAACCGAGTAGCGGAGGAATTTTTCATCGTTAAGAGAATAGATTATGGCTTTTGCAGAGGGGATGCTGAGAAATACCCATGATGCAAGGTAAAATTTGAAGATCGTGTTCATTCGTGACTCGATTGCCAGAAATTCACAGGATACGATTAAAAGAGATGCAGAGAAGATAAGGAGGGACAGAAAATCTCCTCGCAAGAATTTTTTAAAAGAAATGAGTGCAAGCGGAAAGACTATCAGCATAACCGGAGCCAGAAAATAAAGTGGAATGGCAATCAGAAGGGAAATTACAGCGAATTTTTTTGAAGCTATCAGCTCGTCTCTGAGATAATACAGGCAGAGCAATAAGAGGGTGCCAAAGTGCAGGAAGAATTGCCATATATCAGTTTTCTCCCCGATAAGTTTAATCCCTGCCGAAGGTGTCTCCATTGTGGAGTAGAAAAGGATGATTGAAACAGATGAAAGGATGAGCACAGCTAAACCCTTCTTTAGCTCCTGGTTTTCTCCACCTTTTCCGAACCTGTAAGCTATTGTGAGTAAAATCATAAGCATGAAAACAGGAGCATCCCAGGAGTTTGTAGCAAAGAGTATAAAAGAAAGTGGTATGAGGCAGAACGCTCTCTCACCTCTTGTGAAGTAGCGGTAAAGAAAAGCCACTGCAAGCAACTTCATCGGGAGTGCAACAAAGTGTGCATGGAAATCTGCATGAATAAAACTGAAGTAGGGAAACTCCGTGATTGCTTTCCCATAGGTAAGATCATCCACAACCCTTGATGCATTCCAGTAAAAGAGATACCCCGGAACATCAGAATTCAAGAGAGTTTTGATGAATTCGTAAACAGCATAGAGATTGCCGGAAAACGCCATGAACACAGTACCAAGCGCTATTCCTCTAAAGTACCGGTAATCTCCCAGAATTTCCCTGAGAAAACCCTGGCTTAGCATGATGAAGTAAGCAGGAATTGATGCAATTGCCAGATTGAAACCGATTTCCACCGAGGTGAATGACATTAAAGAAGTAGCAGCTCCAACTACATAACCGAAGTAGTAATAGAAGTTTATTTCTCCACCAGCGAAAAAGGGATCAGGTGGGTGGAACTTATCTGCTTCAAGGACTGAGTTCATGAAGGCTATATCCATGAGTTTCTCGGCTCCAAAAGCCTGTGGAACCAGACTTCTGAGAAAAAGAAAGAAGAAAAAGGGAACTGCAAAGGAGATTTCGGAGATGTAATCAAAGTTGAATCCCTCTCTAAATGCTCTGTATACACCTACCAGAAGAAAAATCGCCAGTACCGGGTAAAAAACTGTTTTGAAAGGAAATGCAAAGGATAAAAGAAAAACCGTGAGACATAAAGCAAGAACTGAAAAAAATCGTGAGGAGTGGTATTCCATTCTGAATACCTGCGCGATAATTATGCCCTGAATGAGATATATAAAAATGCCAAACATCTTATCACTTTGAGATCTCTTTCAGTTTAATGTTAAGGGAGGCTAAGGAGAGTCCTCCGAGAAAGACTGTTATTATGTTCTTGATTGCATGATCCAGAAGTGCAACTGAAAAGGCGATGCTGGGCTCAACCGTGGTGGATAGGATTCCCGTTAAAACAGCCTCATAGGTTCCTATACCCCCGGGTGTTACAGGTAGAACCTTCGTTATGTTTCCAACAGAGACTGCGATAATGCTCAGCAGAAAGAGATTGGAATACCCAAAAGAACCCAGAATCATGTAGCACACTGTGATATCAAAGAGCCAGAGAAGTACAGAGGACAAAAAGATTACAGGTGAACTTTTTGCCTTCATAACTCTGTTCGCATCCCTTATTATCTGCCCTATCATGTTCTGCATTCTGGAAAGAACAATAAACCCTGCAATTATGATTACCAGAAAAACAGTGGCGTAGAGGGGAGTCCTTAGAAACTGTGTCCCGCTTATGAGGAGTATAGAGATAAATGCGAGAATGAGAACCGATATGAGGTCAAATATCCTCTCCACGGCGAGTCCGCTGAAAGAAATGGAATAAGGCACTTCTCTTTTCCTGAAAACATAAGCTCTTCCAAGATCTCCTATCCTGACAGGAGTTATTACATTCAGAGTCTGGCTTATCGCAACACTCTCTGTTGAGAAGATCACAGGTACCTGGAAGTTGAGCTGTCTGATTATATAGCTGAACCTCCACCCCCTGAGAAGAAATGAGAGGGCATAAAATAGGGAAGCTACCCCAATTATCAGAGGGTTAGCAGATAGAATCGTCTCAACAACAGATTGAACCCCAATATAGAGTGTCAGTGCTATCAGTATTGCCATGGCAAGCATGACAGACATGAAAAGGAATTTTCTGCTTCTTCTCTCCTTCAAATCCTCGCTCCACATCCTGAGAATCTGAGAGAACATGTATGCTATATCCTTGCCAAAGCTGACCTTTGTCTCTTTTCCCTGTTTCCACCTGACCGGGAACTCATATACTCTATAACCTCTTTTCTGTGCTAAAACCATCACCTCAGTATCCCAGAACCAGTGATTATCCTTCACTTCATCAATGAATTCAAAAAGTGCCTTCTTCCTGAAGGCTTTGAAACCACACTGATGATCTCTAAGCTTTGAACCCAAGAATAAGCGCACTAAAAAGTTGTATCCTTTTGATGCGAAGTTTCTTTTCAGCGGTCTGTCAGCATCACTCTCGTTCAGGAGTCTACTCCCGGTTGCAAAATCATATCCTTTCTCTATTGCATCTATAAGCTCTCTGAGGTGTTTCATGTCTGTAGAAAGGTCAACATCTAAGTAGACAAGAATCTCCCCCTGAGCTGATCTGAAGGCATTTTTTAAAGCTCTCCCCCTACCAAGCCTCTCGTCTGAGTGAATATGTCTGACATCCGGGTATTTATCCTCAAGAGTCTTTGCAATTCTATCCGTTCCATCGGTGGAGCCATCCTCTGCTATTATAATCTCATATTCACCATCATTGAAATGACAGGATAGCTCTTTCCTCACTTCTTCAACTGCTTTCTCTATGAATTTTGCCTCGTTGTATGCTGGAAGCACTACAGATACCTTAACGACCATTTCCATCAACCTTTCACTCTATTTTGCTCGTGAAGACTTATAAATGAGTTTTGTTTTAACTTTGTTCCTTAACCACCCTTTAACCTTTTCCCCTTCGACAACTCAGAGAGGGATGAGGGTAAGAGCCCTTCCACCATATTCAATAAAAACCTCCCCTTCTTTTGAGGAGGTTTTTCTTAAACCAAATCTTTTACCCGCTTTTTTTAACTTAATCTCCTTCCCGGTATGGTTTCTGATTATCAACTCTCCCAGATTAAAACCATAAACCCTCTCAAAAAGTATTGAGGGTGTTGTCAGCCTGGGGTTGATTTCAATCACATAAGGGGATTCTGAGAGGATTATATCTACACCCACATAGCCGTGCAGGCCTTTGATTTCCTCAACCGCCTTCTTCGCCGCCTTAACAACCATCTCTTTTTCTTCTTCACCAATTCTCGCAGGAGTAACTGCACCTCTATATGCAAAATCTTCAAGAATCTGCTCATTCACACTCAAAACCTTCAAATCATCTCCCACAAGGAGGCTCACGCTGAGATGTTTGCCCTCGATGAACTCCTGAGCTATCATACCCTCCATATTCACCTCGGCATGATTTCTGATGAGGACTATTCCTTCCCCCCCACATGACTGTTCAGGTTTGAGAAGAAAGGGGGGATCCAGAACTTCTTTTGACGTCAGTGGCATATTCACCTTCCCCTCAAGCTTCTTGTAAAGTCTCCACTTGTTCGAGGCGATTTTCACACCCTCTGAAGAGGAGCCAAGGTTTTCCGAGTTTCTTTCAACCAACTTTGTAAGATTCAACAAAAGATTATCATCCTCTGGAGCCACGATCAGAGAGAAATCCGCTCTCTCCGAGAAATCCCTCACTGCCCAAAAAAGATCTTCCTCTTCCGGCATTTCAGGGAAAATATCTCTGTAATTTTCATCAACAAAGGAAATAACTTTCGAAACTTTTGAGAAACCATTATAGAGTGATTTGAACATCCCAAGTCCTTCGACCACTATATCATCGGGAACCTCTCCACCACAGGTCACATATTCAAAAAGAAAGACTTCCATAACGGAAGTTGAGAGTATGCCGATAAAAGAAGTTTTTGAAAAAAGCAAAATATTTGGATCAAAAGATGTTCAGTAGCAAGAGGTTTTTACTGTCGTCATTTTTGACACCTTAAACTGGTTTTTTAAATTTTTCAAGTTCTTCAACTTGTTATTTTTGCTGTGAGTGAATAACCATGTGGCTTGGTGTTTCAGATTCTTTGCTTCTCTGAAAAGATACTTGCCCTCCATATCAGATGGAATTTGGCAGAATCCTCGAAGAAAATTATACTGAGTCGCAAAAATTTGTAGTGGGGGTGGACTAATAATCCCTAAGAATAGTTCTTACTGTTTTTATAACCATTTTTGCCAAAATTTACTCAATTAAAAACTTTTGAGATGGGGTCTAAAAACACGTAACAACAGTTATTTAAGCTTTCATGACTTTCAGAAGTTATGAAGAAGAAAGTTCTTTTCCTCTGCACGGAGAATTCTGCTAGGTCTCAGATGGCTGAAGGTTTACTTAGAACTCTCTACGGAGATAGATACGAAGTCTTCAGTGCGGGAATCGAACCTTCAGCTGTTAATCCTCATGCAATAAAGGTTATGGCAGAAATCGGAATAGACATCGGTAATCAGAGGAGCAAAAGCATCGAAAAGTTCAGGGGAATGGAGTTTGACTATGTTATAACAGTATGTGACAATGCTCGGGAAAGCTGTCCCTTCTTTCCGGGAAAAAAATTAATTCACATAAGCTTTAAAGACCCCGCAAGGATTGAAGGAGACGAAGAGGAGAAGTTAAGGGCTTTTAGAGAGGTCAGAGATGAGATAAGAGCGTGGATAGAAAAATACTTTTCTAATCAGCCTGTTTAAGACTGAGGGACTCTTCGAGTCTCTCTTCCGGAACCTCAGGAACCTCCTCAAAATCTTCCTGATTGAGAACAATTGAGATATCGGCAGAGTTTTTAAGAGCTGCCGAGAAACCTGGCTCAGCACCAATTATTATCGTTTCCTTCCCCATCTCCATTGCTTTTTTGAGGACCGCCTTGAAATCAGCATCCCTTGTTACAAGAGCAAGGGCATCGATTGAGTCGTTGTAGATTATCTCCATCGCCTCAACAGCCATTCTGACATCTACATCTCCTGAAGTTATAATTGGTTCAAAACCCTGGTTCTCAATCGCCTCAACCAGCTTATCCCCAGCATATTGGTTGAGGAAAACCCTTGCAACCTTTATGCTTCCATACTCCTCAATAATCTCCCGAATTTCATGAAGGTTTATGTTAAATTCTTTTCTAAGCATATTGGGACCATCTATAAGCAAACCTACTCTTCTCCTCTCCCCTTTTCTTGAAGAAATGTATTTTTTGATCTTCTGGAGTTTTCCGAAATTTATTGACCTTTTTATTGCCATACCATCACTACCATAAGAATGTATATAGATTTACTATTGAATGCTTAAAAAATTTTTTGAGAGCTTAAGTTCCTGTATTAGAGAGATACATTGAAAAATCTTTCCGTATTTCTCCTGATAATTATGGCTAGTTCCTCTTTCTCCATTCCTTTTATTTCCGCAATCTCTTTAAGAGCATAAACTATATTGGAAGGCTCATTCCTCCCCCTTACCGGAGAAAGGAAAGGACTATCTGACTCTATAACCATGCTGTAAACATCTGTTTCCTCTGCTATTCTTCTAACTCTGTCCAGAAAGCAAACCATGGTTGATATTGACACTGTGTAATTGCAATCAATTGCAGCTTTAAGAATTTTGATGCTTCCAGTAAAGCAGTGAAACATAACATCCACATCATATTTCCTGAGAATCTTTAAAGCTTCTTTTTCCGCTCCCCTTGCATGAACAACCACAGGCTTATTGATTTCCTGAGCGAGAGTTAAAAATTCTCTGAATATCTTTGCCTGCTTTTCCATGGACAGTCTACTTTTCACACTATCAAGTCCGATCTCACCAACAGCCACGATTTTATCCTGGTTCTCAATGATCTGAGATTTAACGAACTCTATGTCTTCACCATGCCTCATATTTGGTGATAAGCCTAAGGTAATCAGGACTTTTCCAATTTTTCCGTTAAGTCCCAATGCCCTGTAATTTGAGACTGCATCATAACCAGAGACAACAACAGATATTACTCCCGAAGAGATTGCTCTTCTCAATACCTCATCTCTATCTCTATCAAAGGTCTCCATCTGAATATGAGAGTGCGCATCCACAAGATAGACCATATTAATCTTCTGTCCTGTTCATTCTCTTTTTCATCATCAGATAATTCACAGCATTGATGACTGCATCAATGGACGCCATCACTATATCCGGGCCCGCTCCCCTTGCAGTGAATGACTTTCCGGTGTCATCCTCAACAGTCACATAAACCTCAGCAAGAGCATCGCTTCCTCCCGTTATTGCATCCATTTTGAACTCCGTTATCCTGATACTCTCTCCAACAAGCTCGGTAACAGCTTTGAGTGCAGCATCAACAGGTCCTACTCCAATTGCTGATTTTACCCTTCTTGTATTGAACACATCTGCGTTGATAACAGCAGTGGGAGTGATTTTGTTTCCTGTAAGAACCGTTATTTCATCAACAAGAATTGCCTTCTCCTCCTTTTTAAGCTCCCCTATAACAACTTCTGCAATTGTGAATAAATCCAGATCCGTGACCTTCTTTCCCCTGTCTCCAAGTTCTTTAACTTTATCAAATATCTTTGTGAGATTTTCCTCACTTACACTGTATCCTGCATCCTCAAGTATTTTCTTTATCTGGTGTCTTCCTGCATGCTTCCCCAGAATTATCCTCCTTCTGTGTCCCACCATCTCAGGTGTTATCAATCCTGGCTCAAAGGTGGATGATTCTTTTATGACACCATGGGCATGTATACCACTTTCATGGCTGAAAGCATTCTCACCCACAATTGGTGTGTTCGGCGGTAACCTGAAACCCGTAAATCTCTCAAGCAGTCTTGAAGTTTCAACCAAGTATTCTGTCCTGATGTTGAGGTCTATCCCCTCAATACTTTTCAGAATCATCACAACCTCAGCCAAACTTGCATTTCCTGCTCTCTCACCTATTCCATTAACGGTTACCTGTACCTCATCAGCCCCTCCAAGTACTGCAGCATAGGTGTTGGCAACAGCCAGCCCAAAATCATTGTGACAGTGCACATCTACGGGAATATTAAGGTGGTCTTTCAACTCTTTTATCAGATTGTGAAATTTAAAAGGAGTTGCTACCCCTACAGTATCAGGTACATTTATTATGTCCACTCCAGCCTCCTCAACTGCTTTGTATATCCTTTTCAGATAATCGACTTCAGTTCTGGTTGCATCCATGGCTGAAAACATGCACTTTCTGCCATGATCCTTGATATACTCTACAGCCCTTACAGAGTCTTCAACAATCTGCTCTCTTGTTTTCTTGATCGTATAGTCTATCTGAATTCTGGAAGTAGATATGAATATGTGTACTAAGTCAACATCCGAATCGAGTGCAGCATTTATGTCTTCATCGACTATTCTCGCAAGACCACAAATTTCAGAATTGAGACTAAGTCCTACTATGGATTTCACAGCCTCAAATTCCCCCTTGGAAGCAGCTGGAAACCCAGCTTCAATAACATCCACTCCAAGCTTGTCAAGCTGTTTTGCAATCTGAATTTTATAGCTCAGAGGAAAGGACACTCCAGGTGTCTGTTCCCCATCTCTCAGGGTTGTATCGAAAACTCTGACTTTTCTCAACATCTCACCCCGGTGGAGAATCTTTGTTTGTTTGTGGTTATAAAATCTTTACCCAATTACAAAATATTTTTAACCTTCTGAAAAGGAGAGTTTTCATGCCTTACGAGGATCTGAGAGAATTTATAAGAAAACTTGAAGATGAACGTGAGATCATACGAGTGGAAAAAGAAGTTGATCCAGTTCTTGAAATGACGGTTATTGCAGATAGAGCAGTTAAAAATAAAGGAAAAGCCCTCCTGTTTGAGAATCCAAAGGGTTACGACATCCCGGTTTTGATGAATGCCTTCGGAACCGAAAGGAGAATGAAAATTGCTCTTGAAGTTGAGAGACTGGAGGAGATTGGTGAAAGGCTTATTGGTCTCACAAAGATCAGACCATCTGGAATAATGGATGGGATAAAGAGTCTCTCGGTTTTGAAGGATGCAATGAGCTTCATTCCAAAAACAACCAAAAAAGGAGCATGCAAAGAAGTTATCATGCCTGAACCGGACTTAACCAGATTCCCCATCCTTAAATGCTGGCCGGGAGATGCAGGAAGGTTCATCACCTTCCCTGTAGTTATAACCAGAGATCCAGTCACAGGAGAACTCAATGCAGGAATGTACAGAATGCAGGTGTTTGATGAGAGAACAACTGGAATGCACTGGCAGATACATAAGCATGGAGCAGAGCACTTCAGAAAGGCAGGAGAGAAGCTTGAGGTAGCCGTTGCAATAGGTGTCGATCCAGCTATACTCTACGCAGCCACCGCACCACTCCCCTCCGGGCTGGATGAGTTCATGTTTGCCGGTTTCATCAGGAAGGAGAGAGTTAAGCTGGTTGATTGTGAGACCGTGGATTTAAAGGTCCCTGCCAATTCAGAGATCGTGCTTGAGGGATATGTTAGAACTGATGAACTTCGTACAGAAGGTCCCTTTGGAGACCACACAGGATACTATACACCCCCTGAACCCTACCCCGTTTTCCATATTGAGACAATCACCCATAGAGAGAATCCGATTTACCATGCCACTATTGTTGGTAAACCACCAATGGAGGATGCCTGGCTGGGAAAAACCACCGAAAGAATCTTTCTACCTGTTCTCAGAATGCTCTTTCCCGAAATTGTTGACATAAACCTTCCCGTTGAGGGGACTTTTCACAACCTCGCAATAGTTTCGATCAAAAAGGGCTTTCCGGGACATGCCAAAAAAGTCATGTTTGCTCTCTGGGGAATAGGAATGCTTTCCCTCACAAAAATCATTATCGTTGTGGACTCAGATGTGAATGTGCATGACATGCATGAAGTTATGTGGGCTGTTACGAGCAGGTTTGACCCCTCAAAGGATGTTGTTATCATCGACAGGGCGCCAGTTGATTCTCTCGATCACTCAACTTACCTTCCGAATCTTGGTGGAAAACTTGGAATTGATGCCACCAAGAAATGGAGAGAGGAGGGATTTGAGAGAGAATGGCCTGAAGTGGTCGAAATGGATGAGGATACTGAGAAAAGAGCAATGGAGATCTGGAACGAGATAAAACACATGGTGCTGGGTTAATCGACCTTAAACCTTTTTTCAAATATCTCAACTCACAGGTTGAATCTGAATTACTCTTTTATATATCCTCTGTCTGAATTAAATATATGGCAGACAATTTTTCAGACACCGTAATAAAAAACTCTCATAGCCTGATAGATTACCTGAGAATCTTTCCAGAAATTGTTGCAGAGCAAAGGGAAAAAATGGATGATTTCGTGAGGCTTATATTATCTGGAGGAAAATCAATCCATGTTTTTGGGGTGGGGAGAAGTGGAGCAGTAGCTCTATGCTTTGCAATCAGGCTCAAACATTTTGAAAAAGTGCTTAACCACAAGGTCTGGTGGCTTGGTGATGAGGTGAGAGAAAAAATAAACAGAGAGGATGTCTTAGTAGTCTTCTCTGGCTCTGGTGAGACAACTGAGGCTGTTTTCATAGCACGGAAGGCAAAGGAGGTCGGAGCAAGGATTACAACGATAACGTCTTATCCTGACTCCACACTCGGAAAAATGTCAGATCTTGTAATTTTACTTCCCGGTGGACTGGAAAAAGCAAGGGGATGGAGATATTTAGAGGCACAGGTGTCAGACTCCCCTTTCTACGGTGCAGGAGAGTTTGAGCTGATGGCGTACCTCCTTCAGGAAGTTCTTATCATGTCCATAGGAGAGTACTACGGAATAGAGAAAAGAACTGTCGTGAAGGAGCATGTCAGAGATTCCTGAAACAAAACTAAAGATTAAGTCTGTTCACCTCATCAAAAACTCCCGCAACCCTATAAAATGTTGTTACACCTCTCAACTCTTTTAAATCCTCTTCATCAAGTTTTTTCTCAACTTCAGAAAAGAAAATATAATCTCCAAGAGCCATTCCTGAGGGCCTTGATTCAAGTTTTCTCAGGTTGATTTTTCTTTTTGAGAAAACCTCGAGAACATCTTTAAGGGATCCGGGTTTATCTTCAACGCCGAAGAACAGACAGGTTATTCTTCCCTCGACTTTCCCTCCTTTTTTTCTCACGAGATAAAACCTTGTTACATTGTTCTCCATATCCTGTATCCCTTTTTTCAGAACAAAGAGATTGTAAATTTCTGCAGCGTTCTCTGAAACGATCGCAGCTGATGAGTCATCGAGCATCGAAATTGCATCAGATGTGCTTGAAGTGTACCTGAGCTGAGCATGTGGTAGATAGTTGTTTATAAAGCCAGAACACTGAGCTATAGCCTGGGGATGTGAATAGATCTTCTCTATCTCCGACAGATCGAGTTTCCTTTTCGCTGCCAGAACATGAATTATTTCCATCTTTGTCTCAGCAAAAACCTCAACTCCATGCCTCATCAACGCATCTATGGAGCGAAGAACGGTACCATGGACAGAGTTCTCAATAGGAATGAGTCCGTAAACATTATCGTCCTCCTCAACAAGTCGCATTATCTCCTCTACCGTAGAGCAGTAGATTAGTGGAACTCTTGAACCCGCCAGCTTTACTCCAACATCATCACTGAAACTACCAATCGGTCCAAGCACTGCAAGCCTTTTGCTGATTCCGAGAAGTTTGTACTCCTCATCTTTCGTTAAATCCATGATGTCCTGAAAAACCCTCTTCAAAATAATTCTGTTAAGGTTTGACCTTGATGAGAGTTCCTTTAGCTTTACATCTTCCACCTCTGAAATCTCGATGGGCATTCCGTCTTTTTTCTTGTAGATTGCTATCCTCTTTCCTGCCTCAACCCTTTTCTCAATAAGCCTGAGTATGAGCGAATCAATAAGCCTTATGTACCCCCTCAGGGAGTTTATGTTACCATCTGGAACTCTTGCTGCTCTTGCACCGTCCATTATCAAAGTACTCCCCTCGGCATCCGTGAAAACTCTTCTCAATCCTTCAAATACCTCTTCGAAGCTGTCTTCATTTTTCAATTTTAAATCAAGCTCTTTTAAGCTCTCAATAAACTTTTCTCTCATGTATTCAGAGTTTTCCTGTATTTTCAGATACATCCTCCAGTCCTGATTTATTATTCTCGATGCCAGTTTATAGAGGGAAAAAAAGATTGGAGAAGAGTATTTGATGTAATTTTCATCAAATTTTTCCTTCAGAAAATTTGCCATACCTAAAAGGAGGAAGTGAGCTATCCCCTGAATCTCTGCCATTTTCTTATCGTGCTTTTCTGGATGTATTCTACTCAAGATGGCTCCAGCATCTTCAAACTCCCTCAGTATTACTCTCTCTTCTTCCCTTCCTGATTCTTCCACTATTATTATGTTGGACAACCCTATCTCGCTATCAGGACCCATCATGGGGTGAATGCTCAGAAAATCAAATCCACTTTTCCTCAGGTTCTCAAGCACATCTTCCTTAACAGAGGAGATATCCACCAGAAGAGGATCCTTCCCTTTCCTCTCAGCAATCTCAGAAATCTTTTTCATAGCCCCCTCTATTTCCTCCATCGGTACACAGAGAAATATAACATCAAAGTTACCTATTTCTTCCTCCTCCACCTCAGATTTGCTTTTATCTATGTCAAATCCCTTTACGGTGTAGGTTCTCAGGGAAAAGAATCGCCTGAAGAGGCTACCCATGCCTCCCATCCCATAGATAAGAATTTTCAGCTTCCTCGAATTAATCACTGAATCACCCTCTGAGTGAGGATGTTTCTCAATCTGTAAATCTCCTCAACTGAAAACTGGCCAGGAGCTGTAGGTGTGCCTGCATGACAGTAGATGAAAGGGCTTCCAGACAGGGAAGAAATTATCCTGGTAAATCTGTACTCCTCCCCAATGAGAAAGGCTATGAGGTTATCGTACTCTGAATGAAGCTTCAAAATCAACTTAATATCCTTTTTATGCTTTCCTGGTATTGCTATTTTTAATATATCTCCCTTTTTACCTTCAATGATGTCTCGAAGGTATGTATATCCTGGATTTTTTAAAGAATGATAGGATTCAATGATTCCCACTCCTGATCTTTTAACTGACCTAAAGAAATCTTCATCCACATCATACTCAATATCGACAAAATCTGCATACATCACATATCTGGAGATTATGGATAGCCTTCTCTCTTCTTCCCCTCTAAAACCTCCTCCATCACCCTCTCTCCTGCAGGTGAAAATCAGGTCCTTCTCCCACTCGATAAACCTTCCAACTACACTCTCCGGAAGTACATCCAGTCTGAGTTCGATGGTGTCGCATAGCTCAAGAGCTTTCACGCTGTAATTCTCGGAAACTACCGTGCATATGATATTCATTCTCTCTTTCAAACTCGAACCCTCCACAAAAGATGATTCTTATCTCTCGATTATGAACTCCTCAATCTCCTTCCCAAAATGTCTTCCTTTTCCTGATTTCTCAACCCATACAAGAACTCTATCTCCTTCATTCAGGGAAGTAACTGAGATATGAGAGCCATCCTTTCTGATAAGTTTTATTGTTTCTGCGTTTTGAAGGATAACTGATCCGCTAAAACCAGCCGCTCTTGCTCTCACAAGAATCATCGGTCTTTTTTCTATTTTAACCCTTCCAACATAGCTCTTTCTTACATTTCCATCATATCTGAGAATTTCAACCTCATCTCCTGCCTTTAACTCAGCCAGATACTTCGTATCCCTTCCGTTCCTGAGATACGCATTGACACTACCAGCATTTACTCTGAAGGGTCTTGAGGCTACATATTCACTCTCCTCACTCTCACTTGCTACGAGAAACATAAACATGGAGAGATTTCCCACGAGCATTCCTTCTCCGGGGTTCATCATAGTTACAGTATCTATGCATACTCTATCACCCATCCCGAGCTGCCTGAGTTCTGTGATCTCTGCCTCAACAAGTTCCACTCTCTCATGAGACTCAACGATTCTTGCAAACTCTCCCAGATATTCTCTTGACATATACTTCACAAGAATTCCATCTGCACCCTTTTCAAGGGTTTCAAGTACAAGTCTTGCCTCTTCAGGTGAATTAACTTCCACAATAAGCTTTGAATTACCCTTCATCGCTATGAGATTCTCGAGCGGGATAACTTTCCAGTCTGTAAAACTTAAAAAGAGGTAATCTTTATCCTGAGAAAGTCTGACAGCATCATCCTGGTCCTTAGAGGACTTTATTTCAATAAAAGCAACATTATCAGAATTTCTGGAAAGGACCTCGATTTTTCCAAGCTTCCTTATTTTGTCATGATCGTGGTTGGAGATGACTCCAGTGAACCCGAGTTCAATCGCATCCGTTATCTGGAGTTTAACATCATTCCAGTCGATGCCCTCTGTTTGCAACCATATCTCTCTCATAAAGAATCTCTCCTGCCTCTTCTACCTCGAAATCTTCATGTATTATCTTGGCAAGTGATTTAACCACAAGATCCGGGCGTGAATGCTGGAATACATTTCTTCCAACTGCAGCACCGGCAGCACCGGCAATTATAGCCTCTTTAACCTCTCTGAGCAGTGTGATGTCAGAAGTTTTGCTACCACCTGCAATGATAACTGGAACAGAAGATACCTCAACCACCTCAATGAATGTATCGACCGAACCCGTGTAATTCGTTTTTATAATGTCTGCCCCCATTTCATAGCCGATTCTCACAGCATGCTTTACATTTACTGGATTTCTCTCATCTATTCCTTTCCCTCTCGGGTACATCATTGCAAGCAGTGGCATCTCCCACGAATCACATATCTCTGAGATCCTTCCAAGTACCTCAAGCTGCTCGCCTTCTGTTGAGCTTCCAACATTTATGTGAAGGCTTACCGCATCTGCCCCTAACTTAATTGCATTTTCAACACTTGAAACCACTCTTTTGTCCTCAGCATTCCCCAGTGTTGTTGATGCACTCAAATGGGCGATGAGTCCCCCATCAAAGCTATCCACCAGTCTTGAATGTTTGATTGTTCCCTTATGCAGAATGATGGCATTTACATGATCTCTTATTCTCTCTATAACCCTATCAGGATTCTCTATTCCACTTACAGGTGATGTGATTCCGTGATCCATTGGCACTATCAGTGTCCTTCCTTTCTTCATTATCCTGTTCAACCGTCTTTTTTTTCCAGACATTATTTTTCACCTTTTATTTAATTTTTTTATTTTGCATAATGCACCCCAGATGACAGGTTTAGACACCCCAAGAACACCTCCTCAAATCAAAACTTCAATAATAATAGCCAAAACTAAAGCTAAATCCAAAATACCAGAATCTCTTACACACCTCAGATGAGGAGAGCTTTGACATTGGATGTCTGAGAGATATTGAAGTATATAAACTTTATTATATGTGACAATAGAGAGATGAGAGACTATCCAGCAAACAAATTTATAAATCCTGCCTTAATTCAGAATTATTCCGATGAAAGCTGTTATACTGGCTGCCGGGATGGGTAGCAGATTAAACATGAAACCAAAACCACTCCTGAAAGTGGGTGGGATTGAGATAATTTTAAGGAGCATGAAGCTCCTTTCAAATCATGTTGATGAGTTTATAGTCGTGGCAGGAAAGTTTTATGATGAAATAAAAAGTTTTCTTGAGGATGTTCCATTCAAACACAGGATAATCAAAAATGAACATCCAGAATGGGGAAATGGTTACTCGTTGAAGCTCGCCAAGGATCATGTGAACGGAAAATTCGTGCTTTTAATGGGAGATCATATCTACAGTGAGGACTTTATCAGAGAGGCAATACGGGGAGAAGGACTGATAGTTGATGGGAAACCATCGTACATCGATATTGAGGAGGCTACAAGGGTTAAAGCAGTAAACGGTAGAATCGAGAACATTGGGAAGGGGTTGGAAGATTATAATTTCATCGATACGGGATTTTTCATACTCGATGACTCCATTTTTGAGGTTGCCAACAGGTTACCTGATGATGTCAGCGTTAGTGATATTATCAGAGATGCCAGGCTCAGAGTTTACGAGGTGAGCGGGTATTTCTGGACGGATGTTGATACTGAAGAAGACTTAAAAAAGGCGAATTGGCTTTTGATAGAATCTTCTATTAAGGACACAGATGGACTCGTGTCAAGATACATTAACAGGAAAATATCTACTAGAATCTCAGCTTTACTCATTAACAGAGTTACACCAACCCAGATGACCTTTGTCAGCTTCATAACTGGACTGATTTCCGCTTTTTCACTTTTATTCAGCATTCAAGCAGGTGCTTTGCTCTACCAGCTTTCCTCAATTCTTGACGGGTGTGATGGAGAGATTGCAAGAGCCTCCCTGAGAAAATCGCCCTTTGGCGGTTATATAGACTCAATAATGGACAGATTCGTTGATTTTCTCTTTCTCGGAATTCTTGCATTCATGTTTCCCTCTTCACTACTGCCTGCTCTTTTTGCAATTTTCGGGAGCTTTATGGTCAGCTACACAAGGGAGAAGTATAAGGTTGAGTTCGGTAAAAAAACTCTTGAAGATAGGACAAAATATCTCATTGGGAAGAGGGATGAAAGGGTTTTCATAATTATGCTGTTCTGTCTCCTCGGTTACATCAATCTGATGTTCTGGATTATCGCGCTGCTGACAAACCTGAGAGTGCTTTTAACACTTGTTACAGTTTGGAGGGTTGAAATCAGCGAAGGTGGTAAACGCTGAAGCCCATATTTCTCAGAACCCATGAGAACTGTCTTCTCTTGCACTTTCTCCAGTCCCTTTCCTTCCCGAATACCATAACTCTTCCCCTCGATGTTCCATCTATGATTTTTGTGACGGATTTCAGAAACTCCTTGGAATAAACGCTATCGAACTCCACCTTCTGTATTTCAACACCCTCAATTTCTGGTATTTCGGTGTCAAGCAAAACTGCCGTTCTTACATTGAATTTTTTGATTAGAGTTTCAACTGCCTTCTCACCTCTACCTCCAGCGGTAAATATCCTCATATCGAGAAGGGCATCCATCAGGGGACTGCGGAAGTATTCTTCATTCCATACCCTCACATTCCCATCGATGTCATGTACCTTTCCAAACCAGTAAACTACAAAACCATCTCCGAAGAGCTCCAGATACTTGGAATACTGTTTTCTCCAATAAATCCAGTGTGTTCTGGGGTCTCCAAATAGAGCCTTGCTCTCTATCCAGTTCACCTCAACACCCTCAATTTCTATGGGATCAGAAAAATAAAAATCTGGAGTTTTGATACTCTCTTTTCGCATCTCTTTTTCTGTTTTGAAAGAGATGTTTCTTCTCTCCAGCCATGAATTAAGGATGAGTTCCCCAAGCTTTCCTCTGGCAAACTGGTGTCTGACTGCAAGGGGAGAGTATATATAATCAGTGAATACAGATTTCCAGACAACTCTTCTCAGATCTTCATCCTCTATTTCTCCAGGATTATCAAGAGATTTTTTTATTTCTTTTTTTGTAAATTCAAGAGCCTTGAGGAGTAGCCTTACTCTCATCATTGGGGTTAGTCGAATCCACCTCGGAATTCTTTTGTATTTACTCCAGTAGTCTGCAAGTTCACCAAGTCTGATGATGACCTTCCCATGATCAGCCTTAACCTGATCAACCTTTTTCTGAGTGAGAATTGTAAAGAGCATTCCTCTGGGGAGGTTTATTTTATGCAAATCTGAAATGTATCTTAGCTCTTTTCTTATTTTCTTGAATTCTTCTGTGCTTATTTCCAATTTTTCACCTTCTAATCGTGTTTTCAGTCAAATTTCGTCGAATCTGAGGGAATATACAAAGAGTACCCTTACTCTACCTTTTCTCAGTCCTGCATATTTGGTGCTCATCTTTATTTGAAAGTTCTGCAATCTTTTAATCATTGAGATATACCTTCTTGCATCGTTGACATCTGAAAAGTAAATATCGATGCCATGTTTTGTTTTCAAAATTTCACATTCCCAGTCTCTTTTTCTCAGCACTCCTATTATTTCATTTCTCAAGTTGCCCCTGAGCTGCAATACCGCAGGATGCTTGACTTTACCATCGAATTCCACAAACCTTTATTCCACTTTCGAGTTAAAAATACATCGGAAAAGAAATGGAAAAGATTTTTTTAAAACCATAGCGGAATGCTAGTATGGATAACAGTTTATTCAAAAACCATTACCTCCTCAGAGAATTCTATCTAAACTACATACTGGCATCATCAAGAAAGTCCGATTTTGATCATTGTGTTATACGGCTCATACTTTCATCTCTTGCCACCCCAGAAGAGATTATCAACCTGACAAAAAAAGACCTCAAAGAATTCAGGGGTTTCCAGACAGTAAGACTCTACAGCAGAGGAAAGTACAGGATATCGCCCATTGACAGAAAAACATTCGAGCTGATTCTCAGACTTGGAGAGAACAGAAGTTCAGGAGAGCCCATATTTAACCTTTCAAAAAAAGAGATAGACGACATTGTCCTCCGTTACTCACCACCATTCCGGAAGCTTAGCGCCATGAAACTTAGAGATGAAGTTATAAGTATAATTCAAGATGGGCTTTTCTTTGAGGAATACAACGAGATCATGAAAAAGGCTTCAAAAGACCCAAAAAGGATTTTTGCAGCTTTTGAAGATTCAAATCCGATTTATTCGGGTGTATGGGACTTTGAAGATGACGAGTACTTGAGAGAGTTCATCGAATATTACATGGCTATTATTGGTGAAGAAGATATCCAGCAAATAGCAGACAGAATACATGAACCAATAGAAAGACTCAAGAGGATAATGATTGATCAATACTGGACAGAGGATAATGATTGATCGATACCGGGTTGATCAATATTTCAAAATCGAAAAACCAGTACTATATGCTGAAAAACAGCAAAACCACATCAAATTGATTAACTGATGAATCAATGAGGGTTCGTGCTTGAGGCGCTTCTAACAGGTGTTCTGCTTGGTGTAATCAGTGGTCTGGTTCCGGGAATACATAACAACACTTTTTCAGCCTTGATTATTTCCTATCTCCCACTACTTTACCTCTACTTTGCCCCTGAAGAAATAGCAATGGTAATTTTTGCCAATGCAATAACTCACACTTTCATCGATATTCTCCCCTCAATTTTTATCGGTGTACCGGATGAAGATACAGCTCTTTCTGTCCTTCCAGGACATGAGATGGTTCTGGAGGGAAGGGGTTTTCATGCAGTTACTTTATCTGCCATTAGCAGTTTCCTTTCCTTTCTCATTGCCATGTTCCTTTTCATACTGCTATTTTCTTCAGGAAAGTGGTTCTGGAATGTTGTATCCTCCCTTACACCCTTGTTTCTTACCTCGATTATAGTTTTCCTTCTTGCATCGGAGAAAAAAGATATTTACGCCCCACCACTGAACATATGGCTCAAAAGATTTCTCGCACTCACAATTCTGACCTTTTCTGGAATCATCGGGTACTTTTCTTTCATGTACTCCTACCTGATTGAAATCAGAGGTGGCTCAAGCGTTTTTATACCAATGATGCTTGGCTTCTTTGCTGTTCCAGTAATCTCAAGCAGTATAAAAACTTCAAAACTCCCCAAACAGAGTATTAGCATAAATATCATGCCTATTAGGTTAAAACATATCATCACAGGCTGTTTTTCTGGTTTTCTTGTATCTCTGTTTCCTGGAGTTAGTTCAGGCATTGCTGCTGTTATTTCAGCCAGAGGTACTGAAAGAGAGAACTACCTCCTTGCAGTATCTGGAGCCAATACCTCAAACGCTCTCCTCTGCTTTGCAGTACTTTTTACAAGTGGAAAAACACGGAGTGGTGCTGCCAGTGCTTTCAGAGAGGTGATCGGGTTTAGTATAAACTTCAACGAGGTTCTCAACCTGCTGATTGTCGGGTTTGTCGTCGCCCTGCTTGCCTTTACAATAACATTAATACTGGGAGCTGGCTTTTCAAAGGCTGTAAATAGGCTGGAGAATTTTTCAAGAATTTCTACCATTCTACTGATTTTTTTCCCGGTTTATACCTTCTTCATGACCGGAATTCTGGGTTTAGTTATCCTTATCTTCTCCTCTGCTACAGGATTGCTCTCCTTACGATGGGATGTTAAAAGAGTTTACTGCATGGGTTGCATCATAATTCCAGTCCTATTGAAATATCTGATTGTTTAACGGTGCTTAACAGCTTCAATCACTTACAAAGCTTCTGTAATTTTCTCCTTCAATGTATTCCTCAATTTTCCTGATGAACCTGTTTTCGGTTCTGATTACAGGCAAAACAGTCGTACCACCTCTTATATCGTCAATTTCATCCAGATATTCCACTTCATCCTCACTACCATGGTAAAGAGCCCATCTTCTGTACTCTCCAACTTCACAGAAAGAAGAATCAATAATTAGCTCAACAATCGCAAACTTTCCATCAAGAACGCCATGAATCGTATCGTAATCAAGGATAAAAAGCCTTCCATTAGAATAATAGAGCTTTCCAGCTTCAATAGAGATAGCCTTCATCAGGAATTCCTTAAAACTGTACTCTTCAGGATAATCGAGCATTATGGGTCCGAGATGAAGAACCTGAGCATCTGACAAATCCGCAGACATAATCATCAGAGGTTCATGCAATTAATTAATCTTTTGATTGAACTCCTTAGGAGGCGAATCCAACATATCAAAAGCCTTAAAAAATATTTTGTCGGTTTTTGATCCATGATTTACACAACACACATCCTCTTCTCCTGTACCTTAATGATTTTGCTCATGAGCAGGGTTGAGATATTCCAAGATATTCTCCAGAATATTTCACCTTTACAGGCACTTTTTATAGCCTCCTTTGGCTCACTGATACCTGATATTGATCATCCAGGTTCATACATCAGCAAAAAAAGCTGGAGACTTTTTTCTCTTTCAGGTAGTTTCCAGAGGCATCGAGGCTGGACACACAGCATATTCGGATCTTTTGTGTTTTCTCTAATCTTTTTTGTATATCTTATGTACATGAAAGCAAATCCAAAGTTTATAGTCCCTTTTTATCTCGGTTACATCTCTCACCTCATATCAGATTCGTTAAACCCATCAAGAGTGGCATGGTTCTGGCCTGGCAAAAGGAGGTATGGTATAGGTTTTATAAAAACAGGCTCCTTTGAGGAAGTAATGCTTCAAATAGCCCTCATAACTTTACTTTCAGTATCAATTTTGATGGATATGAGATTGATTTAACATTAATTGATTAAATTGTGGTCTGATAAGAAGATTTTTAAATTTCATCATACAATCTCTTAACTGTGGCAATTCCTGAGAGTCTGGGAATTCTGATGACCATCGTGATCAACATACCCTTCGGGTACTGGAGAAAGAAGACTAAAAGGTTTTCAAAGGAATGGTTTCTTGCAATACACTCTGTGGTTCCAATTGTATTCCTACTCAGATTTCTTTCAAATACCCCAATAACACATATCCCAATTTTCTTCGTCGCTTTCTTTACTGGACAGTTCATTGGAGGAAGAATACATATCCTAACTGGATTTCTTAGCGGGGAGTTCGGTTAATAGCCCCGGGGGGATTCGAACCCCCGTCGCCGGCTCCAAAGGCCGGTATGATTGACCGCTACACCACGGGGCTTTATTTCCACTTTTACCTCCCATGAATAAATCTTTTTCTGTCGAGGTTAGTTTAAACAACCTAAGAAAAATTTTTGTTCTGCTAATCCAAGTTATTCTGCCGATGATGACTGATGGGCGATCTGAAAGATGATGAGTAGGGAGAGTCTGAGGCGTTATTTTTCAGAGGATTTTCTTAAACCTCCTTCCCCATAATTCCAGACGGAAAAGAAGATATAGATTGAGACCAACTCCCACTAATGACAGAAAAAGAAGAGTTGATGAGGTCGCTAGAGAAGACTTCAATCGCTACTTATGTTGTGCTTTCACTATTTTTCAGCTTAATTGTTGTCTATCTTTCAACTTCAAGCTTAGTTACTGCTTTGATTATTTCTTCAATCGTTTCATTTACAATTCTCTACTTTTTCAGAAGAAAACAGAGTAATAGAAAAGTATAGAAGCACGATAGATGCACGATATTTTAAAACAAATACAAGAGCAGTCTGTATCACAATATAATTCCATTGTCCGACGGATTCCTGATTTAGATGATTCTAAACCCTCCTTTCAAAGTCGATCTATCCTCAGTCTTCGTAGTCATAGTCGTACTCATAGTCATAGTAGTCTTCATCCTCGAACTCATCCCTGTCCTCTTCTTCCTCTTCTTCAAAAGCAAGGCTTTCTATAGAGTAAACCTCATTTGTGTCGAGGGCAAGGAGTTCATCATCCTTTACTATCATAACAAGCCCGCATAACTCACATTGAATCTCCATCCCCTCATACATGTCTGTCAGTTCAAGAACCTCACCACATGATGGACATCTGATTACCTTAACCACCATTGAAGGAATGGGTGAAATTCTCAAATAAAAGTTTTTCCCATTTCTCAGTAATTATTCCGGGCGATTGATTGATTGTTTTGATGCTTCTACACCCTCAACAATTTCACTGCTTTGCTGGAGGTAGAGTGAGAAGGTTGAAAAATTAATTCGAAATATATAAATACTTCGACTGACCAGTCAGTCATAGTGGTAAGAGAGAAAATACTCGATGCAGCCTTTCAGCTCTACATGTCAAGACCACCTTATGAAATAACGGTAGAAGACATAGCAAGGGAGGCAGGAGTTTCCAAAAGCCTGATTTTCTACCACTTCAAAAACAAAGATAACCTAATCGAAGAGGTTGCTGTTTATGGAACAAAGAAACTACTTACAGAATGGGAGATAAACTCAGTTTCAGATTTCGTGGAAATCAGTTTCAGCACCATTGTAAACAGAAAACCTTTAATTGAATTCTCGATGTATGTGGCTGAGAGGATTGCAAGAAAGAAGAGGTTTGAAAGGTTTAAAGAGCTTCTTGATGAGATAATGGAGAGGCACATCTTCCCCGTTTTCGTCAGAGAGGGTGTGATTGAGCCAAAAAAAATTGCACTTCTCATAAGCGCCATGCTCGACGGACTCTCTCTATACCATTACTTTTACAATATAGAGGATATAGAGGACTACAGAAAAGTTGTTATGGAGATGATAAGGAGGTTGAAAGAATGAGAATGAAAATAGTTTTGCTGACTGTTTTTCTACTTCTGTTAATTAAAACAACTGTAGCGAGTCCCCTAAGCCTTGATTACCATACAGTCCCTGAAAATCCTTCCCCGGGCATATTTGTTCTGAAACTCTCTGTCACAAATCTCGGAAATGACATTACCAATGTCGAGGTGTTTGTGAGTGAGAGAGAAGAGGGTCTTGCAATCATAGAAAATGGCAGAGAAGTATCCTACACCTACATCAGTCTCGGAGGGTTACCACAAGGTACTGCAACTGCTGAGCTGAAGTTAAGGGCTTACAGCTCAGGGTTGTATGGACTGAATGTAGATGTAAGAGCAAACTCAAGTGAATCGATAAGAAACACAATTATTATTAAAGTGTATGATATACCATCCTTTTCCACCTCCGGAAGCATTGAGATTGTCCCTTCAACGGAGAAGGATTTCAGCATAGAGATCAAAAATAATGGTGGTAGGGCAGAGGATGTTTCGATTCAGCTAAGAACTCCAGAGGGTATTGCAGCCAACAGAAGTAAGTTCTTCTTCAATGAGTGGAGTGGTGGAGAGGTCAAATCCATTGCCTTCAAACTGTTAGCAGATAAGAACATCAATGTTGGTATTTACTCTGCCTTTCTTGAGATGACCTATACCGATGGTTTCGGCAACTTCATCCAAGAAAGCATGCCCCTTGCACTCAGAGTTGTGGGGGATGCCGAGCTTGTTATATCTGTTGATGGAACAGAACCTGAAAGAATTTATCCTGACATGGAGTTCTTCCTTAAACTTGCGATTGAAAATACAGGATTTCAAGAAGCTGAGAATGTAAGGGTGAGACTCGTTCTTCCAGAAGATTTTAAGGGTGAGACAGAGAAACTGCTCGGAAGTCTGAAAAAGAAAGAAAGTAAAGATGTTTCATTTGCACTTAAAAGTGGGTCAAATTCGGGACTTTTTCCCTTTGAGGTGGAGTTAAGCTACGGGCAGGAGAGAAAAACAGAGAAGTTCAACCTCTTCGTAAGTGAGAGAGGGGAGATAAGTCTGGATATAGCTGGAGTGTTTACCTCTCCTCAAGAGATATCTCCGGGAGAGAAATTCAAACTCTCACTTCAACTTGAGAATAGCGGAAAGCAAGATGCTAAAGCTGTTAGCGTGAGACTTCTCCTGCCAGAAGGGATGAGCGGGAAAAACACATATTTCATAGGAAGCCTTGAGAGTGGGGATTCTGCAACTGCATCCTTTGATCTAATTTCCGAAAAAACTGGGGAAAGGAAAATCGAAGCAGTAATAAGCTATATGGATCAAAAATTCGAGAAATACGAGATCAAAAAGGAGTTCTCCATATATATCTTCGAAGATTCTGAGATCATGCCGGGAATTGCCCTGTTTGCTGCTTTGGTGATTATTACACTTCTCGTGCTATGGAAATGGAAGAAGAGAGGATAGAGTGAAATAAAATAACCTGATAACAATGAAGGACAGAGAAGAGATACTCGTACTTGAGGATGTCTGGAAGGTTTACAGAATGGGTGCAGTGGATGTCATGGCATTGAGAGGAATCAATCTCAGGATAACTAAGGGAGAGTTCGTAGTCGTTCTTGGACCTTCTGGATGTGGTAAAACGACTCTGTTAAATGTAATAGGTGGAATAGACAACCCAACAAAAGGCAAAATCATCTTCAATGGCAGAGATGTCTCACGGCTTGATGAGACAGGTATGACCTATCACAGGAGAAAAAATATTGGTTACATTTTCCAGTTTTTCAACCTCATACCCACACTCACCGCAAGAGAGAATGTCATGCTTGCCGCTGAGCTTGTCGATAATCCAAGAGGTGTCGATGAAGTACTTGACATAGTTGGACTTCTCGATAGAGCGAGCCACTTTCCATCTGAGTTAAGCGGTGGAGAGCAACAGAGAGTTGCAATAGCAAGAGCCCTTGTTAAGAATCCACCAATGATCCTGGCAGATGAGCCAACAGGTAGCCTTGATTTCAAGACCGGGATAAAAATACTGAAAGTAATGAAGGAGATAAATCTCAAGGAGAAGATAACATTCATACTCGTAACACACAACAGCATAATAGCGGAGATAGCTGACAAGGTTGTTTATCTCAAGGATGGTGAGGTCGAGAGGGTCGTTCTGAACGAGGAGCCCCTTAGTCCAGATGAACTCGAATGGTGAGAGGGTAAGCTGATGATTTCTCTGTTAAATCTAAAGGTTATAAGAGACATAAAGGCAAAGAAGGGGATGTTCGTCGCAGTTACGTTCATAGTCTTTTTAGGAGTCATGCTCTTTTCCTCATTTTACATGTCATATCTAAACCTGAAAGCAACATATGAAACCTACTATGAGGAATCCAATTTCGAAGATGTCTCCATCACATTGACAGAGGCTCCTTCAAATATAGTAAGAGAGATCAAAAAAATAGATGGAGTTGTGGAAGCAGAAGGTAGACTGAAAGTAAAAGCCTCAGTAGAAATTGAGCGTTCTGATATCAGACTTTACCTCATAACCCTCCCGGAAAAACCTGAAATAAATAAACTGTACTTTGTTGAAGGAGAATACTACCCCAAGAACTCAAAATCAATTCTGATTCTGAAAAAGTTTGCAGATTACCATGGAATCTCGGTTGGAGATTTTGTCAAAGTAAAAGTTAATGAAGATGTTTTAAACCTTAGGGTAACAGGACTTGTTTACAGTCCAGAATTTATCTGGATTGTTGAGGAAGGCGAGTATTTCACAACCCCGAGGACTCTCGGAATTGCCTTTGTACCTGAACAAACACTAAGAGAAATCTACGGAGACAGAATAAACGAAATAAAAATTATAACCAGCGGAGATGACGAAGAAGTTCTTTCAAAATGTCTCAACAGACTCAAAAACTACAACATCCTGAACTTCTATACCGGCGAAAATCAGCCAAGCAAAAAGCTCCTTCAGCTTGACCTTGATGGTTTCAGGCAGCTCGCCATTCTTTTCCCCTCCTTTTTCCTTCTTATCTCCATTTTTGCAGTTTATGTCCTTCAAACCAGGCTTGTGAGGGAGCAGATGGGTAATATGGCAGTAATGATGGCTCTTGGTATCTCCAGAAGAGAGGTACTTTACCACTACATCAAACATCCCCTTGCTATAGCCATTGTAGGCGGAATTGCAGGAAACATCACAGGCTATATGATTGCAGTACTGCTTACGAAAGAATATACAGCAATACTCAATCTCCCATACCATATTGCAGAGTTTCATTCAGATGTTATCATTATGGGTTTTGTAGCCTCCTTTACTCCTGTCATTTCAGGCTTCATTGCTGCAAGAAATGCTTCGAAACTTGAAATAGCGAGGGTTATGAGGGGAATTGTAGAGGTTAAAAAAGAGTCATTTATTGAGAAATATCTGGAGAAGTTCTCTTCATCCACCCTAATAAAGTTCTCAATAAGAAACCTCTTCAGAAACAGAAAGAGAACCGCATACTCGATTTTCAGTGTTGTTGCAAGTCTGATGCTGATAATGGTTTCAATGGTTTTTGTGGATGCAGTCGATTTTTCAATGGATCTGATGTTCAACAAAGCCCTTAACTACGACCTTGATGTAAGACTATCTGGCTACGAATCACAGGACTTCCTGAAAGAAATAAAGAGTATAAAAGGTGTTATTGAAGCATACCCGGTTCTGAGCAGCTTTGTGATTATAGAAAAAGAGGGAGAGATGAGGGCAGTCTCTCTTTTTGGCATGGAGAACCAGAACCTTTACCGAGTTTATGATGGCTCCGGAAACATCCACTTAATGCCACCTAAGGGGATACTTTTTCCGAAGGCGATGGCGAAGAATCTGAGCATAGTAAAGGGAGAAAAAGTCTATTTGCTGACAGAAAGAGGAAAAAAGAGTATTGAGATCTACGATGTTGTTGAGATAATTCTCTCACCATCAGCTTTTACAAGTCTTGAGGAGCTACAGAGGACGATAGGAGTTGACGGATTCAATCAGGTGATGATATCGATTGAAGATGGGGAAGAGGAAAGAGTAAAAAATATTCTTGAGGATGATGAGAGGGTTTTGAGAGTAGATACCATAGAAGGATATAGAGAAGATATTATGCAGCTTATGGGATTCTTCTACGTCTTCATTTTCTTTTCACTCCTTTTTGGAGCTTCTCTTGGATTTGCATCCATATTCAACACAACAACCGTAAATTTGCTGGAAAGGAGCAGGGAAATCGCTACACTGAGGATGATAGGTTATACTACAAAGGAGATTTCAATTACACTCGCAGTAGAGAATATGATTATAGGTCTAATGGGTGTAATACTCGGACTTCCACTCGCCTATGGGATGGCAAGACTTTACTTCATGTCCTTTGAAAGCGAACTGTATTATCTCCCCCTGATTATCTACCCCAGGACATACATCGCTACCATAATTCTTGTTTTCGTCATTCTGGTAATCTCTCTCCTTCCAGGAATTCGATACATAAAAAGGATGGAAATAGACAGAATTACCAAAGAATTCGTGAGCTAATCAGCCGATTGTCGAGGGAAAATTTTAAATTCGTCGATTTAGAAATTAGACCCATGAAGTCATCGAGAATCGAAGGATTTTACAGATTATCCGTTGATGAGAGGCTCAACAGGGTGGCAGAGTTTGCAGAGTTGAGTCCTGAAGAGAAGAAAATTCTATCCACAACCAGCAGCATGCCAATAGAAGTTGCTGACAGGATGATCGAGAATGTGATAGGTACCTTTGAACTGCCTGTTGGAATTGCAACAAATTTTCTGATTGATGGTAAAGACTATCTCATCCCCATGGTCATCGAAGAGCCCAGTGTCGTTGCAGCAGCGAGCAATGCAGCAAAGATGGCAAGGGTGAAAGGGGGATTTATAACCTCCTCAACTGGACCGAAAATGATAGGTCAGATACAGGTTACGAATCTTCCCGATCCCAACTCTGCAAAATTCCAGATTATTGCCCACAAAGAAGAGATAATCGAAAAAGCAAATATGCAGGATCCATTGCTTGTATCCCTCGGAGGAGGGTGTAAGGATATAGAGGCAAGAGTTATTGATACAATCGCTGGCAGGATGCTAATTGTCCATCTCATTGTTGATGTGAAAGATGCAATGGGAGCAAATGCGGTTAACACAATGGCTGAAGCTGTTGCCCCTCTCATCGAGAAAATTACAGGAGGGAAGGTTTATCTCAGAATAATTTCCAATCTCGCTGTTTACAGGATCGCCAGAGCATATGCAGTCTTTGACAAGGATACAATAGGAGGAGAAGAGGTTGTGGAGGGGATACTCAATGCCTATGCTTTCGCACTTGCAGACCCTTTCAGGTGTGCAACTCACAACAAAGGAATCATGAACGGAATATCAGCTGTAACAATTGCAACAGGAAACGATTTCAGGGCTATAGAGGCTGGAGCACACGCTTATGCAGCACTCAATGGCTATAAACCCCTTACAACATATGAAAAGAACAAAAATGGAGATTTGGTTGGGACAATAGAGGTGCCCATAGCTGTTGGAACCGTTGGAGGTTCAACTTCTGTTAACCCGGTTGCAAAGGTTAACCTGAAGATTCTTGGTGTGAAGAGTGCCGATGAGCTCTCAAGAGTAATTGCCGCCGTTGGTTTGGCTCAGAATTTTGCTGCTCTCAGAGCTCTCGCAACAGAGGGTATTCAAAGAGGCCACATGGAGCTGCATGCGAGAAACATTGCTATATCTGTCGGAGCGAAGGGAGATGAAGTGGACAGAGTGGTTGAGGTTCTGGTGAGAGAGAAAAGAATCAGGGTGGATAGAGCAAGAGAGGTTCTGGAGGAAATAAGGAAATAAAGTTATCCTCTATAATTTTTAAACATTTCATATTTTGTCTGAAAATCTCTGAAATTAATCATAAATCTTCGAAAAATTTATTATCTGTGCTTTAATCACTCTGAAGGATGACCCTTGAGTATCAGGCACTGGTTTATTCCGCCATCGGAATTGGAGGGGTTTTTATTGTTCTCGGAATTCTTGCAGCATTTATGTGGATTATGGGGATTGTTTCCAAATCCAACGGCAAAACTGACATTAAAGTTTACGAGACTGAGAACTCATTCAAAGAAAAATTTACCGAAAAAGAGATTCTGGCAATTATCTCAGCCATTCAGATTTGTCATACACTTTATGAAGAAGATGTGGTTTCTGTAAAGCCATCTGCAAACTGGAAGAGGTATGCCAGAATGGAGCAGGTGAGAACGTGAGAGAATTTAAGATAACAATAGATGGAGAGGAATTCAGAGTCAAGGTAGAAATAATCAGATATGGGAGATACAGGGTGACACTGAATGATAAAACAGCTGATGTCAGCGTAGAGGAGATTTCAGGAGTATTCGAGTTGAACCAGGAATTCCAGCCGGAATCAATTGATGTAGAGAGAGCATCCGGAGGTTTAGTTCTTAGAGAGGATACCAGAATCGTACAGCCAGAAGTTGAAAAGGCAGAGAAGTATGATGTAAAAGATGTAAGGGGTGTTGCAAAAGAGGTAAAAAGCGTTACTGCAATGCTTCCCGGCACAGTTACAAAAGTCCTTGTTAGAGAAGGGGATGAAGTCAAGAGAGGTCAGATAATCTTAGTTTTAGAGGCAATGAAAATGGAGAATGAGATTGCAAGCCCCGCTGATGGAGTAATCAGAGAGATAAGAGTAAAAGTGGGGGAAAAAGTTGATACCGGTGACATACTTGCAGTGATAGGATGAGGTGATAGCTTGCTTGACTTCAGTATTACAGCCATTCCCAATTTTACCTACAAAGAGGCAATTATGATTCTGATCGGTTCCATCCTCATTTATCTGGGAATTGAGAAAAAAATGGAGCCCTTGCTGCTCGTTCCGATAGGACTTGGAGCCATTCTTGTTAATATTCCGGGAGGGGATATCGGAGAGGGAGGTTTACTTGGTTTGTTTTACGAGTACATGATAAAAACCGAAATTGTACCTCTTCTGATATTCCTTGGAATCGGTGCACTCACAGACTTCAGCCCACTTCTTGCAAATCCAAAAACATTTCTTCTCGGTGCAGCAGCTCAAATAGGAATATTTCTTGCTTTCCTCATGGCTCTTATTCTTGGTTTTAGCTATCAGGAAGCTGCGTCCATCGGGATAATCGGTGGAGCTGATGGTCCAACAACAATCTATACAACCACCATCCTTGCCCCACACATCCTTGCTGCCACCGCAGTGGCTGCTTACAGCTACATGTCCCTCGTTCCAATAATTCAGCCTCCGGTTATCAAAGCTCTCACAACGAAAGAAGAGCGAAAAATCAGAATGAAGACACTGAGACATGTTTCAAAAAGAGAGAGGATAATCTTCCCTGTTGCAACCATTATCATATCCGGAATCCTTGTCCCTAAGGCTCTGCCACTGATAGGAATGCTGATGGCTGGAAACCTTTTCAGAGAAAGTGGAGTTACCGAGAGATTGGCTAAGGGGGCAAGTGAGGAGCTTTTGAACATCATGACAATCGTCCTTGGATTGACAGTTGGAAGTACAATGAGAGCCGAGAGTTTTCTCAACCCGAAAACCATAATGATACTGATTCTTGGAGTATTTGCCTTTGCAACCGCAACGGCAGGAGGAGTTCTTCTTGCAAAGCTAATGAATCTCTTTGTGAGGGATAAGGTTAATCCGATGATCGGTGCGGCTGGTGTTTCAGCAGTTCCAATGTCAGCAAGGGTTGTCCAGAGACTGGCTTTGAGCGAAGATCCTGAGAATCACCTTCTGATGCATGCAATGGGACCTAATGTTGCAGGAGTGATAGGTTCTGCTACTGCAGCTGGAATTCTGATACATCTTCTTGGTTAGTTTTTGGGTTAGTTTTTAGCTATAGTATTATAGCTGAATTAAATGCCCTTGACTCCCAGCCGTAACAAATTTTATCAAAAACTTTACCAGAGATGTTATAGCAAATCCTCCTATCAAATGGAGAACAAAATACTTAAATAGCCGGGGAAGTTGTTGAGAGTAAACATAAGAGGGTGATGCTCATGGCAAAGTTTCCTGAAGCTGAGGCAAGGTTGTTCAATGTTAAGATATGTATGAAGTGTAATGCAAGGAATCCAATCAGAGCGACCTCGTGTAGAAAGTGTGGATACAAGGGACTGAGACCAAAGTCAAAGGAGAGGAGAGGCAAGTAGTCAGATGTTCCAACCCAATTTTTCTTGCTGTTTCTAAACCTTAGATTAAATGATTATTCTGTTGAACTTCTTGATTTTATCTTTCTCTTCTTCAAAACCTCTTTTATGGGTTCAGTCATAACAGGTTTTTCTTTTATAATTCCTTCCGGTCTGTAAACCAGTATCACAAGCATGACAAAGCCGAAAAGGATGTACTCAAGCCAGACAGGATCGAAGGGTAAGCCAAGAGTTTCAACAATCTCAAACTTATAGGTTATCAGGAGTATTCTTGCAACAACAAAAGATGTGACTCCAACGAGAACACCCCTTGTATTACCAAGTCCTCCTAGAAGGATCATCAGTATTGGATAGAAGGTCCACTCAACTCTGCTGAAGTTGGTGGCAATAACATTGACCGAGAACATTGAGTAAAGTGCCCCTGCAAGAGCTGCAATGCCTGAGCCGACCGCAACGGTTTTTATTCTCAGCATCATTATGTCCTTACCATAAGCCTCAACAACGTCTTCGTTTTCTCTCATAGCTTTCAGGAGTCTTCCATATGGAGATGCAAGCATCCTGTTCACAAGGAAGTACACCAGAATTGCTATGAAGATTATAACCCCTGCGAATACCATGAGTCTCTGTTCACCTGGGATGAAGTTCAGCACATTCGGGAAGGTAACTCCATAGTATCCACCGATGATGTCAGGATGGTAGTAGCTCACCATGAACATAACCTCGCTGATTGCAAGCAGGGTAATGGCAAGGTAATCCTCTGACAGTTTTGCGCTCGGAAGAATGAATATCGCCCCGGTAATTGCTCCAAGAACTGCAGCCATAAGAAGGCAAAAAATCATCAGACCAATTCCAACAGCAGGGTTTTGTACGATAATATCATTCAAGGTTGTCTTTACAACACCACTCGCATCAATTATCTGCCCGCTTACACCCAAGATGACCATGAGTATTCGATTAACTATTCCTCCCACAGCTATTGCACCCATCAGCACTGCCAAAGCTCTTCCAAAGTTGGGAATACCCCCAAAACCATATTCGATGTTCAGACTCAACGCAACTATCAGGTAAAGTCCTGTCCAGATGATCATATTCAGGATAAGAAATTCCTGAGCCATTTTATTCTCCTCCACTTAACTGATGTTATTCCCCTCGGAGCAAATATAAGTGTGATTATAAGAACGATGAGTGAAACTACTCTGCTGTAAACGAGCATACCAGGACCGAGAACCTTGGAGAGGTAAAAAGTTACAAAGGACTCTGACATTCCCACGATGTAACCTCCAAGCAACGCACCGAAAATGCTACCAAGTCCGCCCACGATGCTTGATGCAAATATCGAGACAATTATGATCCCTCCAGTCATAGGAACAATTTCCTGTCTGAAGGGAAGCAGAACCCCAGCTACAGCTGCAAGAGCTCCTGAAAGAACCCAGGATGCAAGTCTCGTAGTCTCAACATTCACACCCATTATTTCAGCCAGACTGGGATTCTCCATTGATGCTCTCATTGCAACCCCAAATTTGGTTTTAAAGAGGAGCAGATAAAGTCCAAGGAGAATAACTGCAATCGTGAGAATGGAAACAAAGAATATTCCTGATGTTCCGGCTATTGAGAAGTCATACGGAGTTAAGATGAATTTCTTTGCTGATTTTTTCGTTATTACACCCAAATAATCAGAATAAGAGCCTATCAAACCGAGAAGTATTAGATCAACTGCAAGTGTTGCAATCATTAGTATAACCACTTCCGCTCCTCTCGCAATCAGAGGTCTCAAAACTCCCACATAGATTGCAACTCCGAGCAAACCACCAAGGACAAAAGCAATGGGAATGGAGTGGTAAGGATGGATGTCGTAAAGTCTGAGAAGCGTTAGGGCAATATAACTGCCAAATACAGCAAAAGACCCCTGTGCGAAGTTTGGTACTGCAGTTGTTATGTATGTCATTGTGAGACCAACTGCCAAGAGTACGAGGAGATTGGAGTAAATTATCGCTCCCTCGAGGACGGACATGCGAGGAAGTTTAACCGAAAGTTTTTAAACTTTTAGGTTATTCGTTATCACATGTCATGGAAAAAATTAGTGTTGGTAATAGCCATCGCTGCATTGCTGATGGCTTGCGCCGGTGAACAACCGAAACCGACTCCAACACCCACAGCAACACCAGAAGCGACTCCAACACCGGCAGAAACTCCTGCAGCTCCGAAAGAGGTGAAAATACCGATTGGAGTACTCGTAGACCTTTCTGGACCTCTTACAACCTATGGTGAGGATATAAAAGCTACCGTTGAGATTGCAAAGGATGAGATAAACAAGTATTTTGAGTCGAAAGGTAAGCCATACAGAGTGGAAGTTTATGTAGAAGATACGAGGGTTGACCCAAAGGTTGCACTTGATAAGGTTCAGTCTCTGCATGGGAAAGGAGTCAGGCTTATTGTTGGACCAATGGGCAGTGGAGAGGTTAAAAACATTGCAGAGTATGTTACTGCCAACAAGATACTCATCGTATCACCATCTTCAACCGCAATTCCGTCCCTTCTCGGTGTGACGAAGCCTGAGGAGAAGAAGTTCATTTTCAGATTCGTTGCAACAGATGATTTCCAGACAAAAGCAATTGCAAGAGAGGTTGCCGACCTCGGTATTAAAGGTGTGGTCATAACCTATGTAGGAAATGCCTGGGGTAAAGGACTGGCAGATGCTGCCAAACCACTCTTTGAGGGCTACGGCATAGAAGTTGCTGCTTCTGTTGAGTATCCAGATCCACCACCAGCAGATATGTCGCCATACCTCACATCCATCACAGAAGGTGTAAACAGCCTTGCTGACAAGTACGGTGAGGATAAAGTTGCTGTTGTAGCTTTCAGTTATGAAGAGGCATATACAATGCTCTCTCAGGCAGCTTCAGATTCCGTACTGCTTAAAGTTATGTGGATAGGAAGTGATGGTGCTGCAAAAAGCAGAAAGATTACAGAGATCTGTGATAGAGTTAATGCAGTTAAAATGTATTCAACACTCTTCGATTCAAAGGGTGACAGTTATGAGCAGCTCAACAAGACATATTATGCAAAGTATGGAAGGACAACATACCAGTACGGACTTGATGCTTACGATGGTGCATGGGTTCTTGCTTTAGCCTTCGCAGAGGTTTACGATAAGAAGGGCGAATTCGATCCAGATGCAGTTGCTGAAGCCGTACCATCTGTAACCGAGAAATACAGCAAGGGCGAGTATGGCGTTACACCTGTCAGCGGTTACATCAAGCTCAACGAGTGGAACGATAGAGCCTCAGGAGATTACGCAATCTGGGGTGTTGAAAACTGCGAGTGGGTATTAAAAGGAATATGGAAGTCTGAGAAGGATGAAATCGTCTGGCAGTGATTTGCTCTATACTAAAAATCTTTTTAAATTTTTTGATGGTTTAAAAGCCCTTAATGGGGTAAATATTAATGTCAAAGAAGGAAATGTAACGCTTATAATTGGCCCCAACGGAAGCGGGAAGACCACATTCATAAACACCGTTTCCGGTTTTTACAGGGCTGATGAGGGGCATGTTTATTTTGAAGGGGTGGAGATAACAAATAAGCCACCCCATGAGATTTACAGAAGCGGGATAGTGAGAACTTTCCAAATACCACAGCCACTCAAGAAATTGACAGTTCTTGAGAATCTGTTGATTGCCAATGAAAACCCCGGAGAAGGTGTTTTTCAGAGTCTGACACCTTTATGGAAAAAAGTTGAGGAGGACATGGTCAATAAGGCATTTGATGTTCTCGAATTCCTGAAGATCGATCATCTATGGGATAATCATGCATCTCAGCTAAGTGGTGGACAGCTTAAGCTTCTCGAAATAGGCAGAGCAATGATGACAGATGTAAAGCTTATAATTATGGATGAACCTGTTGCAGGAGTGAATCCGGTTCTTGCAGAGTCGATACTCGACAGAATAACTGAACTGAAAAAAATGGGTTACACCTTCCTCATTGTCGAGCACAGACTTGACCTTGTGCTACCTTATGTGGACTACATCTATGTGATGGCAAATGGGGAGGTAATCGCAGAAGGGATTGAGAGTGAGATAATGAATAACAAAGAAGTAATAGAGGTGTATTTGGGTGATACATACAGAAAATCTGAGTGCAGGGTATAGGGAGGTTCATGTACTGTTTGATATAAATGCAAAGATAAAGAGAGGAGGAATCACGACAATAGTAGGACCAAATGGAAGCGGGAAAAGTACGCTGCTGAAATCTATATTTGGACTTACGACAGTTTACTCTGGAAATGTTTACTTCAAAGGAGAGGACATAACAACCATTCCCTCACATCACAGAACTAGGCTCGGAATAGCCTATCTTCCACAGGTGGACAATGTCTTCACAAACCTGACAGTAGAGGAAAACCTGAAAATAGCAGGATATACTCTGAATGGCGATGAATATGTTGAGAGAAGAGAGGTTGCACTCAATGCATTCCCTGAACTTAACGACTTTCTTAACAGGAAGGCAGGAACGCTGAGTGGTGGAGAGAGACAGTTTCTGGCAATCGCTACTGCACTTGTGAGAAGGGCTGAGGTTTTGATGCTCGATGAACCCACAGCTCAGCTTTCACCGAAATTTGCTGAAATAATCTTCGACAAGGTCTTGGAACTCAGAGATGACTTTAATCTTACAATTGCACTGGTTGAGCAGAATGTAAGAAGAGCTCTTGAAATAAGTGAGAGGGCATACCTGCTCGTGAGTGGAAGAGTTGTTTTTGAGGGTAAAGCTCAGGAACTTCTGGAGCACGAGAAGTTCGAGAAACTATGCATGGGTATTGTTGAATAATTTCTTATTTTTGCGATTATTTTCCACTACTACGGAAAATTTTTTATGCATAAAGATAATCAAGTTCAATAAAAAGGTGACACAGTGATAGTGAAGTGTCCCAATTGCGGATTTCAGCAGGAGGAATGGTGGTGGCAGTTCAATCCAACCCTCGGCAACTATTCCTGCCCGGTTTGCGGTCACAAATTCAGGAAAAGATCTGTTGTCTAACCTTTCGTAATCAAATCTGCATCAAGTTTTACTTTTCTCAGCTCCGGAACTTTTCCAATTTTCCCTATGATGTTGTTCTTTAAAACAATTACTCCATCGATGTGATCCTTTGATGATTCCCATATACTCTCAAGGGTTCTCTGAATCTCTTCTTTACCATCTCTCTCTCCTATCATATTTCCAATTTTTGTTGCAAAGCAGTCGGCAATAGATGCATCCTTAGAGAATACGGTGACAGCATCGGCAAATCCGAGACTGACTGAGTGTCCAACAGTCCCGCTTGATGTGCATACCGAGTAAAATCCACCAGGATTGATCTTAAAGCCAATATCAAGTTGAACCGGAGTATATATTCCAATCGTAATATCCTGATTGGCATACATTGCTATATCTCCCCCGTTGTCCACCAGAGCGAATTCTCCAGCTTCCATCATCGCCTCAACAGCAACAGATGCTATTGTCCCAGCCACTGCAGCCATCGGTCCCACTCCTGTTACTCTCGAAGCCCTTATCATCCTGGAAACGACTTCCCGGCTCTCTTCAATCTCCAATTCGTAAGGTTCATATGTGATGAGAAAATAGGGGTCTTTTCTTATCATCTCCTCTATTTCACGCCTTGCTCTGAGAATTGCCTCTACAGCCAGTTCATACTGTTCTTTTTTCTCTGCAAGAATTGTTACAATTGTTTCTTTGTGCCTGAAATGAAATCTTCTGTAGGTCATCTCTAAAAAATTAAATTGTCGGAAGTTCAAGAGCTTTCACAGGACAGACTCCAATACAGATCCCACATCTTATGCATCTATCGTACTCTGCCTCCACCCTGAAATCTCTGATTTTGAATACTTCCACAGGACAGATACTAATGCATGCTCCACAGTGCATGCAGATTTCGTCATCTTTCGCGATTTTCTCATGAATCCTTGTAACGACAACACCCTTTGACTCGATGTATTCTATGATTTCATCAGCCCTTGCATCGTCAATCTCCACGATCAGTTCACCCTCTCTCGCTCCAACACTTCCCCGAATTATGTTAATAAGAGTTCCTTTTTCCAGCGTCGTCTGGGAGATTACCGGATCCTTAACAGTTTTTGAATCAAACCTGAGATGAAGCATCATGCTACCCCCTCCTCGCAATAAGTTTGCTTATATCCTCGGATGTCAGGAGTCCAAGCACCTTTTTCTTAGAATCAACCACTGGAAGGGCAGAAATCCTGTATTTTTCGAGTTTTTCTGCTGCAAATTCAATCGGGTCCTCGGGATAGACAGTTATCACCCTCGTTGTCATGATGTCGTCAACACTTTCAGCCCCTCCTTTGGCAACAGCTTTGGCTATATCCCATGAGGTGACTATTCCCTTCAGTCTGTCCTGTTCATCCACAACAGGAAGATGGTTTACTCCCTTTTCAATTATGAGCTTTGAAGCATCAACGATACTCGTTCTCAGTGGGATCTTTATTGCTCCAGACATGAGATTTTTAACAACCACAATCTCTTTCTGCCTCATCGGCTTAAACTCACTCTTAACAGGAATTCTGCTCACTGGCTCGGTGAGGAGGAACTCTCCTTTTTCTATCCTCTCCTTCAGATTGAACATTATCTTTCTTGCCACCAGATAGCTCGAGAGAGGAGATACTCTTACCTCTTCACCATTAATCTCAACACTACCGCTCTTCAATTCCTCATAGTTTACCTTTCGTACAACAGGTCTTCCTCTTCTGGGAATGCCGTAATCGAGAATTTCTGTCTCTATATCCCTGTCCCTCACGGCAGTAAACCTTGCCATCTCCTCATCGAGAATGGGAATTGGAATTCCTATGCCAATATACAGGGAAACACCATATCCTGGAAAGACGCATGCCCTCATGTATTCTGCGTCCATCTCCTTGAGATTGCCCTTCACCATCAGCGTTCCAAAAGGCGGTGAGTGTTGTGTTCCCTCACCTATCACATATCCTTCAGCCCCACATAGGAAAATTTTCGTTCCTATTCCTATAGTACGATACTCCGGGTCGTTGTTGAGGGGAGAGATTTCTCCAGTACCCGCAAAGGTTACATTACCGAAATTCGGGAGGAGAGTGCCCATATATGTTTTAAGAATTCTATCAGATGAGTTTGTTGCAGCCTTATACCTCTGATAGGCGTTTCTGGGGTTCACCATCTCTGCCTGATTGACATCCTCAAGGGTTATTTCTGTCACCAGTTCCTTTCGCGGATAGCAGTCTGTACCATAGGCTGTGGCTTTAAGCTCAACCTCCTTTCCTCTGACGAAATCCTCAATGACATGTGCTCCTCCATACTCCATTCCAATCTTATCGGAAATCTGAGTGACACCAAGATAGGCGTCAACCGCTGCAACTCCAGTATAAGCCTCAACATCGTTTAGCCAGACCTTCTGCATCTTTATCGGAGGGTCAGAATGTCCAAAATTAAAGAATACTCCAGACGAACACATTGCACCGAAAGTCCCTGTTGTGACCACATCCACCTCTTTTGCAGCCTCTTTTGTCCCAAGTTCCTCTACAATGTTTTTCATCTCCTCAGCAGTAACAACTACTGCGGAACCCTCGGTGATTTTTCTGTTAATCTCATCTACCGTCTTTCGCATAAGAGCAATCTCAAAGTGGTCAATATATAAATGTTGCGAATGTAACAGAGTTAAAATATTACAGATTGTAATTCTCAGATTCTGTTATCCAGCACCCTGCCTATTAACTCATCTCTCGGAGTCACAGAGAGTCTTGCAACCTTGTCCGGATCTTTCCCAAGGCAGATTGCGAGAATCTGAGAGTAATCGAAGACAGGTATCTTGTAATCTATCATTCCCTGCTTTCTCATCTCCTCCTGAATGCTGTCCAGATGAAGAAGACATGTTATGCATGACACCACTATCAGATCAGGATCGATCTCATCTTTCATTGAGTCAAACTTTTTCTTCGTGAACTCAAGGTTCGCCTTCTTATCCCTCTTTGCAAAACCTCCAGAGCCTCCACAACACTGTTTCTCCCTTTCATAGTAAGGAACTTTTGCTCCAAGGGCTTCTGTTATGTCCTTCAGTGCTGTGGGTTTTTCCGGATCATCAAATCCAACAATTTTGCTCGGTCTGAGAACATGACACGGATTCTGAACAACAGCTTTCATACCATCAAGGGAATATTTTATGCTCTCCCTTATTTTCTCAACACCCACGACATTCCTGTAAACATCGATTATGTGTCTGACATCAGTTTTCCCTGTGTAAGTCAGATCTGCTTTCTGGAGGTATCTGTCTATTACTTCCTTCCACCCATTCAATATTTTGTGTCTCCCTATTTTGAGGGTTGAATAGCAGCTTCCACATTGAACAACTATATCCACACCAAGCTTTTCAGCGAGAGCAAGATTCCATGCGTTAACAGCAAGAGCGGCTTCTTCATCAACTGAATAGAATGTCCCGAAAGCCGGGCAGCATGCTGCACCCTCGATGTCCAAAAGTTTTACACCAACAGCAGGTAGAGATTCCCTTATAGCCTTCTCAACATCCGGTCTGATTGCTGGCATATTACATCCAAGAAACAGTCCAAATTCTGGCATATTCATTCCTCCTCATCAATTCCGAAGATGTATCCGTATTCTCTAACAACCTTCGTTTCCCTGAGCATTTTTCTGAACCTCTCAAGGTATTCTGGCCTATCGATTACCGTTGGTGGCACTTCTGGAAGATCCAAGGATTTTCTGAGTTCTGAGGCATTGACTATGTTCTGGGTATGTCCTCTTTCGTAAATCTCCCCAAGTACAAGAGGAATATAGGTTTCATCTTCTCTACACTGCCACCTTCTCACTGCCAAGATGATCTCAAAAGGTTCTGCACCCCTCGGACACCTTTCCTCACATCCACCACATGTAACACACATCCAGGGAGTCTGCTCTTCAACCAGCCTGTCTCTGAGCCCGAGTTTTATCATATGAATAATCCTTTTTGCACTCAGAGGTTCATCAGCGATTCCAGTAGGGCAATCTGCTATGCATGTACCGCACTGGTAGCATTTAACGAGATCATGACCTCCAAGTTCAATTATTTCCTCAATCAAAGTCTTATCTCTTTCCTCATCAAGATTGATTGTCATGGAATCACCCCTATGCCTTTTCAAGAAGGGTAGAAAGTTCATCATATCTGAAAACAGGACCATCTTTGCACACATATTTGCTTTCAAGCCTGCACCTTCCACATTTACCGATTCCACACTTCATTCGCCTTTCTAGAGTGGTATAGACCTGCTCTTCCCTGAATCCGAGTTCTTTAAGAACCCTGAGAGATATGGTGATCATAATTGGAGGACCACATATTATTGCAATCGTGTTCTCGGGCTCGGGTTTCAGCCTTTTGAGGTTGTCAGGCACATAGCCAACGAAGTGCTCCCAGTCCTCTTCCGGGATGTCTATTGAGAGATGAACATTGTACCCATCCTCTATCATCTGCATCAACTCATCTCTGTAAACAAGATCCTTCGATGTTCTTGCACCATAGACAACCGTCAGCTCCCCATAATCGCTGTAGTTGTCCATAACATACTGATAGACTGATCTCAAAGGTGTCTGACCGATCCCACCACCAACTGTGAGTATGTTCATCCCCTTCCACTCATCCACAGGGAAAGGTCTGCCATGGGGACCTCTCAAACCCACCAGATCTCCAACCTTCATTTCATGGAGCTTTGTTGTAACTTTACCCGTTTTCAGAACGCTAAATTCAATATCAGGTCTTGTCGGTGAGTTTGCAATCGTGAACCAGCTTTCACCTCTTCCAAAAACAGATACCAAGCATCCATGACCGGGTTTGTAATCAAATCTGTCTCCATCAACAACCTTCAACCTGAAGGTTTTAATCGCTCTTAGTCCCTTAACTTCATCTCTGATTTCAATTATCTCTGCCTTAAAAGGAAGATAGGGATTTGAGATGCTTTCAGCGATCACCTGCTCACCTCCTGCAGCACTTCAACAATGTCCACTCCTGCCGGGCATTCAGAGATGCACCTTCCGCAACCAACGCAAAAAACATTTCCTTTCGATTCAACCATGTAGAGGAATTTATCGTAGAATCGATTCCTTAACCTCTGCCACTTCTCCCTTCTCGGGTTGTGAGAAGAGCTTTCCAAGGTGTAGAGGGGGAACTGGCAGGAGTCCCAGGCTCTGTATCTGATACCTTTCTTCTCACCCTCATCAAGCATGTCAAAGCAGAAACAGGTGGGACACAGGAAAGTGCAGGTTCCACAACCCACACAGCCTATCGCTATTTCCTTCCAGATTTCGCTGTCAAACTTTTCTTTCATCTTCTCCTGTATTTCAGCTTCTACACTTCTTCTGAAGAGTCCTCTGACTCTTTCTTCCTCATTTCTGAACTTTTCTATTTCTTGATCCGTGGGATTTCTTAAATCACTCTCAAAACCCTTCAAAACCTCCTTTCCTTTTTCCGATACAGCTTTGACAAAGCTGATCCCATCTATTCTGGAAACGAATATATCCGCTCCCTCTTCAGAGAAAGGAGAAGAGAAGCTCTCGCAGAAGCAGTAAGCATCAGGTTCACAAGAACTGGAAATTATAATCGTGTTTTCCCTTCTTGCCCGGTAGTAAGGGTCTTCAAATCCTTCGAGGAAAATTCTGTCCAGCAATTTGATTGCCCTTGCATCACAGGGTTTCACACCCACAACAGCCCTCCTTTCCCTGTTTAGAGGTACTTTCTCAATCCAGTCTCCATATCCGATCAGAACCTCATTCTGAGGGAACAGAAACTCCTTAACTGATTTCTTAGGTTTGACATCTGAAATTTGTGAATCATGGTTTATCTCAGTGTAAGCTATCTCCGAGGGAGCATATACTCTGCACCCTTCCTTCATAAGCTTCGATGCAACTGTTTTAAGAAAATCACCCTCATATACCAGCATGGTATCACCTGCCCTCCGGTATTATGTCAAGTTTTGCCAGAAATGGAATATCTTCATCCTCATAACCGAATATCTCCTTTATCTCCTTTTGCAGCTTTCTTTCAAGCTTTCTCAGTGGGATATCCATCGGACATGCCCTCTCACATTCTCCACAGTCAGCACACCTACCAGCATGGTGAAATACCCTTATGAGATGATAAAACAGGTTATCGGCTGGTGTAACTGTTTTTCCGAGAAATCTCGGATAAGCAGCCTTTTCTTCAGCTGTACTCATCGGAGATATAGCCAGATTGACTGGATCAACCAAGCACTCGGTGCAATAGCACATCGGACATGCACTTCTGCACGCATAGCACCTGATGCATTTTTCAAATACATCAATCCAGTATTTCCATCTTTCATCAGCTGGAAGCTTTTCAATCTCATCATCGTCAGTCCCATCAAAAGGTTCCCTGGCTTTTCCATAAATTTCATCATATATAACCGGAGAAGGGCTTCTGCAGTATCTGCAGTTATCATGAATAACCTCTTCAAGAGGGATTTCTTTATCTCCAGGCTTTATTATAAGTTTACCATCCTCGAAGATTACATCCTCTGGAGAAAAGGCGATCAACTTCCTGTAGTCCACTATCCCAGGACAGGAGATTCCGATTATGTGTATCTTTTCTCTTTCAATCTTCCCCTCAGAAATAAGCCCCTTTATCGCTTTGGAATCGCATCCCTTGGCAACAACTCCTACTTTCCCATCAAAATTGTTCACAACCTCAAGAAGTACTCTTGCAGTGTTGTTTACACTGAGAGGAGATAGAGCTACTTTCTCAGCCTCTTCTGGACCTTTTATAACAGTTATCCTCTCTCTCGGCTCAGTTTCCTTTCTTACAAAAACCACAAAAGCCTCGACATCCTCGTTCAACAGCTCTGCAACCCTATTTCTGACAATCTTCTCTGTCTCTGTATCCATTCAATCACCCCCTGAATTTTGTCTGAGGGCCGAGTTTTCTTATTCGCTCCGTGAAATTGGTCATTTCCTCTGCAAACTTCTTTCCCTCTGCTGCCGACGCCCAGAGAAGCTTCAATCTATCACTCTCAAAACCAATGAAGTCGAGCATTTCCTTGAGCAGTACTATTCTCTTCTTCGCATAGTAATTACCCACATTGTAGTGACAGTCACCAGGATGACATCCCGCAACAACGACACCATCAAACCCCTTTCTGAAGGCGTAGAGAATCATAGCCGGATTTACCATTCCTGAGCACATTACCCTGACGATTCTGACATTTGGAGCATATTGAAGTCTGCTTGTTCCCGCAAGATCAGCCCCAGCATATGAGCACCAGTTACAGGCAAAAACAAGGATTTTAGGTTCGAAATCCTCCATCATTCACACCTCCTCTGCGATTGCATCAACCATTGCCTTTATCTGGTCTATCGTAAAGCTTTTGACAACCACAGCACTCTTTGGACAGGTTGCATGGCAGACTCCACACCCAAGACAAACTGCCCTGTTCACATCAGCTTTGAACTCAACTACTCCTCTGTTCTCAAAGGCTTTTACCTCAATTGCAGAGACCGGACAGGCTTTTGCACACATACCACATCCATCACACTTTTCTCTGATGACCACAGCCTTGCTTGCATCCATTATAATTCTGTCCTTACTCAAAAGGGTCAAAGCTCTTGAAACCGCTGCACTTGCGAGAGAAATCGTTTCCGGAATTAATCTGGGACTGTGTGCCATTCCGCAGAGGAATATTCCCTCTGACGAGAAGTCTACTGGCCTGAGCTTTGGATGTGCCTCAAGGAAGAATCCATTCTCCGTCAGTGGTATTCTCAGCATTTTTGAGATTTCTTGATTTTCCTCCCTTGGCACAGTTGCAGCACTCAGAACTATCTTTTCAGGAGTATAGACAAGTTCCTCATCCAGAATCTCATCATAAAATATAACGGAGTCTCCCTCCATCCTCGGCGGGTTTTCCTCAGAATAATGCACAAACACAACTCCCTTCTCGACAGCTCTGTCATAGTATTTTTCCATAAACCCATAAGTGCGGATATCTCTGTAGAGAATAATCACATCCGCCTCAGGGTTAATTTCTTTTATCTTCAGGGCATTCTTTATTGCAGTCTGACAGCATATCCTGCTGCAGTAAGGCCGCTCATCATTCCTCGAGCCTACACACTGTATCATTACAACGCTTTCCGGTGTTTTTCCTGAGGCAAGCATTTCCTCAAGTTCGACCTGTGTGATTACTTTCGGATTTTCACCATAGGAGTATTCCTCTGGCTTGTACTCCTTTGCTCCGGTTGCCACTATTACAACTCCGTGCTGAATCTCCAGAACTTTTCCATCAACCTTCAACTTTGTCCTGAAATTTCCAACAAAACCATCTATACTGTCAATCTCTGCATTTCTGTAAATTTTGATAAGTGGATTGCTTTCCACTTTACTGATCAGTTCCTCCAGAAGTTCCCGTGGATTTTTCCCATCTATCGTGTAGTGGATGTGCCTGAGATTTCCTCCAAGCTCATTTTCCTTTTCAACAAGAACGCTCTCATAGCCCTGATTTGCGAGCTCTATTGCTGCAGTCATCCCTGCAAGTCCTCCACCAATTATGAGTGCTCTTTTGTTTATCTCAACCTCAACAAAGGGAAGAGGTTCGAGAAGGCGTGCTTTTGCAACACCCGATTTTAAAAGCTCCATTGCCTTCTTCGTTGCCTTTTCCGGTTCATTCATGTGAACCCAACTGCAATGCTCTCTTATGTTCACAAATTCAAAAAGGTAAGGATTTAACCCCGCCTCCCTGAGTGTATTTCTGAAAAGCTGTTCATGTGTCCTGGGAGTACAGGCAGCCACAACAATTCGATTCAGATTGTATTTTTCAATAACTTCCTTCATTCTCTCCTGAGTGTCTGCAGAACATGTGAAGAGGGTATTTTCAGCATAGACGACATTTTCGAGGCTTCTGGCATATTCAGCAACACTCTCCACATCAACTACAGAGGCTATGTTTATACCGCAATGGCAGACGAAAACACCTATTCTTGGCGCTTCTCCCGTAACATCCCTTTCAGGTGGATATTCCTTCTTTGAAACAAGTTTACCCCTTTCAGAGGCTATTATTGACGATGCTTTGGCAGCAACACCACTTGCCTGTGCAACACTCTCCGGGATGTCCTTTGGCTCGCTGAAAACTCCAGCTACGAATATACCGGGTTTTGATGTTTCAAGAGGGTGGAAGGGATCTGTCTTGCAAAAACCATACTCATTCAGCTCTATTCCAAGGATCTCTGCATATTTTTCCGCATCTTCCGGAGGCTCAAAACCTGTCGAGAGCACAACTAAATCAAATTCCTCTTCTTTCGACTTTCCATTTTCCTCGTACTTCAGAATGAGATTTCCATTCGGCTTCTGCATAATCACAGGAACTCTTGCCTTATGGTAGATTACCCCATACTCTTCTTTAGCCCTTCTGGCATACTCCTCAAATCCCTTTCCAAAAGTTCTCACATCCATGGCGAATATGTGGGTTTCAACTTCCGGCATGTGCTCCTTTGCAATTATGGCATGCTTTGTAGCATAGGTGCAGCAAACAGATGAACACCAGGGGTTGGTTTTCTCATCCCTTGAGCAGACGCACTGGATGAAGGCTATTTTCTTTGGCTCTTTTCCATCTGCCCTCAGAACATGCCCTTCAAAGGGTCCAGTTGCTGATAGTAACCTTTCAAATTGAATTCCAGTTACAACATTTGGGAAAACACCATAACCATACTCTCCTCTTTTCTCTGGCTCTGCAAGCTTTCCACCCGGGGCAAGGATTATTGAGCCAACCTCAAGTTCAATCTCTTCAGGTTTCTGGTTGTAATCAATTGCCCCTGCCACACAAACATTCTCACATATCCCGCACCCAATGCATTTCTCCCTATCGATTGAGAAAACCTTGGGAACAGCCTGAGGATACCTTATATAAATGGACGACCTGTAATATAGACCCTCGTTGTACTCATCAACAGCATTTACAGGGCAGATGGATGCGCACTGGCCGCATCCAGTACATTTATCCCTATCTACATAGATCGGGTTCTTTCTTATTTTCACAGTAAACCTGCCAGCTCTACCTTCAACCGATAAAAGTTCCGAACTCGTGAGTAAAGTGATGTTTTCATGCCTTCCAACCTCGTTAAGCTTTGGCGAAAGGATGCACATTGAGCAGTCATTCGTTGGAAAGGTTTTGTCTATCTGAGACATTCTCCCTCCAATACTCGGCAATTTTTCAAGTAAATAGACTCTGAATCCTGATTCGGCAAGATCAAGAGCAGATTGCATTCCTGCAATTCCACCGCCTATAACAAGAACAGCTCCGCTCTTCATTTTTTCACACTCCCGGACAGCAGATCAAATCTTCTCTGACCTCAAAATTTATCACTCCCCTTCTCCTCATCTCAAGAATTGTCTCCACAACTTCTCTCTCATCCATTTCTGCCTTTTTTGCAATTTCTTTAATTTCTGCTCCATCTCCCAATACATTAAGAATCCTTGAGGACTTTACAGCGAAAGATGCAGCTTCCTCAATCAATTTCTCGAGTTTTGAGGCAGGTATTTTTTCTCCATAGACATTACCATCCTCCATTAGGCTCCTCATTTTGGCAACAAGGCTTCTCAGAACTCTGTCCCTTGCTGCTCTTTTCAGAAGTGCGATATCGCCTTTAATCTCTCCAAGAGAGTCAATCTCTGCTGTGAAATCATCAATAACCTTTTCATAATCTCCAAAAACGAATCTTACCCTCTCTTCCTCGATGTCAGCCTCTCTGAGGAGTTTCTTAATAGTTTCAACCTTTATTTCAGCCTCTCTGCTTCCCGTTTCATTTCTGCAATCCTCACAACCAGCAACAATTACTCCACTCGCCCCCTTCTCAAAAGCATCAAGGATCAATTCAATATCTATTCTTGCACTGCACATCACAGAGATGCATCCTTCCTTCGCAAGTCTCCTGCAGGCAAAAACTGCCACCTTTTCTCCATCATACTGCTCTATAATTCCTTCATCTCTGAACTTCAACGCCTTCATCGTTATCGCCTTTGTGATGCAGGAAGCAGCACAGAGTCCGCAAACTTTGCACTTTCCAGTTGTTACGGGGAACCCATTCTCAAAAGAAAGAGCATCATGAGGGCAGATTGCAATACAGATGCCACAACTTACACACTTATCCTCATCAACCAATATCGAGCCTTTTTTTGCCTCTGATTCGGACATAATTTTACAAAAGCCTATAAACTATAAAATTTTACGGTTTGTAACATTTCGAAGACTAAATATACCTCCTCTATTAAAAATAATTAAAAATGATCTTTTAGCAAATCTATCATGTAAAATGATTAATATTTTAATCAAAGCATTATGATAATTAACAATAAGATAAAATTTAAATAACAGTCAGTGTTAACTTGCATTCTGTTATTAACAGCATTTACAATTAAAAACCCCATTCAGAGGTGGATCATGAGACTGACAGAGCACCCGATTGTGAAATTCAAAAGGGGAAAAGAGATTACAATCTACTTTAATGGAGAACCCGTGAAAGCCTATGAGGGCGAGACTGTTGCATCTGCACTCTATGCTGCTGGTATAACAACCTTCAGCAGATCTTTCAGATTTCACAGGCCAAGAGGATTCTTCTGTGCTATCGGAAAATGCTCCTCCTGTATGATGGAGGTTGATGGAATACCGAACATCAGGATATGCAAGGTATATGTAAGAGACGGTATGAAGATAAAAACTCAAAACTCATTTCCAAACGCCGACAGTGATTTTCTCAGCATCTTAGACAGCATTGTTGATAGATTCTATCCTCATGGCTCCCATTATCGAAAATTCAACAAGCCAAAAGTGCTGAGGGATTTCGTCACAAAGCAGGTGAGAAGATTTGCAGGAACAGGAAACCCTCCAAAGAAAGCCTTCGAAGAAAAGGGTAGCTTTGAAGAGATAGAAACAGACATAGCTGTTGTTGGTGGAGGTCCAGGTGGAATGAGTGCAGCAATCTATGCAGCGAGAACAGGAGCAAGAGTTGTGCTGATGGACGAGAATCCCTTCCTAGGTGGACAGCTTGTAAAGCAAACCCACAGATTTTTTGGAAGTGGAAAACACAGAGCCGGAACGCGGGGGATTAGAATCGCTGAGATTCTTTCAAATGAGGTTGGAGAGTTAAAGAACATAGATGTGAGATTTGAAACGAAAGTTTTTGGCCTCTACAATGGAGTAGTTGGTGCGGTTGAGAAAGATAAAAAGCTGCTAAAGATTAAAGCCAAGAAAATTGTGATAGCTACAGGAGCTTATGAAAGAACACTTCTATTTGAAAATAATGATCTCCCAGGAGTTTATGGAGCAGGAGGGGTTCAAACCCTGATGAATGTCTTTGGTATAAAACCAGGAGATAAGGGTTTGATTGTTGGTTCCGGGAATGTTGGATTGATTCTTACTTACCAGCTGATGCAGGCTGGAATAGATGTTGCAGCCATTGTTGAAGCAATGCCAAGAATCGGAGGCTACTTCGTGCATGCTGCAAAGGTCAGAAGACTCGGAGTTCCAATTTATACAAGTCACACGATAAAGAGAGCCATAGGGGATAAAAAGGTCGAGGGAGCAGAGATCGTGAAACTCGACGAGAACTGGTGTGAGGTTAAGGGGAGTGAGAAGAGAATAGATTGTGACTTTATCTGCGTGGCTATAGGGCTCTCACCAACCCATGAGCTGCTCTATCAGGCTGGATGTGAAATGAAATTCGTCCCTGAACTTGGTGGGCTTGTCCCAATGAGAACAGAATACGGAGAGACAACAGTTGAGGGAATATATGTTGCTGGAGATGTTGCTGGAATCGAAGAAGCTACATCGGCAATGATGGAGGGCAGAATTGCAGGGCTTGATGCAGCTATAAAACTTGGATATGGTGGAGAAGAAGCTATAAGACTCAGGGATGAGGTTGTAAGAGACCTGAAAGAATTCAGAGAGGGTCCATTTGGAGAGAGAATTCTTTCCGGAATTAAGAAAGTCACCTTCGAGAAGGAGGCTATTTCGGTTTCTGCTCCCGAGAGAGAAGAGGCCATCAGTGAGGGGATAGAATGAGCTTCTTAGTTAGAGGATACCTTGAAGAGAAAGAGCTTCCACCAAGACCCTCCAAGGAGAGGTTGAAGAAAAAGTCTGTTGCCTACATCGAATGCCCTCAGGAAATTCCCTGCTCACCATGTTTTGAATCATGCAAGTATGATGCAATTTTGATGGAGAACATAAACGATGTTCCGATTGTAGACTATGAGAAGTGTACAGGATGTATGAAGTGCATAAGAGTGTGCCCAGGACTTGCAATCTTCATGTTAAGATTTAGAAACGGAAAAGGTTATGTAACGATGCCCCATGAGTTTCTTCCCTATCCAAAGAAGGGTCAGAAAGTAATTCTTCTGAACAGAAGGGGAGAGGAGATAGGAGAGGGAACAGTAACCTGGATACTACCACCTGAGAGAAACGATAAAACTGCCCTTGTAACCGTAGAGATGGACCCAGAGCTGATTTTTGAGGCAAGAGCTTTCAGAATAAAGGGTGAGTGATATGGTTAAGAACAGAAAAATCGTCTGCAGATGTGAAGATATTACAGAAGAGGAAATAATTCATGCAATTGATGAAGGATACGATGATATCGAGAATCTCAAGAGATACACCGGGGTTACAACAGGGTTTTGCCAGGGCAAAGGCTGCCTTATGCATGTAATAAGAATTCTTTCGCAAAAAACAGGGAAACCTCCAGAGGAGATAGGAGTTACAACCCAGAGGCCTCCCGTGAATCCGGTGCCTGTTTATGTGCTGATGGAGGGCGAGTACAAATGAAGGTTGCAGTGATTGGAAGTGGGATAACAGGACTTTCTACAGCCCATAACCTGGCGAAGCAGGGAGTAGAAGTGGTGATCTTCGAGAAAAAGACATACCTGTATGGTGCATCGGGAAGAAACTCAGGTGGAATAACGACAATGATGGATAGAAAGGAATTGATTGAACTCGCAAAAAGGAGCATAAAGATATATGACGATATTCAGGGAGAGTTCAGCTTCAACTTTCTTTTCAGAAAGGATGGATACCTGAAGGTTGCGGATGGTTTTGATATGGGGAGACTTGAGAAGGAATGCAGGCTTCAGCGTTCAATGGGTGTTAAAGTCAGAGAGATTGACCCTTTTGAAATAAGAGAGATCGTACCAGGATTTAATCCAGAGTCAGTAGATGGGGGATTTATTGGAGAGGGGGGAGTTATATTTCCCTGGCCCGTTATATGGGGTTATGTAGAGGGGTGCAGGAAACTTGGTGTAGAGATCATGAGAAATTCAGAAGTCAAGGGATTTGAAGTGGAAAATGGTGAGTTGAAGGGTGTGAAGGTAAAGGATGAAACCATAAAGGTTGATTTTGTAATAAACGCTTCCGGAGCATGGAGCGTATTAATAAGCAAACTTGCAGGAGTTGAACTGAGAAATAGAATAATCAAAGAGGAAATATGTGTAATTGAGAGTCTGAAGCCATTCATAGATCCCTATATCCTCAACATCTCAACAGGAGTTTATATCAGCCAGAGTGCAAGAGGAGAGGTTGTCGGAGGAGTAGTTGGAAGAGAGGCAACAGAACCTGATACTTCCTCGACACTCGATTTTTTGATAGGATACGCAAAAGGCGCAGCAGAGATGATCCCCCTACTCAAGGGCTTGTCTGTTCTTAGACAGTGGGCAGGAGTCTATGATGCATCTCCGGATGGATTGCCAGTTGTTGGAGAGACAGAACTAAAGGGATTCGTTCAGGCAAACGGACTGGGGAGAAGGGGGATGTCATTAGCTCCTGCTATCGGGGAAATTGTTGCAAAAATTGTTTTAAAGGGAAAAGAATACGATGAATTCTCCCCCTCAAGATTTCAATTCCCAGAAAGAACAACTGAAAATTAGCTGAAAAATTATTTTTTCTTCTTTTTGAGGACTTCTTCAAGTCTCTTCTCCAGTGGTTCCTCGTGGGTATATGGACACATCAAATAATGATCAACTGCCTTAGCTATTGCATCTTTCGTTGCTCCTTCTCCAGTTTTCTTTTTCAATTCTTCAAGAACACTTTCCGGTAATACTGTTTGAGCGTGTACAATTTTTACCATTCACATCACCTATCATTATGATGATAGATGACTACTTAAATCTTTTGATAATAATCATCATGTGATTTCCTTGTGTCAGTTTTCGATGGTTTTCATAATCCATTCAACAACAGAATCTATTCTCTTACTCGCAGTCCCGATATAATTCTCAGGTTTGAGTAAATCCTCAAGTTCTTCAAGTGTCAGATACCTTAAAACCTCTCCATCCTCTTTCAACACATCAAGAAGACTTTTTTCCTCTTCATAAGCCTTCATTGAGGCTTTTCTGAGAATCTCATGAGCCTCCTGCCTTCCCGCCCCTCTCTTGGTAATTGCAATCATCACAGCTTCACTCAGATTGAGTCCTCTCTGAGCTTCGAGATTTCTTTTTATTACCTCTTTGTTGAGCGAGAGGTTTGAGATTACCTTTATCATTTTTGTGAGTATGTGGTCTACCAGAACTGTTGCTTCAGCCAGTATTATTCTCTCCGCAGATGAATTCGTGAGATCTCTTTCCTCCCAGAGAATCGAACTCTGATGCTGGGGTTCAACAAAACCCCTTATCACCCTTGCAATCCCGCATATATTTTCGCTATCAATGGGATTTCTCTTATGAGGCATTGTTGAGCTTCCAACCTGCTTCTTCCCAAACCTCTCCGATATCTCTGCAACCTCCGCCCTCTGGAGAACTCGTAGATTTGTTGCTATCTTCTCAAGCGATGCAGACAGGTTAGAGATAAACTCGATGTATTCATTATACAAATCCCGGGGAATAATCTGAGATGAGATTATGACAGGCTTCAGATTAAGGAGTCTCATAACCTCTGCCTCAATCTGAATCCCCTTCTCACCAAAGGCAGCCTGGGTTCCAACAGCCCCGCTCATCTGCCCAACAAGCAATCTTTCTGCCATCTGGCGAAGTCTGACAAAATGTCTTGCAATCTCTGAAGCCCAGAGAGCAAATCTGAATCCGTAGGTTGTTGGAAGGGCAGCCTGACCATGTGTTCTTCCAAGGCAAACCACATCTCTATACTCATCTGCCTTATCAGAAAGAAGTCTTACAAGCCTTTTTATCTTCGATTCGATTATCTTAAGACTATCTCTCAGCTGTGTGGCTGTTGCTGTATCAATTATGTCATTGGATGTTGCCCCAAAATGAACCCATCTTGCCTCATCCTCATCAAGTACATTTGAAATTGCCTTCACAAGAGCCATTATGTCATGTTTTATCTCTTCTTCAATCCTTCTAACATCTTCTGGCTTTATTTTCAGCATTTTTTTCTTGACTGATTTGAGGTCCATTTCAAAATAACCTTCTTTTGAGAGGGCTTTGAGAAGTGCAAACTCAACCCTTATCATCCTCTTAATTTTGCTGTCTTCATTCCATATTCTCTTCATCTCAGGTGTTCCATATCTGTAATCGATAGGATGCACAGGATACATGTAAAAGGCTTATTTAGAGACTATAAAAAGGATTCCATATTAGCCGATCCCCCTCAGCATCATTCTCTCAGAGAATCAAAAAGCTGCATCAACAACACATCACTTGCGATATATTTATTAACTCACACCAACTTCTCTATCCAATCAGATTCAGGATGAGTAATCCGGTATCTGCAATCAGGTTAATTAAGGGGTGTTGCTGAATGAAGTCAGCCTACGCATACATCAGAGATGCATGGAAAAAACCAGATGAAAGCTATGTAGGAGAATTAATGTGGTCCAGACTCCAGAAATGGAGAAGAGAGCCAGCAGTGGTAAGAATCGAGAGACCCACCAGGCTCGATAGAGCCAGGAGCCTCGGTTATAAGGCAAAGAGAGGTATAATTGTTGTCAGGGTGAGAATAGGCAGAGGAGGAAGGCATGTTACCAGATTCAAGAGGGGAAGAAAAACCAAAAGAATGCTCGTAAATAAGAAAACTCCGAAAAAGAGCCACCAGAGGATTGCAGAAGAGAGGGCAGCAAGAAAATACCCAAATATGGAGGTCTTGAACTCATACTGGGTTGGAGAAGACGGTAAGCACAAGTGGTTTGAGATAATTCTCGTTGATAGAGACTCTCCAGATATAAAAGCCGACAAAAACCTTTTCTGGTTAACAAGAAAGAAGGGGAGAGCTTTCAGAGGATTGACTTCTGCTGGTAAGAAAGGCAGGGGCTTGAGACACAGAGGTAGAGGTGCCGAAAAGGCAAGACCCAGTGTAAGAGCCAAGCTCAGAGCTTAATTTTCTTTTTTGTTATGAAAATTGATGCTGTTAGCTTTTTTGCAACCGTACATTCAACTGAAGATCCAGAAAAGGTTGCTGAAGCTATAGCCACTCTTATTCCCTTTGAGTTTGAAATTCAGTCCACAAGAGCTGAGGGACATTTTGGAAACCCTCTGATATTCCTTGAAGTACATATCAGAAAGAAAAAAGAGATAAAAGAATTCTGGAACAGCTTTATAGAGCGAATCGGTGAACAGAAGAATATTTTGCTTGAAGAACTCGAGCAGAGAATCGATGAAGATGGTTTTTTCTACATCAGGGTTGACAAACAGCAGGCTTATCTGGGAGAGCTGAAGCTGATTTCAGGAGGAGATGGAATAATCCTGAAAGTTAAAATCACCACCTATCCCCTCAAAAGGGATAAAGTTCTTGAAGCTGCAAAAGAGCTGATTTTAAATGGATACTGATTATAAAAATCTACTACCGGATATCCTTAGATTCAAGCCAGAAAAAAAAATGCTCGAAATACTTGGTTTTAACTCCTGTATATATTTAACAAAGGATCCAGAACAGATGGAGAGTTTTGAAGATGGAATTTTTCCTGCTTTTCTGATAGAATGTAGCGATTCAAAGAGCCTTAAAAGAGATTTAAAGATTGCAAAGAGTGGGTGGATTGTTGGTGTTAAAGCAGGTGAAACTTCTGTTCTGAGAGAGGCAATATCAAGAAGAAAAGTTGATATAATTCTTGACTTCCCAGGCAGCAGAGTTGATTACATATCCATGAAAATGGCTGCTGAGAAAGATGTGATTATGGAAATATCAATGAGGAGGTTTTTCGATACAAAGGGTTCCCGAAGAATGAGAGAGTTTGAACAGGTGCTGAACATGATAAATGTTTCAAGGAAATTCTCATCACCCATAGTGTTTACTTCAGGAGCCGGAGAATTCGTAGAGATGAGACATACAAGACAGCTTAGAGAGTTTTTCGAGTATCTGGGTGGGGACTTCCAGAAGAGTCTTAACTCTCTGAGGAGATTAATCAGGAGATATTTTGATGAGACATATCTCATGGACGGACTCGAGGTCATCTCCTGATCTAAAAAACAATGCAAGAAAAAATATAATACTCCCCGACTAAACTTTACACATGTACTTTGAAGCTGTTGAACTCCTTCGCAAGCTTTGTGAAATTCCTTCTCTCTCCGGGAGAGAGGGAAGGTTGTCAGCCTTCATTGCAGATTACCTTGAAAAAATCAATCTTGCTCCTCAGCTAATCGATTCAAATGTTCTGCTAAACCCGAATGCAGATTTCATTGTTGCTACTCATTTGGATACGGTTAGAAAAAAGGTACCTTTCTATTTTGATGGGGAATTTGCCTATGGTACAGGAGCCAGTGATGCCAAAGGGAGTATCACAGCCATTCTTCTTGCCCTTAAAGAGATAAAAAACCTGAAATTTGGTGTGGCATTCTTTTGCGACGAGGAAGATGGTGGTGGTGGGTCAAAAATATTCTCTGAAAAATATAAACCCCGTATGGCGGTCGTTATGGAGCCAACTTCACTCAAAATTGCAGAAAAACATTGTGGCAACATTGAAATTGAAATTTTTGTAAGAGGAAAAGAATCCCATGGAGCTGTACCAGAAGCGGGAGAAAATGCAGTAGACAAATGTCTCAGAATTATTGACCAGATAGGAGAAATTACATCCCTCAAACCCACAATCCTGCAGATAAAAGGAGGAGATGATGATTACAGCATTCCAGATTTCTGCAGAGCAACAATTGATATTATAGTTCCACCAGGGAAAGATGTGAAGTATCTGCTGAACAAAATAAAATCCATAAATGGAATAATTGTTAAAGAATTTTGTAACGGTTTTGAGGCGGGAGACAGCAAAACAATCCTGAGCAAGGCGCTCAAAAATGCGGGGGTTAAGGTTGAGTTCACCTCAATGCCATCCTGGACTGATGCTGTGAACCTTTATTCTGCCGATTGCGATACGGTGGTATGGGGACCGGGAGAGCTTGCTCTGTGCCACACAAGAAATGAGAGAGTGGCAGTAAGAGAGATCGTTGCCGCAAGAAAGGTACTTGTTGAGCTTAACAGAGTTATAGAGAAAGGGATTTAAGTTTCCACCATCTTTTTAATTTTAAAAAATCAATTGCTGGTGATTGAATGGAGTATGATGATGTGGTTGATACTGTAAGGGAACTCTTTTTCAGGGCTGAGACTCAGCTGGGAGAAGATGTTGTTGAGGTTCTGAGAAGGGCATACGAGAGCGAAGATAACCCTGTGGCAAGAAGTAATCTGGAAGCAATACTCAGGAACATAGATGCTGCTTCCAGCCTGAAAGTGCCAATGTGCCAGGATACAGGAATTCCCGTAGTTTTTGTTGAAATTGGAAGAGAACTCTGCATTGAATTTGATTTAAAGCAGGCAATAAGAGACGGTGTCGAGAAAGCAACAGAAGAGATTCCGCTGCGACCAAACGCAGTACATCCACTGACAAGAAAAAACCCGGGTAACAATATCGGAATCCATATACCGCAGATAAACATTGATCTGGTTGATGGGGACAGTCTGAAGCTCACGGTAATGCCCAAGGGGGCAGGAAGTGAAAACGTTTCAGCAATCAGAATGATGCTTCCATCAGAGATAGAAAGCATACCCAGATTTGCTGTGGAGGTCGTGAAAAACGCAATGGGAAAACCCTGTCCTCCCGTTTTTCTTGGAATAGGGATTGGTTCAACCTTTGATGGTGCAGCAAAGCTGGCAAAAAAAGCTCTACTGAGGGACGTAAGAGAGATGGATGATTTCGAGAAAAGAATTACAGATCTCGCAAATGAACTTGGAATTGGGCCCATGGGACTTGGAGGGAGAACTACTGTGCTTGGAAGTTTTGTTGAAATTGGTTACTGTCACACAGCATCACTCCCAGTTGCTGTGAATGTTCAGTGCTGGGCTAATCGAAGAGCTTCAGCTATTCTGAGGTGATATCATGGAACACATTCTTGAAACACCACTGAGAATAGATGATATATTATCTCTAAAAGCCGGTGACATTGCATACATATCGGGAGAGATCTTCACTGCAAGAGATGAGGCACACCTCAGGGCTTTAAAATACATGAAAGAGAGCAAAGACCTCCCGGTTAATTTCGATGGGGGAGTTGTTTACCACTGTGGCCCGCTAATGAAGAAAAAGGGTTCAGAATGGGTAGCTGTTTCTGCAGGACCTACAACTTCGGCAAGAATGAATTCAATGACTCCTAAAATTCTCGAAAGGGTCAACGCAATGGGAATAATTGGCAAGGGAGGAATGAATAAAGATGTTGTCGAGGCTCTCAGAAATAAAGGGGCTTATTTCGCCTACACTGGAGGGGCAGGAGCCTTAGCAGCTCAGAAAATAAAGAAAGTCAGGGATGTTTACTGGGATGATTTAGGAATGCCAGAGGCTCTGTGGGTCTTTGAGGTGGATGAGTTCGGACCGCTCACAGTTGGAATCGATGCGCACGGAAGAAGCATTTATCAAGATGTGATGGAGAAAATCGAAAGAAAGTACGAGGAGATAATCAGAAGGTTCTGAACTATTTAAACTCTCTCAAGAATTATTTTTCTTATACCTTCAATCCCACCTTCGATGTAATTTCCGATGGGTTCTGCGATGTCCCAGTAATATTCGAAAACATTTTCCATCCATCTCACAGCTTCTTTCTCTGTTGTAACAAAGAAGGGAGAGAAAAGTCTTCCCTTGATTAGCATCATTGCCCCAATCCTTCTGTCCAGTACACCCATCTGAACCGGAGCTTTCAGTACCTTTATATCGACCCTCTCCCATACCTCTCTGATTTTGTCTTTGCTCAGTCCCAGCTCTTTAAGTGCGGCGATTTCTGTCTCTATTTTCGGCATGAGTATTTCTTCTGGGGATATCACCTTTTCAGTTGCACCATTCAGCCTCTTTTCAATCATTACCTTGTATAACTCCTTGTCAACAATTCTGTCAATATACTTTCCACCATACCTAACACTTTCCAGCGCCTGAAATGAAAATGAGCTGAAAGTTGTGATGTCCACCTTTTCACATATTCCCAGATACTTTATTCCAAATCTGAGTTCGGAGGGAAGAGAGCTAAGAAAATCCGCTGCTAAATCAAGATATTCGAAGTAAACGAGATTATCTATACAATCAACAGCATCAACTATTATGTAGCCGATAGGAGTCAGAGAGAGGACTCCCTCTTCTTTTTTAAGAACTCCAGCATCGACAAGACTGTTTATTGACCTGTAAATTGTTGATAGGGGCATATCCTTGTTGTTTTTAAGGGTTCTCTGAAGGTCTGAGATATTTACCTCACCATCTCTCAAAGCCCTGAGAATCCTCAGCCTGCTCGGAAGGATGCTTTCCTTCAAAAGGTTTTCAAGATTTTTTGATATCATTTAATCCGAATTTTATATTCTCTCGATAAAAATATTTCGATTTCAAAAGTTTAGGCAACAAAGATGATTATTGATAATTAAAAATTGTTTTACTCTTCTTATATCTTTCAATTCTTTCAGGTTACAGGCTGGTAACCGACCGTGACCTCATCAAGTACAGGGGTTTTCGTAGTATCAGATGTTGTTAGAACTGCTCTCCACTGGACATACCTGCCAGTTATATTCAGACTTGATAAATCATAACTTGTGCTTCCAGAATCCCCAATATATATCCAGGGTGGAGATGGATCTGAGATGTTAAAGGATGTGTTGGATGCCCGTATATAGAAATCTATGTTCGTTGATCCTCCTGCATTTCCATCCCACAAGAAATTCTTTATTGTTGAATTTGAGGTTAAATCCTTCACGATTGATGTGTAGTTTCCAGGAGTCTGATACTGGACTGTCTCTTCTGCACCAAATGCAACTGCAGGCTCATTCTGGAGATACTTCCGTCCATAGATCGTTCCCTCAGGTACTGATATCCAGCTGAACTCTTCTGTTGTATGTGGTCCATCCTCAATTGCAGGCTCTTCACAGGCAAGCTCGAAAGATGCTGCTGTCACATCCCTTGTAACAGCATAACACGAGTTACCGCCATCCTCGCTGTCAAGCTGTGCGATTACCACCGGTGAGCTGGAGTAAGATTGTGAGTAGGCGATACTTGTGAAAGTGTCTGTTATCGAGTCTGTTGTTTTTTTAGCCTCAAGCTCATTCAGGCTATCTCTTTCCTGTTCCAGTGCAATATAGACTGTAGTTGCCTGTAAACTGGCTGGTGGTCTTGTATCGTCATCCCTCTCCACCTGGAGATCGAAACTCGATATTCCCGGAAGATCTATCCTCGTGTATGCATCTTCGAAAGTGAGTGCTCCCTGAGTAGCTGATTCCTGAATGTCTGCAAGAATCGCAGGCTGAGAAGCGAAGGAAGTCTGAAGATTGAAAGTACTGTAAGTACCTTTCCCGATAATTTCGCCCACTTCAGCGAGCAAACCTGTTCCGATGTAGTATATTCCCTTTTCAAGCACGAGATACGAAACCTGTGTTGTGTCTATTATCCCATCCCCTCCAGAAGGGGACTCAACCTGTTTGATTCTGAAGTAGCTTGCAGTAACCTCTGTTATCAGATGATGCTGGGCTGATACCTCACCACTTCTGTAAACTCCCGCATCCAATCTTGGCACTGCAAAAACAGCTGGATTCAGATAGGAGTTTGCAAAATTAACAGTAACTTCACTCCCTCCAACCGAGACAACTCCTGCTTCTCCAACAACATCAAAGGTATTGCTCAGTGAGCTTTCTGAGGAGGCTATACTATTACCATAATACATGTAAATTGTATTATCTCCCGTTTGGAGGTTCGTTTTTACCCAGATTCTTGTATTGCCTGAGTTGCATCCACTTTCAATCCAGTAGTTCAGTTTTGTCGTTCCATCTGACTGTGTGAATCTTATGTCCGAACAATCTGTTTTCATTTTACCTGCTGATATTAATGAGGCTGTATCAGCATTGATCAGAACCTGATAGTCCGTGACATCAGTCGTGCTTGAAACAGTCACATTCATCCTGTAACTCCAGCCTGCAAGCCAGTTTCCGGTACTCTGGGCGAGAATTACCTGACTGTCCTCACCACTGCTGCCTATCAGCTGGGTATTCTCGAATAAACCGTTGATGAAATCCTCATAGATATCAACCCTCCAAATCTTTGTCAGGTAAAATTTGACTATTGCAGTATCTCCTGAGGCGAGAGTTGTTGCATAGGCTCTTATTGTTGTGAGCCAGCCCCAGTCAGGCTGGGGATTTATACTGAGGGTTGTTGTGGCATTGCCCTCAGAATCTGTGGTGGTCTGCCTGGGGTTAAATGTAGCATACTGATTGTCTGTCGTGAATTCCACCGTAGCAAGCACAGCTTTCGGGGTTGTGTTGGCTCTCATTTCAACCTGCGTAATTTCACCCTCGGTTCCAGCAACAACATACTCTTCCTTTTCCCAGTTTATGGTGTAAGGGGCAGAACTCTCCGGTTCTGTAATGGTGATCGGGTACTGAACTGAGGTAGTATTGGTACAAGAAGGGCAAGTGAATCTCACATAAGCTGAGCTGGTTGCAGTCACAGCCGTGAAGCCCACTGAAACCTGTCCATTATCTTCTGTCGTGGAGTTCTGCCTATCTATTGTACCTCCAGATGCATCAAATTCAACATAGACATTCGGAACGGGATTGCCATAAACATCAACAACCTTTGCATAGAAATCTCTCGACTCTCCAACAGTCATGCTTGCGTTTTCAAAGTATTTCCATATGTCGTATGGCTGCACTGTCACATTAACCTCTGCAGTTCCTCCTGTGGATGCCTGAGCAACCAGATAGCTTACACTGAGATAGACATTTTTGACATTTACGCTTATGTTGTTCCCGTTCCTGATGACAACCCAGTCAGGACTGATGTTTCCAATTGTGTCCTCCCAGTAATCAGGATTGAGTGATGTGAAGTTTATCCAAGCATCTTCCACAAAAACCTTACCCCCATAAGAAACCGGCTCCAGCATGATGCTGACCGGCTGTGTGACTGCAAGGTTTGTGAAGGTTGTATTCAGAATGTAAACACTCACCGACGATTTTTGAAACATGGACTGACCCGAGATTACAAGTGGAAACTCATAACTCTTGAAAGATGCTGTATGTTCAAAAACAAACTCAGGACTCGAGGAATAATAGTAATTCGGTTTGATGAGGATTGCATGAGTTTTGTCAGTAAAACTTATTTTATCACTTTTTACAGAAATATTAAGCTCCTGAGAGGATATCGTGGCTGATGCAAAGGTTGGAGAGAAGAGGAAAGGTCTATCGGGGTAGCGCATACCTGCATGCAGTGCAATCATGTTGTTCTTTCCAGAAGTGGCTGCGAATGTAACAGCCTCACCGAGCCTTGCCACCTCATAACTCAGAGTATCTGAATGTTCGATTTCATAAGCTTTGTTCCACTCAGGAAGCATGACTGACTGAACTATCCCTATGAATGTAACGGTTATCAGAAGAATAAGAATAAACCCAATTACAGGCGAAACTGCACTATCATTCATTATTAGAAAAATTATCTGGTAAGAAATAACATTTTTGGTATTTTCAATGATGGGAATTTATTCATACACTCACTTTAACCTCTTCCTTCTCGGGAGGCTCACATCCATCAAGCCAGATTGCTGCAAGTATTTCAAAATCTGGTGGAATTGCCTCTCTGTCAATTTCCACATCTATCACAGCGGGTAAACCTGAATTCACAGCTCTCTCTAATGCAGGCTTGATCTCAGACGGTTCAACAACCCTCTCTCCATAACAGTTCATCGCTTTTGCAACCAGATCGTATCTCACATCTTCAAAATCAACACCTATGTATCTCTTTCCGTAATAAAGCGTCTGACCTGCTCTTATCATTCCCCAGGCTCGGTCATTAGCAACTATGAAGATAACAGGCAGATTAAGGCGATAGGCTGTTTCAAGCTCCTGAATATTGAGGCTGAATGCTCCATCTCCGGTGATACAGTAAACCTGCCTGTCCGGAAAAGCAAGTTTTGCTGCCAGCGCATAGGGGATTCCGGCACCAAGATGTCCTGAATTTCCAGATACACAGCTCAGATAAGTTCCCGGTTCATAAATTCTGTTCAGGTAATGACACCACACCGCGGTATTTCCCCCATCAACAACTGTAATTGCATCCCTTGGAAAGAAATCCCTTACTTCCTTAATCAGTCTGAGAGGGTGAATCGGTACATCATCTGACTCAGACATTTGTCTGTAATTTTCAGCCCAGATCCTGTCAAGTTCCCTGTATTCTTCCACACCAAAACTTCTTTTTGGAGAATACTTCCTGAGTTTTTCAATCAAAAGCCTCAGAGTTTCCTTGGCATCCCCAACTATTCCAATCTCAACTTCCCTGTTCAAACCGATCATTTGAGGGCATATATCAATCTGTATGAACTTTTGCTCCTCCCCCCAGGCTGGAGGCTTTCCCCACATGTCAAGATCACCAAGCATACAGCCAATCAGAAGAATGACGTCTGCATCCCCCTGTGCCGCAAGCCCACCAGTGCCGAGAGAACCTGAGAGCAGATACAAGTGGTGATCCTCGGGAACAGACCCTTTTCCACCCACAGAGGTAGTAATCGGTGCTTCAAGATATTCCGCCAGTTCAAGAATTTCACTGAAAGCTTTTGCTCTTAGAACTCCTCCACCAGCTCTTATCAGTGGTCTTTCAGCCTCAGCAAGAATTTCAGCAGCCTTCTCGATAAGCTCCAGATTTCCGGCAGGAGGTCTGACGGGGCGATATCTCTCGGGAGGGAGGATTTTGACTTCACTTTCCTCTTCCCTTTTGTGAAGCACATCCGAAGGAAAATCAAGGTGAACCGGACCTGGCTTACCTGAAATTGCAGCCCTGAAAGCCTGCTGAACCATTTCAGGAATCCTGGTCCAGTGGGATACGACTGCATTCCATTTGGTTACAGATTTGAAAAGACCTATCTGGTCGAGAGCCTGCATTGAACCATGATCAGGATAGATCCTCCAGGTCTGGTTCTGGGCTGTGATAATAAGAAGTGGAATCCCTTCAGCATAGGCTGGATAGACACCACCAACTATGTTTGCAGCTCCAGGACCAACGGTTGCCATACAAACCCCAATTTCACCAGTTAATCTGGCCCAAGCATCCGCCATGTGAGCAGCAGATGCTTCATGATGGGTCGTGATGAAGTCTATTCTTTCATCCTTTTTTATTGCATCAAGAACAGGATAGAGCTGATCTCCTGGCACACCGAAAACATATCTGACCCCTTCAGCTAACAGACACCTCTTTAAAATCTCCCCACCAGTTACACGACTCATAATTTTAAGTATTAAATATTATTATTTAAGATTATCCTGAGCTATTGATGCACTTTCTCTCACCCACTACAATCTTCATGAGGTGAGGTGGTATTTCTTCGTCCCCGAAATAACCTATTGCCTCATCAACAGCACGCCTTGCAGTATATCCAGCAACATGAAGTATTGTTTCATCATACTCATTGTCCCTTTCCATACTTCCCGTACAGGGAAAGGAATGATGCGCCTCAGAAACCCTATCCCAGAGGTCTCTCATACTTTCAAACTCAAACTCCCTCAGTTTTATACCAATAAACCAGGCAGCTCCACAGGGCTGACTTCTTACCACACGGACAGTAGATATTCGCTTTTTCCCATTTTTCTCCTCCAGCTCAATTTCAAATTCAGGATACCCCACCCCAAACTCCTCAATAAATCTGTTGATTGTCGGGTACTCTTCTGATTTTTTGAGGACGCAGAAGGGTTTTGGGGCTGCAAACTCAAGTTCAAGTTCTTTGCATTTTTCTTTGAGCTGTTTTACAAGTCCGGCCGAACACCATCGTGGCTCTTCCACCGGAACGATTAAAGCTTTGTATCCCTTTTCCTTCAACCTGTCTGGAAGCACATAGAGAACATCTGGATGGACATTTATTGCTATGGCAATATCAGCCTGAGGCAGAGTTTTCGGAAGAAATTCATCTGCATCCTCAATGAACTGTGGCATTGAAAGGGGATCTAGCATACCAAAGGTTGCAATGATGTTTTTTGAAAAGGAATAAACTTTTTCCTTGCACTGAACACATTGATCGATGCCACAGGCTCCAAAAGAAGGGCATGAATTCGAATAATTCATGAGATTTGCAATAAACCTCTCCCCGAACTGTCCGTTATAGAAGATTACAAGTTTTAAATTTGAATGGAATGTTTTCTGATTCTTCGTTTTCATGAGTGTTATTCTTCTCCAGAAATAAATAATACTTTGTCCTAAATTCTTAGGTTTCTGAAATTTAAATTATAAATTATGATTGAAAAATGCAGAAATTATATCTACTTTTATTCCACAGGAACAATTCATGAAATTCAAAATTCATCCCGTTGCAGTGGGCGTCAGAATTCTCCCAAAGTGTGCCATGACATACAATTTTGACTGTGAGGAGAAGATGTATCTGCCTGTTTTCATGTGGTATTTGGAGGGTGGAAACAAAAAAATAATTGTTGACACGGGAACAATGGATCCCTTCAACACAAATGAGGTTCAAAAAAACCTTGGAAAAACATACAGCTTCCTTGAAGCTCTTGAAATGCTGAATCTTGAGGCGGAAGATATCGATATAATAATTCACACACATCTCCACAACGATCACTGTGAAAACGATTCTTTCTGTGAGAATGCAGAGATATATGTCCAGAAAGACGAATACGATTTCATGTTCAACCCGCACCCGATTGATTTCAGATACGACAGCATGCTTTTGGAAGACGCCATTGAGGAGGACAGGGTTGTACTGTTGGATGGTGAGGCGGAGATTGTAGATGGTATCAGAGTGATACCAACTCCCGGACACACTCCCGGAGGACAATCGGTTGTTGTTGAAACTGCAGGCGGGAATGCAGTAATCACGGGATTCTGCTGCATAATGGAGAATTTCTATCCCCAGCCAAAAGCCAAAAGGTTCATGCCGGTAATACCTCCCGGCATACACATCGATCTGCTGAAGGCATACGACAGTGTTTTGAAGGTTAAGGAAGAGGCTGACATAATCCTTCCTCTCCACGAACCCTCATTGATAAACAGAAAAGTCATAGAATAAGTGCTATAAACTGTCAAAACATCCTTTTACATCAATTTTTGTCGAAGGCCTCTTTCACAAGCTTTATGGCACAAAGTTCACCGCACATAGAGCATGCATCACTGCTCGATTTCCTTCTATTCCATATCTCCCTTGCCTTTTCCGGATCGATGCTCAAACTGAACTGTCTTTCCCAGTCAAGATTCTTTCTTGCAAGAGAGAGTTCATAATCAACTTTCCTTGCATTCTCCCTCTGCCCTTCCCTGACAAGATCTGCAGCGTGGGCAGATATCCTCGCAGCTATTACACCCTCCCTCACATCTTCAACTGTGGGAAGAGCCAGATGTTCAGAGGGTGTGACATAGCAGATGAAATCTGCACCACTCATCCCTGCAATAGCCGCCCCAATCGCCGCTGAGATGTGGTCGTAACCAGCAGCTATGTCAGTAACGAGAGGACCGAGAAGATATAGGGGAGCATTACGGGTAACATACTTCATCGCTTTTACAGATGTTTCTATTTCATCCAGCGGAACATGGCCTGGACCCTCAACCATTGCCTGTACACCAGCCTCTCTGCACCTCTCAACAAGCTCTCCAAGAAGGATGAACTCCGTGAACTTTACCCTATCACTTGCATCATCTATACATCCTGGACGGAAGGCATCTCCCAGACTGATTGTCACATCAAACTCTCTCAGAATTTCAAGCAGGTAATCAAAATTCTCATAGTAAGGGTTTTCCTTCTGGTTGTGGAGCATCCAGCCAATGGTTATAGCCCCTCCCCTGCTGACAACACCCAGTAATCTTTTGCTTTTTCTTAACCTTTCAATGCTGTTCCAGTTCACCCCAGCATGTATGGTCATGAAATCAACACCATCCTTCGCCTGCCTCTCAACAACCCTGAAAAAATCATCTTCATCCATATCAACAACTTTCCTGCAGTTTTTCGCAGCCTGATAGATTGGAACTGTTCCGAAGGGTATGTTTACAACCCTCATTATTTTTTTCCTGATTTCATCCAGGTTTCCACCAGTAGATAGGTCCATAACAGCATCTGCTCCGTATTTCTGGGCAACAATAGCTTTTTCAATTTCTTCATCAACATTTATGTAGTCGTCAGAGGTTCCAATATTGGCATTGACTTTTGTTTTCATCAGCCTTCCAATTGCTCTCGGGGAGAAATCTTCATTTCTCAAAACATTTCTTGGAATGACCACTTCTCCCCGAGATATAAGCCTGATGAGCATGTCTAATTCCACTTTTTCGTATTCAGCAATTTCTCCAAGCCATTCAGGTTTTATTCCCTTCTTTGACATTTCCACGATGGTCTCCATTGAACTAACTCCTACTACTTTGTTGATAAAATCTTTGTTACAAAACCTCTCCGAAAACCTAATAAGTTCATCACATTCCCTCACTCTATGGAGCCAAAAACTCTCAGCGAAAAAATATTCTCAAGAGCTTCAGGGAAGGATGTTAGAGCAGGTGATTTTGTTTTTGCCTCCATCGATAAAGCCATGATTCACGATATCACCGGTCCCTTAGCTGTGAAGGTTTTCAGAGAAATAACAGACAATGGGAAAGTATGGGACTCCGGAAAAATTGTGATCGCCTTCGACCATCAGGTTCCTGCTGATAGTTTAAATGCTGCTGAGAATCACAAGCTTTTAAGAAAATTTGCTGAGGAGCAGGGAATTCTCAACTACGATGTTCATGAAGGAATAGCTCATCAGATAATGGTTGAAAAAGGGCATGTCCTGCCCGGAATGCTTGTTGTTGGAGCAGACAGCCACACATGCATGTATGGTGCACTTGGAGCTTTTGCAACAGGGATTGGTTCAACAGATATGGGTGCTGCTTTTGCTCTTGGCAAACTCTGGTTCAAGGTTCCCGAAACCATTAGGTTTGAGCTTAAAGGGAGTTTACAGAGGGGTGTTTACAGCAAGGATGTAATTCTGAAGCTAATTGGAATGACCGGGGCAGACGGTGCAAACTACAAAGCATGTGAGTTTGGAGGAAAGGCAATCAGCAGAATGGGTATGTCAGAGCGATTCACGATGACGAACATGGCAATAGAGATGGGTGGAAAAACCGGAATAATCGAGCCGGATAAGGTGACTGAGAACTACCTGAAAGAGATACTGGGAGAATACGAGCTACCTGATTGGGTTTACATTGATGATGAGGCAAATTATAGCAGAGAGGTCGAGCTGAACATTTCCGAACTCGAACCCCAGGTTGCAAAACCACACAGAGTTGACAATGTTGTAGATGTGGGCGAGGTTGAAGGGATTGCGGTGAACCAGGTTTTCATAGGTTCATGCACAAATGGAAGACTTGAGGACCTGAGAATAGCTGCAGAAATGCTAAAGGGAGAGAGAATAGCTCCAGGAGTTAGATTGATCGTAATACCTGCTACAAGAAGCATTTACAAGAGAGCCCTGAAAGAGGGATTGATTGAGATTTTTGTTGATTCTGGAGCGATTGTCGAATTTCCCTCATGCGGACCATGTATGGGTGGAAGCTTCGGACTGATAGGAGCTGATGAAGTTAGCGTGTCAACATCGAACAGAAACTTTGTTGGAAGGCAAGGAAGCCCAGAGGGGAAAATTTACTTAGTCTCACCCGCTACAGCAGCAGCAACAGCAATATATGGAGAGATTACCGATCCGAGAAAGGCAATTTAGATGGAAATAAACGCAATGATTTTTTATTTAATATTGAGACTGCACTTTCCCACACTGTGAGAATGCTAAATTTGGTATCTATAGATAGTATTTCTGTAAAGTTTAATAACCAATAATTCATATAGAGTAACAGGAAGGAAAAAATTATATATGTCTTTGCTTACCTGTGAGTGATGCTTGAGGTAGAGCTACCGAGAGACATAGCCTACATGGTGAGAAATCGCCTTCTTTTCAGAAAAATACCATACGAAGAGGTTTCAGTCGATAAAATTGCTCTTGATCCAGTCTATGCTGATGTGGTGAAAGAGATAATAGCAGAAGTTAAAAAATTGAAGAACGGTTCAAAGAACTGATCTCGCTAACTTTTCGAAAATAATTTAAGGTACCCTATATCATCTCTCTTGAGGAGGTTATCGATATGGTCAATTTTGAACTTACACAGGAACAGAGAGATATTCAAAGAGCTGCAAGAGAGTTTGCAATCAAAGAATTCACAAAAGAGAAAGCTGAGGAGGCTGATGAGAAAGAGGAGTTTCCCTTCGATCTCTGGAGGAAAGCATGTGAGCTTGGCTTCATCGGGATACACTTCCCCGAAGAATACGGTGGGGCTGGAATGGGTATATTTGAGAACATACTTGTTGTAGAAGAGTTCTGCAGGGCAGACAGTACACTCGGGAGCGCAATAATTCTTTCTGACTTTTCATCAGAAGTCGTGATGCGATTTGGAAGTGAGGATCAGAAAAAGGAAGTTCTTCCAAAAGTTGCTGGAGGAGAGGCAATCACTGCTGGATGCTACACAGAGCCAGAAGCCGGTAGCGATCTGACTGCAATTAGAACCAGGGCAGAAAAAGATGGAGACGAATGGATAATAAACGGAACAAAGACTTTCATAACGAATGGAAACATTGCAGACTACTATATCGTTCTTGCAGTAACAGATCCCGATGCTCAGCCCAGGTATAGAGGTTTCACAACTTTTCTGGTAAGAAAAGGCGTAGAGGGTTTGACTACAAACAAGATAGGCAAAAAGATGGGTATAAGAAGTTCCCCGACTGCAGAAGTTATATTCAAGAATGTAAGGGTGAGTGAGGAAGACATCATCGGAGAGATTAACCGTGGTTTCTATCAGGTTCTCGAGTTTTTTGATGAGAGTAGAATCGAGATTGCCGCCCAGGCTCTTGGAATTGCACAGGGAGCTTTCGATAAAACTGTGGAATACGTAAAGCAGAGAAAGCAGTTCAACAAGCCCATAGGGACATTTCAGGCTCTGCAACACAGGCTGGCGGATTTACGAACCCAGCTCGAGTGTGCCAGACTCCTCATTTACAAGTCTGCCTGGAACTATGATCAGGGTAGAATAGATCCTGGCCTCACATCGATGGCGAAATACTATGCTGGAAAACTGGCTGTGAAGGTTTGTGATGAAGCCATACAGATGCATGGAGGATACGGATACATAGGAGAATATGATGTGGAGAGATTCTACAGAGATTCAAAAATAACTGAGATTTATGAAGGGACGAAGGAAGTTCAGCTGAATACGATAGCAAAGGATTTGCTTGGAAAATTTAAATAATTTATAAAAAATAAACTTTATATTATAGCTTATCTAAATTTTTTTATTTTTGCCTCTAAGCGGTAGATTTCGTAAAATTTTTATTTTAAAAACAATGCCATAACAAAGTTAATTTAGATAGGAGGGGTAAATTGAACCCTGAGTTAAATAAAGATTTAAATGGTGACCTACAGAGACTTCTCGATTTTCTCAGAGAGGGAGATATAATAGCAGTCTGGAAACTCTGGAGAAAGATGAACTTCAGGCTCAGACTCAGAATATACCGTTCCACGCGGCTTGTAGACAAAAGCAGGATTCTGGGATTTAAATACCTTACATCTGAAGAAGAGGCTGAGAGAATAGTAGAGGCTCTCAGAACATATCTGGAAAACCCTCTCTGCGATATAATAACCGAGGAGGTATTTATAACCCTAAACTTGCTTGAAAAAATAGAGGAGTTAATTCCAAGAAAGCTGAAACCCGAGCTTAAAGAACTTTTATGTGATTACTACTGGTTTAAAAATCGCATAACCTTTGAAGATCTTCTGAATATTGCTGAGGCAAAGTAAACCGCAAAGTTGATTAATTTTATCTCATAAATATTCCGTTTTGAATGCAAGTTTATCTGCTTCCTGAAGAGAACCTGATCCCCTGGAGAGAGGTTGAGAACTGGAAATGCATCATGTGTGGAAAGTGCTGCAGAACACTTGATGTGCCTGTAACAATGGATGAAGAGAGAGAACTCAAAAGATATGGTAATGTTCTCAGAAAACACAATATAGGCGTTTATTTGAAAAGGATAAATGACAGATGTATATTTTATGAAGAAAAATGTATAATTTATCCTTTTCGCCCAATAGCCTGTAAAAAATATCCTTTCTACTTCAGAAAATACGGTGAAAAGGATTCTGAGTTTTTTGATCGTGGTATAAAATTACATATTTACATAGACAAAGAGTGTACAGGGATAGGAAGAGGGTTAGCTGTTGAGAAGATCTTGCAGTTACTTTTGAAAGAAGTTTTTTAAGATTGCGAAAGGATTATCATCACAAGCACATTGATAGAAATTCATGAGGATCGAAGTTTACAGAAACAAACCCGCGGGAAAAAGATGCAACATTCTAACAGAGAATGTTCTCCAGGCACTAACAGAGATTGTAGAAGAATTTAATGAGGTCGAACTGAGAATACTGCATTCGAATGAGATAAGAGCCCCTGCCATAAGTATTGATGGCAAGGTAGTAGGAGAGAATCTTTCAATGGAGGAGATAATCGAAAAGTTCTCAAGTGATGAGTTAATCGAATACCTCAGAAAAGCTCTGAAGTAACTTCATTTCCACAAACTTTTGTGATTAACCGAGTTTTTTAATCCCTTTTCAAGCTCCTTTTTATGTGAGGAGTTCAACAGATCAGAAGAGAAAAATCAAAAATCTTAAATCCTCCCCCACAAACTTTTATGATAAAATATGGGTGATAGCCATGGAAAACGAGGATGTAAGGAAAAAGAGGGAAGAGTGGGATAGAAAATGCCTCAAACCCTTCCTCGAGAAAAGTGGGGAGAGGCAGGAGAAATTTGAAAACCTCTCATGGATTGAAATTGATAGAATTTATGACCCTTCAGATATTGAGCATATTAATTTTATAGATGATATCGGCTATCCCGGAGATTATCCCTTTACGAGGGGAGTTTATCCAACCATGTACAGAGGAAGATTCTGGACAATGAGGCAGTTCTCAGGCTTCGGAGCAGCTGAAGATACAAATCAGAGATGGAAACTCCTGCTCAAGGAGGGTCAGACGGGTTTGAGCACAGCCTTTGATTTTCCGACCCTTATGGGACTTGACAGCGATGATCCACTCTCAGATGGTGAGGTAGGCAAAGTAGGAGTTGCTATCGACACGCTCAAGGACTTTGAAATTCTCTTCGATGGAATTCCCCTTGACAGGGTATCAACCTCTTTCACAATAAATCCACCGGCAGGAATAATTCTTGCAATGTACACAGCTATAGGTGATGCCCAGGGAGTTCCGAGAGATCAGCTGAGGGGAACAATCCAGAACGACATGCTCAAAGAGTTCCATGCTCAGAACACTCTTGTTCTACCACCTGAACCTTCAGTTAAGATCATAACAGATATTTTCGAATGGGGAGTGGAGAATGTTCCGAAGTTCAATCTGATAAGCATAAGCGGATACCACATAAGAGAGGCTGGCTCAACAGCAGTTCAGGAGCTTGCTTTCACAATAGCAGATGGTATGGCTTATGTTGAAGCAGCGATCGAGAGAGGAATAGATATTGATAAGCTTTCTCCTCAGCTAAGCTTCTTCTTCAACTCCCACAATGACTTCTTTGAGGAAATAGCAAAATTCAGGGCTGCAAGAAGAATGTGGGCAAAGATAATGAGAGATGAATACGGAGCGAAAAATCCCCGCTCGTGGTGGCTGAAGTTTCATACTCAGACTGCCGGATGTTCCCTCACAGCCCAGCAACCCCTCAATAATGTAGTGAGAACAACGATTCAGGCGATGGCTGCTGTTCTTGGAGGCACCCAGAGCCTTCACACAAATAGCTTCGATGAGGCTTGGGCTCTTCCAAGTGAGGAGGCTGTAAGGGTTGCTTTGAGAACGCAGCAGATTATCGCCTATGAGAGTGGGATTCCCAGCACAATCGATCCACTGGGCGGAAGTTATTATGTTGAGTGGCTGACAGATAAAGTCGAACGGCTTGCCTGGGATTACATTGAAAGAATACGAAAGATGGGCGAAGGAAGCATGCTCAGAGGGGTTCTTGCAGGGATAGAGAATGGTTTCTTTGTTAAGGAGATAACAAATGCAGCTGCGAGATTCCAGAGAGAGGTAGAAGAGAATAAGAGGATAATAGTGGGCGTAAACAAGTTCACGATAGAGGAGAAGCTCAAGATACCAATTCTTAAGGTTGACCCAGAGGTTCAGAGAAAACAGATAGAGAGGCTGAGAAGAATTAAGGCTGAGAGAGATAATGTTGCGGTTAAAGAGGCTCTTGACTGGCTCAGAAGTGCTGCAGAGAATAACGAAAATGTAATGCCACCCATTCTGGAGGCTGTTAAAGCTTATGCCAGTGTTGGAGAGATAATGGGTGTGTTAAAAGAAGTCTACGGAACATACAAGAAGCCAATAATAATCTGAGGTGGTCTGATGGAGAAAAAAATCAGGGTTCTTGTTGCTAAAGTAGGGCTCGACGGGCACGACAGGGGAGCAAAGGTTGTTGCAAGATTTTTGAGAGATGCTGGTTTCGAGGTCATCTACACAGGACTTCATCGAACACCGCAGGAGGTGGCGATGGCGGCAGTCGAGGAGGATGTTGATGTTATCGGGATAAGTCTCCACAGCGGTGCTCACATGACCCTTGTTCCAAAGGTTCTCAACTATATCAGAGAGTACGGTGGAAACCCGGACGAACTTGTTGTTCTGGTTGGAGGTATTGTTCCCGAAGATGAGTTTGATGAACTGAAAACAAAGGGTGTGGATGGAATATTCATCCCCGGTACGCCCATTTCAGAAATAGTCGATTTTATTAACCAGAAGGTAAAAGAAAAGAGGAACAAGGCATAGATTCAGGTGTATCAGATGGAAGTTGATGAGATAGTAGAGGGAATTCTCTCCGGGAACAAAAGGTATCTTGCCAGGGCAATAACCTATGTTGAGAATGAATTTCCGGAGGGCAAAGAGATTCTCAAAAGGGTTTACGGCAGGACAGGAAAAGCCCATGTTGTGGGAATCACAGGGTTTCCAGGTGTGGGCAAAAGCACGATTGTCAGCAAGCTGACTCAGGAGTTCAGAAGAAGAGGAAAGACAGTTGGAATAGTTGCTATTGATCCCGGTTCACCCTTTACGGGAGGTGCGTTGCTGGGAGACAGGCTCAGAATGGATGGGCTTGATACAAACAGAGATCTCTGGATCGATCCAGGGGTATTCTTCAGGAGCATGAGTTCGAGGGGTAGAGCAGGGGGGCTTGCTGCCAAGACAGGAGATGCGGTAAGACTCATGGATGCCTTTGGCTTTGATGTCGTGCTTGTTGAAACTGTCGGTGCTGGACAGAGTGAGGTTGACATAATAGAGGTTGCCGATACCTCCATCGTTGCCCTTATGCCAGAAATGGGCGATGATATACAGATAAACAAAGCTGGTATCCTTGAAATAGGAGATATCTATGTAGTGAATAAAGCAGATCTGGGAGGAGCGGAGAAGACTGAGAGATGGATCAAGGCGATGCTGATGATGGACGAGGAGGCTGTGGAGATCCTCACCAAAACAACCCATGCACAGGAATACGAGGTTCAGAGCGGTAAGATATTTGATAAAATCGCAAGATCTGGCTGGAAGCCTCCGGTAATAAAGACAATAGCTGATAAAGGAGAGGGAATCCCGGAGCTTGCCGATGCGATAGAGGAGCATTTCAAATACTTAAAGGAGTCAGGAATGTTAATTGAGACCCGAAAGAAAAGACTTACAAGAGAGATGACAGAAATTCTCGTAAATGAGATCAAGAAGTATCTGAGGAGTAACAGGGCTGTGGACTTTGATAAGATTGTCGAAAAGGTTACATCCAACAATCTGGATCCTCATACGGCTGTTGAAAAAATCCTGAAATCCATCCTGAAATAAGGTGAGAGGATTGGGCAGAAAGGATGTGAGAAAAACACACCTCCTTGACAGAACACTCGTTGATAAGGACTCTGATCTGATAAACGGTCTGGGTGTTCTGGATGAGGCAAATTCTTTCATAGGTCTTGCAAGGGTGTTTGCAAAAAATAATGATGTAAAGGAGTGTCTTGAGAGAATTCAGAGGGCTATGTTCATAGCTGGACTTGAGTTTGTTTCTGACAGGAAAATGGATGAAAGTGAGTATAGAGAAATCCTGAAAATGATTAAAGAGTTCGAAATGAAGGTGAGGAAACCAGATGGTTTTATTCTGCTCGAGGGGAACGAAAGTAGCGCCTTTCTCAGCATTGCAAGAACAGTTGTGAGGAGAGCTGAGAGGGAGGCTATCAAACTACAGAAAAAAGGAAAGGTTAGCCTGACCTTGATAGAGTGGCTGAACAAACTCAGTTATCTTCTATACATCATGAGTTTAAAGGAGCTGGATAGTTACGATTACATAGAACTCTGACAGGTGTTGCCATGGAGGGAAGCTGGGATGCTTTTAAAGATTCCATAGAGAAAAGTAAAGAGTACCATAAGAGATATCATACTGCCATCTCCAATCCAATGAGAAGAAAGATTTTAAAACTTGTTTCTGAGGGGAAAAGTGTTGAAGAGATAAGAAATAGTCTGGATCTATCACCCTCACAGCTTGAATATCACCTGCATTTCTTAGAGCATGGTTTCTGTATTAAGAGAGACGGGGATAGAATAAAACTGACAAAAGAAGGGGAAATAATTTATTATGTTGATAGTGGCAATAAGGAATTGGGATAAAGATGATTGTAGCAATAGGTCAGCTCAGAATATTGCCTGACCGAAATGTGAATATAATGAAGGCTTTGAGCCTCATAAAGCGAGCAATACAGGTAAATGCATCTATCGTTGTCCTTCCAGAGCTTTTCAACACCGGTTTTTATCCAGAGAGCTACGAACAGGTTGAAGAGAACTTAGAGGATGAACTAGACTTTGTGTTAAGACTTTCAGAGAGGAGGGACATAACGATTGTTGGAAGTGTTGCTGAAAGGGATGAAGGCAGGCTTTTTAACACTGCTGTTGTAATCCACAGAGGAGAAATCCTTGCAAAATACAGAAAAACGCACCTCTTCCCGCTCAATGAGGAAAGAAAGTACTTTGTCCCCGGAGAAAAACTGGCAGTTGTTGATTCTCCTGTGGGCAAACTCGGACTTATGATATGCTATGAAGTTCGCTTTCCTGAAATAGCAAGGTATCTTGCAAAAAAAGGAGCAGAGATTATTGCTGTCCCTGCAGAGTTCCCTGAAGAAAGAATAAATCACTGGAGAGTTCTTCTGAGAGCAAGAGCTATAGAGAACCAGTGTTATGTTCTTGGTGCTAACTGTGCTGAGGGAGAGGATAAGTATCCGGGGCATTCGATGATCGTTGATCCCTGGGGCAATGTGCTTGTTGAGGCAGGAGATAGACAGGAGATAATAATGGCGGAAATAGATACAGAAGAAGTCGAGAAAATCAGGAAAGAATATCCTTTCTTAGAGGATTTCAGAAAAGACCTTTTTAAAGAGGAGTTCAGGTAGCTGAAGGGAAAGGAATTTATTTCCATTTCAGTAGCAGTAATTATGAAAATAGTCTTCGATGAGAGGTTTTTTGAGGTTTACACATCTGATCCTGCAGCATCAGCGGGCAGACTTGAGTCAATTCTGATGGAAACCCAAGATTATGGGTTCGTGAAGGCTGAAAAAGCCTCAGATGATGACATTTTGCTCGTTCACACACCCCAGCATCTTGAATTTGTCAGATCGATGTACAGGATTTACGAACTCGCCCTTCTCGCCGCAGGAGCAACAATCATGGCTTCTGAGATTGCTTTCAGGGAGCCCGCTTTTGCCCTCATAAGACCTCCCGGACATCACGCAAGTCCGGATAGTTCATGGGGTTTCTGCTACTTCAACAACATTGCGGTTTCGGTCAGAAAACTTTTAGCTAATGAAAAGATAAACAGGGCTGTAATTGTTGATTTTGACCTTCATTATGGAGATGGAACTGCTAACACCTTTCAGAATGATTCTTCTGTTAAATACTTCCACATGCCAAGTGCCGAAGTTGAGAGTATCGCTGAATTTCTTGAAGGAGAAGAATTTGATATAATCGCGGTTTCAGCAGGATTTGACAAGCACAGGGGAGACTGGGGTAGCTATCTTGAAACAGAAGATTATACAGAAATAGGAGAGATTATTAAAGAGTTTGCAGAAGAAAAATGTGAGGGAAGAAGATATGCTGCTCTTGAAGGGGGATATGTGACCTCTGTTCTCGGGAAAAATGTGAGAGCTTTCTTAGAGGGATTTTCCTGATTTCTTAAAATTTTAACCTCTTAAAATTTCAAACTCTCCAGCTTAATTCTCGAATAATTCTCTAAGTATCTCCTCACCCTTTTTCCAGACTTTTCCTCAGGAAATTCCTTATTTCCTCCGATTCAATCCATCCTCTATCGAGCCTTTTTATCGTTTCTTCAATCTTTGCCACCATTTCAGATATTACTTTTCTCGCCTCTTCATCCTCTACCCTCAGCTCTGTGATTCCCGTTATGACTGACAGGGGGTTTCTTATGTGATCTATCAAAATCGCCATAGCCTCTAGATTTCTATCAATCTGTCTGAAAGCCAGTTTTCGCTGATTATCGATTTCAATAGCCCTTATGGCAAAGGCAAGATCTGATGCAAGGGTCTTAATTAGCTCAACTTCATCTCCGGGTGGTAGTTTGTCAGTTGTATGGATATCCAAAAAACCCTTTATCGTACCATCGACCACCATTGGCACTACCAGGCAGCTGATGTTTTCAAATGATGGATAATAGGGGCATTTTACCTTTCTCTTCTCCCTGTACATTCTTATTGCATCTCTAAGGTTTAACGCCTCCACATGGCAGGGATGTTCCTCAACTCTCAATATCGATGGATGAGATCTCAAACCTTGGTGCGATATCTCCTCAACCTCCTTCTCTCCCAGTCCGATCCAGACAGAGTAGTGATTACTCAAAGAAGATATTTCCCTGCAGGATTTTTCAAGAAGGCTTTTTTTATCCTTTTCTCTTACAAAAAGATTATTTACTCTGTTTATCGTTCTCAACAACCTGTTAATTCTTATGTAACCCGTAACATCCCTTGAGATCATGAGGTATCTCTCCACACCAGAAAGAGTTACAGGAGCGATTGTGTTGAAGAAATACATCCCATCAATCTCATCCTCAAATGCTACAGTTTTACCGCTTTTCAGATATTCTAATCTCTTTTCAGCAATATTTTCTGGAAAAACATCGAAAATATTTCTGCCCTTTTCAGCTCCAATGCTCTTCATGGCGGGATTTATCTCGATGAAGTTGCCCTCTTTATCAACAATGGCTAAGAAATCAGGAGAGAGCTCAAACATCTTCCTGAATTTTTCTTCGCTCTCTACAAGCATATTTTCCGCCCTTTTTCTTTCCTCTTCAAGTTCAATGGAGTAAAGAGCAAAGGCGAGGTCTCCCGAAACCTCCCTCAGCAATTCCTGTTCTTCCACTTGGTGGATGAATTCCTCCAATACTGTTACCGATATGACGCCATAAACTCTCCCTGCATACTCAATTCTGCAGGCAATAGCTCTCTTTCTTTCTTCTTTATCAAAAATTGGACAGTCAGAGCATTCAGATATATTATCTATAACAGCAAGACCATCTTTGAAGGCAAGTTGACCACATTTGAGCTCATCAATCGTTTTAATTTTTTCTATTTTTCTGATTTCCTCTTCATGGGCTTTCAGCCCGGAATGATAGAATCTTAGAACTCTCTTCCCATCAAGCAGTGCGATCCATGCTTTGGAATACCCATTCTCGGTCAGTAACTCACATGCTCTCTGAAGCAGTCGGTGTCTATTCCTTTCCCTTGTAATCAGCTGATTCACATTCCTGATTGCTCTGAGAACAAGATTAAGATGATTTATTCTGCTTTCAGCAACTTTCCTCTCTGTAATATCCCTTGCAATTCCCTCTATCTCCCCAGTCTCAGATAGCCATTCAACGATTTCAAACCAGATTGTCTTTCCATCTTTTGTTACACCTCTGAACTCCGCTCTTAATGTTTTGCCTGCTTTTATATCTCTGAAAAATTCTCTCAGCCTTTCAAGGTCGTCATTGTGAACAAGCATTCTCGAAGTCCTGCCAAGAAGCTCAGATGTTTCGTACCCAAGGAGTTCAGCAAACTTTGGGTTTATTTCGACAAATCGTCCCTCCTTATCAAGTATGAAGAAGAGATCATCTGCTTGCTGGAAGAATCTTTCATACCTTTTTAACCGTTGAAGAACATCATCGGATGTCATCTGCACCTCCTGATTAAAAAATTTCACTATTAAAAACTAACATATATATTATAACTACTCTGTATTTAAATTTTTTGAAATTTAAAATAACTGTCCTGCAAACTCAGATTTTCTCCAATGTAATTTTGATAAGCTAAAACTATTTTCTGTTTACGAGATAGACACCCAGCAAAACAAGAGCCGTGCCAAGTGTAAAGGAGAAGTCAATCCTTTCACTTAGTAACATAACTCCCGTGACTATTGAAATCACAGGAATTACCTGAAGAAAGACTGCAGCTTTTGAGGCTTCCATCTTATTCAGCACATAGTACCATCCCATGTAACCAACAACAGTCGAGAAAACCGCAAGAAAGATGACAGCCAGAAGTGTTTCCAGAGATACTGAGAATTTCCAGCTCGTTATTAACGGTAGAGGTAAGGTTGCCAAGATTATCGCGTATGATGTTAGAACGAGAGGGTCGTGCTTTGAAAAAAGAGATTTTCCATAAACTGTGTAGAAAGTTGCTGAAAGAGATGCAGCAAAAACTGCAACCACACCTACTATCTCAAAGGCTGTAATCTGTTTTGAGCCGATAATTATAACAAAAACACCGAAAAGGGCAAGAAAGGTTCCAATAATCTTCTCAGGGTATGGTTTTTCTTTCAAAAAAATCACCGATGCAATGAAAATGAAGGCAGGAGCGGTGGAAATAATCAGACTTGCCATTCCTGAAGAGATATAAATCTCTCCAAAATTAAGAGATATATGGTATAAGGTTATCCCAGTAATCCCAAGAGCTGCAACCTCCGGAATTTCACTTATCCTTAGAAAAGCTCTTTTTTTGATAATGTATGCTGCAAGAAAAACATCTGCGATGAGAAATCTGAGAAAAGTCAGATCTACTGGATTTAGCTCTTTAACAGCTACTTTTATAGCGGGAAAAGCCCACGCCCAGCACAGTACTGTCAGAGATAAAATTAAGTATGTGAAATTTCGCATTTTTTATCCTGAGAGAGAATTGAATATTAATTTTCTGGATTAATAAAGAGCATGATTAATCTTAACATTTTTGAGAAGCTTCCAAAAAATTTATATGGTTTCTGAGAAACATCTCGATACTGAGATGTTGTCGATACTCAAGCAGTTGGCACTGATGGATGCACACAAGAGGGTTGTCAAGCTCAGCTCAAAGGAGCTTGCCGAAAAAATTGATCAGAGTTTTCAAACTGCTGCAAGGAAGCTCAAGGAGCTTGAAGAGGCTGGTTATATCTTGAGGACCCTCGAAAAGGATGGTCAGTACATAGTGATAACAGAGGAGGGAGAGAAGGTACTCTATCGTGAATATCTGGATTACAAAAAGATTTTCGAAGGTGTTGAGGAGATTTTCATCCGCGGAAAGGTTATGAGCGGTGTTGGAGAGGGAAGATACTACGTTTCGCTTGAGGGATATCGAAAACAGTTCAGGGAGAAGCTTGGCTTCGACCCTTTCCCTGGCACTCTCAACCTGAAGCTCCCAAAGGAGCAGGCATACCTTAGGAGGAGAATTGACGAGGAGGAAGGTATTTTGATATCAGGCTTCAAGACTGAAGACAGAACATTCGGGGAGGTTAAGGCTTTCAAGTGCAGGATTGGTGGATATGAAGGAGCTGTTGTACTTCCACAGAGAACCCACTATCCAAAGGATGTACTTGAAGTAATTTCCCCTGTAAAACTGCGAGAAAAGATGAAACTCGAGAATGGAGACTTTGTAGAAGTGGAGGTGTTTCTATGATTGATGAGGCTTTAAAGGCTTTCAGAAGGGGCGAACCTGTACTGCTCTATGATTTCGACCACAGGGAGGGTGAGACAGACATTGCAATTCCAGCAGTCAATGTCACACCCCAGGATGTTGCAATGATGAGGATAGACGGGGGCGGGTTGATCTGTGTCGCTCTCCATCCCTTAGCTGCAGATAAGCTCAGCATCCCCTTCATGCAGGATATATTGAGGGCTGCAAGTGAGAAGTTCCCGGAGCTTCTCCCCCTGAGCAGAGGAAATGATATAAAGTACGATTCCAGGTCATCCTTTGCACTTTGGGTCAATCATCGTGATACTTTTACCGGAATAACAGACATTGACAGAGCAACGACAATAAGAAGACTTGGAGAAGTAGTTGACATGGTGATGACCAATGGAGATTTTGATCTGGCAAGTGAGTTCCGCTCTCCAGGTCATGTTGCTGTTTTGAGAGCAGCCATAAATCTGACATACGACAGAGTGGGACAGACAGAACTCAGTGTTGCTCTTGCAGAAATGGCTGGAGTTTCTCCAGCAGTTGCAATATGTGAGATGCTCGATGCTGAAACAGGAAAAGCGCTTTCAAAGGACAGAGCATTTCAATATGCAGAGGAAAAAGGTATTCCTTTCGTTGAGGGAAAGGAGATAGTTGAACATTACAGAGATTTTAAAGAGGTTAAGGTCAAACTCTTCATCTGAGTCTCTCATTACACCAATTTAATTATACCCCAAGAACCTCTGCTATCAGTTCAGCCAACCTTATATTCGAATTTTTTTCTGTAAATTCTACCAGTTCCATGTCTATTCCCATAAACAATTCGTTCAACATTCTTTCTCCAGCGACACCACCAACAGATTGAAGGAAGAGGTTTGAGAAGTTATTCATGAACTCCTTCACAAGATCATCACTGATGTCAAAGTAGCAAACATCCATGAGATACTCTGCTAGCTCTGGAGGTGCTCTGTATATTTCTCCCACCTCCACACCCCATTTTGAGAATATCCTTACCTTTATTGCCAGTCCAATTTTCTCAAGCTCTCTGAAAAAACTGATAGCATCGTCATATATCACGAATGTGGTAAGAAACCTCGAGATAAGCTGCAAAGGACTCTGAACATCCCTCAGCTCCTTAAAGAGAGTCTCATCTGAAAGGTAAAGTTTTGGAATAATCGTCTGAACTGATTCATCCCTTAGAGGAAGATAAACCGGCTCCCTGATGTCAAGGCTCATTTCTCCCTTTTTCAGGGTTCCCAAAGCAATCAGGAAGACCTTCCTTCTTCCTGTTTTCTCAATAAGATTCTTCAGCTGTCTCTCACTATTTTTCAGTCTGTGTACAAACACATTTCTTGCTATCTCTCTGCCATCATCGTTCAGATAGTTCATTCTCACCTTCGGATGTTTCGTTTTCGGATGTGAAAAGGCATATCCCATGTTCTTGACTTCTTCAAGCATTGGTATATCAGGCTCAAGCTCCATTCTCATCCTCGAATCCTTTGTGTGAATAAAGACTTCAGGAAATTCCCTGTAAAGATAAAGCAAATACATTGAGTTGAGAATTGCCAGAGCTTCTCTCTTATCTTCAAAGCTATCCATAAACCTTTCCGTTATATCATACTCCAGAATCTCCTGAACGCTCACAGCAAATTTAAATCTGCTTTTGAAGTACTCTATGAACTGTTCTGGAGTACATAAGGTTATTTTCGGTATTTCTACAATCTCAGATGGTTCTGAAACTTTTTCGTAGATGATGAAGTTCTGTTTCTGGAGCTTGTACTTAAGCCTTTTAGCCGCAAGTTCGAGAGATTTAAAGCAGATTGTTGCTGAAAAGGTGTCTCTACCCTTTCTTCCGATTATTACTTCGCCATAAGGTGTAAAAATCCTCCTTGTCCTCAATCCAGAAAGTCTGAAGGTGAGCAGTATTTTGAAGTTGTCGATTCTCATAGATTTCACGCTCTGAAGCTCTGAATATCCGAAGTGCTGTGAAGAGATTTAAAACAGTTTTGAAAAAAGTTCAAAAATACACCTAAAATGGATTCTGTAGGGGCAGATTACTTCCTTTGTTTCCCACAATCTGATCCATGAAAAACAGAAGATGAAAAGCAAGTTAAAAACTAAGAAAAATCAAACCTTCCCCTTCAGTAACTCAGCACCCTCTTCAACAACAATCTGGGCGGGAGTTGGAAGCTTGTGAGCTGCCCTTTTGAGGGCATTTTTGCCAACTTCAAACCCTTCAGGCTTGACCCATATGCTCATAATTTTTGTTCCCTTGAATACCCGTGCAGCGTTTCCAACCGGTCTGCCATATGCCATCCTCATCCCCTGTGATATTCTGTCTGCTCCTGCTCCAACTGCCATTTTGTGCTCCCTGAGTATGTGATGTGGATAGATTCTGAGCTTGAGGTAGTAATTTGAGCTTCCGAGTCTTCTTGCAGCAAACTTGTTGGCAGCTATCCTTGCAGCCTCAAGCGCAGTATCTCTTATCTGAACTGCCTCCTTTGCAACTAATGTGAGCTTTACAGGGAAGCTTGCAGTCTTATTGCCCATATCAAACTGTCTTACTCTAATACCGGGTGCTCCATCAACGAACTGTCTTTTTGTGAGAGGTCTTTCGAGTCTTCTGAACATCCTTGCTGGTTTTCGTGCCATACTACCACCTTCACAGCATTAAAGCCGTGTGGTATTTAAGGGTTTTGCAGATATACTATAGCCAGTTCATAGCGTAGAGTACATTCCAGTTCATCCCATAAACTCAAAAACCTTCACATCCCCATGCTTTGATATAAGCTTTATATTCTTAATATCCTTCCCCTCCTCAACATGGAGTTTGTAGAAGATTGACTTCTGATATATCTCAAGAATTTTCTGTTCTTCCCTCACATCTATACCAGCTATCTTCATTATAGCCTGAAACTTACCTCTGAAGGTTTCATTTCCGAGCATCATTTTGTCATCAGTTATAATATATTTCACCCCCCTCTTCCTGAGAATTTCAATTGCACTGCTCTCGTTGTCCGAGACAAAGAAGAGGGCTGCATCCTTTGCCCCTGCCTGAAAGTTGTTGCATACCACAGGTCTTTTGGCTATATACAGGATCCAGTTTCCATAATCCCACCAGCTCAGAACACTGTATTCCGGCTTTTGTGAGGGGTTAAGGTAGTAGGAGGTTTCTGGAGAGATTTCCCCAAGTTCTTTCAACGCAGAGACCCAGTTTTCACTGATGTCAAAATCCTCCAAGGAGAAGAAGAAGCCTGTAGAAGATATGAACAGTATTACCACAAGAGAATAAGCTATTTCTGTTGTCCCCCAGATTGTTTCAACCTTCTTTTCTTTCCTTTTTTTCCTTTTTCTTTCCATTCTCTCCCCAAAGACAGGGAGATTGGATGCCTGGAGAATATGGCAGATCCCGTAAGAGGCATAGATGATGAGCAATGGTATCAGAATCTCACTGAACCTTATCTGAAAAAGTGTGAGGACTAAGGAGGGGATTAGCCAGAAAGTTAATTCCTCATACCTGCTTTCCTTTTTAAGAATGTAAAGGAGAGCAGCAGGGATTGAGACAAGGAATGTAAAGATCCCTGTTTCCAGAACAATGAGAGGGAGCATAAAACTCCTTGCTTCAGCTATCGTTGATAGATAAGGATTAAATCCAAGGATGTAGTTAATGCCACTCCTTACAATCTGAACTCCTGTGATATAAAGAGCTCCTGCAGCCAAGAGAGATAGAAGTGTTACTGAAAGCATGGCGATGAATCTGTGTCTATCCACAGGCAAAATATCTTCAGTTTTTAAATTTCCTTTATTTTTCTTTGTTTTAATTGATTTTTCAAGTTTTCTGGAGGCAAACCTCTCTGAAAAATTACAGAAAGCCTCTGTTACGATGAGATACATCCATATTCCCAAGAAGGGAATAAAAATTCCTGAAACCTTGATGGGAAACACGAAAGGAAGCAAAAAAGAGGTTAACAGAGGGGGGGCAAATACAAGGGTGTTTTCTTTAAAACCAATCTCTCTGTTTTTAACTGCTATCGCTGCTATCAGGGCTAATACCCCGGTGTAAATACTCCCACCAAGCCAGGATGCTGCCAAAACAGCTAAGGAGACACCAGAAGTAAGAAATAGAATATACTTTTTTTCATTTTCTGTATTAAGTGCCCTGAAAAAGAAATAAACGGAGAGAAGAAAGAAGGTGAGATTCCAGCTATGATAATCTGAATTTCCAACCACAGATAGGGAGACGAGTTTGGGAATGCCTGCTGCCAGAAAGGCAGAAATAATTGCAATATATCTGTTGGATGTGATTTCCTTTGCTATAAAATATATTGCGAATACAGATACAACCCCAGTCAGAGGGGGCAGGAGTGCAGCAAAAAATTCGGTTGCAGAGAAACCGATAAAACTGGGTAAGGAGAGAATATAGTGATAAAGTGGAAGCCAGCTTATTTTTAAACCATAAGGATAGTTGAGATAGCTGTCAAAGGTGATTCTCTCTCCAGCTTTCACAATCACCTCTACAAGCCTCATGTGATAGTAAGAATCATATCCATTGAATATCACTGAATCTGAAGCAAATACCCTTCCGAAATTTTGAAACCTGAATAGAAAAGCAATTATAACTATGGGAATCAAAAGAAGTTCGATTCTACCAGATTTTGATTCTCCATCCGGCATTAACCTTCAAATGGTGGGAAATAAGATAAAGATTTCGAAAAGATTTTGGTTGAGAGTTTGAGGTTGTGAGAACAGGGTTAGTTTAGAAACTCTGTAATAATTCCGAGCAATACCTGATAACCAAAAAATCCAGGAAAACAATGAATATAAATTCAAGTAATTATGTCAAAGAAAAGAGTCGAGAGTTTTCAGAGATGGAAAGTCAAAAGAGATGCATCTATTCCTTGATTTTAAAATTTAGGTTAAACAGACCCATATTTCAAGATATTTGCAGAATTTAATCTGCGACTATCCCAAGACTTACTGCAGATCCAGAAATGGTAAGCAACAGAAACAGAGAAATACATGCGGTGCCCTAAGGAGGGGTTTAGAAATATTTTACTAAGAATTTAGGACTTAAAATGTCTGGCTAAACCTGCCTTAATCTTCGAGCTGTATTTAGCCATGAATGATCCAACAATTGAGGTTAAAATGACCATTGCTGTCACAGTGGCAGAAACGATTCCAGAGCCATAAATAGCTGCAATAGCTATTGAGAACTCTCCCCTTGCAATGATATTTGTTCCTATTTCAATCCCGGAAGAATATGAACCATGTACTGCTCTGCCCACAAGAAATCCGGAAAAAAGCTTGCTTATGATGGCTACAAAGCTGATAACCAATGCTTGCATCAAAGACAGATTTCCAGAAAATTCAATGGAGATCCCAAAGAAGAAAAAGAAAAGAACAAGAAAAACATCCTTAAATGGCCTGGAAATTCTCTCAAATGCTTTTGGATTGGTTGTGGAAAGAGCCGACCCGAGAGCGATTACAGTAAGAACCTCAGGAATGTCAAGATATTTCGAAATGAATACTGCGAATAGAACTGCTGAAAATGTCAGTATCACTGGAAGTTCATCATCCCTCTGTAGAAGTTTTAGCAAAGCTCGTTTTAAAATTTTCACGATTGCAAAGAGCAAGCAAACAACGGCTATTACCTTCAGGATGAGGACGAAAGGATGTTGCATTTCTGTTGATATGATAAAAATTAGAAATACGAGAACTATGTCTTCAAAAATCATCAACCAGACTGCTGTTTCTGACTCTGGTAAAATCAACTTTTTGTTCTCAATTAAAGAAGCTATCACCATTGCAGAACTACTGATATAGAACGCTGATGCAACAACAAATGCTTCATAGTAGCTGAAACCAATAGCTAAAGCGGCAAAGAACCCGAGCAGCAGGTTTATATTCAAATCAATGAAGCCAGCAATCAGAAATGCAGAACCTCTACTCCTAATTCGTTCAGGCTTCAGCTCAAGTCCTATGTAAAACAGAAGGAATATCAAACCTAACTGACTAAGAAAATGAAAAACCTCATCTGCACCGATGATCTTTAAACCACTATTACCAAGAAAAATACCAGCAAGTATGTAGAAAGGTATTGGGGGTAAAGATAAACTCTTTGATATCACTGCAAGAATGAGGCACGTAAATAATGCCAGAGCAATCTGCTCCATTTAAACCCCCAAAACTTCACTCTCAAAGGTTTTTAGTTGATCATGTTCTCCAATTGCAACCACCACATCTCCTTCTTCGAATGAGAACGAGGGAGGGGGGTTAATCACATTTTTGCCCTTTCTGGAGACTGCTATTATTGTTACACCAGTCATTTTCCTTATTGCAAGTTCTCCTATGGATTTGCCAGCAAGATTTTTGCCTATTATGTAAGTATGTATACTTATTCTGAGGTCAGACAATGCTGAAAATGCTATTTCAACTGCTTCCCTTTCTGCTTCGATGATGGCTCCGGTTAGAATGCTTCCAATCCTTCTTGCCTCCCAGGCATTCAGTTCAGCAGCTACTGGAGTCTCACTTTCTTTTTCAAGAATATATAGCTGAATACGTCCAGGATCCATAAAAACTATTGCAACTTTATCTCCCTTTTCTGTTTCAAGTTCGTATTTTGTTCCAATTCCAGGTAATTCTGTAGATCTAATACTCATAGATTTACAGTGGATAAAATAATAGAAATATCTTTGTACATTCTTACTCGAGTTCATTTTTGTTTTACTTCTTGCGTTATTAAAGAGACATTAAAATTTTAGATTCCCATTCAAACAGGAAAATCTTACCTGTTGAGATACTTTTCAACAACTCCAACCAGATCTTTTTTTCTGAAGGGTTTGATCATGATTTCGAGAGCTCCTGCTTCGAGCAGATCCTTTCCCAACTTCCTTCCAAAAGCCGTGACACCAATGATCTTTGCATCCGGATCTGTTTCGAGAATCTTCTTTGTTGCTTCTATTCCGTTCATCACAGGGAGTACTAAGTCCATCAACACCACATCTGGTTTGTAGATCTTGTAAAGCTGCACAGCCTTTCCACCATCTTTTGCTATAACGAAATCGTAGTCTGAGAGCATCAGGCTAAGGATTTCCACTATACTATCGTCATCTTCAACGATCAGAATCCTCCCATTTCCAACCAGTTTAGCTTCTTCTTTCATTTAACCCCCTTCTTAAGAACTTTCTTATCTCTTCAGATTCGAGCCATCCCTTATCGAGTCTTTCCACAACATCCTCTATTTTCTCTACTGACTTCATGATTATTTCCTTCTCTTCCTCAAACCCATCTTTATCAAGCTTAGTCTCCGCAATTCCTGAGATTATCGCGAGGGGGTTTCTTATGTGATCAATGAGTATGGCATAGTTTTCTATGTTCTTTTCTATCTGCTCAAGAGCCCTTAACTTCTCGTTCTCCACTTCGATGGATTTTATTGCAAATGCAAGATCGTTTGCCAGTATCTTGAGTAAATCAATCTCGTCTTCCGGTAAATTTACTGCTGAATAAACCACGATCCCTCCTTTGTCCTCGCCATCAACAATCATCGGAATAGCATACCTTTTCAGCCCCTTATGCTTCTCATAGAACTCACATCTACTGCATTCTATGTTATCTCCCTCTCTGAAACTGATAGTTTTATTTTCCATAGCTTTTATCACGCAGTTTGCGTTCTTTTTGTCCTTAGTTCTATAATCTTTAAGCTCTAAGGTTTTGAGTATATCTGAAGTCGTTATTAGATTATCTCCATCCCTTATCCCTATCCAGCATGTGAAGTATCCAAGAGCCATTAGTTCGTTCGATGCTTTGTTTATGAGCTTCAACCTATCCTTCTCCCGAACAATAATTTTATTTATGTTGTTTATCGCATTCAAGAGTTTGTTCAATCTGATATATTCGGTCACATCCCTCAAGATTCCCTCTGCACCCACAACTTTGCCTTTGTTAAAAACAGGCCAGATTGTCACATCCATAACATAAACCCTACCATCCTTTGCAACAGCCTTCGCCTCATATCTCACTGACTGTCCTCGCATTACTTTCTTGAAATTCTCCCTGACCCTATCCAGCTCGTCTGGATCAATCAGCTTTCTCGCCGTATGTCCGATTAGCTCCTCTTTGCTGTATCCAAGCATTTCAGCATACTTCGGGTTGATGTCTACAAACCTGCCTTTCCCATCCAGTATAAAAAACAGGTCCTGAGCGTTTTGATAGAATCTCTTATATTCCTCCAGCTTTTTTCTGCGTCTCTCCTCATCTGTTATGTCTACAAGCGTCCCCAAGACCGCTGGTTTTCCACTATAAAAGGTTCTCGATCCATAGACCTCATTTATTCTGATTGAGCCGTCCTTTCTAACCATTCTCAGTCTGTAGTGTATCGAATCAGCCTCTCCTTTTATTCTCTTCTCAATGTTTCTTTTGACGATTTCTTTATCTTCGGGATGGATAAACTCCAAAGGATTTCTGCCGATTAGTTCATCAACGCTGTAGCCCCAGAGCTCAGCCATCTTGGGATTAACATACTTGAAAACCCCGTCTTGGATTAAATATATCCCAACCAATGATTTTTCTGCAAGAGCTCTGAACTTTTCTTCACTCTCCTTTATCGCTTCTTCCATTTTCTTTCTTTCAGTTATATCCCTTGCTATTCCCTGTATTGCAATAATCCTTCCTTTGTCGATAATCGGTTTAGCTCTTGATTCCATCCAGACAGCTTTTCCATCCTTAGTATAGCATAAAACTTCTAAATTTAGAATTTCAGACCTTTTTGAGTTGATTATCTTTTCTATTTCCTGATAAATCACGGGAAGATAGTTTTCATCCACAACATCTCTCAAGTTAAGCTTTTTGACCTCTTCTTTATTATAGCCAAATAGCTCCCTTGCTGTCCTGTTCGCTTCTAAGAAATTTCCTTCGAGATCGATTATAAAGAGGACATCTCCGGCATTTTCCCAGAGTTCTCTGTATTTTTTCTCACTTTCTCGAAGGGATTGCTCTAACCTATTCCTCTCAGAAATGTCGCGGACAATGGATGTGAAAAATATCTTATCTCCGCTTCTCCAGATGTAGTAGCTCATCTCTGCCGGAAATTCTTCTCCATTCTTTCTTAATCCAATTGTCTCCATGTACCTTCCTATGGGATATTCGAACTCAGATTTAAAAACGGAATAAATTTGGTTGAATCTCTTCCTGAATCTCTCTCGAAATCTTTCTGGTATGAGTATTGTCAGAGGTTTTCCAATAACTTCCTCAGCCCTATAACCAAAAATTTTTTCGGCACCCCTGTTCCATGTAAGAATCTCAGCCTTGCTGTTAATGGTTATTATAGCATCGATTGAAGAGTCAACGAGCAACCTGTAACGCTCTTCCCTCTCCCTAAGTTCCTCTTCCATCTTCTTCCTTTCTGTTATATCTCTTGCTATCATCATTAGCTTGTCAGATACTTTTGTAAGACTTACTTCCAAATCAATTTTATCTCCATCAGTTCTGAAAAAGCCCAGCTCAAAGAATTGGGGTTCACCTCTACTTGCTGCATTCACTCTGTATTCAAGAGAATTCTCTTTAAAAAGATCGTAAATTCTTTTGCCGAGTAACTGTTGAAAATCTTTAAAGCCAAAAAGCTCTATTGCCTTGGGATTGCAAGCAATAAGCCTGTCTCCTTTGAAGATCATCACCGCTTCAAATGAGGATTCAAATAACATCCTGAATTTCTCCTCCATTTCCTCAAACTCTATCATCAGCTTTCGGTCGATTAGCTTTTTGAGGGTCGCATTTCCTGCTTTCAGTTTCTTTAAAAACTTGTCCGGAGGGAGATAGTTGAGGTTTTCTCGAACTTCCTTTCCCGAGATCAATTTTGGGTGAACTTGGAGGATTCTCAGCAACAGACCGGGGTTGAACTTTCTTTCATCGAAGAGACAGAGGAAGATGCTTTTCGTTAGAGGAAGGAGCTTGTTAAGCTTAGCCTCGAACTCAAGAAAGCTCTCAAGCTTTGGATGTGTGAGAACCCAGTTCGCATTTCCAACTACTCTCAGACCTTTATAGCCCTCTATCAAAGCTTTCTCATCCAGTTCTGCAATTGTTTCGAGCATTTTGTTAGCATCAAAGAATCCGTCTTTTAGATAGATTTCTTCCTTGGAAAGGAAAATGAGTTGCTCTTTTTCGATGAACCTCCTTACATCTATGATTTCACCAAGAATCCTGATGATTTCTTCCTCATCCTCGTTCAGAACGAAGACGAGTTCTTCCTTTTTTAATCCATCTATTATGAAAAGAATGGTTGTATAGAGCTTGTCCTTCTCATTATCGTATACCAAGCAAAGGTGATCGCCAAGTTCGATTCCATTTATCTTTGACTTAAGTGTCATTTAATTCAGGATAGGGTAAAAGATATATAAGGATTGTTATTATTATAATGATGGATGGATAATAGTTTACATAAACAATGATGTTATAAATTTTAATAGGTTATTCTCTAAGATGTCAACCGACACAAACCTCTTTGGCTTAAGGTGTTTTATATTTCTTTATGTCTTCAAGCTCGATTGCCATCCACATCCTTTTTATTCTGCCATACTCTTCTTCTCCTCAATATTTTATCTACCTTTTTAGTTATGTAAGCAGTAATTATATGCCCATCACTTCATGATGGCACGCCATGGCATAGCCACTTGCAAAACCATCGTTCTAAGGTTCTTTGTAAACTGCAACCAGATATTTATTACTGGTCTTTCTTACTGCCAGATGTTAATCAGCTCTGTACTTGACTATAAATCTGGATCTTCGTTGCCTTAGTAAAACTTCATCCATATCCCGGCAAGTTCATCATGGTTATCGATGATGTAAAACCATATCTCCCCAGTTAGTCTCTATCGGGATTTCATTTTTAGATATGACTATCTCTATCATTTTACCAACGCTCATAATTACAAGCTAATCTTCTTCGAGAATCTCTTTCATAATCTTCCCCATTAGATGCCCGGTCCACTTTTAATTGCTTTGATTAAGTTTAGCTTTGTAGATTAAAGGTTTGAACTCTACGAGTTTCTTGAAGAGTTTAATAGGTTTTAGCTTTAGTCCCAGGGGAGTCTCATTGCCCATATATAGGGAGTCTTGGAGATTTTCTTGGTGTCTTTGAAGATTTCTGATGTTGCTTCATACGCAGACACAATTCAGGGTTCTATGACTTTATCTTCCCTCTTTCCTACTTAAGGTATATGTGAGGTTTATCTCCTGTTTAATCTTTGCTATGGTGTTTTTATGGTGTTGAGAAATCCCAGATGTTTTTCTATCATTATATTCCGTTTTCAGATACACCAAGCTTAGATTGACTTAGATTGAGACAAAAAATTGTGTCAGAGCAATTTAAATTACTAAAGGGGATGACTGAACGACAGAAATAGAGAAGGGAACCTCCATCACATGGGCTACAATCCAAACTCGTCGATAAACTCGATTATCTTTTTATATTTTTCAAGATACCTGAAGCCCTTATCCGTAAGAGATAGATATTTTCTACCTTTTTTATCGTAAACTTCTCGAATAAACCCCTTTTCAACGAGTTCGTTCAAATATTCGTTAAAGCTCTGGGACGAGAGATTGGAATAACGCAGAAGAGGAGTTGGCAAAATGGAGTTGTTGTGCTCTCTTATAATTCTCAGGATGTCATAGATTATCTCAAGACGGTCTCTCTTTCTGCTCCTCATCACAACCCCTCATGATACAGTCCTGACAACTTTGTATGCAATCAAAGACATAATGAGGACGGATGCTGCATAGAGCGGTATTTTCAGCTCAGGCTGAAGGTATCTGAGCGGGATAAAGGCTATGTTCACTATCCAGAAAGCAAACAGCAGGAAATAGATGATGTAGATTTGAGAGATGAATGGCTTCCTTTTCTCAGAACTTCTGTAGTTTATGGTGGCTGTTAGAACAAGAATTGTCAGTAAAGCTACGTGAGACAGGATGAAGAGATGGTGCGACCTCGTCAGGAAGATGAGAGTCAACAAGCTCAAAGCAATTATGTGGAGTACTGCATCATGCTGCAAAATCCCTGACTCGATCCTTTTCCACACTAGGCTGTAGGCTAAGGAGAATATTGCCATAAAACTAAAGTAAGTTAAAAATAAAATAAGCGACCTAACAACAAACAACTCACCGGAAGAGATCTCAATTTTGTCATCGAAAAGTTGGGTTGAGAAGGCAAAGCTTGCTAAGATGAATCTTACAAAATAAGCAAGTGAAAGAAAGAGAAAAGCGTTCCTAAAATGGTATATGCCCTTGTACTTTGATAGTTCGTAAATCTCCCTTGTTTTAAAATATATGAGGAGACAGAGGAACACGACTATGCCTGAATAGGCTAATTCGACAGCGAAAAATTCTATGGGTGGCATTCTGAGCTGGACTGGAATATTTGATGGCATAAAGTTTAGTTTGCGATGATATTTATAAAGAAGATGGATTTGAGATCCATATTCAAAGTCCTCTTTGAATAACATCCTCAAAATGGACTTGAAATGCACATTTTTCCTTCATCCCGCTTAAATAACCTTTCTGCCATCTAAACCACTATGAGGTGTGGGGATAAGCAAAAGATTGAGCTAAAAAGGTTTTTGAAGGTGATTACAGCTATCACGGCAGTTCTGATACTAACTGCCACAACTTCAGCACAGGAGGCAGAGACTGGAAGTATAGCCGTTCAAAATGTAGAGGTGAATCCAGATGGTCTTTTCGTTGGTGATCTTGCCGAAGTTACGCTGACACTCTACAATCCAAATGATCAAAGTATTAAGGTGCCATCAATAATAATAGATGGCTCAGGAGTCTCCGCCAGCCCAATTCTGGATGTTGGTTATATTGCTCCTCGCTCATCACATGAAGTGAGCTTCACAGTAAAGGCAGTAAGTCCCGGAATTCACAGCGTGGAAGTTAAAGTGAACTCAAAGGAGCATTCGGTCACAAGCTATTTCACAATCTTTGTTGAAGAGAGACTGCCTGAGATTTCATTCGACAGGAAGATCAGAGTTGGAGAGGTTAATGATGCCAATATCGTCGTGTCATCACCCATAAAGATAGAAAGGGTTATTATCGAACCTCTATTTGACTCTGAGCCAGACAGAATCTTTATCGCTTCAGTCGAGCAGTTTGCTGAAGCACAACTTAAATTCTATGCTGGCAATGAAAGTTACGAGTTCCGAATTTCTTTCTACAACGGGAACAACTATCACAGCTATGTCGTGGAGGTGGCTCCGGATGTTGAAGAGTCAAAAGATGTTTTCATCAACATCTCGATGCCCTACAGCAGCGTTTACCTTTACGATGCCGTACCACTCACGGTAGAACTCACGAACTTGAGGAGTGATGCGATATACTCGATAAGAATCGAAGCTGAGTCTGCGAAGGGAGTATTTTCCGAGGCTGCTGAAATTGCTAAGCTTGAAGCTGGAGAGAGTAGAGCTGTAAGGATTCTTTACTCACCGCATGAGAGTGGAGAAGATTCACTTGAGATTAGAATAAGCTACGAGGATGAGTTCGGCAATGTGAGGGAGGTTGTGAGAAGCTTGACAGTTAAAGTGCTCGACCAGCTCGCTGTATCTGTCACGAATGTGGACATTGAAGTTGAAGTTAAGAGTTCAGGAAGTTCCGCTCAGCCACAAGGTCCCTTCAGACCCCCAGGAGCGTCAACTCAAAGCGCTACTGTAGAGATATCCGTTTCTGGTGATGTCAGCAACAACGGCTTCGGGGAGGCAAGGAACGTGTATGTTCATGTGGATCTCGGGAATGTCAAGAAAGATTACTTTGTGGGCAACATTGACCCATCAGATGTTGAGAGTTTCAGCATCCCGGCAACCGGCAATGAGAGGATTACCAAAGTGACCGTTGAGTGGGCTAATGAGCTTGGCGAGACCTTTAGCATCACAAAAGAGTATCAGATTTCTGGTGGGTCTGTCACTCCACCACAGAGTGTTGCAGAAAATATCCTTCTATTTGTTGGCGTGGCTACAGTAATTGCAGCAATTGTTGGCGCACTCCTATGGAGAAGACGAAAAAAGAGGGAATAAGCATGATAGAACTCACAGATGTGCACAAAATCTACAAAACTGAGTTTTACGAGGTTCATGCCCTGAATGGAGTGACAATGAAAATCAGAGAGGGAGAGTTCGTTGCGATAATGGGTCCTTCAGGCAGTGGTAAATCGACGCTGCTGAACATGATCGGCTGCTTAGACAAACCAACTACAGGAGAGGTGATCATCAACGGAGTTGAGACATCAAGGCTGAGCGACAGACAACTTACAGAACTCAGGAGAGATTCAATAGGTTTCATCTTCCAGCAGTACAACCTAATTCCAACCTTAACAGTCTTGGAGAACGTGGAACTTCCAATGATTTTTCGCGGTTTGAGTGAAAGGAAAAGGAGGGCGATGGAACTGCTCAAACTTGTTGGAATTGGTGAATTGAGAGACAGAAAGCCCAATGAAATTAGCGGTGGACAGCAGCAGAGAGTTGCTATTGCAAGAGCCCTTGCAAATGATCCGCCAATTCTTCTTTGTGATGAGCCCACAGGCAACCTGGATACGAAGAGTGGGAGGGATGTCATGAAGATTATAAGCAGACTGAACGAGGAAAAAAGTGTCACTGTTGTTCTCGTCACTCATGATCCTGCTCTTTCCGATTACACTGATAGAGTTGTGAGAATCAGGGATGGCAGGGTAGAGTAAGGGTGAACAGCATGTACCCTGAACTCGCGAGAAGAAACCTTGAAAGAGCCAAAACGAGGAGCATACTTGCTGTTGTTGGAATCATCATCGGAGTTATGGCTGTAGCATCTATTGGCATCTTCGGAAACAGCATGCAGAAGAGCGTGCTTGAGAGGTTTGAAGATATAGCTGATACAATAATCGTGAACCCAAAACAATCAAAGGGGTTTACCGAGATAGAGGAAGATGACATTGAACTCATAAGGAAGATCGAAAACACCGAGTATGTTGTTCCAGCGAAAGATGAAAAAGAAATAGTCTCTTTCAAAGATAGGAAAACGTACTCGACAATCTACGGAATAAGCGAGGATGACCTTGAAAAGCTGTATGAGGTTTATGAAGGAGGTATAAAGCTCAAGGGAAGTGTTGTTGTTGGCTATTCGCTCGCTGAGGATTTAGATTTGAGAGTTGGGAATAGGATAACCATTGCTGGATCTGAGTTCAGGATTGCAGGAATACTTGAAGAGGAGGGAACAAGCTTCGCCGTCAACCCAGATAATGCTGTCTTTCTCTCAGTCGACGATTTCGATAAGCTTTTCGATAAGGATTATTCGATGGTAGTGGTAAAAGCCGAAAGTCTTGATTACATCGATTCGATAGCAAGCAGTATTGACTCCATCGTGAACAAAAGGGAGGAAAAGGTAGAAGTTATGAAGCTTGAATCAATCCTTGAAACCATAGAAGACGCCCTTTCAACTATGAACAACTTCCTGATCGCCATCGCAGCCGTCTCGCTTCTCGTAGCTGGTGTGAGCATTCTGAACATAATGCTGATGTCAACCGTTGAGAGAACGAAAGAGATAGGGGTTATGAGAGCTATAGGTGCTTACCGCGAAACGATCTTGAAGATCTTTCTGATGGAGGCTTTGATTCTCGGAGTTGTCGGAAGCGTTGCTGGAGCAGTTCTGAGCATTGCTGGCGGTTTTGCCATCGTATCCATGATGGGCTTGACAACGAAATATATCCTTGACATATCAACTGCACTCTACATCGCCGAAGGTTTCGCTGTAGGAGTTTTCACAGCTGTAGCGAGTGGACTTTACCCTGCTTGGAAGGCTTCTAAGCTTGAACCGATAGAGGCTTTGAGGTATGAGTAACTGAGAATTTTTCTGTTTTTCAGTATTCGAAAGTTTGAGCAAAATAAAAGAGGTCGGTATTTGTCGAAAAGACCTCAATCTATTGAACCCGTTTGGGAATGGGGTCGGTGGGATTTGAACCCACGACTGGCGGGTCTCTTCGGGTCAGCGCTCCAACGGATCATCACGCATCAGCAGACCCGTCAATCATCATTACCGCTGGAGCCCGCCGCGCTTCCTGGCTACGCCACGACCCCCCATCAAGTACATCAGGTACCGAGCATTCCAGATAAAGATAATGGGAAATATAACTTTTTTGATGCTTCTAAATGTCTTCTGATGTGCTTCAAACTCTATTTGAACACCAGAACAGGTATTTTGGAGTGTCTGAGGATTGCGTCAGCAGTTTTACCGAGTTCGCTGCTTCCATTCTTCCCAGTTGCCATTATAACAATCAATGAAGCGTCCTCTGACTCACTCAGAATCTCTTTAACAGCATTACCCCACTTTATTATAATCCTACCTCCTCCAACACGGGATTTTATCCCTTCAAGCTTTTCGGTTGCTGAATTGATGTCTGCCTCGATATCAGCACTGCTTTTTCCTTCAACAATATGCATTAAAACAACCTCTCCACCTGCAATCACCCTTTTCAGGAATTCTACTACTTCTCTTCTTACTTCTGATGTGTCAAGAGCCACGATAACCCTGTCAAAAAGCCTCTCAAATGTAATCTGGCAGTAATATTCTCCAGCCTCTTTCACTACGGAGAATTTCGTTATCAGTACAGGTATTCGAGATTTTCTCACAACAGATTCAGAAACCCCACCCAGCAGTTTCCCTTTCAGCCAACCAAGCCCTCTCGAACCCATCAGAATTAAGTCAACATTCTCCTCCCCGGCGATCTCAAGAATTTTTTCTGCTGGATCTCTGGATGTTGCGGAAAAAAGAGTTTTCACAGAGATTCCTCTGTTTCTCAGTATTTCAGCCTGCTCGTCCAGCTTTTTCGAGGCTTCCACTCCAATTTTTTCAACATACTCCTCAACACTCATTCTCGCAAGAGAGAGGAGAAAAGGATCATAAGTACCTGCATGAAATAGAACTACTTCTTCAACCCCGATATCCCTTAATTCAGCCCCGCACTCCACTGTCTTAAGTGAATAATCTGAAAAATCGGTCGGAATCATCACTTTCCTGAATAAGCTATCCATGGAGTTTTGTTTAATACTGTATTACTTAAATTTTTTTAGGTGGAATTAGTTTTGTGGTATCTCGAAATAATTTCACCCCTCTTAAACAACAACCTCCAGCAATTTAAATCGAAAAATTTTTTAGTGTTATATTTTCACAACTTTTTGGTTGAAAATAACACATGGTGTTAAGCATGAAAAGCAAATTAAGACTTGGAGCTATAGTTTTGGTGACTGTATTGCTTGCCATAGCCGTAAGCGGGTGCATGAGCGAGTCAGAGACCGGGAAAGCAGAGACCAAGATAACTGTTCAGGACTCTGCTGGAAGATATGTGGAAGTGCCATATCCTGTTAAGAAAATTGTAATTCTGTGGGACAATCCTGCCGAGGAACTCAGAGCATTAGGAGCGATAGACAGAATCGTGGGCATAGATACAGAGACAAAGAAAAAGGTCGATCAAGGGCTGTTTCCCGAACTTGCAGATGTGCCAGTTGTCGGAAGCTGGGATGAGCCAAATTACGAAAAGATAGCAGAGCTGAAACCAGATGTTGTTATCATGCTGTCTTCCTGGGGACCATCGCCCGACGGGCCCATTCCCAAACGGGTTCAATAGATTGAGCATTTTTCCAACCATTTTTCGAAAGATTTGGAGTATTTTAGACCGTTTCTAAGCTTTATTTAATTTATATTTATTTAGTAGAATAAATAACCAAATTACCGTTATTCTTAAATAAAGAAATTTTAGCTGTTTTTTATTAATTTATAATAATTAACCGTGATAAATCGCTCTATAAATATTCGTTCTTTTCTTTATTCATAATTATTTATATTTTTCTCATGATAACAAAAAATTGTTCTCAAACACCTATATGTTTGTATCCTCTGTTTAATCACCTTGTGGTAGCTTTATTCACCTGTTAAGAGTCTTATCCTTCTTGGTTTTTTTGTGTATCACCAGGTTAATGGTCGTCTTCTTCCTTAGGTAGGGTGTGTTCTCGATCGCTTTCTTCAGGTTTTTTTGATTGTTTTCCCTACTCCTTGGAATTCAACTTCAATACACTTGCTATGTACATATACAATGAAGGTTCAAAAACTGTTGAACCTAATGTGCTTTCAAATATGAAATAAAAAATTTTAAATAATTCAATTAGCAATGAATGATAAAGTGGACTGTATGAATTGTAAGGGGGCATAAAATATGGGAGATGATATTTTCAGCTACTTAGAGAAGGAGGTTTCAGCGATTCATCTTTTTCTAAAAGAAAACTGGTCGTATTATTTATCTGATGAGTACATTCCTCCTGAACCTCTATACAGAAAAAACCATATTGTAGAGCTTGCGAGGCATGTAAAGATTGCACTATCCACAAAACTTTCCGATACCATTTTTCTTGAGGGTCCGCCAGGAACGGGGAAAACTATGTCTTTCAACATCGTTAAAAGATTTATTGAGAAGGAGATGGAGAAAGAGAAAATTCCCTCGTCGCATATTATTTATCTTCGTGGAGGTGGACAGACTGTCTTAGAGCTGTTGAGAGATATTTTAAGACACCTCAATTTGCCCCTACCCTCGAAAAGGGCATCATTTGGAGAACACTTCTCGATTCTTGAACGCTCTTTACAGAAGTGTGAGGGGGGAGTCCATGTCTGTATTGATGAGGTAGATCGTCTTGGTGAGAGAGGAGTTCATGATGTGGATACGCTACTGTATTACTTTTCAAGAACGAGAGGTCTCTCCTGCACATTGATAACCAATGATGTCATGTTTATCAGCAAGATAAAGGATGCAAGAACAAAAAGCTCCCTCACAAAAGATAAGTCAATAATTTTTGAGAGGTATAACGCTGAACAATGCTACAACATTTTTTCCGAGAGATGCAAGCTGGCATTCCAGGAAGGAGGAGTTGAAGAGGAAGCCCTGAGGTACCTATCAGATACCATCGGCTTCGAGACGGGAAGTGTAAGAGATGGCTTGGATATGCTTAGACTTGCAGTTGGACTTGCAATTAAGAGAGAGGAAGATAAGCTAACCTTAGAGCTAATAAAAGAAGCATGGAAGCTTTTACAGACTGATAAGCTTGTGATGAAGGTTTTTAGCTTTTCAGAATCAATAAGGCTCGTGTTGATGGCCGTCTTGTTTAATGAATTGTATGGCAAGAGAAAGCAGACTTCAACAGACATACACTATAAACAGAATGAGTTTAGACAGCTACTTGAGAGGGAGTTAATTGAGCTACCTACCACAAGGAATCTTATTCTGGAACTTGTTACTGCTGGATTTCTGCATCAGGAAAGGAAAGGGAGAGGATTCAAGAGAGGAGTGGAAAATTATTATTCTCTTGCTATTAGTTCTAAAATTCTTAGTGAGGCTTTTATGAGAGATCCTACACTCTCAGTGGTCTATGAAAAAGAATTGGCGGAACTTAGCGAGTGGAGGAGAATGAAAGCTCGTGAAAAGCTCGGATTGAGATAGAGTGACAATAGGTGTAAGCATGATGGAAGACATAAATAATTTGAACTTTGGGAGATCGTCTATTGAGATCAATGGTAGAAAGGACTCAGGGAAATCAGCTCTTGCCTATTACATAATGCTTAACTCATTATCAGAGGACAGTTATGCTTTTCTTATAAGCACGAAAGAGATCCGTGTAGGAGATATTGTTAATTCTTATCGAAAATGTTCTTTGAACTCTTCAAGTTCTTCAGGTTCAAACTCGGATTTGAAAGAAATCATCCCAAAGCTTAGGAATATCTATTTTGTTGAGGTAGATGATCTACCATCCCTTTTTAAAAATCTGAGTGAGGCAAGAAAACAAGCCCACTCACTCAAAGAACAAGGAAAGAGTATAGCAGTTTTTGTTGTTGATGAGGTCACCGCCTTTCTTAAAAGCGGTTTAGGGAGTGGGGGTAAATCATACAATGAGAAAATGCAAACTCTCGTTAGAATACTTCATGAGCTTTCGAGGTTTTCTGCCATTTTTGACTGTTTTACGATTGTAACGAACTCCCATAATGTGAATGGCAAGCCCTATTTTGATTCGGTATTCAACTATTTCTCGAATTACAGGATCCGCACGATAAGAAGGCACAGTAAATTCACCTATAGGGTGGAGAAGGCTGATAAATTCAATATCCCGTCAATCTGGAAGAAAAAACAGGGAGATGATAGACTCCCAAGCAAAGAACAAAAAGATTACTGGCTACATTCGAAGAGGAAAAAAGGCTTCTATCCTCTTCCTCTGAATGGGGGGAAGTGGTTGGTATTTCTAAAAAAAGATAAGGTTGATGAGTTCTGGCTCAAGATTAAAGAGGCTACGGAGAATGGAGAGCTTGGAGATTACTCAAAGGTGTCCACTCTTGCACACATCAAGAGGATAAAAAGTGATGAGCATGTCATCTATGTCCACACCTACAACTGGAAGGATGAGGAGGATGTGAGGAGGGTTAGACAGAAACTCAGGGAGCTTGGAGTTTCATGGAGCATTCCCTATAAAACAGATAGAGCAACAAGGAAGAAGATATTTAGTGAGGGCGTGGGGAAAATAAGCAAGTATTATGAATGAATTTTTATTCTCTCGCAATTCTTACGATCTCGTCGTAAACATCCTCAACAGTTTTCTTATTGTAGGCTTTAAGTATTTTGTAAACCTCCTTACCTGTTTGGTCGTTCTGGACATTCATTAAGTAATTTAAAATACCTTCGATATCTCTTTTTTCTGCATACCTCTCAACGATTCTTTTCAATTTATCTGCAGAAGCTCTAACCATCCCTGAACGCCCTGTTCTGACTACCCAGTCTTCATTGGCTACTTCATGTGCTCCTTCAGTAATTTCATTTATGATTTTCAAAATTTTATCAATTTTATCGGTAACATCAGTCTTAGATTCTATTTCTTGGGGCATTTCCTTCCGTGTAAATTTAAGATAATTCTGCTCATCAAGTAGTTTCGTTACTTCAATACCGGTCCTATCTTTGATTGATTTCTCAGCTTCTTCAAAACTCAACCCTTCTCTCTCTGCATAATCTTTAACGAAATCTGTAATTTCTATTTTAACCATTTTCAAAAAGCGTAAATATCCACTCTCATCCGGGAGGTCAATCTTATAATTTTTTCTAATGTTGTCATCCCACATGACGAAGAGTCTTGGATTTAGTAAATGTAGGGCTTTAGACGCTCCAGTTGCCCCAAATACTTCTGAGAACCTTTTATAAAGTGTTTTAATCGAGTTTTCAATGAAGATATCTTTTAAATCTGTGTTTAACAAAGATTGTTTTTTTAACTCACCTAACATGGGTTCAGTTACTTTAATCAACTCATAAACATCAGAAACATGTTTTTCGAGATTTTCAAAGGCTTTTTTCCCATCATCTGAGTAAATATACCAAACTCTATTGAAATATATTAAAAAGGATGCGATTGCCATTGTTTTTTCTTCAACGCTCCCTTTTTGGCATACTTTAAGGGCAATGTTGTAAAATTTGTTACCATACTTACTCTCGTAAAGTGCATGGGCTTTTACTAAATTATCAAAACCCATATTGAAATTTGAAAAAATTCCATGATAAATTTTTCTAAATTTGTGCAAAAAAGATTTAGATTGAAAAATCAAAGAATCTCATAGCTCCATCTTCCCTTCTTCCGGTAGAACCTTATATTCTGGGTTCTACCGCTAATCTTTGCTTCTGCCAACGCTTCCTTTCTTCTTATCTCCAAAAACCTCAGCTCAGAAACTCCCAGATTAGCCATCATTGGCAACTGCTCAACCAGAGAATTCATTTAAAACACCTCATGCGGGGAGGTGTTTTTCAATCAGGTTAACTGGGGGTTTTTTGGTGGCAATCAGGTTGGTGTGACATTAAGATACCACGGATTAGCAGAAACAAAGAAACACAGAAATATGAAAATAGAGAAAGATGAAAATATGGAAATATATAAATATGAGATGGAGCTGTATGGATAATAAGAAAATAGAAAGAAAGTGAACTACCCTGCCCTGACGGACGGGGCTTCTCCCGTTCCATCCTGACTTTGCGTCAGGACTTCATCTGGGAGTTTGGGGGGTTCACAGCTCCCCCATCCCATGCCTCTCATTAAGGCATGGGCTAAATTGATTGCGGCATTTAAATCTCGATTGTAGACTAAACCACACTTAGAACATCTGAATTCTCTACTCTTTGTTCGGGCAACATGCCCGCATCTATGACAACTCTTAGACGAATTTTTAGGATTAACATACACGACAGGAATTCCTTCTAAATTAGCTTTGTATTCGATGTATTGCTGTAATTTTCGAAAGCTCCAAGCGTGTAATCTTCTGTTGAGTTTAGCAGAACTATTCATGTTCTCTCTAATCCCGTCAAGCTTTTCCATAGCTATTACTGGTTTTTCGAACTGCTTAGCGTGGGCTACGATTTCATTTGCTATTATGTGTAGTTGTTGGTTTACAATTCTTTCCTCTTTACGACCAATCTTCCTAACCAAGTCCAGTCTTTTCTTTCTTTGTAAGTTCCTTCTTAAGTGGGCGTATTTTCCTCTGATTTCCCTTATTCTTGCACCACTCCAAAATTTACCCTTCATTGGCTTAGAATTTTGCTTAGAGACGGCAACAGTAGTAGCAATATTCCACTCTCCCAAATCAACTCCAATTACTGTTTCTGGTTCGATTAGTTCAATCTCTTTCTTGAGCACGAAGTGGGCATACCATTCTCCATTCTTTTTGACCATTTCAACCGTGCAGAACTGCCATTTCCCTTGTAAAGCCTCCTCTATGAACTTTCGCTGTCTTTCACCAAAAACTACTGGCAGTGTTACCCTCTCTTTGCGATTTAAACTTAGAGTTAACCAGTATGGTGTTAGTTTGTTCGTCGTCTTAGCAAAAGAGTAGCAACGCTTGTCGAAACGGATTGAGATTCTCTTTAACTTTGGTCTCTCGGTCTTAACCTTGCCTTCTTTCTTCTTTTCGTTGAAGCTTTTTACAATTTCTACCGCTTTGTCTCTTGCTGTTTGTATTAGGGCTGTGTTTAGGTTGAATAGTTTTTTAGCGCTCTCATAACTGTTTTTGTGCAGAAAAGTCTTTGATGTTGAGTTAAAGTTGAGATACCAGTTCACAAGTCTGAAGTACTCTTCCAAGCACTTGTTCAGAGCTAAAACCTTCTTCTTGTTCGGTCTGAAAACTTTTCCTACCACAGTTAGCTGAACTTCCTTCTTCACGGGAACATCCCTAAAATTTTTAATTTCCAAAAACATTTAAATCTAACTACCCACCAACCTCCCCTTGCGTATCCCCACGCTTACGCGTGGGGTCTTGCAAGCAACAGAAAGATAAAAAATGAAAGAATGAATTACTTCTTACCAGTACAACATGGCTGATACCACGGATCCAAGATCAGCCATCTAAGAAATTCCTTTATTTTTTCCTTCATTCTCTCACCTGTTTGGGGGGAGTGAGAGACTATAAGGAGCTTAGCAACAAGGACAGATGATAATGTTAGCTGAATCTTCGAAAGAATGACAACATTATACTTACAACAGAGAATATCACGAACAGGTAAGGTATCAGATTGGATACTGCCAGAGCTATTTTTGTTGTAGTATTGCTGACCCAATTACCCACAAAAATCAAGATGTTTCCAGCAACCTCATGCCCAAAACTCATTAGCAAGAATCCTGTAGCTACCATGAATATCATCCAAGAAGATGGTAGGAGCAACCCCACCCATATTTCGATGATTTTCTGAGGATCTTCTATGAAAGCCTCTATAGAGTCTATGATAGAGCTCACCATAGAATCAATCAGATGTTCTACGAAATCAACTGGGTTCCACAACCTTGAACCCATAAGTAAAATATATCAAATAGAATATATAATTTTTTTGGCATAAGAGGATTAGTTAGTGGTATCTCTATTACCGATCTCTCACCCATCCTCAATAAACCCCCACATGCATGGGATCCTGCTTTAGATACTCTACCTTTGTTGCCCTCGTCACTCTGTCTGTCCTTGTTGTCCTGTCTATCACAAAGTTTACGATCCTCTCGACTCTTGTTAAAGCCTTGAAAAGCTCCTTAAAGCCATAGTATTCAATGTATTCCTTGACATTACCTAAGGGGATTTTGTAACCCATCAGGTAGGCTATCACGCAGGCACTGAACTCTGCTACTACCTCATGCGTTTTGTTATCGCCTTCAAGGTTGTGGAGATAGTCGTCAACTGCATGGCAGAGCTCGTGAAGAAAAACTATTAGCTCAGGGGATGCGAGCTTAATCACCTTAGCATGAGGAGAGTAAGAGCCATAGCAGTATGTGAATGGGATAGTCTCTATTTTAAGACTGAGTTCCTCTATGATGCCGTTGAACTCGTATGGAATCTCGAAGTTGAAATCTTTCTGTGGTAAAGGATCTCCCTCTGTATCTTCGTATCTGAAGACTGGCAGAGGTTTAAAGGAGACGATCTTCTCAACGAATATTGTCTTCTCGGTTTCAATAATTTCTACTTCTCCGTTTTCATTCATTATTTCTTTGGTTTCCTTAACCTTAACCGGGACTTTCTTCCTGACGGGAGCTATGATGTAGAAGGCTTTAGCTCCCTTCTTAACTCTCCTTCCCACTTTCTGCCATTGCTTAAACCCTCTTGCATCTGTTGTATCGTTCATGAGCATAAGGATGCGGTTAAAGAAGCTCCATCTGTCGGATGGTTTACCATTCCCTTTGAAGATGGCTAAGGCTACCTTTTCCGGGTTGTTTTCAAATGCTTTAAGGATGGTCTCTATCGCATTTCTTATCTTGGTCTCCTTTACAGAATTTTGAGCAGAATTTTGGTGAACAGGCATACTAACACCTTAGTTTTTGTTGTTCAAGATATTATGAGAGCATTCAAGACAAATGGTTGCCAATCCTCTCGAATTTAGAAAAGAGGAATTCAGAGCTATGTATATTTCTCCTTTTTCAATGGTTTTTTGGCATTTAGAACAGGTTAGTTTATTTCTGGCTTTTCGAAGAACAGTAATTTTATGCGAAGCCATAATAACCACCAAAAAACTACAAAAAAAGGAAGTAAGTTAGTATACAACTTTCATGATCTCTTCAATCTCATCATCCTTCAGGTGGTTTATGAAGTCTCTCGTTGAAAGCTTGTAGATTCTTACTGAGTCTCTGCTACTAACCTGAGCAAGAGTGGTATCACCGTCTATTTCAAAGAGGATGCTTGCTGAGAATCCCTTGTCACTGTCTTCAGCTCCGAACTCGACGAAAATTATGTTGTCTTCGCTACTTGCTTGTTCAACCTTGAATATCTTATCTCCTCCGTTTTTCAGGAGGGTGAGTATGAACTGCAAGCGATAATGGAACAGACACTTCGTGACCTGCCTCTCACCAGTAAGCTTTTGCAGAAGCTTTTTCTTAGGTGTATCGAGCTCCTTACATACAGGGCAGGTTGATGCCCTCCATGTGATTTCCTCATATCCTTTTACTTCAACCTCTTCAACCTGCATATTTTTGCCTACTTTCTCAACTTCAACGACCATTTTAATCACCTCGTGCGGGAAGGTGATTAAAAGAGAGAAAAGCTGGGAGATAAAGGAAGAGAACAGACGGATAGAGGGGGAAGGATATAGAGGTTGGAGGGTAGGAGGATACATAACTCAAGAATGGATGTGTGGAGTGGTAAGAAGACAAAAAGTATAAAAAAGATTAAATATTATTTCTCACTTAATTAATATGTGATGTATAAAATAATCAAGGTGCTCTTCGCACTATTTCTCTTATTTATTTTAGTCCCTGAGATCTACCTCTATCCTTTTTATCTCGCCCTAATAAAACCTACAAGCGAGAATAAAATACAAGAAGCCATAAATCAAGTGAGAGCAATCGAAAACCACTCAAAAAAACTTGAAGAATTAGTTGTGTGGGAAGTAAGGGATTTTTACAATAGTTACAGCAAAAAACCTGATTTTTGTCTGGATCTATTTTGTAGATATGCTGTTTACAACAAAGATGAATTACGAATAAGAGTTTTGTCATCTATAATCCCAGAATTGCAGAATAACCCCTATTGGGTAGCATACTTCAAGGTGGGAGGATGTGGTGAACTCGCCACCCTATTTAGGGAATTAACCTATAGAGTCGGTTTTGATTCAAGAGTTGTTGGGACGAAAGGGGAAGATCATTCTTGGGTTGAGGTTAAAATAAGCGGTAGATGGGTTCATGCGGATCCAACGATATACTACCTCTATTATCATTCTGCTATGAATTTAGATTGGTTTGACAACCCTATGTTTTATGATCGTTCGTGGTTTAGGATTTCAAGGGTGATAGTGGATAAAACAGAAGAAGATATAACAAAAAGATACACAGATGTTGGCTTACTAAAAGTCAACTTTACCTCTCCAGTAAATAGATTGATAATAACAACAATGAAAGGAGATAGGGAGAGAGTAGTATTGGTTACTGAGGTGAATACTGGGCGGACAGAAGTTTATCTCGGTGGTAAAGTTTACAAAGTTACCGCTGAAAAAGATATACTACCTTATATATTGGTTTTGAAAACCTCATCAGAAATTAAAGTTGCTGAAAATCAGGAAGTTTACTTAGAACTTGAGCCTTCAAGCTGGGAATTAAAATCAGAATTACTCTATTTTGTTGCTTCAATAGTGGTGGGTGTATTGTTGGGGAGGATTTCAAGAGGAGTATTTCTCAAAAAGAGAGTCGATAAAAAAACTGAAGAGGAAAATGAGAAGAAAAAAGGATTAAAAAATAAAATAAAAAATAAAAAATGAACTGATGATCTTAAAAAATTAAACTATGGGATGAGTTTTACTTGAATAGGGACGAGTTCTCCAGTTCTTATGTCGTATCCCAACTCTTTCAATTCCAACTCTTTCATCACCACCACCGTGTGGGTGGTGGGGTGGTGAGGAGGCGGATTGTTAGGTGTTAGTGTATTAGTGAAACACCTGAAATCTTCTTAGATGAGAGCCAACACCTTTTCCTTGTACACCTTCAATATCTCTTCGAGGAGACGAGGCAATCTTCGTTTAATCATTTTTTCTAAAATCAAAAAATATTTAGATATAATTTTAGGATATAGATTTATGTAAATAAAATGTAGAGAAGTATCTCAAATATTTCTCATCGGCTGTGAAACAATGGTTGAGGGTGCGGTGTCCCATATTTTTCTTTCTTAGCAAAGTGGTCAAAGTCCGTCGAAACAATTTAATATAGTGTCGAAAGTGGTCAAAGTCCGTCAAAAGTGGTCAAAGTTGGTCAAAACAATATAATATGTTGTTTTACTAAATTAACGATTTAGTAATATAGATGTAGTGTTAGAGTTAGTTAAAGTAACTTATTTATACCTGAACATAGTTATTATCAAAACATGGAGGAAGCAAATGAGAGTGTGTATCACAATTTAGCTATTTTGGAAATGACAAAACTTATACAAAGTGATGAGATTAAAAGAAAAATCTTAGATGAGCTATACAATCAGAAAGAATTGGTCAAAATGGCAGAGATTTACAAGAAGGTGGCTCTCACGACAGATGTCAGGTACTCCACATTCTTAGCGAAGGTGAACACCCTCGAAAGAAACAACCTCATTAAAAAAATGAAGATTCCTCTTGCTGGGAATAGAGTTTATTTGGTCATTTCAGAAAGCGGTAAAAAGGTTGTAGAAAAAATAAACAAGGAATAAACAAGGAGTGAAAAAAACTAAACTTCTTTTTTTACAGCTTTTACCTTTATTGATGTGATTTTTTGTCCCCTTGTGTCTCTCACAACAAGTGTTGAGTTCTCCAAACTAAAGGTATGTGGGGATCTTCTCTCAATCAGAGCTTTAATTGATTGAGCTTCTTCTGTGTTATCGAGGGTTACTTCTGCACCATTTGGTAGTTTCACGACTATCTCTGAGGGTGTTTGTTTAGCCTCTGGTTGAGCAGAAATAAAGTTGCCTTTAGCCATTCCTTTTTCTTTTGCCAGTTTTTCGGCTTTTTTCAGGAGTCTTTGAACACCTTTATCTCTTATTTTATTTGGTTTTCGAGTTACTTTTTGAGTAGTCTTTTCGGTCTGATTAATAGTCTCTTTCTTCTTTGGAGATTCAACCTTAGACTTGTTTATAGTATGGTTTGTGGTGTAGGATCCATTAGGTGGAGTGGTGGGTGTCTCCTTAGATTTGGAAGATTTATCGTGGGATACAGGAGTGTTGTTGGTTACATCATCACCATCAACGCTTGGCACATCATCATGACTTGGTTCTGATTTATCTTCTGATTTACCATCTACAACTTTTAGTTCTAACATATCATGGGTTACTATTGAATCCCTTGAATCATCATACAAAAATAGTTTAATCTTCTCTCTCATCTCAGAATCGATTGAGAGGTATAAAGAGATTATTTTATCCTTATTTTTCAGTAAGCTCCATGTATGGATCTCCTTGAAATCCTTAGTGCTGGGTTTAGTCCAGTTTTGTAAAATCTGCTCTTCGACATGCTTGCCCTTCTCAGGGGATGCCTCAATCTCAACAGCAATAGCCTCGCTGTAAAGTGGTCTCATGGTTGCAATGTCTATGGGTATAGCCACCATGTCGGGTCGGGAGGATCCGGGGAGTTGCTTGACAGCTGATACATAATAGTTGTTCTCGAGGTAGTAGTTCATGCACTTCATGGCTATTCTTCTCCCTACCTCTGAGGGTGCTACTGAGTCAACCTGCTCGTGCAGTCCGCCCTCATATATTAGTTTTCTTCCCTTTCTTGTTCTCTCTACCGTTATAAGGTTGTTAGCCTGCATTTTTGCTATTATTCTATCTATCCTCTCCCTCTTTAAGGGTATAGCGTTGAATATTTCTCCAGCGGTAGCGGATCCACCTCTTCTAACGAGCTCGTGTAGAATCTTCTGAACGGGAACATCAGGGACATCAATATACTTTAGGATGGGGTTAATCACTTCCTTGAAGTCTATTCTTGATATAGTCCCATCGGGAGCGTAGTCAAAGGAAAATATGTCTTCTCTTTTAGATTCATGTTTCATAAGATCAACCTTCACCACAATAGGTGCTAATTCGCTGTCATCTGGTCTTGTGGTTACTTTAAGCAATGCCTGACCTACTGTAAGCCCTGAAATCACCTTCTCTATTTCATCGGCGAAACTAACATCCACATCCCTGAAGAACTTGATGTCTGCTCCTCCAACCTGAAATACGAATTTTACTCCGCTGTTTGTGACTATGCTCTGCAAGAGAACATCATCCACCTGTCTCGTATGCTGGTGTGCAAGGATTAAGTGAAGTCCATATTTTCTTGCCTCCGAGAGAATAGTCTCGAGGATAGGTAAGCCCTGCAAAGTCTGAAACTCATCAGCTATTACGAACACGGGAATTCTCTCTTCATCAAGTCTTGCTCTTGTAAGCACTTCATACCACAGTTTTAGCAAGAATGTGGCTGGAATCAAAGAAGATAGATTCTCTCCAACTTCTGCTTTTGGCACACTTAGAATAACTACCCTTTTCTCCTGCATAAACTCCTTTATCGGGATGGTGGTTTTTGCTGTCATCCTTGACAGCAGTTTATCATTTGCGAATGGTTCAAGTCTCGATAATGCTGATATGAATGACTGTTCGGGCATATCTCTGAGAACATTAACCTGCCTCATAAACTCCGAATCATTGACATCCAAATCGAGTTCACCGTTATACAACCCAATTATTGTTTGGTATAGGATCCCAAGTGTCGGGGTGTCTGTCTTGGAGTAGAGGTATCTGAGTATAACCCTCAACAAATATCTTACATTTACCGCAGTCTCCAACAGCTTGAACACATTGGTGAACAGGCTTAACAGTGTATCAATTGCTATTGTGATTGCTAAATCTCTGTCTCCCGATTCTGGCAAATCTAAGGGGTTGATACCGAATGGAGATTTAGTAGGGTTAAGGAAAATAGCTTCTGGTATCTCTTTAGCCAGTTCTTCCGCAAAATCCCCATGGGGATCGAAAACAAAAATCGACCCTGCATTCGAATCATGGAGCTGATGGGCAAGAAGCTTTAGCAAATTAGTCTTACCACTTCCAGTTTGTCCAACGATATAACAATGTCTCTGGAAGTCTCCAGGTTGAAGTAAAACACTCCCGCCATCCTCTGTAACACCAATCTTGAATCCACTTTTTCTGAGTATTGTTCTTGATGGCAGTAGTCCGCCTCTTGTGAACTTCGTTGAATATCTCATTGGATCCGGGAGCTTTAACCATGTTTTCAGGTCGTTTATTGTTGATGTTGGTTTTTTAAATCCGAGGAATGTTCCATGAAACATCTCGGAAAGAGAAATAGAGGGTGGTTTTATTTTCTCAAGGGCTTTCAACCAGTCTTTGAAGAATCTCCTCTCCCATCTTAGGGAAAGATCTGTCATGCTATTTAGTCTTTCGACAACATATTCTCTCTTTGATTTGTCATCCGCATACACCGATACACTCACAAGACATGGCCTGTTCCTCATCTTTTCCCTCAAAAGTTCGAACGAGGAAGTATGCATTTTGATGGCTTCGCTGTAAACCATCTTCTTGTAGGATTCAGCAAAGAGCATGTTTTTATGGGATTCGAGCCTTTTTAGTTTGTTTGTCAGAATTTTTCTCAGTCTGGGATCTGCATTTACTCCAACGATGATTGCTGTGTTTTCGGGAGATTCCTCTGCAACACCGATGAAATCACCAAAGAACAGGTTGTAGGAATAGAAATCCTCAGCATATCTGAGCTTGCACTCTTTCCCGAAAATTTTCGTGGGTAGATAAACCTCTCCTTTCTCTATCTCCTCCTGGGTGATTCCAGAAAGATCGTATTCTTCAGGGTTGCCTTGAATAAGAGGTGTTTTTTCAATAACATCCCCAATCTGTCTGAGTGTTTGGGGGGCTGAATTCGACAAAACAAAAGACCTCAGGCCATCTTCATCTTTTAGGTAGCATAAAATAAAAGAACTTCCTAATGCGTCAATATTTATTTCTGTTTTAATTCGTGGTATCAGTTCAAACCATCTCATGATAAAAAAACCATTAGATAAATTTAAATAGTTTTTGTTAGGGTTTAACTTGATGGAAGGGGAGATTACGAGGTTAAGGTTACTAACTTTGAAAGAAGCGAGCGAGATTCTGAATGTTCATATCAACACACTCAGACGATGGGATAGGGAAGGCATAATCAGGACTGTTAGACTTCCAAATGGTTATAGAAGGATTCCAGAAAGTGAGATTCATAGGATACTGAACGGAAAAGGAGAAGATAGGGGAGGAGATAACCATGATTGACGCTGAAACCTTAGCTAACACTTTTCTAAACTGGGGCTTGTATGGAGGAGTTGCAATTGCGACAATTACATTCATTTCTGCGACAGTATTGAGAGCAATAGGGGACAACAGGTATAAAAGACTCTTTCTTGGTTCATTGGTTGCTCTTATACTCTCAAGCGGTGGATGGTCTCTTGTGACGACATTGCTTGATGGGAATGTAGACAATTCTATCATTCCTTATGAGTGGGTGTTCTATGCTCTTGCAGGGCTTAGTTTTGTTGTCAGCGTGATTTACTTCGCATTGGGTAGAGTGGAAGAGGGATTATGGCAGATGGGAGCAACATTCTTAGTAGCGTTTGCGGTTCTGTTTATTCCAGCACTTACGGGGATTACAGGAGTGGAGATAACAGCAGGGGGAGAACAGTTTATAGTGTATGTAACCACAATCCCGTCAGTTATAAAACCAAATGAGGAAGTTAAATTTACTATCAGTTTTGATAATTCAAATCCTCCTTTTACAGTATATATAGACTATGGAGATGGATATTTTGAGGAGAAGGTGATTAGTGATACTTCAACTGAGTTTATACATCGTTATACATCCGAAGGAGGTTACGCTGTCAAGGTTACTGTTCAAGACTCTAAGGACTCATTTGGGGTGGGATACGCTGGAGTTAGTGTTTCAACACAAGAGACATTGAGTTGGCCGTGGAACGCTATAACCAATGCAATTTCCTCTGCTGTCGCACCCTTGATGGGTGGATTGCTTGGGATCCCGTTACAGATGCTGTATCTCAGTCCATACCTGCCTGTTGATGAGGGAAATGTTTACTATAGTTGGTATCAATCCCTCACAGCAATTTCAATTGGGGCATTGGCGATTTATATCGTGTTCAGGGTTATATATGGAATTGTAAGAGAGGAAGATGTAGGAATGGAGATAATAAACACTTTGAAGGACGCTCTTATCGTTATCGTCATCATAGTAATAGCACCATACATTTACAACATAACTGCTTCCATTGTTAATTCCGCTTCAGGAGTTGCAGTGTCACGAATTGATCTGGGGTGGATGTATGCTGGCATAATCTCTCTTGTCTCGATAGGGGTGGCTCTGAGCTATTTCTCCCCCGCAGTTGGAAATATCGCCTCTTTCGCCTTCATAGGTGCTATTGGAACACTTGTAATGGGGATGATACGATACTGGCTAATAATGTCTATGATCATAGCAACACCCATTATAGCTATCTCTTTCTTACATCCGGCATTCAGGAGGGTTGTTGGATTCTACCTCACAGTTCTATCTGGTTTGGTGCTTGCAGGTCCTATAACTGCCCTTGCCCTTGCATTGATAAGTGATTCAATGAAGACTGCGGGAATAGCTGGGTTGATTGCCTACTACATTTCCTCACCTATTACGGTAGCATTGATACCTTGGACAATTGGAGTTGGTGCGTCAGGAAACTTAGTTGGAGGGACTTTGGGTTTAGGCATGATTTTTGGTGGTTTGTCAAGGGGGCTCGGTAGGACTGCACACTCAGGATTCGTAGCTCCTGTTGGCTCAGGATTAGGTCAAACAACAGGTCAGACAACATTTGTTAAAGGTAACGGTTTCACTACACAAAATGTTCTTTCTAATCAAGTGATGGCTCAGTCGAAAGCTCAGCTCTCAGGTCAGCCCTCGGGCTCAGGGGATCTTATACAGAAAATAAGGGTAGCTGATGTTCCTACAAAAGTAAATGTTGGGGATAGGGAAGTAGAAATGGGCTATGCTCCAATGAGAGTCAATTTTGGAGGTAGAACAGTAGAAATGAAACATTCTGTTATTGAGAAACCACCGACTGAACCGATAGTTCATGAAGTACCAAATTATGAGGGAGTAAAAGGGGCTATCCAGAAGAATCTCAAAATGGCTAAAACTCATCTGGACTTGAAAACAGCACCTTACAGGGCTTTTGGTAAATCAATAGTTTCAGAAATAACTCAATCCAGATTTACGAAAAATTTGGTCACCATGGGCAAATCATTCATGGGAGGTGTTCAGAGAAATACACCTGTATATTTGTGGGGAACATACATGGGTAAAGGTGGAAAAGGAATCATGTGAAAACCAAAAAACAAAAATTAAGAAAATCTCTTTTTTTGTGTTCAAGGTGGGACTTTTTTGTAGGACTCAGCCAACGGGTTTTTTTGGCTTCCTCAAATTTCTATTTCTACTTTACCTTCAAGCTCTAATACACCAAGTCCAATCAGAAGAGGAATAGCCCACAACATATAGGTTGTGTGAACTTGAATGACTTCCTTAGGAGGCGGAGGATCAGGACTAGTATATCGGAAGAGCTTATCCATAGCCTCCATAAGAGTCATTGCTCCTTCCTGCTGAACGATTTCCACGATTTTACTCATGAATCCGCAATTCCACTCAAAACCGACATTATCTGGTCTAAGAAATTGACTAATCAATGTATTGTACTTCTTGTCGTAGTCAATTACTTCAAATATGGCGTTTTCTGGGAAAGAGACCACATAGCCAAAAACTTCCCTATTATACATTTCATCTGAGATTATGCCTTTGATACGGATATTGGCATAGGGTTTCAGACTCTTTTCGAGTTTTGTGAGTATAGGAGTGTATCTGTCCCCACCTATTGTTATTTTAGGGATCTTTAGTTTTTGAGTTATTCCGATCATGAAAAACTCGTTAGGGTCATAATTTGGATCAGTGGAATAAAACTCATATTTTGAATATTCGTTGATATCGTCATCAAGGATTTTTATAATTTCATGGTCTCTCAAGAACTCCTCATCGTATTCCTCTTCCTCATTCCCTCCTCCTTTTCTAAAAAATCTCAGGAACATAATAAAAATTAAAAATGCTCGAATTTAAAAAATTTTCGATTTATGAGTTTTTTTGGTTGTATAAGGTTATATCTTTCTGTTACTTGAAAACTTATCCGTAAGTATGGAGATATTGTCAATTAGTCTAATGTCTTCCTCTTTGCATGCCCTTTCAAAATCACCATCAAACGAAATCAGATACTTTATCCCATAAAACTTGCAGGTGGCAAGAATCAAAGCGTCGTTCGGTAGTAAACCATATTTCTTAACAAATTCGTAAGCCAAATTTCTGATTTCCTTATTAATTTCCAGCTCTTCAAAAATTTCAAAGAGTGTGAAAAGTTCCTCAAGCTCATCTTTCTTTTCGACAATAAGTTCTGGATTCTTTTTCAATTCATAACTCCTCTTCCTAGTAATTGCTTTGACATAAACTATGAAAACCTCGCTGAAAACGATAGCGTTGGAGCATAGAGTGTACTTATTCCTGAGCTCTGACAAATCCAGCTTTCCTTCGAGATGATTGAGGATAACATTGCTGTCAGTAAATGCCGTCAAATCCCCCATTCGTCCTCTACCTCTTCGAGCAATCTTTCGAGGTTTTTGCCCTTAAATTTCCCGTGAAGCTTTTTCAAATTGTATTCTATCATAATTTCTCTCTCAAGTCTCTCGACTACTTTATTCAAATCTACCTGCTTCAAAACTTCGTCTGGTATTTTGAGCCTGACGGTTATCTCACTCATATTCGACACCCTCATTGGTTATTGTTATGCAATCTATTTAAGTTTATAAGTTGACACTCTCCACGACTAAAGTCGGGAGATTCTGGGTTTGTCTGCAAAGCTTCATCCTACCCAGTTCGGGCTGTGTCAAGGCAGCCCCTGCCCTTGAGATATACCCAAGGACTCGTTTCAAAATATTTGTAGCTCCATTATAGTCCGCATTCAATTCAATTCCACATTTTGGGCAAACAAACTTCCCGCTGTGTCTCAAACCTTGAGAACCGCAACGGGAGCATAGCTTAGATGTGTTAGCTTCATTGACTTTGATTACCGTGATGCCTTCCCATAATGCTTTGTATTCGATGAATTTGGATAGACGATAATAAGGAAAAGAGTTTAGCTTTCTGTTGAACTTCCTTCCCTTGCTTTGCTTTCTTATTCCCTTCAAATCACCCAACACTATCACAGCATTCTCTTCCTTAGCTCTATTAACTATCTCTCTGGAAATCTTATGCAACAAATCATCGACCACTCTCTTCTCCCTTCTTCCTATCTTCTTTATAGCCTTAAACTTCTTCAGCTTTCCCAACTTTCTCCTGAGGTAGAAATAATGTCCTCTGACTTTTCTAATCTCTTTTCCATAGAATTTTGGTCTTTTATCGGCAGTGGAAACGACAGTAGCAATTCTCCTAATTCCTAAATCAATAGCCAGAATGTTGTCGTATTCTTGCCTGATTTTAACTTCTTTCTCCACTGTTATATGTACAAACCAACCATTCCTCTTTTTAAAAACCTTAGCCTCCCTGAACTTCCAATCCATGTCAATTTCGCAATGTGGCTTGATTGGAAGCTTTATTCCACCTCTAACTCCATAAACTGGTATTTTAATCCAGTATTTGGATATCTTATTGTCTATTACCCAAACATTATAAACATCCCTGCGAAGAATAAGGGGATACTCTTTTTGCTTAAGCTTTCCACCGTTTTGCTTCCTGATTTTCCTTAACAATCTTTCAGCTTGCTGTTTAGTTGCTGAATAGAGTTTGACATCTTCTCCCCTCAAAGCTTTCTGGAAGTTAGTGTATTCTCTCTCCAAAGATTCAAGCTTTCCTTTATTTGTTTCATCAATTATCTTGGCTTTGATAACTTTTCTAACCATCATCTCCCCTTCTGAGCTTCAATATACTTCTCAATCGTCTCCTTTGAAACATTGCCGATAGTTGCAACGAAGTATGAATGAGTCCACAGCGATGGAAGCTTAAGCAGCTCTGGAAATTCCTGCCTTAAGATATGAGAACTTTTACCCTTAATTCTCTTCACAATCTTGTGGACGGGAATCGTTGGATAGGCTGAAACGAACAAGTGGAGATGGTCTGGGTTTATAGCAAGCCTGAGAATCTTTATCCCTAACTCATCAGCAACTTCATAGATAATCTGCTCTAATCTTTCCTTGATTTTTCCAACTAAAACGGGCTTTCTACGCTTAGGACACCAGACTAAATGATATTGAATCAGATATGTTTTATTCCTTGAGTGTTGATAGTTGCCCATTTATCAACTTAGAACTGTTGACATATTTAAGCTTATCAACAACCCGCCCCACCTCCCCTAATTCATCTCACGGTTAAAACCGTAAGCTTTCTTAGCGACCTACTGTAAGCCAATCTTGCCTGATGGGCAGAGCGATTCTACCATTGTCATTCAAGGGTAGACTTCAGAATAGGTTAGATGTGTAGGTCCCCCCTCATAAGAGGGGGGTTGGTGATACCCTACGGTGGATTCGCTGTATTCCTTCGGGAATACTGGAATCCAATTCCATTTTCCTTTTCATTCTATTTATGGCTTTCGATTGAGAATCGGGTTCACGCTGTTTTTCGAAATATTTATAACCTAATGTGCAAAAAAAATAAAGTGGTGGTACCCTATGGTGAGGGAGAAATATGAAGGCTGGGATTACTGGAATGGTAGTGAGATTGAGAACATGAGGAAAGAGGAGATTAAGACTGTCTCGGGAATAGGAAGAAGGGGAAGTAAAAACAGCGAATTCCTTGGCGGAATAGAGTATTCTGCTGACTACATCCGGTTATACCATACATTCCATGCATGCAAGAGCTGTTCAAGATGTGACTTGGAGTTAGGATACAGCAGAACCACGAAGCAATTCAACAAATTCTGGAACAAGTGGTTCGTGACAGAAGTAGCCCACATAAGGGAGAGAAACTTCAGAAAGTGCAAGGATTTCAAGGTTATTAGAAAAGAGAATCTGGATGAGGAGCCAGAAATCAAGAAAAATGGAGTATATGTTTCCTGTAGAAGACTCAAAACGGATGCTAAAAACATAGACTATCTAAGACTCCAGGAAATCGAGGAGCAGATTTTCACTAACTTCAGGGAAGACGCACCTGACCACTTCCCGAACGATATAACCCTGTATAATGATGGAGGAATAGTCAGGATCGAGCTGACGAGCCTCGTGGATTGACCCCCTCTCTTGAAAAAATTCCCTTGAGACAGTCTTAAATTTTTTATTATATTATATTATATTTTGTTTTTCCTGAGATGTTTTCTCAGGGTGTTGGGGCTATCAACTACTATCTTTTCCTCTCTGAATTCCACCCTCTCCTCAACCTTTCTGAATGCGTTGGCTATCTCATCCAAATCCTCTTCAAGGGGTCTAACAACAACCTTTGTCTCTCTTGTCATCAATATATGACACTTTACACTACTATTTAGATTTTCGTGGGGAGCTGTGCTTTTATAGTAATTTAGGTGCAGAAATTGAGTGCGAAAATTGAATAGAGAATCACCCAAAAAATTATGAAGTTAAAAGGGTCTCTATTACTGGCAGTCTCTTTGAGAAATCATATAGATTTCTGAAATTATTCGTGAAGTTCATTTCAAAGTTTGCTATCTCGTTTCTGTTGATTGTGGCTTGTATGTTGTCAAATCTTCTATCTATGAATTCATGTGCGAGCTTGTTGTTTCCTGTATAGAGAACATTGTCAATCAGGACATATTTGATGTTGATGTCGTCTGTTAACTGATATAGCCTAATAGCCTCAAAGTCGAATTCATAAATGTCTCTGTCTGAGTTACCGGGAGCTAAACCTATTCCTATTCCAAAGATGATGCCTGTGATTAGGATTTCTTCGATGAAAAAGAATCCGTAGATTGATGCAAATATTAATAGCAACCCTATGGATTTTAAAACCAGTCTTGGGACTGCTCTTCTGCTTGTTTTTAGAGATACTTTTCGTAGGAAATGCTTTAGAGCTGGTATGTTTTCCTCATGCCAAGCGGTGATTATCTTGACATCAGTTCCTTTTTCCTTGACTTCAGCCAAGAGTTTGCCAGCCTGTTTGTCTATGAATGGTGTTACCACCCAGACCCTCTTTGCATTGGGGATTTTGTCGAATATTACTTTGCCTGCTCCGTAACCACTGTGTCCGCCGATAGGGATGTGGAAGTCTGACGGAATCTCTTTGATCTCATCCATTTTTCTTTCACCTCATGGCGGTTGGTGAAAGAAAAAATGTATGTAATAAATATTTTACGAAAATGAAATATTAGAGTTAGGGTTTGGGTGTTGAATTATGGACCTGGTGTTAGGATGCCCAGTTAAGGTGTTTGGCAATCCCTTTACAGTAGCACTCCACCATCTCATGTGTTGTTTCATTGGCGTCAATTAGTGCAAGAACCTCGAAATATCTTATTTTGTGATATTTTATGTATCTCTCTATTGCTGGGATCGTTTCACTAAGTACGCTTAGTGCCTCAAAATCCTGCTCATGAAGTTCATCCTGTATTTTCTCGAGGATTCTCATCTTTACCTTAATTGATTTGATTATTTCCTCTGGGGTAAAGTAGCCCCTTAGTTTCTCCTCTACTTTTTCAAAAGTTTTTTTGGGTATTTCTATCTCCATTCTATCCCCCCAGAGCTTTTGCGACATCCCATGTGCCGGCAACTATATCCTGTATTGCGACGACTTTATCGCTGAACAGCTGGAGAGTGTTTATTATATTTCCGATATATAGTGATAATACCCTGAAACCATGCTTATTCTTAGCATAGAGGAATTCATTGAGGAATTGTTGACTTATTGAGCATTCTCCATCAGTTATGAAGACAATATCCGCTCTTTCGAGGTTTTGCATTTCCTCGATAGCCTTTCTTAGTGGTTTTTCGAAGTTTGTCCCCCCTCCGATGAAAATCGATGCAAGTTTTAGGATGTCATCCGTTTTTATCTTGTTGTTGAATCTGATCGGTGGTAAGGCATCATTGCTAAACGGGATAACAACAAAGTTTCTGTTTTCCTTCAAAGCCATTTGCATGAGTGCGAGGCATAGTGCTTTTGCCCATATCTCCTTACTTCCTGACATACTCCCTGAGAGATCAAGACAGATACAGAAATCTGCTTTTCCGAGTTTATCTGTATCTTTGAGGTTGTATGTTGCCAATTTCTTTTCAAGGAAGTCCTTGTAGAAAATCAACTCAAGTTCTTCACTTACAAGTTTCAGGACTTCACTTGATGTGACTCTTGATATGTTGTCAGATAGGGTGATGTCATAAATCTCGCTTACTGGTTGCTTTATCTTCTCCTTCTTTACGCTTGCAAAAATTCTCTTTATTCTTCCGAGTTCCTTAGCGATCTCCATGAGTTTTCTGTTATTTGTTAGCTCTTTTGCGAGTTTTATTCTCTCCTCTGGATCCACAAAAGTTGGTTCTCCAGAAGATGTTCCATATCCAAAATAAGATAGGTTTTCGATCACATCCTTGACATCATTTAGTGCCTTTTCCATTGCTTTTACGATGTTAATCATTCGGATGTTTCGTTTGCATTTATTGATGCTCTTGTTTAGTTTCTCTGTTAGTGCCTGTATCTCGGATTCAATCTTTTGTATTTGGTCTTGATTTTTTTCTTGATTCTGTATTTGATTTAGATTCTGATTTTGATTCTCTATTTCCTTTTGTTGGAGTTTCTGGAGCTGTTGGAGTCTTAGTTTCTCAAGTTGCTCTGCCAAGTCTCTTATTTTCTTGTTTTCTTTCTCTATCTTGTCTATCAGCTCGAAGAGTGTATCTGAGAATCCTATTGTCGCAACTGTGCTGTTAAGTTCGTCCGTTGTAGTTATCATTTTGAGCTGTTCATATGCTTCTGTCTTCATCGCTTTCTGTAATATTTCCTTGTTCACCAAGTATTCAGGGTGGATTTCAGAGTCATCAAGGAATTCTGGGTTTTGCTGATAGAACAGATTGAATGTATCGAAAACTAATGCTGGAAGTGGTTTAAAATCTGCTTTTTTCTTTTGCAGTCTATGGAGTCTGGGATATTTTTCTTCCATCTCACCGAAGATGTATTTACTAAATGAATCGTGTTCAACGGTGTATGTGCTATTACCTGTTGTAAAGAAATTGAGAACATCTTTTTTAGTTAATTTAGTTAAAGCCATAAATGTCACCACATATTAAACCTCGATACCCAATACCTCTTTTTCTACGAATTCTTTTAGCTCTGCTGTCGCTGATTTCACTTTTAAGAGGGGTTCTACATTCTTATTTAGCTTCTTAGCCTCATCTATCTTCTTGTTCAACTCTTTGTAAACTTTTACAATCTCAGAATACTTTTTCATTAGCTCTTGAGTTACCTCCCCGGTCTTTGATAGGGCTTCAATGTCCTTTCTGAGGTCTTCAATCACTCCCATCAGTTGCGAGGCTTTCCGTGTGTATGGGTTGGAAACCTTTAGTGTAATCTCGCTTACTTTGTTGATTTGTTCTGGATCCTCCCAGAAAACATATTGCAGAATTTCAAGGTCGTCTTCGGTTGCTACGGTTTTACTGTTTAAGAATGCATAGGCTTTGATAACAGATATGGAGCTTCTTAGTCGTCTATCACTGACTTGTATTCCCTCTTCTTTCAGTTTGCTTCTTATATTAAGTAGAGGGTCGATTATATTGGATACATCAACCTTTTCAACCGCCTTTAAAATCTCCTGCAATTCTGAGAGTGTGATTTTTGTTTTTGGTGAGTATTCGCTAAGCATGAGTAGTTTTACGAGATTTTTGTTGAGTTTGATGTATTCTACCGTTTTTCTGATAAGAAGCCTGTCGTATAGGGCGTTAAGCTCGCTGTCTTCTGGGAGTTCGTTGCTTGCTGTGAATAGTGAGGTTAAGGGAGTCTGAATTGGTTTATCGTTGTGGAAGATCCTCTCGTTGATTATCGTAAGTAATGAGTTTAGTATGGAAGATGAAGCCTTGAATATCTCATCTACAAAACCGATGTGTGCTGTAGGGAGCTTGCCATCAATTTTTCTAACATACCTTCCGTTCTTTAGCTCCTGTATGTCGAAAGCTCCGAAAATCTCTTCAGGGGTTGTAAACTTGGTAAGCAATATTTCAAAGTAGTTAGCTCCTTGAATGTGCAAGGTTAAACATCTCGTCAAATATGATTTTGAAGTTCCAGGGGCACCAAGCAGGAGAGCATGATTTTTAGACAGAAGAGCGGTTAACAAGCAATCAACCTCTTCATCTCTCTCAAGAAAGTAGGTTTTCAGTTCATTTCTTATATTAGATATTTTGTCAAATAGCGTATCTACCTTTTTTTTCATTTTACCTACCTCCTATCAATTTCTCATTCGGGGAGAAATGATAGGAAGAGTTATTTTGGTTAATTTCGCCGACTTTTGTTCTGATAGCACTTTTTACCCTGTTCTTCTCTCTAATTAGCAAAATGAGAGAATATATACCAAAAAAGATAACAAAAGGGGTGGAAAATAACAGTAACTTATATTCCAAATTGGCTTCACCTACCGAATTTATGTCAACTATGACTTTTTTCTCAGGGGTATTGTAAGCCACCATGAAGGTTGTAAAGACTGTAAAAAAGCTCCCCAAGGAAATTGTAAGCCCAATTAGAGAGGAATAGAATATTATTGTCATTTTTATTCTGGTTCTTAGGTTTGGTTTTAGGTTTGGTTTGTTCTCAGAATAGATTTTTCGATTAATCTTTACTGGCTTTTTTAGTCTTTTGATTTCTTTACTCATCGTTTTACTCATCCTCCTAATGTGCTAAAATATATGTTTAATTTATGAAGATGTAAAACATAAAGTTTTTAATATTTGCGAAATTAACGAAATTAGGGGTGAAGCATGACAGACAGTAAGGACTTGTTAACGACAAAAGAGGTTGCAGAAATTCTCAGAGTTACCGAGAGGACTGTTCAAAGATGGTGCAAGGAGGGTAAAATCTCATCAATAGAGCTTCCGGGTGGGAGAGGGTATAGAATTCCAAAATCGGAAATAGATAAAATTCTGGAGGGATAAAAAGTGTTTTTTAAGAAAAAAAGCCGGAATAAAAGAAAAAAAGAAGAGGATGAGGAGGAAAAGGTTGAAGAAACAACTTTTGTAGAATCCGCTTCTCCAATTGATATATCTGAGATTTCAAAGGAGAAAAAGAAAAAGAAAGAGAAAAAGAAAGAGAGGAAAAGGAAACAGGAGTTTTGGTATGAGTTGGATGGATACCCCTACACAGTTCAAAATTTTATCGAGAGAGATCAAATATTAAGAGATTTTCAGGCTTTATTTTCAACGAATTCATCGGGACTTCTTTTAATCACAATAAAACCAGGGAGATATAGAGTATTTGATTACGATCTTGATATAATCGAGAAAAGATTTTACCTGAGGACACCAAAACAGGATTTCTCATTATTCAATGCAAAGAAAATTGATTCACCCTTAAACACTCGAAAAAGAGTTGTAAAGAATTATTTTAACAGGATTGTCTTTGAGGACGGCTCTCTTGCGAGAGTGCTTGTAGCCTACCGTTATCCACAATTGATTCCCGAAGGTTTTCTGTATTCTGTTTATGGTGTAGCTTCTGAGATCGCCATTTTCTGGGAAACACTCCCCATGAACAAGGCAATAGATATTGTTGATAGAGCTAAAAGGAGAAAAGCGTCTCTTGTATCGGATACCAAGGGCGAAAAAGAGTACTATTCTTTGGTGGAGCTTAGCAGAAGAATTGCTGGTGGTTCAGACCTCATGAGCTTCAATCTTTTGTTCGTGGTTTATGGAAAAGACATTGAAGAGCTGGACAACAAGACTAATACACTTTCTGATATACTCAAAACCTACGGTGTGGAAGTTCACGCTCCGTATTTCTACCAGAAGGATTTGTATGAGCTGAAAACATCGTTCATTGGTGATCTCTTTACTCTTGAGAAAAAATATACTGATACGCTCTCAATTAGACCTTTCTTCCCCCTTATCAGTGAGGATTTGAGGGATGAGGAGGGAATATTTCTCGGGTTGTCAGGAACAGGGAATCCAGTTGAATTCGACATTTACTCAAGACATAACTACAACTTCGTCATTCTTGGTGTCTCTGGAGCTGGAAAGTCGATGACAGCAAAAATTTACCTTAATCGAATGATGCAGAAGCACAAGGACATAGTGGTTGTGGGAATCGATCCAGAAAACGAATATGTCACGGATGACATAAGGAGCTATCTCGGAATTAACACAGTTATCGTTGAAGAGGGACAGAAACTCGGGCTCGACCCAATCAAGCTTATGAAAGCAAGTGAGGGTGAGGAGAGCGTTCTCGAAATAGGACAGGTTGCTGACATTCTTGCTGATTTGTATGCTGTCCCTCAACACCTGCACGGTTCGTTGAGGGCAGAGCTGTTCCTGAATCAGGATAGAGTTGAGAATATGGTTGAATTTGTAGAGAAGATAAGAGACCCTAACCTCAAGATTTACTTTGAGGGTGCTGTTGCTCCTCCTGATTTATATGTTTATGAAGGAAAACCTCCGAGAATAGATGGCTCTGTTATATTTGGATTGAGAGAAGTGAGAAGCAGAAGACTCAAAATTTTGATCAGTGCCTTCTTATCAGCCTACGCATACAATAGACTATTAAGAAGAGCCTCAAAATCAATATTCTTTACTGATGAAGCTTGGCTCTTTATGGAAACACCCTCGGTCTTACAGCTCTTTGAGAACATATCGAGAAGAGGGAGAAAATACTACCTCAACTTTCTGTATATCACTCAGAGGGCTGAGGATATAGCCTCCACTCCCCAGGGGAGAACCATTCTCGAGCAGGCATCAAGTGCCTTACTGCTCAGACAGGAGAAGGAGGGGATTGACATTCTCACAAAAATATACAAGCTGTCTCCAATTGAGGCAAATACTCTCATAGACTCTCCCGTTGGCTCAGGACTGATGAAAGCAGGAAACAAGAGAATAATGATTCAGGTTGTTCCAACACAGGAGGAATACGAGGTATTCAGCACGAATGTTGTCGAGATACAAAGGAGGGTGAAGCAAACAGAATCGGTTGTTAGTAAACAGGAGACTTAAAGGGGGTTTAACTATGTCTAAGATAGGTGGAGGATTTGAAGCGAGAAATATGGATGTCATCGAAATAGATGATCCTGGTTTACTTTCAGAGAGAGTCTGGGGTAAATTAACACTAAGACATCTCATATACTTGTTCTCAGCTCTTTTATTTGCATGGATGGGTTCAAGATCAGGGAGCATACCAGTAATGATTATAGCAATGGTGGTTGCTGGCATATCGATTTTTGGAGCCATATATCCTGCTAAAACGATAAAATTTGAGGCTTTGCTCGCCGGCTTTTTCTACCACATCATAACGGGGACAGAGAATACCAGCAAGAAGGAAAAACCGAAAAAGAAAGAGAGAAAGAAAACGAGAAAGAAAATAAAAGTTAAAAAAACTCGTAGAATCAAGGGAGGAGATAAGGAGAAAGGAGAATGAAAGCTATCAGAGCTTTATTTTTCCTTATTTTTTTCCTCATAGCTCTTGGCTGGGCGTTAGGGGAGATTCATGAGTGGCTCGAAGATTACAGTATAACGGTATATTTACTCGAGAGTGCGAACATAACAGGAAAAGTAAATTACTCTGTTTTCATAAATGAAACAAATTATACTGCTGATTTAACGATACTGATGAACCACTCCTTAGATGATAGATTTCAGCTTAATAATGAGATCCTCATCACATCAGACCTTTTGCCCTTCATAATTCAGGATGAAGAGGGAGAGAGATTCGAGGATTTGGTTCTAAAAGGATTAAGCCTAAGTGCAAGGGAGATCAGACCCAAGCAATATCAGGTTCTCGAGAATCTATCTGGAATTTTCGGGGCTGAGTATGTGCTTAACGGATCCAACAGATCGTGTGTTAGCTACACCCTCAACCCATTTGTTTTTGATGAGGATTTGGAGGGTTACAAGAATAAAACTTTAAACTTAACTTACTGCCTTTTTACTCCTGCATTCTTTGATGTGCCTTATACTCCCTCTGCAAACATAACCATAGGACAGGAAAAGCATGTGGTTTCTACAAGCGTAGTTAAGGGGATTGCTGATTGTGATCTTGATATTCAGGGGAAATCGGCGAGCATATCTTACAGCTTTGGCGTTAGTATTGATGGCAAGAAATACTACTCCAGTTCTGAATCAAAGAGTTTGGGTGAGGGAGTTCATGTGTTCACGGGTGGATATTACAAAGGATACGGACCGTTAGCAAAAATCACGATAACCATCACAAAAGAGAATTATTGCAGTGATTGGGAAAACGGGACATGCATTAACTGGGATTGGAAATACACGGGTGGAGCTGACTTTGATTACAAAACCATAACTTTCGAAAAAGCGAAACATACCTTCCCAATGCAGATTATCTTTTATAATGGATCATCTCCAGTTTATTTGAAAGTAGAGGGAAAAGTTATTGAGAAAAACGAATATGCTAATAGCCTGGTGGATTTCAACGAAACATCCTCTTTTGCCGTCTCAGGTTATACATCTCAGGAGAGTGATTTTTCGCAATACCTATGGAGCTATGAAACTGGGAAGATGAAGTATGAGCTTGAAATCTATGATAACATCTCTGTTTTCAATCACACTGTTACAAGGAAATATCATGTTGGGAATATAACGGTGGAATTTTATAAAGAAGGTGAAACTCCAGAGTGGGGAGAGAATACGAAGATTTATTCTAAGGCTGAAATCCTTGACTACAACCTACTGCCAGTTCCAGAATGGATTTTTGAAAGCCAAGAAATAGATGAGAGCTATGTTGACCTATATATGCAATACCAAGTTTACCGCTGGACATCCGACAGAATTCAGGAGTTTGTGAACAATACAATTTCAGTGGAGAACTCTGATAAGAAGGGCTTTCAAGTGTGGTGGCTTGCTTCTCAGCTCCCTCTTCAGATGAATGTTACCGACAGGAGGAATCAGAGTGATAACAGCAGTTTACCAGTCTATGCTCTGATGAAGAAAGAAGGCACGATTTTGGAGGTTGATTATCAATTCCCTTTCATCCTTTCCTTTACACACTTTCTCAGGGAGATTAATTCCACAATGTTATGGGACCAAGAAGGTGATGATTTTGCAACATTTAACACCGTTGTAACCTATACTCTCCTTGATGATATCGATGAGAACAGGATTCCTGAAGACTTTGTGATTCCAAGAATTGAGAGTGATGAAGGGGTCATCCTACCATCTGAAATGGCGATACAGTCATCCCAAATAGCGGTATGGGTTGGTTATAACAGCACAGGGTGGATTAAGCTAATAGATAGCCTTCCCGAACCATATACACCCTTTGACCTTTATAAGGGATGGAGATGGCTTCCCACATTTAAATTCGATGTGAAAGAGAAGGAAGCATATATAACAGGATACGAATCGATGATTGGTTCTGAATCGGATTTAGACTACATTTAGCCTCTCAATCAGTTCACCTGAAACTTTCTTCCTCTCCTCTTCAAACTTTTTTAACTCTCCGTTGCTGCTAAGATCCCCTCTGAAAGGGAGGGGATACAGCAGGGGAGGTGGGTAGATAAATTATTTATACTTTATG
>DACH01000020.1 GCA_002494625.1 Archaeoglobus sp. UBA234
AAGTTGAAGAATGAAGGGTTGGGGATATACCGGTGGGAATTGGTGTAGGGGTGCTGGTGGTAGGAGGCGATAATTCGTTTGCAGAGCATCCGGCAAGGAATAGAGCCACCACTAAAAGTAAGAGTAATTTTGGAGATTTCTCCATGCTTTGAAAATTCGATTTTTAAAAAGATTTCCTCCACATCACTTTCCAAGAGCGTGATTAGACATATTCTTCAAACTCCGATAATTCAGATTTAGATTTACCCTTTCAGTGATCATAAGGAATGCCGGAACCACAGTGAGGGCTGAGACTAGGCTGAATATTATTGCTACTAAAGCCATCAGACCAAAATCACTTAACGCGGGGAAATCAGAAAATACGAGTGCTCCGAACCCACCAGCCATCGTGAAAGCAGAGGTTACAACAGCCTTTCCGGTTCTTTCTATGGTCCTCCTGACAGATTCAACCGGACTGAAAGATCTCCTCTCTTCATAATATCTTTCAGAAACCATTATTGAGAAATCTATACCGAGACCCAGAATGATGGCGTTGAGGGAAATGGAAATCATTGTCTGCTTTACTCCAAATACCCACATGAAAGTATTTGTAACACCAATAACTGTAGATATAGCAAGCAACGGAACAATAGCTCTCTTTATTGATCTGTAGACAGAAATCAGAAGTGCAACAATCAGAACATACGCTGAAGTTGTAATTATGAACTGGCTACCATACATTATGTTCCCGAGATGTGCCATTATGACTGGAGAGCCAGTTATATAGTAATCTCCATCCCATCCGAAATACTGTATATCCTTTTCAAGGTTTTCCAGAAGAGTAACCCTCTGTTCGTGTGATGTAGCATCAGTGTAAAGCTGAATTGTCATCATACTCCCTGAAACATATCTTCTAAGCTGCTCTTCAGGAATCATGTTGAGTGCTGTTGTGAGAGTTGCATCATCCCGAGGGATGGAACCAAATTTTTTCAGAACATTCGAAAGAGAGTCGTAGTCGTACACGAGTTCCCCTTTGCTGATGATGTAATTTGCAAGTTCGTCTGATTTCAGTATCTCTTCAGAGCTGATCTGATCTGAGGTTAAAACAATGGTGTATATGTATTGCCCACCCATAATCCTTTCAAGTTCGTTGAATCTTATCATTGCTGGTAAATCCTGTGGAAACCACTTTTTTGTATCTGTTTCAAGTTCAACCTGTGTATTTGCGTAGTATCCGAGCAAAATGAAAATAACAGCAACAATGAGTATTTTTCTTGGATTTGAGGCAGTTAGAGCAGAAACAACCATCAACCCATGCTCAAGAATTCCTGTTTTTCTCTCAAGGAATTCAGATTTTTCTTCTTGTTTTCTTATATTATTTCTGTTTCTATCAAGAATACTGAGTATAGAGGGTAAAAAGGTTATTGAGAGCAGATAGGCAAAAACGAGCCCTATAGACATAACAAGCCCGAATTTGACCATCATTGGCATTCTTGTGACCGTCATTGACATGAAGCCGATAATGGTCGTGAGCATCGCCAGTACAACAGCCAGTCCAGTTTTTGAAATTGATTGAACCACTGCCTCCTCTCTCGATCTACCCTCTCTTCTTTCCTCTTCAAACCTGTTCTGAATCTGTGCTGCGTATTCTATGGAAAGACCAATAAGGATTGGCAGAGTTGCGGAAATATCCATTGTGAGTTGAATTCCAAGAACAGGGAGCAAACCCATAACTATGATAACAGAGCAGATTGAAATAACGAGTGGGAAGAAAGCCATGTACTTCTTTCTCACGACCCCACTGAAAGTCACTACCAGCAAAACCACCATCAGAAGAATGGAGATGTTTGTCATCAGAACAGTGTTCTTCTTCGTTGTCTCAACTATCTGATAACCGAGCATTGGGGTTCCAGTAGCCTGGACAACTACACCTACTGGCTTTGGTGTGAAAGCTATAACCTTCTCTATCTGCTGTGCAAGTTCATTTGTTTTCTTGTAGGATGTTGTAGTTATTTCCACCATTATCAGCGCCATTGTTGGTTTTGGAATCAGATCTGAAGCATAGAGCTCGAGAAGCCTTTCAAGTAGTGCTTCATCCTGTGGGAGATCCCCATACACATCTACGATAATCGATGCCGGAGAAACTGTTGAACCCACACCATTAAGGCGTTTGAGATTGTCTTCGAGCTCAAGCATATATTCAAGTACTTTCTTCTCAGCTACATCGTCACCTTTGATGTAGATAAAAACGCTGTCCGGATTTATTCCAAAATCCTTTTCATAAAGCTGAGACTGAGCAAAAATCTCATCTCCCGGTGGGAAATACTCCCTGTATTCTGTGGATGCAAATCTCACATTGGATGCAGAGATGGAGGAAATAATTAAAATGAGAAGTATTACTGAGATAACAAACCCTGGATGTCTCGCAATAAATCTGGAAATTGTTGTGAGTGTTTTTTCCAGCATTTACTTCCCTTGCCCCCTCATTTTCTCCTTAGAAATCTGTAGGCAAGCAGAGAGGCGATAACTATTGCACCTGCAGCTCCACCAATGAATGCCATGTTGGGTGTTGTCTTAGGAGTAACTTCTATCAGTGCTTTAACGGGCTCGCTTATAACCCACTCTCCCTCAGGATCCTTGTATTTTACTTCAAGATTTACCCCATAGAGCTTTGGAGTTGCTCCAGCATCAGCTTTTATTCTGAAGACTATCTCCTTACTCTCTCCCGGTTTCAGATCACCCACATATGCTGTATCATCGGTGCTTGAGAAGGGATCAACTATTGTCAACCTTGCTGTTGCATCCCTTACTTCAAAGGTTCCAGCATTTTTCAGGGTGAAGTTTACCAGTGCTTCGCTTCCCGCCATTATTACTGTCTTTCCCTCCACCTCAAATCGAAGCTTTGGACTCACTTCAATCCCTATTTTAACCGGAGATGTCTCGGAATACTCGTCCATAGTTCTGTATCTCAGTGTAATCTCCGCTGGATACGGGACAGCCTTGGCTTCATTAGATGCCTTTATCTTGAAAACAGCCACCTTTTCCTCTCCTTCCCGTAAGTCCCCTATATAATACTCAGAGCTGAGTACTGAAATCGGTGGGTTAGATCTAAGAACAGCACTCACTTCTCGGAGATCTGCGGTTGAGGAGAGAGTGATTCTAACCTCACCTTTGGCATTCGTGAAGACATTGCTCTCAACACTTTTCACGATAACTTCTGGTGCGGACTTAACCTCCACTCCGAAAGGTACACTTTCGGATTCTTTCAATTTGCCAGTTTCATCCAGATAGACAGCTTTAATTTTGAGAGGATAAATCCCTCCGTCTTTCACATTAACCCTTACATAAAAAACTGCATTTGCACTTTCATCTGGCTTTAGCTCTCCCACATAATAGGCTGCCTGAGCCTGAGAAAGAGATGTGGTTGGTGTGGCTGGACTCATACCCGGAATTGTCATCCCTGGAACAGCCATACCGGGAATTCCCATTCCTGTTCCACCTGTAAAAGTAGGGGTTGCAACTGAGGGTTGTGATATACCCATCCCTGTAGCTTCAAATCCTGATGGGGTCTCAAGTGTTATGTAAGTGTTATATGCTGTTTTTTCTCCGGCATTTACGATCTCTACCGCAATCCTACCTTTACCTCCGCCAATGAGGCCTTCTGTGGTTACATTGATTACCCTGAGTTTGACATCTTCTTCCTTGACAAAGAATTTCAGAGGAATCTCTTCGCTTTTCTCAACATACTCGAGTTTGTATTCTTTTGTGTTCATGGTGTATTCATAGGTGGTCGTATTTGTGATTGTTTTGTTCACAGGGTCTGTGACGACCTCAGTTATTGTGGTTGTGAACTTTTCTGGCAGTGTTTGAGCTGGAAAAACCTCAAGTCGTCTCAGCTTCTCAATTATTTCGTATGTGATTACTGCTTTCAGCTCATATTCTCCCGGTTCTGCATTCTCATCCACCTTGATAATGTACTGAAGTGTAACAGGCGACATCGATGGAAGAGCAGGGAGCTTTTGAGGAGGAGTTTCAACCTCTATGCCTTTACTCCCTGTCAGTGCGACAGTGACATTGTATGCTGTAAAAAGCATCTCGTCATTGGCAAAGAATGTTGCTTCTGATACATCGTCATACTCAATTTCCACCCTTTTTGCCGGGTTAAAAACTGTGAGAATAACTACTCTCTCCTCTCCCTTGCTGAGCTGATTTGAACCAGCTAAAGATATTACTATATGTGGCTTCTCCTCATAATCAAGTGCGCATGCATTTGCAGCAAAGAGCATGATAATAAAACCGATTATAATCAATCTCAATGCATTCATACTATCACCTGTAGTTGCTCCCCCGACGAAAAAGTATATAAACATTGCGGTATTTGAATAATTAATGAGAATTGTCTCAGTTCTCAAATATTTTGGATTCAGTGACTATGAGGCTAAAGCACTTATATCTCTTCTCTCGAGAGGCGAGATGTCGGCAAAAGACATTGCTGAGGTGAGTGGTATTCCAAGAACCTCTGTTTACGATGTAATGAGTTCTCTTGAATCGAAAGGTTTTGTTGAAGCTTTTGGAAAGCCAAAGAGGTTCAAAGCAATACGAGCTGAAGAAATAATATCGATACTCTCCGAAAAAGCAGGAAGAGAAATAGAATTCCTGCAAAAAGAGCTCCCAAAGCTCAGCAGTACTGAAGTGGAAGAGATAAGGATATATCGTGGAGATTTGGTTCTTGAAAAGCTCAGAGAACTCGTTGAGGAGACAAAAGAAAACATATTTGGAATTCTTTCATATATCTCAGAAGATGTGAAGGAAATTCTCGAAAGATGCAGATCGAGGCTCGTTTTAATCTCTCTAAACGCCAGTGAGGTTAAAAATGCTGAAGCCTATGAGTTTGAGAGAAGGGATAAGGTGGTTGATAGCTTCAGAGAGCACTGTCATGGGCTCTTGATTTTCGATGATAAAAAGACGATTTTTCTGTTTAGGGGACAATCAAGCCTTGGTGTTGTAAGCGAGAGCAGAGTTATAGCGAACTTCTCCAAAATGATGCTCATGCCTGTTTTAGACCTCCTGAAAAGCAGAAAGATTGATTAGTGCTGAAAAATCATTTGCAGGTGGAATCTTCTGTCTCCTTGCTGCAGCCCTCTTTGCAGTAATCGGGAGCGTTATGCAGCCAAGCCCTGAATCTCAATTTGCAGGATTGACCGTATCTTTCATATTTGCCTTTAGACTCTGGACTGATAAACATAGGTTTAGTGGATTCATACCATACTGCTTACCCTTGGAATTGTCAGTTTATCTTAAGTCTTCCACAGAGAGTAACCTGGATAGTCAATTAATGCACTGATAATCTACTATCCGACAAGACAGCGTATGAAAAGCTATTTCGGTATATGGTAGATTTGACTTTCACACCTGCATTTCTTCCTCTGGCTCGTCATTTATCTACTACAGTCTGGTTAGTAGAGTACGCTCTTAAAAAAAGGATAAGTCTTCCAGATTACCAATATAATTCAACACTCTCTCCGAGTGTCGCATGATTAAACAGTACAAAAAATCGAAAAATTAATATACAATCATTACAAATTTTGAATGAGTCCCCCTCCCTTACTTTTTTAATCCCCCACCCACATTTCCTCTGGAAGAATTGCATGCTTTAAATTTTTCTAAATAGAATATGCTATTATGAGCACGCCCATATGGATTTCTGCTGTGATGTATCTAAAAAAAGAATATCCGAAAGAGATTGAAGAATATTCAGACTGATTATCTGTCCTGCTCTGTTTTAACAGTCTCTATTAATTTTTTACCTGCAACTATCTCATCAATACTGTGAATGACTGCTCCAAGCTCTTCAATCACCATTTTGATGTCTTCAAAGCTCATGTCATCCCCCACAATTGTTATCTTAACATTCTCGGTATTCTGATCGATCTCATAAAGACTTACATTCACTCCATCAATGTTATCGAGTTCACTGAGTCTCTTTGCAAGTATCAGATTGCTTGGCTCATGGGGCTTCAAAACATCCAGAACCAGTCTTTTGAATCCGGGCACAAGGAAAAGTTTTTCATGTCTTTATTTAAACATTTTTGTATGATTGACCTCCATACTCATTCTATCTTCAGCGATGGTGAACTTATACCCTCAGAAATGGCAAGGAGAATGGCTGAAATCGGAAACGAGGGTTTTGCCATAACAGACCATGCAGATTTTACAAACATCAGCCAGATAATGAATAATCTGAACAAACTGAAAGAGCTGAGAGATGATTATGAGCTCAGAATCCTGCTTGGTGTGGAAATAACACATGTCCCGCCAAAACTCATTGGAAGGGCTGTTGAGATGTCCCTGAAGGAGGGGGCTGAGATCATCGTTGTCCATGGTGAGACAATAGCAGAACCTGTCAGAAAAGGAACAAACTTCGCCGCACTTAGTGAGGAAATAGACATTCTCGCCCATCCAGGACTGATTGACGAAAAATCCCTTCAGCTGGCAGCAGAAAACGATGTTTTTCTTGAAATAACCTCAAGAAAAGGGCACTGCCTGACAAACGGATATGTTGCATCAAAAGCAAGTGAATTCGGATGCAAACTTGTGCTGAATACCGATTCCCATGCCCCGTCAGACTTTATCGATACGGAGAAAGCAAAGCTGGTTGCAATGGGATCCGGGATAAGGGACGTGGATGAGCTGTTCAGGAATTCTGATAAACTCCTGAAAAAGAAGCTCAGGAAAATTTAATTAAGTGTTGCTGCTAAGTCCTCTTGCGAAAGCGAGGGGTAGTTCACTTGGAGAATGGATTAGAAGTTTTGATAAACCTCAAGCAGGTGGGTTGCACTTTTCTTTTCAACATATTTCCTTATCTGGTTTACAGTCATAAAATCGATCAGATAGTGTAGCTTTCTCTTTTCTTCTGACTCTTCGAAGTATTCCAAAGCTCTTCTGCTTTTGTCAGAGTGGTTTCTTATCAGGTTCAGGGTTTTGAATACAGCTTCATCATATCCGTATTTTTCCTCATAGATCATTGGAAGAGTTCTTGACTCATACTCAGAGCTTTTATCGTCGAATATTTCCAGATATTCAATCAAATCATCAACCATCTGGTAGGCAAGTCCAAGGTTCCTACCATAATCAAAAAGCTTTGATGCAGCTTTATCATCATCCGAAACAATTCTACAGGCATTTTTTGCACTGTACGCAAAGAGAGAGGCTGTTTTACTCTCAATGCATCTGAAGTAGTCATCTGCATCGAAGTGCTCCTTTGTGCTATAAACATCGAGTATCTCTCCTTCTGACATTATCATACCTACATCGGAAAACTCTCTGACTACATCATCTCCATATATAGATGTGAGCTCAACGGATTTCGATATAAGCCAGTCACCTACGAGAATTGCAATAGCAAGATCATACTGAACATGGAGAGTTTTAACATTTCTTCTCATAGTCCCTCTGTCGATTACATCATCATGGGCAAGTGAGGCTGTGTGGATGAGTTCCACCGCCATGGCTGCATTTATCACATCCTTATAATCTCCACCACACATCTTCCCCGAGAGCAGAACAATCACAGGTCTCGTTCTTTTTCCACCTGCTGAAATTATGTGTTTGAGTGCCTTCTTTACCTTTGGAATTGTGTTTGAGCTCTCAACAAGCTCATTTAAAGCATTATTAATTATCTTGAACTCTTCCCAACTTTCAATCATCTTTGACACATCCATAGTTATTTTCATTCTTTATTAATATTATGACTCTCAGCTTTTAATATTCATCCACCATCATCTGACCAATTCTTCCCGATGTAGGATGAGTTCAGTTACGCTTTTATAAATTTTGCTAATATTCTGGTTGTGATAACTAAGAAATCTAAGAAACTGTCACTCAATGTATTTTTCCAGCTTCTTTGATATTTTTTCTCCCTCACTGAAGGATGAAGCCTTTGTAACAATGAATATCTCCTGAACAGTAGATCCTTCACGAAGAAGAAGTCTTAAGTTTCCTCTTTCATCTGGCCGGAGAAACTTTGCTCTGAATCCCACTCCTGGGGACATACCTACCTTTATCACTCCGGGGATGACTTTTTTTACATCTTCGTCACCGCTTATTCTGAGAACCAGCTTTTTTCCCTTCCTCCCTCCAATGATTGTGGTATGATCTCCTCCAAATCCTCTTCTACCCACGGGATGTAGTCAGACTCTTTGTTTAAGAAAATTGTGATTCAACTGCTTTACTGTGATTTTTCAACCAGATATGCATATATGAAGGGTAGAGCAAGTGTAGCGTCGCAGTAAACCGTAACCTCCTCAGCCTCACTTTTAAGCTTGCACCAGCTTTTCGCCTCACTCAGTGTTGCCCCACTCAACCCTCCCCACTGAGGAGAGTCTGTGGTTATCTGAATGGCTGAGTCAAAACCCTCTGCAAGAAGCATAGCCTGAAGTGTGAAGTTCTTTGGAACACCACCTCCAACAATCACTACCCCAAGAGGAATTTTCTGGAAGCAGAGGTCGAGCATCTGGTTTATATCCCTCATGAAATCAATATGAAACCCTTTTTTTCTGTAAATACTCAGATGCAATCCGGCTATTGAGTCGTGTAATGTAGGACAGAAAATCGGAATATCCTTCTCCCATGCAATCCGGAGAAAAGAATTTCTATCATCTATCTTTTTCCCAACTTCTCTGAGAAACTCAGGGGTTGAGTAATCTCCCTCAAGAGATGAGATGATTGGAGCAAGAAAATTTTCCACCTCTTCAAATGCGTTCTGAGCAACGAATACATCGTAAATCCTGTTAATGTTGTCTTCAGCAAGTTTGATATCATCCACATTTTCTCTTCCAATTATGTGTCCAATTCCAAGAGCCTCGACAATCTCATGTACGATATTTGCTCCAGTGGTTACAAGGCAACTTATGTATCCGCGCCTCATCATTTCAGCAACAATACCTCTCATTCCCGCAGGTATCATAGCTCCGGAAAGAGTTAGGAAAATGAAGTAATCATTCCTGACCATTTTATGGAAAATTTTTGCAGCTTCTGCAAGCCTTCTCGCATTGAACGCATTTTTATGCATTCCATCAATTATATCGGAAACTCTCAGTGAACTGAAATCAATGCTTTTCACCCTATCTTCATGTTCCATAAACTTTCTCAAAAGACATTCGAGTTTAAAATGTTTGGGTAAATTAACCTACAACAATCAATAGTTGTGAACTACTCTAAAGAAGTTCGGTCTGGGTGAATAAAGTTCTCCCATCTCTTTCATTTTGTAAAGAGCTTCCTTTGCCTTTGCATACTCTATCCCCTTCTCCTCAGCCCTTTTGAGGATTTCCTCTTCAGGTACTCCCTTGGGATACTCCTTTGATTTCTCTAAATCTTCTACAATTTTCTTAATCGTGAATATCCTGTCCCTCTGTGTTTTTGATGTGCCCGTAAATCCATAATCAATATCTATTTCACCTGTCTCAGGGTTTAGTGCGATCTGCTCCAAACTCCTTCTGAATATCTCAATAACCCTGTCAACATCTTCTGATGTGACCCTGTCTGAGAGTCTGAGTCTCGCTGAAGCCTCTGCGAGTCTTACAAGAGCTTCAAGCTGTCTGGCTGTTATTGTTACTGATGAATTCTTAGAGGAATCTCTTAGACCGATATAGAAATCTATAATCCTCTCCTTGGCTTCAGATGTCAGGACAGGAAAAACAGTCCTTTTTGCGTAAGCTATGTACTTCCTCAGAAGTTCGGGCTCTATTGACGGCTCTATCTTTCTCATCTCTATTTCCGTTGGTTTTACCTCTGATGATGCCAGGTTTTTCATCATCTCAAGCTTCTCGCCAAGCTCATGGGTATCTAAGATGTGCGTTGCCAGAAGTTTATCCCTTTCTCTGTCAGGTTCATCGGTCATCACGAAAATCAGATCAAACCTGGAGAGAAGGGTTGGGGACAGATCTATCTGCTCAACCAGTGGGGAGAAGAGATCAAACCTTCCATACTTGGGATTTGCTGCTCCAAGTAGAGCACATCTTGATCGGAGCATTGCATTTATCCCTGCCTTTGCAACGCTGATCGTTTGCTGTTCCATGGCTTCATGAAGGGCACTTCTGTCCTCTGCTCTCATCTTATCTATCTCATCCACAAGGGCAACACCCTTATCTGCGAGCACGAGGGCACCTGCCTCCAGCGTCCACCTTCCATCAATTTCATCTCTCGTGGCTGTTGCAGTAAGTCCAGCAGATGTTGTTCCCTTTCCTGTTGTATAAACACTTCTTGGAGCAATTCTGTGTACATACCTGAGCATCTGAGACTTTGCTACACCCGGGTCTCCGACAAGAAGAATGTGAATATCTCCTCTTATCTCAGTCCCATCCGGTAGCTTTTTTGGAACCCCTCCAAAAAGCTGGAGGGCAATTGCAAGTTTTATTGTTTCATACCCATAGATCACAGGGGCAATGGATCCAACAATTCTACTGTAAATCCCCGGATCCTCGCTTAGCTCGAGAATCTTTTTCTTATCCTCCTCTGTGATCTCGAACTCCTCGTACTCCTGCTGGAGAATTTCAATTGAATTTCCATCAATGAAGATGTCCATGTGAGGTATCTTTTTGCCCCCAAGACCTCTGACTCTTGCCCTGACAATCCCATTTACCACAACTCTGTCTCCCGGATTTATCCTTCCAGTAAGATCCCCCTCGAGAAAGACATCTATCGTCTGTGGTTGCTCACCCCCTCTGAGATTCTCCGGATACTCTTGAATTTTTATGCGCTGGCTATCTATTTTCTCGCTTTTTTCGGGAAGCAGGATGAATCTCTGTCTTGACTGACACTTCTTGCACTCGTATGGCTGTTTGAGGAAATTGTCATCCTGCTCAACCATCACCTCTGCTCCACATGAGGTACACACATAGGCTGCCCTGACTATTTTGGGTCTAACCTCTGTGACCTTCCTGACAATTCCCTCAATTGATATGAACTTTGAAACATGCTCGCTTCTCAAATCCCGGATAAGGATTCTCCTAGTAGGAGGGAGATTCGTGAACCTTGCCTGACACTTCTCAAGCCTGACATCATGAATGTTGTACGCAAACTCTATGCCCTTTGACGCATCTGATATAACTCTATCAGGATTTTCAAGCAACTCTTCAGCGAGCCTCCCCTCTCTGAATATAGCAAGATCCCTTAAAAAATCAACATAAACAGACCTTTCAACCCCATCCAGCGAGATTACAGCATCTGCAAGCCTGTTAAGCTCATGTTGATAGTAAGTTTCAAAGAACTCACGCCATATTTCAGGACTGCTGAACAGGGCTTCCATGGATGTTCATCTGTTCCATACTTCAAAATGGTTTTGGTTGGCAAGAAAGTGATAAAAATTTCAGGATAGAATAAATCTATCTCTGCCTGTAGCTCTCAATCAATCTCGTCAGTACAAAGAAGACGACCACTACAACCCCGACATTGAGTATTACTCTATAAATGGCTGCATATTTGTAGTTGAACCACAAGGAAATCACCTGATTAAGGGACGAATAAAGACTCCAGATACCCACAACCAGCATGAAGAAAAGAAAAGCCGTCAGGCCCATCTTCAGTAATTCTGTAATTTCATATCTCCCATACCTTTTCATCTCGATTTCTTTGCTCTCTTTAATTTTTTCACCTTCCTTGGGTTCTTCACTTCTACTTACCACCTTTACCACCTCTTCTTTTCATTAACAATGCAAAAATCACCGCAGCCAGAGCAAGATATAATTCGAATCCGGGAGCCGGTGCTGGCGTTATTGTCGGCACCGGTGTTGGTACGGGATACGGATACTTTTCTTCAGGATACTCCCTCACGAATTCAGATATGTTGAGTTCAACCTCCTTCTCCTTTACTTTCTCGGGGATTATCTCCTTTGGTGAGAGCTTTAGAGGGGAGTCCCATTTTTTGAGCAGCATTTCATCCCGCCACGCTTCTACTCTAACAACGTAGTTGTAGTCTTTTGGGATATCCATCTCTGTTTCGAGAAGGACAGTTTTCCCGGGCTCTATAACTCCAAACTCTTTCCAGCTCTCATTTGCCAGAAGGTTGGATTCAAGCTGAACAGCCTTGATGTGAAAAAGAATATCAGAATACTCCTCCATGGAGTATATGTAGAACCTCATTTTAACACTGACCTTGTTTGAGGTCTCTCCAGTCACAAGAAAGTCGGTGTCCTTCATCTCCATCAGAAGTCTCCTGTTTTCAGGGATAAGCGATGTCAGACCACTGACACCAAAGTCTTTCCTGAAGAGAAGATCCTCTTCTCTGTAAGCTTCAAACCTTACTCTGTAGTTTCCACTTTTCTCAAAAGTGAGCTTGACATTTGCAAAATCAAGTCCCTTAGAGGTGTTTTTCAGGCTTATCTCCCTTTTCTCAAGGAGTATTCCTGTTCTGGCATCAAATACTTTCGTCATCAGGCTGATTGCTTCTATGGTTTCGCTTCTTTCAAAGGAGAGAGAAAAGTTAAGAACAACATGAGAATCGTTAATGCTCTCTACAGAATATTCGACATTCCTGAGCCAGAGGTATTCTTCAACTTCTCTCTCGAAAACATCTGTAGAGAGAAGTGGTATAACAGACGCTATCACAACTAGAAAAACCAGTATTATGATTATATAATTTCGCATGTCAGATAAATTCATTGAGGATATATATTATTTTCGCTTTTTTGCTTGGTTGAAACTTAAATCATAAAAGTAGTAGATGTGGGCTGGATATAAATAAAAATCAGTAATGAAGCTTCTGGCTGAGGGTTGGAAGATTACCGATACCTCTCTTGTAGAAATGGATATATAGGAGTTTCCAGTTGAATTAAGCTGAGCAGATAACCCTGCTTTTAGATTATCTTGCATTCTATTCTGTCTATGCATGGGTTCCGTGCTTATTGATATAATGATTTCAATGTAGCAAACCCTAAGTTTCCGGTGTCTACCTCGCTTTCTAACATGCTAAATTACACAGTATCTGGTAGTCTAAACCCTAAAAAATTTATAACCACACAAACCTCTGCTTTCCATGATACTTTCTCCTATGGAAATTACTCTGCTGAAGTACCTTGAGACTGGCAGAGAATACACCATCGATGAGGCATCAAAGATAACTGGATTGAAGAGAGATGCTGTTATGAAAGCCTCCCACTTACTTCAGGAAAAGGGTATGGCTGAGATCAGAACAAAAGAAAGGAGAAAATACTTCCTGACAGAAGAGGGAAAATCTTATTTGAGAGATGGTCTTCCTGAAGAGAAGCTCTATAACCTGCTCTTAAAGAATGATGTTGAAATAGAATCTGCAAAAAAGGTTCTCGGGAAAGAGTTCGGTATTGCTCTCGGCTGGCTCAGGAAAAGAGGTATTGTCGATATCTCAGACAACCTGATAAAACTGAGGAAAAGAGCTGAATTCAGAGAAAGAGAAATACTTGAGAAGATTGAGAAGGAAGAGGTTGTTGCTGGAGATTTAAATGAACTTCTCAGGCGAAAACTCATTGATTTTGATGAAGAAAAGGAGATATATGTTCGAATACTGAAAAAGCCAGAAGCCGAGCTAAAGGAGGTTATAAAAGATCTAACACCGGATCTTCTCATGACCGGGGAGTGGAGAAACAGAGAATTCCTTAAATACGATGTGAAGATACCTTCAAAGAGGATTTTTGCAGCCAAGTATCATCCATACGAGAGGATCGTTAAAGAATGCAGGGAAATATTTCTGGAAATGGGATTTACCGAGATTAAAGGTAATTTCGTTCAGTCATCTTTCTGGAACTTTGATGCTTTATTCCAGCCACAGGATCATCCTGCAAGAGATATGCAGGATACCTTTTATCTGGAAAGAAAGGTGGAGCTTGAAAGAGAGTATGTTGATAAAGTAAGAGAGACACACTTAAATGGCTGGAAAACGGGCTCAACCGGATGGGGGGGTTATTGGAGTATAGATACCGCAAGAAAGCTCGTCATGAGAACGCATACAACAGCCATAACAATCCACTATCTCGCTATGAACCCTGAACCGCCGGTTAAGGCTTTCTGCATTGACAGGGTTTACAGAAGGGAAAGTATAGATGCCACACACCTCCCCGAGTTTGATCAGCTTGAGGGGGTGGTTCTGGACAGAGATGTTGGATTCAGACATCTCTTAGGACTTCTGAGAGAGTTTTTCCTTAAAATGGGTTTTGAGGATGTTAGATTCAGACCCGGATACTTCCCCTATACCGAACCGAGTGTCGAGCCTGAGGTTTATGTTGAAGGTCTTGGGTGGGTGGAGCTTGGTGGAGCAGGAGTTTTCAGGAAGGAGGTGACTAAACCTCTTGGAATCAAGGGCAGAGTTCTTGCCTGGGGTCTTGGTATGGGAAGACTTGCAATGCTCAGACTTGGAATGAAGGATCTGAGAAAGCTGTATCAACCCGATATCGGGTGGTTAAGAGATCTGCCATCTGTTGTAAGGTGATTGTAATGCCAGTTATTACTCTATACTGGGATGAACTTGAGAGAATGGTCGAAGCAGATAGAGAGGAAATACTGGAAAAACTTCCACTCCTTGGATGTGATATCGAGCGTGTTGAAGAGGAGCATATCGATGTTGAGTTTTTCCCCAACAGGCCGGATTTATACAGTGTAGAGGGTGTAGCGAGAGCACTGAGAGGCTTTCTGGATCTTGAGCCCGGACTCAGAAAATACAGTGTTGTAAAAGGAGACTGGAAAATAGTTGTGGACGGGAGCGTTCTTGATGTCAGACCCAGGATAGTTGGATGTGTTGTAAGAAAACTGGAGATGGATGACGAGGTTATAAGATCACTCATGCAAATTCAGGAGGATCTTCACTGGACAATCGGAAGAAACAGACGGAAAATGGCAATTGGGGTTCATGATTTGAGTAAGGTCCATTTTCCACTGAGTTACAGGGCTGTTAAATCTGATTTTTCCTTTGTTCCACTTGATTTTGATGAAGAGATGACCGTTGCTGAAATTCTTGAAAAACATCCGAAAGGAGTTGGTTACAGATTCATTCTTGAGAATAAAGACCTCTATCCCATGATTGTGGATTCAAAGGAGGAAGTAATTAGTTTTCCTCCAATTATTAACGCAGAGAAGACAAGAGTTACAGAGAAGACAACTGATCTTTTTATAGATGTCACAGGATTTGATGAGAATGTTGACAGGGCGCTGAACATAATTGCCTCGATGTTTCATGATAGAGGAGGGGAGATTCAGTCTATAAGCATTGTTTATCCAGACAGAGTTGAGGTGACACCAGATCTCAATCCGAGAATAATGGAGGTGAAACAGGATGAGATTCGGGAGCTTCTGGGTTTCAGGATAAAAGTTAATGAAGCTGTCAGAGCTCTTGAAAGAATGAGATTTGGTGCTGAGAAGCTTGAAAATACCATCAGAGTTCATATTCCAGCATATAGAGCTGATATAATGCATCCCTGGGATATAATAGAGGACATAGCTATCGGATACGGTTATGATAAGATAGAACTCGAATATCCCTCCACCAACACAATAGGCTCTGTCCACAGATGGAACAAAGTGAGAGATATTGTGAGGGAGATAATGGTCGGTCTGGGCTTTCTTGAGGTAACCTCCTTCACTCTCACGAGTGAGAAGCTGCAGTATGAGTATATGAACAGGAGTGCGATGGCGTGGAAAGACTATGTCCCGCTACAACACCCGCTGACTGAGGAGCATACAATCGTCAGAACACACATACTTCCATCTCTACTGGAAATTCTATCAATGAATAGGCACCACACACTCCCACAAAAAATATTTGAGGCTGGAGATGTGGTTGTGAATTCAAAGAACAGGCTGAAGCTTGCAGGGGTTATCACACATTCAAAAGCTGGATTTTCGGAGATAAGGAGTATTGTTCAGGCACTCATGATGGAACTCGGAATTGAATGGGAGGCTGAAGAGTCACAGGATAGGGCATATATCACGGGCAGATCTGCTGAAATTGTTGTCGAAGAGAGTGTTGGAAACTTCGGAGAAATCCACCCAGAGGTATTAGAGAGGTTTCAGCTGTCAACCCCAGTTGCAGGTTTCGAAATCGATCTTTCATCACTATTTGATGTTGGTGAGGTTATTTAGCACATGAATCTCAGGTTATGCAGCAGATGTGCAGAAAGAATAACACTCGAATGTGAAATTGTTGATCCTGAGGACTGCATATACTGTGAAGGGCTGCTCTGGAAGGCTGAAAAACTTGCAGATAGGATTCTGGAAGATTTACGGGGTTACGAGTTCGATACATTTCTTGTCGGTACAAGGATTGAAGGTAGTCTCAGAGCTCTGGAAAACTACATTATGGGCGAGAGCATCAAATACGAGTTCAACAGACTCATAGGGAAAGCAATCCACGAAAAAACTGGAAAACTGGTTAGTTTTGATAAGCCGGATATTCTGATAACCTTCAACCCAGAAAAAAAGACATTTACTTACTCAATTCGCTCTCTTTTCATTTCAGGCAGGTACATCAAGAGAGTCCGCAACCTGTCACAGACAAGGTGGCTTTGCTCAGTTTGCGGCGGTGAGGGATGTGAGGTATGTGATTACAGGGGAAGGAAGTATTTCTCATCTGTTGAGGAATTGATTGCCGGACCCTGTCTGAAAATTACAGGTGGTAAGGATGCAGTCCTCCATGGGGCAGGGAGAGAGGATGTGGATGCAAGGATGCTGGGTACTGGAAGACCTTTTGTCGTCGAGATCAAGGAACCTGTCAGAAGAAAAGTAAACCTGAGGGAACTTGAAGAGATGATTAACAGAGAATCATGGAACCTAATCTCTGTCAGAGGTCTGAATTTTGCAGATGAGAAAAAGGTCAGATTTTTGAAAAGTCACCCCTTCAGGAAAAAATACAGGGCTAAGGTGAGGTTCGAGTCAGAGATTGACCTGCAGGAGCTTGAGAGGGCTGTTAAAAACCTTTCAAACCGCGTTATCGATCAGAGAACTCCCGAGAGAGTAGAACACAGAAGAGCTGACATTATCAGAAAAAAGAGGGTTCATGAGATAGACATCCTTATGCAGAGAAAGGATGTAGCTGTTCTATTGATAGAGGCTGATTCAGGACTTTATATAAAGGAGCTAGTAAGTGGAGATAATGGAAGGACAAAACCATCCCTGTCTGAAATTCTTGGAAAATCTGCAAGAGTTGAGAAGCTGGATGTTATCGATGTTTTTGATCCACACTCAAGTTAGCTCTGCATTCCATTTACCAGTTTTACACCCTATTTTGGAATTTATGAACATCTTTAAGGAGCATGCTAAAACATATAGATAAAAGATATTTAAATATTTTTATTCAATCCCAAAAATCTTAGTACAGTTATACTCAAGTACTTTTCAAACTTTCAACCCATCGGAAAACCTTAAATATCCTTCACAAGTGAATACTGAAACTGTTAGCATTTCCTGCTTACAAGAAAAGAAAGGAGGATAATTATGGGATGGAAATCTCATGGTTTTCGATTTAAGTCTGGTAGAAAACTCAGAAAGAGAGTTAGAGAAAGGGGTTTGAAAATAAGAAAAACTCTTCAGGAGTTTGAGGTGGGTCAGAGAGTTCATGTGGACATTGAGCCATCCGTCCACAAGGGTATGCCACACCCAAGGTTTCAGGGTAGAACCGGAGAGGTTGTGGGTGTGAGAGGAAAAGCATACCTTGTGAGAATAAGGGATGGTGGAAAGTACAAGACGCTGATAGTCAGACCTGAACATCTCAAAAGCTGAAGGAGGTTTTTATGACCTTTAAAGAAGTCATTGAATTTAAATACATAACAATCTCAGAAGCAAAGGAAATAATGGAAGAAATTGCAAAAAAGAGGCAGGAAAAATCTGAGCTGCTTTTTGAGACCAGGCGGGGATTGAGACATCTCAGAAACTTCTCAAAACTCCCTGCAGAAAAAGCAAGCCAGCTTGTAGAGGAGCTTGAAAATCTTCCTCAGGTTGGGAGAAGAGAGATCGCTGTAAAAATAGCAGATATAATGCCAAGAATACCTGATGAAATAAGAACTATTTTTGCCAAAGAGAGATTCACAATAACACCGGAGCAGATAGAAGAGATACTGGAAATAGTCGATAAATACAGGTGAATAAAAGTTTGAAAAAAATTATATAGTTTTTTTACTATTTAATCCTATCAAACAGGGAGAGAGAGCTATGGATGTGAACAAGTCTGCCGCAGGTCAAAGTTATTCAGGAAGCTCTAAGGACTTTAGAGAGTCAAGAGCAGATATCAGGTACGACAGAGAAAGGAGATTCGAAAAAAGACATGAAAGAAGGAGAGAAATTGATAGATCTAAGATGGAAGATTACGCCTATGTCATAGATTTTATGCCCTATGGACACCCCGATGATAAGAGACCAATTCACAAAAGAGAACCCCTCGCTCAGGTTGTAGGAGAGAAAAACTTCACACTTCTCGAAGTAAGCATAAAAAAGGGAGAAAACCCCCTTGTAATGGATAGACTCTTCATCGGTAAGGGGGAAAGAGATGTTGTATTCAAAATAAAGAAGAGATTGAGGTATGAAGATCTAACTCCTGCTGCAAAATCTGAGTTACCTTATGTTCTGGAGCATATAATAAAGGAGAATGAGGAGAGATTCGTGGAAATATTCAACAAAGCAGAACCTATTACGACTAAATTTCATCAGCTCGAGCTTTTACCCGGTGTTGGGAAGAAGACGATGTGGGCAATAATAGATGAGAGAAAGAAAGAGCCATTTAAGAGCTTCAAAGAGCTGGCAGAAAGAGTGAAAGGGCTTCAGCACCCTGAAAAGCTCATCATAAACAGAATACTCTACGAGATAAAAAACCCCGGCACCAAGTATAAGCTATTCACACAGTAGGAATGAAACTGATAAAAGCCAGAGATCAGTATATCCTCTCGAGCAGGACTGTTTTGAGGAAAATTATTGACTCCTCAGAGCTGTCAGAGTCGGATGTCGTTCTTGAGGTAGGATGTGGAACTGGAAACCTGACAGCTGAGCTTTTAAAAAATGCTGGTAAGGTTATAGGGGTTGAAAAGGATGGAAGGCTTGTAGGGTTGCTGAGAGGAAAATTCTCAAGAGAGATTGAAGATGGGAAACTTGAACTGATTGAAGGTGATGCTCTAAGAGTTGAGTTTCCTGAGTTCGACAAGTTTGTTTCAAATATTCCATACAGCATATCTTCCCCATTAACTTTCAGAGTGTTGAGAAGTGGTTTTCAGCTTGCAGTTGTGATGTATCAAAAAGAATTTGCAGAACGAATGATTGCCAGACCAGGAACGAAGAAATATGGAAGACTTACAGTTGCCCTCAAACCCTTATGCAGGGTTGAAATAGTTGATTTTGTTTCGAGATGGGCTTTTAAACCTGTCCCAAAGGTCGATTCTGCCATTACGAAACTCATTCCCGAACCCGAAATAAGAGTTAAGAACTTTGAAATCTTTGATGATCTTCTGAAGGTATCTTTCTCAATGAGGAGAAAGAAGTTCGAGAAGGCGATCAAAAGATGGCTTATGGAAAGAGATATTAAAGTGGAAATCAGTGAAATCGTACCTCACAGCTATATCCTGAATAAAAGAGCAGACCAGATAGAACCTGAGCATTATGCAGAAATTGCAAACAGGGTTTATGATTTGATGAGAGAAGATGAGATAAGAGCAGAAAATAAAAAAGAGCAAATTGATTGGTCTAGCTGAAATGGTGTTGGGATGATATATCCTGTATCAGACGATACCGAACTTCTCCTTCAAGCAGCGATTGAAGAAATTAGAGAGGAAGATATCGTTCTCGAGGTTGGAACCGGGAGCGGATATGTTGCTGATAAGCTCAGAGACAAATGTAGGTTTATGGTTGTAAGTGACATCTCTCCTTATGCCGTTGCAAGAGCAAAAGAGCTTGGACTCAATACTGTTAGAGCAGATCTTCTGGCATGTTTTAAGAAAAAGTTCACCCTTATACTGTTCAACCCCCCTTACTTAGAGTTGGAGGAATTCGAACGAAGGGGGGACTGGATTGAAAAAGCCCTTGATGGTGGAAAAAAAGGGGTTGAGGTTATGAAGAAATTTATAGATCAACTTGACACAGCCCTGAAAGAAGACGGAAGGGCAATATTGATTCATTCCTCAATAAACCTCCCTGAAATCCACATGATAATAGAGAAAAAGGGATTCGTTTTTGAAGAACTTAAAAGCAAAAAGCTTTTCTTTGAAAGGCTTTATGCTCTTAAAATCACCAAAAGGGATTGAAATGACTCAACAAAAATTAAGAATTGGTGTCGTCCTCAGGAGCAGCACAAGAGAAAAGGACATTGACCTTATGAAAAGACATTTCCTCGTGAAGAAACTGAAAATCCCGGAGGAACTCCCTGAACTGATAGAAGAACCGAAAAAATATCTCCCTGCAGATGATGATTTTTTTGATGTGGATATGATAGTCTCATACGCTTCACATCCCGATATCAATCTTGAGCTTATAAAAATGGCTGGAAAGAGAGGAGTGAAGCTTATAATATTCTCTGGAGGTGCTAAAGCAGGCTCTTATATTCAGCTGAAAGAGGAGGGAGAGAAATACAGAGTCAGGGTGCTCTGGGAGGAGATTTGCTGTGCAACTCCAAAACTTGAGGATGACAGGTTCTCCGAATTCTTTGAGTATTTTGGCACCCCTGAGTTTGAGGTGAGAGTTGAGGATGGAAAGATAGTAGACGCGAAGGTTAAAAGAGGAGCCTTTTGTGGAGCAACATTTTTTGTTGCTGAAAAGATAAAGGGCCTTGGAATTGAAGAAGCTCCAACTAAAGCCGGTTATTTTACCCAGATTTTTCCGTGCTACGCCACGAGAGGAGTAGATGGTGGCATTCACAGGGCTGCGAGAGTTCACAAAAGAGCGGTTGAAAAGGCAATTGATATAGCGATGAAAGCTGCTGAAGAACAGAAGTGATTCTCATGGGATTCAGACTTTTCAGAAAAGAAAAGAAGAGGAGAAGTATCAGCATTGATGAGCTTAAAGAAATGAGTGAAAGAGAGATAAAAGAGCATGAAGAGAGAATTGATGAGTTCGTAAATCAAAGGGCTACAGATGTCAGAGAGGCAGTTTCTGAGCTTTTACTTGAGGTTGAATCCCTTGACATTGAATTTCTGCACCCAAGGCTCAGAAGTGTGGCGAGAAACTTTGTTTCTGCTACCAAACAGCAGTGGCTGATAAGGGCGACAAACAATAGCGACCTTTTCCAGGAAGTAAAACAGAAATCTGAAAAACTGGCAGTTTTCATTGCAAAAAACTATCGTCTGCTGTTCATGGTAAAGCCACCTGAGCTTGAAGGGGTGAACAATGCGATAAAGAAAATCTTTGCCATTGTGAACGAGTACGATGCTCTGAAAAATGACAAAAAGTATGTCAGCTGGAAAGAGATAAGAAGGATTACCGAGGAAATCGAGAATAAAAGAGATTCTATCCTTGAATGCAGAAAGAGACTCAAAGAACTTGGAGATTCGAAGGCTGAACCTGCTGATGAATTTGATGAAACTGAGCTTCAGAATCTGAGGACACTTGCTGAAGAGATAAAGAGAGAAGTTGAAAAAACTGAGTCAGAACTTCTCAGACATCTTGCCATCATCAGAAAACCTTTGAGGATTTATGCCCATATGATTGCAGAAAAAGTTCAGTTGAATACCTACAGAGAATTCGAGAATGAAAAAATAAGAAAAATGGCAGAAAAAACCTCAGAAGAGATTATTAAAGGCTCAATTAGAATAAAAGAGTCCCAAAGACTGGATGTTCTCAGAAGTCTGGAGCTTATATTTACGGGAGAGATTCTGGATCTCATAAGAGAGATAGATTCACTTAAGAAGAAGCTCATGGAAGTTGAATCAAAAATCAAAACCCTTGAATCGATTAAGAAATCTTACTCCCCCGAAAGGTTAAGACAGGAGCTGGAAAGGGAAAAATCAAATCTTGAAAAGAAGCTGGAAGTTACCGAGGCTGAGATAAAAGAAAAAAGGGAAAGACTTCTTTTGATATTGAGAGATCTTTTAGGAGAGGTTACCATTAAAGACTGATGAGATGCTGGTTAAAGATTAATAAGGTATTGATGTCCTGTCACAGGAGATACACCACATCCTTTTTCCTCACCCTCTCCTTCACCTTTATTCCTACATGGTCACCGGGCATTGCAACATCAACTGCCCGGTGATCGATTTCTATTGATTCAACTACCTGCTCAAAATCTGTCGTATGTCCTTTAATCCGAATTCTATCTCCCTTTCTTATAGTTTTTGTGAGAACAACAGCTGCCACTCCAGCTTTTGTATAGTAATGTGTAACCATACCAGCTTCTTCCATGAATAATAATTGAGTTCAACATTTTTATTATTATCGATTGCAGTCATTGATATCATCAAACGAGAGAACAGTTAAGGTTATCTTACTCTTCGAAAGAATTAAAGGCATGGTCTATGATGTTGCAATCATAGGGGCAGGAGTTACTGGTTGCTTTATTGCAAAGGAGCTTTCAAAGTACCGACTTAAAGTTGTAGTTCTTGAAAAAGAGCCAACTCAGGGAATTGGACCTACAAAAGGTTGTTCTGGGATAATACATGCTTTTCAGCTCCCTTTTAACTCTCTCAAGGGTAAACTCTGTCTCGAGGGAAACATAATGATGGATAAGGAAGCAGACGAGCTTGGTTTCAGGTTCAAAAGGGTGGGACTCATTCTTGTCTCAACAGGATTTTTTTCCAGTCTGATTTTAAAATTTGCAAAACTTTACCTCTCGAGATATGTTGAGGTTAAGTACCTGAAAGCTGAAAGAATCAGGGAGATTGAACCAAATATATCTGAAAAGGTCAGAGACGGCTTGTTTTTCCCTACTGCGGGAGTTGTAAATCCTGTTGAGATGACATTTATGGCAAGAAAATTTGCAGAGATAAACGGGGTTGAGTTCCTGTTTGAGAGTAGAGTTACCAATATTTCCCGGGAAGAGGAATTTTATAGAGTTGAAATAGATGGTAAGAATGATGTAACTGCCAGAGTTGTTATTAACTGTGCAGGACTTTATGCCGATGAAATAGCAAATATGGCGGGGCAGAAAATCAGGATAACACCTGGAAAGGGTTCTCACATTGTTTTTGATGATAGAGATTTCTCTCACCACTTAATTGCTGTCCTCCCCCTCAAACCAGATAAAAAGACGAAGGGTGGCGGGGCACTTGTAACGATAGATGGAAATCTGATATGGGGTCCGAGCCTTATTGAAACTAACGACAAGGAAGATAGAAGTGTTTACAGTGAAGAAGTGAAAGGATTGATCGAGAAGCATTCCAGAGCATTTTCAAGGATTCCTGAGAAACCAGTTGCAGTTTATGCTGGAGTCAGAGCAATGGCAGGGAAGGACTTCATCATAAACAGAAATGAAAACCTGATAAATGTGGCTGGTATTCAGTCTCCAGGTTTAACAGCTGCTCCTGCAATTGCAAGAATGGTTCTTAAAATGCTTGAGGATATCGGAATAGGGCTTGAAAGGAAAAGTGATGTGAAAAAATACGAATTCAGAATCAGGAAAGAAGGTGAACTTATCTGTCACTGCAGAGATGTCTTTGAAAGTCAGATAAGAGATGTCATCAGAGAGGGTGCATCAACTCTCGATGACATTAAACATCTCACAAACGCACTCATGGGGTGTGGAAAATGCCTCCCACATGTGATGGAGATCATGGAGGAAGAAGGGCTTCAGCTCAGGAAGGACTTCTCTGGAAGTCACATGGTATGGAGGGAGTGAGATGACTTTCAGATGTATAATTGCAGGAGGAGGTTATTCTGGCGTACTTCTCTCTGAACTCCTATCTGAAGAGGGTTTTGATGTTGTGGTTGCTGATCAGTATATAAGGGGGGGAGAGATAGGTCTTTTCAGCAGACTGCCCGTTTTCAGAGACTACTATAATGAGTTTATAGCTGAATACAGGGACATGGGGGCTGATTTCCTCAAGGCTGTGGTGAGGGATGTTGAGGGAAACGAGAGATATGAGGTAACCTTACTCATCAACGGAATGAAAAGGAGAGAGAAGTTTGATTTTGCCTTTATATGCACAGGATGTTATGACAAAAACTACTTCCTTTCCGGTATTTACGGAATGAGACCTGCAGGAATTTTCTCACTCCAGAACGCCCTTGAACTTATTGCAAGAGGGTACAGGATTGGCAGGGATGTCTTAATATTCGGAGAGGATAGGGTACTTGAAGTGCTCGAAGAGATGCTTGTTAAACTCCGGTACAGCACAAATCTTCAGGGAGGGGATGAGGTTATTGTCAGGGGTAGAGAGAGAGTTGAATCAGTTCTGATTGATGGAGAAGAGTTTAGATGTGACACTCTCATCTACTATGCCGGAAGAGAGGAGTTCAACCCCTTCAAACTTCCAGGAATAAAGGCAGGGAATATAAATGCTAAAAGTTACGATTATGGGAATGTAAAGGAGGATGTTTTGAGGGTCTTCAAGGAATTCAGGAAAAAGTGTAAGGTCTAGGCTTATGCTCTCAATCTCCCCTCTGTATCTTTGCATGTCCCCCTATAATCGAACTGTTCAACTCAAGATTTCTTATCTCACAGTGTTCATCAATTATACTCCTCCAGACTTTCGTCTTTCTTATTATCACACCATTGAAAATCACCGACTCCGTAACATCAGAGTTCTCAATGATGCAGTTTCTTCCAATATAGGCATAAGGTCCAATAATCGATCTGCCTTTTATGACACTTCCATCCTCAATCACAACAGGGGGAATAATCTTTGAGAAGCGGTCTATCTCCACTGTCCCCAGAGAGTTCTCGATGTAGAATTTGATTGCTTCGATATACGAATCAGCATTCCCGACATCATACCAGTTCCCGTTGGAAAAAGGATATCCAAATACATCAGTCTTATTGCAGAGATATGACAGAAAATCTCCTAAATTGTCATGTTTCTCTCCAGACTTCACATAGCTGGTAAGAAGCTCAACTGCTTCCCTGTTGAAGATGTAAATGCCTATGCCAACAAGAGTCGAGGGTGGTTTTTCAGGTTTTTCGATAAATCTTGTTATTTTCTCCCCGTTGAGCTCAGCAACACCATATCTGGAAGCAAGCTCAGGATCTCCGACATCATAAAGGGCGGTTACAGGGGATTTTTTTGATTTGTAATAGTTAAGAAAATCCTCCAGTCCAAAGGAGAAGAGGTTATCTCCCGCAATAACAAAGAGTTCATCATCAAGGGTTTTTGCAATTTCAGCCAGCGCTCTAACAGCTCCAAGTTTCTCCTCCTCTTTCGTTGTGCTCTCAACAACAAGTTCGATATCTTTATCACTTCCCCACCTTCTGAAGTCTTCCTCAAACCTCTTATTCGTGGAAACTATTACAGGAATTCCAAAACCCCTGACCTTTTCGTAGATGTGATCAATTATCCTCTTCTTTCCGGTTGGAAGAAGAGGTTTGGGCTTTGTTTTGGTGATGGGCCAGAGCCTCGTTGCATATCCTCCAGCCATTATAACTGTTTTCATGAACACTCTGATATGGAATTTGAATATATATCTTTTCAATTCAGGGTATGAGATTTCACCTTTTCCTTTTAAGACTCTCAAAGTCCTGTCACCAAATATCTTAAATAATACATGCTTTTCCTATCGTTAAAGGTGGTTTGATGGTTGGGATGGAAGACACCAAAGCTCTAATAGAGGTGCTCAAAATCCTCGAGGACAATGCAAGATATACTTTCCGTGAGATATCCGAAATAACGGGTATAAAGGAGAGCGAAGTTAAAAGGCTGGTAGAAAAAAGCGAGGAAGAAAAAGCTATTTTAAAATACAAGGCGATTATAGACTGGGAAAAGCTTGGTGAGGAGTTTGTTGTTGCTGTCATAGATGTGAGGGTAAATCTGACCAGGGAGAAAAACTATGATGATATTGCAAAAAGAATAGCCAAGTTTCCTGAGGTTCATGCTGTGAGACTCATCAGCGGTGAATATGATTTTCAGGTGGTTGTTAAGGGGAGATCACTGAAGGATGTTTCTCTCTTCATTTCGGAAAAAATTTCAACACTGCCTGAGGTGAGGGATACAAATACCCACTTTGTACTTAAAACTTACAAGGAGGAAGGCGTCCTTCTCTTCAGTGATGAAGAAGACAGAAGACTGGCAATAGTTCCGTAATGGAGGTATCCTGTTGAGAGAGAATGCAGATAGGATAAGAATCAACCGGAAACTTCTTGAAATTAAGCCATCTGGAATAAGGAAGTTTTTTGATCTGATACTGGGAAGAGAAGATGTAATAAGCCTTGGAGTGGGAGAACCTGACTTCCCAACTCCCTGGAGAATAAGGGAAGAGATGATCTACTCCTTAGAGAAGGGAATAACATCTTACACATCAAACTATGGTATAGAGGAGTTGAGGGCGGAGATAAGCAGATATTATGAGAAATTTGGTTTCTCACCTCACCCCGATAATGTTGTCATAACCGCTGGAGTAAGTGAGGGTTTCGATCTTGCCCTGAGAGCAGTAATCAATCCAGGAGATTTTGTTCTGATTCCTGACCCCTGTTATGTTTCTTACTCTCCTCTTTCCATTCTCTGCGGAGCGAGGGTTGTATCCATTCCCACCCCTCCTGAATTTCGGCTAAACTATGAGTTGATAATGGAGTACTCGAGGATTATAGAGCCAAAGGTTCTCATACTTAACTATCCTGCAAATCCCACGGGAGTCAGCTACAGCAAAAAAGAGCTTGAGGAGATAGCAGATGCCGTTGTTGAGAATGATATGATCGTAATCTCTGATGAAATTTACAGTGAGCTATCGTACAAGTTTCCTCACCGATCCTTTGCATCCTTAGAGGGGATGGAGGACAGAACCATTGTTCTGAACGGATTCTCGAAATCATTTGCAATGACAGGGATGAGGGTTGGATATGTTATAGCTCCTCAGGATCTCTTGGATGCAGTCCTGAAAATTCACCAGTATTCGATGCTATGCGCTCCTGTGACATCCCAGATTGGAGCAATTGAAGCTCTGAGAAATGGAGAGGATGAACTGGAGACTATGAAATCTGAGTATCTAAGGAGGAGGAATTTCTTTGTCAGAAAAATAGGAGAGTATCTTGAAACAAGAAAGCCAGAAGGAGCATTTTATGCCTTTCCGAGTATCAGAGAAACAGGCATGTCAAGTGAAGAGTTCGCTGAGAAGCTGCTTATGGAAAAGAATGTAGCTGTTGTCCCAGGAAATGCTTTTGGAGAGTCAGGAGAGGGTTTTATAAGATGTGCCTATGCTGTCAGCATGGATAAGCTCAGAGAGGCTGCCGAAAGAATAATAGAATTCGTCTCAGAACTGTAATTATAATTTTGATTTTTGAGCATTAATAGATTATATAATATAATTCAAGTTTGAACTTTTTTTATTTATGACCGGAAAAAATTTATAATGTTGTTATTAAATGAATGATCATGAGCGATGGGGTGCTGGGAAGATACATATCCTTTCCAGTTATATACAAGATTGCCATAGCCCTTGTTCTTGGAGCAATTCTCGGAGCAGTGATTGGGGAACCAATTACAGTCTTAAAGCCACTTGGAGACCTCTTTATCAGACTGCTGAAAATGATAGTCGTTCCGATAGTGCTTTTCACACTCGTTGTAGGGGCTGCAAGTATCCATCCATCCAAGCTGGGTAGAATAGGGATCGGGATAGTAGTGTTCTATCTTATAACCTCTGCCATTGCTGTGTTCTTAGGACTTGGGATGGCCAACCTCTTTCAACCGGGCAAAGGACTGGCTCTTGCTGGTGAAGAGAAAGTGATCTCAGTAACTCCCCCCTCAGCCATTGATGTTGTGCTGGGAATAGTCCCGACAAATCCATTCAGTGCTATAGCAGAAGGAAAGATTCTGCAGATAATATTCTTTGCAATTGTTATTGGCATAGCCCTCTCCTATCTGAGGGAGAGCAAGGATGAGAGGTTAAGCAGGGTTGCCGGGATAACACTGGATGTGTTTGAAGCTCTTGCAGAAGTTATGTACAAGATCGTCAGGGGAATTCTTGAGTATGCTCCCATTGGTGTTTTCGCGTTGATATCATATATTATAGCCAAACAGGGACCCGGTGTTCTCGGACCGCTCGGAGTTGTTGTTGCTGCTCTCTACATCGGACTTTTCATTCACATTTTCATTGTTTATGGTGCAATTCTCGGGACAATAAAGCTGTCAATCCTGAAGTTTCTCAATGGAGCGAAAGAGGCAATGCTAACAGCCTTTGTAACGAGGAGCAGCAGTGGAACACTTCCCGTTACTATGAAAGTGGCTGAGGAGGAGCTCGGTATTGACAGAGGTGTCTTCTCCTTCACTCTCCCGCTAGGTGCAACCATAAACATGGATGGGACTGCGATGTATCAGGCAATATGTGCGATATTCATCGCAAATGCAGTTGGAATTCCACTCAGCTTCGGTCAACAGATGTTAATTGTGCTTGTAGCCGTCATGGCTTCCATAGGAACTGCTGGAGTCCCTGGAGCGGGAGCAATAATGCTTGTGATGGTTCTTGAGGCAATTGGATTGCCATTGACTCCCGGTAGTGCTGTTGCAATAGCCTATGCAATGATTCTCGGCATAGATGCAATACTGGACATGGGAAGGACGATGGTAAATGTAACAGGAGATCTAACTGGCTCTACACTGATAAGCAAGCTAGAGGGAACACTGAATACCGAAGTTGGAGTGTGGAAAGCATAGAGAGGGCATAGGAAGGGTGTAGATAACAGCACATAAAGGGAACGAACAGAACAGATAGTAAAAGAGTCCGTATCATGAAATTCATACTGGCCTGTGTGGGATGCAGTAGAGAATACGATGCAGAAACTCCGCTGTGGAGATGCAGGGTGTGTGGCTCACCGATTTCACTGAAGATAGAGGACTACCCAGAGCTGAACAGATTTCAGGATATTGTAGAGGATGATCTTACGCTCTGGAGGTATGGGAAACTTATTCCCTTCTCGGATTTCAGGGTTTCCATCGGAGAGGGTCTGACACCTGTCCACATTCACAGTTTCAGAGGAATGGAGATAACCTTCAAGTTTGAATACTTCTCACCAACAGGATCTTTCAAAGATAGAGGAGCCTCTGCAGGAGTTACAAGAGCAAACGCTCTTCAAGCCAGCACAATTGTTGAAGACTCCTCCGGAAATGCCGGACTTGCATATTCTGCTTACGCAGCTGTTGGAGGATTGAGGGCAAGAATTTATGTTCCAGAGGATGCTCCACCAGCCAAACTCCGGCTTGTTTCAGCATTTAACGCAGAACTCGTGAAATGCAGGAGCAGAGAGGAGGCGAGTGAGAGGGCTGTGAGTGAGTTAAAACAGGGTGAAATGTATGTTGGACATCTCTGGGATCCTTTTTTCATGGAAGGAATAAAAACAGAGGTTTTTGAACTTTACGAGTTCAGCAACATTGACTTCGATGCTGTTGTCGTTCCAACTGCAAGCGGAAGTCACCTTCTGGGAATCTACAGGGGATTCATAGATCTCCTCGAGATGGGTTTTATAGATGAGCTTCCTGCATTCATCGCCGTTCAGTCCGCTGGCTGTTCACCAGTTTATGAGGAATTCTACGGGGAAAAGTTTGAGGGAGATGGCTCCTTAGCTGATGGTCTGAGGATAAAAAATCCGCCAAGAATGAGAGAGATTCTGAAGGTTCTCAGAGCAAATGGAGATGTTGTGGTTGTGAATAACGATGAGATCAGAGAGGCAATAAAGTATCTTTTGAAACTGGGGATTCTTGTTGAACCAACCTCTGCAACTTCCTGGGCAGGAATGATGAAGCTTGAAAGTGAGTACAGAAAGATTCTGATGCCTCTCACAGGAACTGGCATAAAGACTGCTGAAAAACTTCAAAACCTTTAATTTTTTATTGCTCAGAGAATTCTTATCATTCTTATCCACTTTCCAAATGTGCTTTTTCTCTCAAAACCCATCTTTTGATAGAACTTCTGGGCTTTATAGTTTTTGTACCCCACCCACAACTCCATAACCTTTCTCTTCTTCTCTTTTGCATATTCAATACCTCTCTCCATCAGTAGCCTGCCAAGACCCATGTTTCTGTATTCTGGCAGAATAACCACCTCATGTACCTCACCTACCTTTTCAAGCTCAAAAGGACTGAACCAGTTGGCATCCACCATAACAAAGCCTACTGCATTCTGATTATTCTGTGTTTCAGCTACCATGAAACCTTCCCTATCTCTCGAAAGCATCCATCTAAAGTAGCTTCTGATTTGTCTGTTTTTTGTGTAGGCGTATTCTTCAAGACCCCTGTAGCTCTCTTTATAAACCCTGAGAAAATCCCCTATATCTTCAGAATGAACGGGTCTGATTCTAAATTTCATAATCCTCTCACATATAGCTTTTTTTCACAATTAATAACCTTTTCCCTCCAAAAGCGTCTTATGGGAAAAAGCGAAACTCTGCAATCTCCCTGTATCTCTCAGGTCTGACCCGCTTTCTCTTACCCATTTTTATCCGCTCTATTATATCAATCGCTCCAAGTCTGTTCAGAGGTGAATTGTTATTTCCGCATTGATAGCTGTATGTACAGGCTGGACACCCATCAACTCTCCCACATTTACAATTTTTGAGCACATCCAGAGAGATATCCAGAACTTTCCCTATTCTTTCGAAGAGTAGTTTGCTTAGCCCACTTCCACCCGGTGTTGCATCATAGACGAATATATCTCCATCTGGAGTTGATATCCCACCCATCTGTGTACTTCCGCCGGTAACAACATCACCTGTTTCAATTAGCACATGCTCAAAGGCATGAAAACTACCTGGAAAAAAATCATCGTAATCCATTGGTTCAGGGAAAGGGGCAGAAAGGAGAAATCCTTTGGTCCTGAAACTCCAAGAAATAGGCTCATCCAAGTCCCGTGCTCTTTTTTTCTCACCATCTTTTTCCATGTATCCGTAAACGCTCATAGTTATCTCCAAGTTGCAGTAAGCTGAGTTTACAGGATTACTCTTTTCCTCAATTACCTCGACAATAACCGGAATTGAGGAGTAAAGAGGATATGTTGAAAAGTTCTCGAAGAATGGCTCCAGAAATGCTTTTCTTCTTTCAACATCAAGTTCAATACTTCTCAATCTCTCTCCATTGTGGATCAGAACCGCCCCGGGGTGCATTTCCTTCAGAGCCATTGGAAGCGCTCTTTCACCGATGAATTCCCTGTCTTTGTACATTCTTATAGTTTCTCCAGTTCCTCTAAGGTTAAAGTTCTCAAGCAATCTCAAACCCATCCTCGAGGGATAAAACCACTCTCCGTCTGTCAGGATATATCCTTCCTCAACACATTTTCTTAAAACCCTTTTCTCAAAATCCCCCAGCCCATCTGTTTTCAGAGGCATTTCAGCACACATCGAAATCAGGTGGTACCTCATTACAAGCTCATTTTCAGTCTCAACAAAACCATGGAAATCGCTTTCAAAGAACTCTTCAGGGTGATTTCTGTAATAGTTTGCAATGGTATCTTTATTTCTCATGAGGAGAACTCCGACAGAACTTTGACCCTTCCTCCCAGCCCTGCCAAGCCTCTGTACAAACTGAGGGTAGCTGACAAGTTCTGAAATAACAGCATCAACATCCCCTATATCAACCCCGAGTTCAAGGGTTGAGGTAGAGACAACAACCTTTACCCTGCCTTTTCTGAAATCTTCTTCGACCTTATTTCTTACAGCCTTCTTCAGTCCTGATTTATGGATGTATGTCCTGATTCCTGCCCGGTTCAGAATCCATCCAATGTATTCAACTGATTTGTAGGAGTTTCCAAAAATGAGAATTTTTTTGTTGTGATCTGTTACTTTCTTTAAAAGTTCCACAACAGATGAATAAAGACTATCACAGTAGATCATTATTACATGACTTTTGCTCTTTCTGTGAGAGGCGTTTATCCACCTGAAGTTCGCATCAAAAAGGGAACAGGCAAACTCTTTTGCATTGGAGATCGTGGCTGAAGCGCACGCAATCTGGAAATCCGCATATCTTCTCATCCTTTTAACCAAGTAATGAAGATTTGCCCCCAAGAACCCTGTGTAGTAGTGAAGCTCATCTACTGCTAAAAAGCTTAGTTCAGTGATAAAACTCCTGAAATCAGGGGTATTGCGCAGGTGGTAGTCGAGCATGTCGGGATTTGTAAGCACGATATCGCTTACACCAGAAAGAACAGCATCTCTCTCTTTTTTCGACGAGTCACCATCGAATCTTGTTGCAATAAGATTGCAGCTATCACAGTAGAATTTTATTTTCAGCTCCTGATCTGCAGCAAGGGCTTTTGTGGGGTAGATTACAATCCCCTTCCCACCCTTTCTTACAAGTTCTATCATGGGAATCACAAATGCTTCTGTCTTTCCGAAACCAGTTGGGGCGGTAATAACTGTGTTCTCTCCTGAGAGAAGAGAATGTATTGCAATTTTCTGAAATTCATAAAGTCTGCTGATTCCCCTGTTTTTCAGTGCATTTTTCAACTCCTCAGATATATTCAATGAGTTAAGTTCAATATCTGGCTGGGCATTCAGGGGTTCAAAAACCCTGTAATGCACGACTTCATCGTCAATACTGAGAAAGGGTTTTAAAAGCTCAGACTCCTCACCAGACACTTTTTTCAGTATTCTCAGATTCTTTTCACGCCTCTCCCTTTTTCCGCAGATGCATCTTCTTTTAAGTCTGCCACACTTTTCACAGAAGAAATCAGATACATCGATCATTTCTTAATTCAATACCTCACAGCACATAAGAGCTTTGGGTGGGGATAAAGTTCCGCACCCCAAAACTTAATAGACAGACTGGGTAATCTGGAGATAATATATTGATTAGAGGGGGGGAAAATGTCGATTTACGCCCTTGCAGAACATGAGAAAGGCAGAGTGAAGAGAATTTACGCAAGCTGCAGGTTTCCGTCAATACAGAGAGGAAATATACTCCAGGACTTCGAAGGAGAAATAAACCTCATAAATGCAGATGAACTCCCCCTGCACATCAGGGATTTCTTCTCAGTGGTAGCAATTCGACCTTCCCACATCCTGCTCTCAAGAGATGTACTGGGGGGGAGACCCCTCTACTACGATCCAGCAACCCTTTCAGCCTCTTCCTTTAGAGATTATCTCGATCTGGCAGTGGAGGTAGTCCCGGGAGAAGTGCTGAAGCTCGATTATGATGGCAGAGTACTTGAAAGAAAGCTTTACAGTTTTGAGGATGTATTCTCCACAAAAATCCTCGATGAGGATGAGGAAAAAATAAAAGATGAGATTCTTGAGGAGTTAAAGGGGTTCAGGGCAGAAGGGTGTGTAGCCTTTTCTGGAGGAGTTGACTCCTCTTTGCTTGCATCAATATATGATCTTGATCTAATCTCCGTTACTGCAAGAGAGAGTGAGGAGAAGTGGTTGACTGAATGCAGTAAAATGCTTGGAAAGAGGGTTGAAATTAAAAGATTCGATCTGGATGATGTTGAGAAAATTCTTCCCGCTGTAATAAGAACCATAGAGACTTACAACCCATTACAGGTTGCAATTGCCATTCCTGTTTTTCTCACAGTACAGTTTGCAAAGGAGAATGGTTTTTCATCGGTTGTTTTTGGACAGGGAGCAGATGAGTTATTCGGGGGTTACAGAAGGTATGCTGAGTTAAGCGGTGTAAGGCTTAGAGAAGAGTTGATAGATGATGTTAGAAACATTGGAAGAAACAATCTCGTGAGAGATGTGAAGATCGCATATACACATGAAATCAGGCTCCTGACACCTTATCTCAACTGGGACATGATACAGTTTGCCCTGAGAATACCGCCTGAGATGAAGGTGAGAAAATTTGATGGTAACATTGTAAGAAAGTATATTCTGAGAAGAGCTGCAAGGGAATATCTTCCACCTGAGATTGCTTTCAGAGATAAAAAAGCCGTTCAGTATTCTACAGGAGCAATGGATTTGCTGAGGAAACTGGCGAGAAAAAACGGAATGAAGGTTGAAGGTTACCTTAGAAAGATAGGGGAGAGGGGACTAATCAGAACGGATGAAAAGTGAAAAGAATATCGAAAGATTAGATAATAGAAAAGAATGAGGAAATAAAAGAGAATTATGCTGCTCAGATGCGCATGAAGGAGGTAAAAATCGATTGTAGAAAGGAATCAGGATACTGCGGGATTTGCTGTCATAACACCGAGATGCCACTAACAGAGGAGGATATCAAAAGGATTTCTTCTCTCGGATACAAAGCTGAAGATTTTACAGTGAGAAAAGATGTTATGAAGCTGAGAAATATAGATGGTAGATGCTACTTTCTTGAAAATAACAGATGCTCGATATATGAATTCAGGCCTGCTGGCTGCAGAATATATCCCTTTGTTCTTGATGATAAAGGTGAACTTACCCTTGATGATCTGTGTCCAAGGGTAAATTTTGAAGATTTTGACAGTAAAAGCTTGAAACAAATAAAAAATGAACTAAAAAAACTCGTCCGGGAGATTTATGGAGACTGAATCTGATAACCCAGTCAGACATTCAGTCAGATAACTTCTATTACGAATTCAGAAAGCTTTATCGCATCCTCTTTCTTTTTCATAATTGTATTGGCTTTCACCACATCAGCGAAGTCAAGCCAGCAATTGTCCCTGTTATCTATCACAAGAATGTCAATAAAATCTCTGTACATTTCTGCAACCCCGGAGGGGGAGACTTCAAAGCCAAGTGCCGACATGAACTTTCCTGCTGGACCGCTGAAAGGTTGATTTCCTATTATTGGCGAGATAGCCACAACCTTTTTCTTCCTCAGCAATTCCTTATACCCGTCTACAGCAAGAATGGGACCTATGCTCGTTACAGGATTGCTTGGACCTATTAGAACAGCGTCGGCTGAATTTAAGGCACTTATTACCTCATCAGGAATTCTCGCTCTCTCCACACCCCTAAATTCTACCCCGATTACTTCAGGCTCTCCTCTGTTCTTCACCCAGAACTCCTGGAAATGCATTTCACCTCTCTCAGTCAGAATATAGGTCGAGACATCCTCATTGCACATTGGAAATATATCCTGAGAAATCCCAAAACTATCTTTTAACTTCTCTGTTGCCTTTAAGAGGGAATAACCCTTTCTCAAAAGCTCACTTCTCAAAATGTGGGTTGCTCGGTCTTTATCTCCAACCATCATCCCTTCATCGAGTCCAAGCATCTTCAGCATTTTGTGAGTTGTGAAAGTGTCATTTCTCACACCCCACCACTTATCAGTATCAATGAGATCAGATAGAACATAGATCACAGAGTCAATGTCCGGACAGATTCTGTTGCCCGAGATCCAGATGTCCTCTGCTGTATTGACGACAACTAAGAAATCATTGAGAACCTCCTTCATTCCCCACAGCAACTTGGGTGTTCCTGTCCCTCCAGAGAGGACTGCAATCATATACTCTCCCTCCAGTTCCGGTAGGATTCCTGGAGTGATTCATGCTCAATCAAATTGAGTGAGAGAATATACTCATCCTCAACCTCCCTCGATGTGCCGACTATTAGATAATACCCCCCCTTTATTTCCTCAACAACACCTCTCGCCTCGAGAGTTTCTCCCCTCTTTGCCTGTCCGACATAGGTGTGGGTGTAGGAGAGTACAGCCTCGATTGAATGATGTTTGACAGGGTAAAAGGCTGGATAATCGAAAACATATCTGTCATCAACAAGCTCTGCTCTGATGGTGATTTTTTCCTTTTTTACACCCTTCTCTTCAGGAATTTGTCTGTTTAACTCATCGTAATCTCTCACATAAAGCAAGTCAAAATAGGTGTTTCCGATCACAGCTCTGTGGTACTTCCTCATCTCATGAGCCAAGAATAAGTCAAAGGGGATGTTCACCTTTCTCTTACTGTAAATGAATTCCCACATTTCCTGGCTTGGTTCTGAAAGTTTTCCCCTTTCTATACCCCTCTGTATTTTTTCCTGCCCTCTGAACCAGTAGTTCCCATACATGACAAAATCAACATCACTCTCATCTGATTCAAGACCTATAAGCCTGGAGCCCGTAACACCCATTTTATTTAGTGGCATACCGAAGAAATCCACGATTCTCTTTACCTCTTTATCGCCAATTTGAGCAATTCTCTCTTCAGGCTTGAAAACCTCCTGAATTTCGCTATGAGGTATGAGGAATATTCCAGAGTTCATGTCATAGTATTTCATTCCAGAATTGAGGGCATACTCAATTGCCTCCTCATGCATGAGTTTTCTGTATGTCTTCCCGTTTCTGCTCCTGTCACCGTTCATGGAGGGTATGTATCTGAGAAAAGCCTTTACTGAGCTCTCATTACGGTAGCCAACGACCGAGAAAAAGCAATTATCAGCCATAACAAAGTCTCTCAGTCTGATGGGTTTGAGCAAGAAGTCCCCTCCCTATTTTCTGATCTTTCTCTCAAACTTGGCATAGACCCTTTTAATGTCCTTTGCCATAACAGAGTCGTTTTGTCTGTCCACAACTCTTCCATCTCTTGTTTTTATCTTGCTAACCCTGAATCTCTTGTTGCCTATTTCGAGTTCCTCCCCAACTCTGAGCTCGGATTCTCCTGGCATGTAAATCGTAATCGGGGTTGTTACTGCCCTCTTGTGAAGACTTATCCTAACAGCAACCTCACCAACATCTCTGAGCCAGACTGTTTCCACCTCTTCAGCAGTGGCGAGATCACTTCTTTTTCCATTTTTTAGTTCAAGTGAAGTAACCTCGCCGATTCTGAAGCCAGATTCAGTTTCAACAACCAGTTCGTCTCCTTTCTCAACCATTTCCCCTTCCTTCAGTTTTACCTCTCCCCTTTCTGATTCTCCCTCAAAACTTATTATTGCTCTGCATGAAATCTCCTTCCCCGGAGGGAAGTTTGCGTAATTTCCACATTCTTTACACCTGTAAAGGTGGCTTTTTTCTTTTATGAGCATATGCTCCTTCTCATCTCGACAAATTTCACAGTAAAAATAATTCCTCAACACAATCACCTCATTTTTTCAGAGCCTGTAAAACAGATTTTGAAGCAATTATGTTCAGAAAATAGTCATCAAAGGCATTCATCATTGCTCCAATCCTGGGCGTTTTTACCCTGAGGACAAGCTCACCTTCAGAAAAGGATTCGCACCACTCAACATCATCCGGTTTAAGTGACTCTGCAATCACATCCGCATCGTCAATTCTTATCCTCACTTCCCCATAGCCATGCAACATAATCTGTCAACCTCCTTTATGAATTCCTCAACTCCTTCTGGAGGGATATTTGCTCCCGCTGCAACTCTATGCCCTCCACCCCTTCCTCCAGCTTTGCCTGCAGCGATACTCATTATCTCACCTAAGTCGACTATCTCGGACATTCTCATAGTCGTTCTTGAAGATACCTTGGCAACATCTTTTTTGATGTTAATCGCAATAAATGGCATGTCGCTGAATATATACCTTGACAGCACGGTTGCAATGGGTCCTGTAGTAGGAGCATCCTTCATAACCAAGTATCTTATGCAATCTCCTTCTTTAACCTCCCTTCTCCTCAAAGAAATTTGCTCGAGAAGTTCAATCTGAAATTTCCTCCATATCTCAATCCCTCTATTCAGAAACTTTTCATCCCTCATGCAGATCCCAAAACCGATACCAAAGGCGGACACTCTCCCACACGAGTTTATAACATCACTCATCATGAGAGCGTTATTTATCAGTTCTTCTCTCAAAATGAATCTTTTTCCAACAATTTCATGGATGACCTCTTCGCTTCCACCATTTTCCAGAATTCTCAGCACGATTGCATCAGATAACCTCCTCATCTCCTCTTCATCCAGCTCATCCACTTCTTTTTCTCCGTTTAGTCCTGCCCTCATCAGAAACTCTTCGAGTTCATCATCTTTTTCATAAAAATCCAGAAATGGTTCCACAGATATTTTCAGAACTTCCCTCAGCTTTCCTGAATAGAGTGATACACCCTTTTTCTCTTCTATAAATCCCTTGTTCATCCCCTCTCTGATTATTTCGGCATTACCACCTTTTATTTTCTGCTTATCACCAATTATACCTGCAAGAGCAACTCCACAGAGATCTTCATTTCTTCCAAGCTGATTTGCGACAATGTATGCAGTACCGCTTGCAGAGAGTTCAAAGGACCCATCAATACCAGATAAATGGGGATTTACATGAACAAATCTCTTCTTAGGGGTTATTTTTCCCGTAGGGAAATGATGATCTATAACAATCACATTCGCATCCACTTCAGAAACAATATCAGGATAACCACTACCCATATCCAGAAAAACAACCAGCTCATCATCGCTGTAATTCAACTTTTTACTGTTTAGACCGTTAAGAAAGCTTATATGAAATCTCCTGTTTGCCCTCAGCAAAGCTCTGGCTATAACTCCTCCTGCAGATATGCCATCAACATCGTAGTGGGTGAATATTCTTATGAAATCGTGCTCCTCTATGAGTTCAGCTGCCTTTCTTGCTTCAGCTCTCAGAATATCAAGCATGATTCCTATGATTTTTCCAGGCTAAAAAAAGTTTATTGATGTCACAATTGTCTGTGTCTGGAAGACCTGCAACTTTGAGTCATTTGAGTATATTTATAAAAATAAAATTAAATACCAATTTTGAGAGTTCTGTTCGTCTCTTTGATGCTCTCCTCTTTATCTTTCAGCTCCAGCATTGCTCTTATTGCATCAATGTTTTCAGGCACTACAATAGATTCCTGATTTATTGCCTGAGTAATATACACCTCCCCATCAACGACACCTATGGATTCTGTCCAAACAGCATTCTCATAAAGATCATATCTCAGTCTGAGTTCTCTCGCAAATTCGATAATTTTGGCAGTGGATGTGAAACCATCTGAAGATCTCAGGAGCATGATTCTGGGTTCCTCTAAAAGCGCATTCTTGATTTCTTCCTCCGTTACATCCCCTTCCATTTCAATAGCGACTGAATGAACATGCATTATCGTTGTTGGAACTTTGAAGGCGGTTGTTACAATATTGATATCGGGCAGAACAGACTGAACATCAGGTCCATGATGGGATGGGAGTTTGATTGGATTCGGCTCTATTCCATTAACAAGACCTTTCTTGTCTTCTTTGGGGTCAACAACTCTTCTTATCATTGTAGCTCTAACTTTTCTTATTGGAAAGTTCTTTTTAATGGTGTATATTAGTCTGGTAAGTCCGGTGGTATTGCAGCTCACAACTCTCACAAACTGCTTTCCTACTGCTTCTTCAAAGTTGGCTATTGCACTGAAGGATACATCAGCCACATCCTTTTTCTCTCCTCCTTGGAAAATTGCTTTCACTCCGAGTCTCTCATAAAGTGGTTTGTTCTGAACTCCAACTTTTCCCGGGGAACAATCAACAACAATATCTACATCCTGTAAGAGGTCTTCTATGGTCCCTTCAACCTCAATTCCCGCCTCCTCAAATACTTTTACTCTATCAGGTATCGCAGCATATAGTCTATAGCCCTTTTTTACAGCCATTCTTGCATCAAAATCTGGCTTCGTTTTTGTTACTCCAGCAACCTCCATATCTGGCTGGAGCCTTATTGCATCTGCAACTCTCTTCCCTATTGTTCCATATCCATTTATTGCAACCTTAACCGCCATACTATCCCTCCAGCAAAATTCTGTGTTTTTTCATATCCATAAGAGTTATCCTCGCCTTCACATCCACTCTCTCTCCAAGCAATCCAAAAAGCCGGATATCCTCTCCATCTACCTCGATCCTCACAACATCCTCCATAAGAAGAGTCTCCTCACCATCTTTTAGAAGAAACACTTTTGACTCACACATCCTATCACCGTTCTGAGTAGAAATACTTGTATCTGAATGTTAAAAAAAATTTCGATTAAGTTAATTTTTAATTATGATAAATTTCATCATAAGATGAGTGTATGGAGTGAATTAAGAAAAATACCTCAACCTCTTACCTACTGATTTCATCACACCCAGATGATCAGTAATATGGGAGATGAAATGGCTCTGTCAGGATACTATAAAAAAATAATCTCCTCAGGCAATCTACACGCTCTAAGCTGGAAAAATCTAAAGTACCTCTCTAAATCGTCACCATCTGTGCATGCCAGCATCTACCTATTTTCAGCACATTATTCCTGTCTATTATGCCAATTTCGATGGCAAGTCTAACAGCCTTCTCTCCAGTAATATTGGCAATTGTTGCTATTTGTAGAGCCCTCTTTACTTCATCACTTCCGTACTCTTCTTTTCCGTAAAAGTCCTCTTTTACCTCTATTCTGAAATCTCCAGACTCAAAGATATTACCAACTAAATCAGAGTCACATACAGCAACGATGGTTTCTTTTTGCACCCTATATATCTTCATCCTGAACAAATTTTCAGCCCCACATACTATATGTTTCTCACCGGATGCTTTGCCCCACATGCCAAGCACTTAAGGAAGAGAACTCTCTCTTCTTTTTTGAATTCGGTATCTGGAGACTGGCATTCTCTGCAGATTACATAATCCCTCACATATCTGTCCAGTTCCTGCTGAACTTCATCCTCTGTAAACTTTCCCTGTAGAATTACTCTACCACCTTCTACGAAACCCGCAGTACCCATTGATTTGACTATGTATTTGTAGAGGTGGTCCTCGCTCCTATTCAGGGTTTTTGAAATCTGTGAAAAGTTCTTGATGATTGTCCTGTTTCCCTCTCTCTGGACACTGACTCTCGGAATCTCAAATCTTTCCCTCTTTATCACTTCCTCAGGCATTTCAGCATAAGCTTTATCGAGCAATTCCTCATAGCTCTTCATTCAAACACCTCCTAAAAGCAATTCAGCATCAAATTTAATAACTTTTTCTCCATTTTCTTTGCTAAACAATCATTTAAGTCCCTCTTCTTTGACCCTAAAAAAATCAAATCCACTTTCAGTCAGAATTTCCCTTAACTTCACCCCAGGATGGAGAGTGGAATGATAAAGATGGGTCACACATCTGCAGTCAGAGGCGCCAAAACCCTTTACAGCCTCAAAATACCTTCCAACAATTCCTGAAATCCTGCATTCAATCTTCATTTCTGAGGGAATCAAGATTGCAGATTCAGGCATCATTTTTACGGTAATAAAGTCGATGTTCCACCTCAGCTTTTTATTGTCTGAAAAATGCCTTTTTACCCTTTTTTCCAGATTGTTCATGGCGCTTCCACAGTAGATGTAGAAACCTTCTTTGAAATAAAAGATCCTTTTCCCCACAGGCAATTCCCCTGCACTTTCGTTTTTCAGAACAAGTAAATATGCTCCTTTCATTATTTTCCACCAATCTTAGAGATAGAGTTCATTCTGCATGTTCCTGCACAAAATATTTTAGGAACTCTGCCTAAGGACACAGTAGATGGAGAAGTACATAATCGATTCCAGTGCCATATTTTTTAGGAAGGGATTATATCCTTCCATGGTGACAGTACCTGAGGTTATAAAGGAGATAAGAGATAGTAGCTCCGTCGATTATCTATCCTTCATTGATCTGGAGGTTAAGGAACCAGATGGATCATGTGTGGAGGAAATCGAGAAAATCGCTAAGAGAAGTGGAGACATCTACAGACTCTCAGAAACAGACATCAAGCTCCTTGCTCTTGCATTAACCGTTAGAAAAGAGGGATTTGAACCAGTCATTGTTACAGATGATTACTCAATACAGAATGTTGCGAAAATAGCTCAGCTCAAAACAGATTCAATCATACAGAAGGGGATATCAAAGGAATTCATGTGGATAAGAAGATGCAGAGGCTGTAAAAGAGAGGTGGAAGATGGAACTGAAAGATGTCCGATTTGTGGGAGTGAGATATATCTCTCCCGGGTAAAGATAAAACGGGACAAAACTTAAAAACTAAAATTAAAACAGATAAATTAATCTAACTTCAAATCCGAAAATTATCTGGAGGTTAAAGAATGAGTCGAATTGAGGGGCTTATTGAAAAAGCCCGGAAAATGAAAGAAAAGGGATTGACAACCGGTGAGATTGCCGATGAGCTTAATGTATCCCGTGAAACTGCATTATGGTTGTTGACCAAGGCAACGGAAGATATAACACCACCTTCAGACATATACATCGAGTGGAGAGGTTTTGTAAAATCTCCCTTCAGAATGAGGAATGTGGCAAAATCACTGGCAGACATGATTTTTGAAGTAATTGATGATACTCCTGAAATAGTCATCGGGATTGCCACCAGTGGGATACCGATTGCAACCATGGTGGCGGAGGAGCTTGATTCTGATCTGGCCCTCTATTATCCCAGAAAACTTAAATGGGAGAAGGAGATGACCGAGATAACCGGAGCAATGAGCGAAAATTACGCAAAAGTTGATGGAAAGAAGTGTGTGGCTATTGATGACATAATTACGACCGGATCCACCATAAGGGAGGTTTCAGAATATGTCAAAAAGAAGGATGGACGACTGCTCTGCGCCTCTGTTATTGTCGATAAAAGAGGAATAGAGGAAGTTGATGGAGCCCCGGTTGTGAGCATGTTCAGAATTGTTAGAATTTAGAAGAAATGATCGGAATGGAAGAAACAGACATAAAAAGAGTCTGCATAATCATACCAACCCTGAACGAGGAGAGAAACATTGGAAGTACAATCGACGAGTTCAGGGAGGAGGGTTTTGAGAATATTTTTGTTATAGATGGAAACAGTACTGACAGAACGAGAGAGATAGCCGAATCAAAGGGAGCAAGGGTCGAGATTCAGTCAGGAAAGGGAAAGGGACAGGCTGTGGCTGAGGCTTTCAGCATGGTTGACAGCGATATAGTTATTCTCGTGGATGGCGATGGCACATACTCAGCCAAGGATGCTGTAAAGCTCGTTGAACCGATTCTGAGAGGATACGCTGACCATGTAGTCGGCAACAGATTTCATGACTATGAGAAAGGGGCATTCACAAAGCTCAATCTGCTTGGAAACAAAATATTAAACTTTTTTTTCAGAATATCTTATGGTATTGAACTCTACGACATTCTTTCAGGCTACAGAGCACTTACAAAGGAGTTATACAAAAATGTAAACCTGATGAAAAAAGGTTTTGAGGTGGAGACGGAACTAACAGTTGAGACGATTGCAAAGGGCTTTAGAATAATCGAGGTACCTGTTAAGTACAGAAAAAGAGGTGGTAAAACGAAACTCAACCCCATAAAAGATGGATTTCGCATTGGTTCGACAATATACAATCTTGTGGCAAGATACAGCCCGGGAAGATACCTGTACTTCTTGGGAACCCTTATGGTTGTCTTGGGTTTGACTGTAGGGATATATGTTGTGTATGACTGGTTTAGAAACATAACACACTCACTGCTCGCTGTACTGACAGCCCTTCTGATAATAGCGGGTTTACAGGTGATAATTTTTGGATTTATGGGTGATTTTGTTTTCAGAGGGAATTCTGAGATAAGAAAAGAGCTTATAATGTTGAGAATGGAGCTGAAGGAGTTGAAGAAAGAGAGAAAATAGCTGAGAGCTTCGAAATGTGAGCTCCCGTGGGGTAGTGGATATCCTGAGGGTCTCCGGAACCCTCGATCCGGGTTCAATTCCCGGCGGGAGCGCTGTATACTCCATTTAATCCCCGTCATTTCACCTATCTTTCCATTATCTGGTTGCTGGAAGAAATCCCCAATACCTCTGGTACCTTCCAGCACAGATCAAAGCCATGATCGGCAGTTTCAGAGGCAATCAATTTCCTGATATGCCAACTCCAAAAACTCGATGACAAAATGGATTGATGCTCAGCAACAGTTTTATTTATCTCTGCCAGAGTCATTTAACTGTGAAAAAACCTGAAGTTGGGGTTGCAGTTTTGATAAAAAAAGAAGGAAAGCTACTGGTTGGTAGAAGAAGAAAATCATGGGGGTATGGTACCTGGCAGATGCCTGGAGGACATTTAGAGTTTGGTGAGAGCTTTGAGGATTGTGCAAAAAGAGAGGCAAAAGAGGAGGCTGGTGTAGAAATCAGCAACATCAGATTTCTAACCGTAACAAACGATTTCTTTCCTGATGAAAAAAGACATTACATAACAATCTGGATGGTGGCTGACTGGACAGGAGGGAGAGAAAGAAACTCATCCGAGGGGCATAGCTGGAAATGGCTTTCGTGGGATGAGATAAGGGAGCTCAAGCCACTTTTTCTACCAGTAAAAAACCTGATAAAACAAAATACATTCCCCGAACGAGGTCTAAGAGACTGTTTCAAAACCATTCAGTAAGGAATTAACCTGAGAATTACCACAGTTCCCCTCGGACTGTTATTTTCTATCTCCACTCTTCCACCATACCTCTCAACGACCTTTTTCACTATATACAGCCCAAGCCCGGATCTTCCAGTCTCACCATAGGCAAAACCCTCTTCAAAAACCCGCTCTTTAATCTCATCCGGTATGCCCTTACCGAAGTCTTCTATCCTCATTTCACATTCTTTCTTCTTCTTTATTTTTATCTCAATTCTGTCTGTCTCACCGTGGATGACGGAGTTCCTTATGATGTTTGAGATGACTGATCTTATCGTCTCATCTGCCCTAACTATGCAGTCACCCTCAATCATGCTCTTGATGCCAAATTCCTTCTCAAACTCCTCCAGTATCTCCTTCGAGACCTCTCTCAAACTCACAGGTTCAAGTTCTCCCGACTCTGTTATTTTCTCAAGCTCACCCATATCCTCGATAAGTTCAGCACTCCTCCTTACTGCAGCCTGTACATTCTCTAAAAGTCTCCTGTCTTCTTCAGAGACTTTCCCCATCAGCATATCTACTGCACCTTCAATCACAGAAAGGTCATTCAGGATGTCATGTCTCAGAATCTTGTTGATAAGTCTGAGAATCTCATTCCTGTTTTCAATATCTTTCTGCATCTTTATCCTCTCAGTTATGTCCCTTGCTACACCGATTCTGCCCGTAACCTTCTTACCATCATAGAGATTAGTCACATTCAATTCCATTGGCACCCGCTCACCATTTTTGCTGCAGACTTCAAGCATGAGGAGGGGTGTATTGTAGCCTTTTAAACCAAGTCTGAAACTTTCAAGTGCAACTTTATGGTATTCTTCTGGGAGAATCTTTGTGAAATGCTCTCCTATAAGCTCATCAGCTGTATATCCTATTTTCTCTGTAAATCTTTCATTGAAAAAAGTAAATCTTCCATCGATGTCTAAGGTGAATACTATATCGCTCAGAGTTTGAATTAGGGTTTTGTATCTCTCCTCACTCCATCTCAGCTTCTCCTCAAATTTTTTCCTTTCTGTCTGATCTCTGATTGTTCCGAGAATGGCTTTTTTACCACCATAAGATATTGAGCTAACCGAGAAATCACAGTATCTGATCTCCCCGTCTTTTGCCACAACTCTGGCTTCAAAAGTTTCTGGAGGTTTACCACCTCCCAGTCTCTCGATAGCTGTCTCGATCAGCCTGTTCCTGTCTTCATGGTGGATTAACGAGAAAGGATACATCTCATAAAGCTCCTCTTTTGAATATCCGGTCAATTCACAGAGTCTATCATTTACAAAAAGAAAGCGGTTCTCATCAACTATATAAATTGCATCATGGCTCTTCTCGACGAGCGTTTTATACTTCTCTTCAGATTCTTTCAGAGATCTTTCGGTCTCCTTAAGACCTGTTATGTCATCGACAACATGGAGAAAGAATCTTTTACCACCAATATATACTTCATCAACACTGGCTTTAAGCCACCTGTTATGAAATTCTTCATAATACTCCTTTCCTTTTTTAATCCCTCTAAGAAATGCCAGAATTCGACAGGTTTCCGGGGGAGAGTCTAAATTGTGAAAAACTTTGTAGCATTTTTTCATTTCTGCCTCTCCAAAGAACTCCTTCATCTTTCTATTTATCTTTATCAGGTTGAAATCCTCGTCTATTATCGATACCATCATATCTATGGCATCAATCATTTTTCCCCACTCTTCCAGGACATCAACCACCATCAATCAACAATTTTTAGATTGATATAAAACAATAATGGTCAAATTTTTGATGTTATAACTAAAACTATAAAATTTAATCAAGAATTTCGAGGAATGCGTCCAGCCTCTGTTCAATCTGAGCCTCGGAAAAGGCTCTCTGATCGGTCATATCTGCCTCAACTACAATACTTGGAACACTCAGCATCTTTTGAATCTCATACTGCCCGAATGAGTAGGGTTTGCAACTTCTGTTGCTGTGTATCACAACACCATCAACATCGTATAAGTCGATGAGTTTGTTAATAGTCTCCGCCATTTCTTCAAGCCCTATGTTCAGGTAGATCCCAATGTATGTCTCTGCAACAGCCCCCAATAGATCTCCTGTGCCTGTTTTGATTAAACCTGTCCAAGCATTTGTATAGGTGTCAGCAACCATACATGTTCTTCTTTCAGCAAAGAACTCGGAAAACCAGCGAAGTCTATACCACACCGGAATGTTGTCCCACAGGAGTCTATGCTTCTCGTCATCCACAGCAGCTATTCCCCTTTTCACCCTTTCGTCAAGTTCCTCCTTCATCGAGCGATAAAACTCCAGAGGCTGCTGTGTTCCTCTCAGACAGACTATTGGCGCCATGTTGAGAAAAGCATCAAAACACGTCAGCGGTGATGGTCTGTTCCGTCCCATGTGCAGAACATCCCTATAGCTCTCAACACCTTCAACTGAAAGTTTCAGAACTTTCCTGAACCTGCTCTCATCAAAACTCTCACCCTTAATCTTCTCAAGGAAATCTATAAAGTCATAGAGCTGATTTTCGACATAGTCCACATAGCTCTCTTTAAGCTCCTTTCTGACAAAGGGAATGTCAAGTATAAACAGAGGAACCTTAAAGATTCTTGAGAGAACCTCATACCATTTCACAACCGTATTGCATATGTTATTGCAAGCAAATAGAAAATCTGGCTTTGGCAGACCTCCAACAGGACTCGTACCAGCAAAAACAGAGCCTATATCACATCTTGCATAGGAACATAAATCCTGTGAAAATCCCTTCTCCTCGGCAAAGCTGGAGAAGTGAGTGCCAAGCTTTGAAGCACCAATCAGGGCTCCGTGGTTCTCGGGATAGACAGGATAAATATCCATTGCATAGAGAAACTCGACGGGTGCACCACTCGTTACCCAGCCATTAATCTCAGTCTGTCTGCCCTGAAAGTAGTACCCGAGCATTATTTCACGCATTCTCGCCGTGGAATTGAGTTTCTTGATTTTTCCCATAATCACTCCTCCAGCATTTCGTAAAAAGCCTCTAATCTCGTTCTCAACTGCTCTGTTGAAATAGGGAACTCAAGCTCAATAAGAAGCGTTTTTTTACCCATCTCTTCAAATTTTTCTTTCAATTGTGGATAGTCAAAAAAGTGCGGCTCACAGAACTTCAAAAGCAGGAAAATAACCGCATCTACATCTTCAGCTTTTTCAATAAGGTATTTGAATCTTCCATCCTCAGGGTAGTTTTTTGTTGGGCATGGAGCCTTCTTAAGGTATTTTTCTGCAAGAAAGTCCATCAACTCATCCATGGTATCAGGAATTTTCTTTTTTGTGAAGGTTGTGAAGAATCTGCTTCCTGTACAGAGATCATCGATTATCCTGAATCCTGTATCTCTTATCAACTCCATAACCTCGGGGATGGGGCACACACTACCCGTAACAAGGGCTTTTTTTATTGTATCATCCTTTTTTCTCTCTTTTTTACTTCTAATCTCCTCAAATCTTAATCTGAGCAACCTGATAACCTCTTCAGGCGTTTCTGTCTCTGCATTCAGGATAAGGTGATAGTCAGGCTCAATCTCAAAAAGCTTTTTCAGGAGGTTCTCAAGCTCAGAATATATCCTGATGGATTCTGAGAGGTTTTTCTCATCTATTTCTCTACCACTCCAGTTTTCAAGGGTTTCTTTAAGGCTGTAAAACTCCTCAATAAGGAACTCCTTAGCTCTGTGATCTATTTTTGTTGGAAATTCCATGCTGAAAACCTTCATTTCTGAATTTCTATCCCAAATGTCTGCCAGCCGCATCAGTGAATCACAACTTCTTGTAAAAACAACTCCTTGGAATCGAAGTTCTCCATTAAGCATTCTTTCAAGACTTCCTCTGACCTGAGAACAGCAATAGCTCTGAATATGTGTGTTTGCAAGGCTGACAGAATCATTTCTTGCAAGCACACGAACAGGCAAAAATCCTGCAGCTCTTATCAACTCTTTCGGTGTAAATGTGCAGAAATAGCCCACTTTCTCCATGTTAATCCTCCTGTTTTTTCATTTAGTCAATTCAGAAGTTAAAAGATTATCGATATTTTTCAGGATTAAGTATTCTTGTTTCAATATGAAAGAGTAAAACTTAAACCTTTCAAGAAAATTTTGTTATCATGAAAACGATTGGGCTTCTCGGAGGGATGAGTTGGGAGTCAACAGCAGAATATTATCGAATCATCAATGAACTTGTATCTAAGAAACTTGGAGGTCTCCACTCTGCAAAGTGTCTTCTGTATAGCTTTGACTTCGATGAGATAACTGAAAAACAGAAGGCTGGAAAGTGGGATGAACTTGGTGAAATTCTGGGAGAGATGGCTGTAAAGCTCGAAAAAGCTGGAGCAGATATGATTCTGATATGCACCAACACAATGCATAAGGTAGCGGATGATGTTCAGGGAATGATTAATGTTCCGCTTGTGAGCATAATCGATGCAACTGCTGAGGAAATAAAAGAAAAAGGTGTCGGCAAGGCTGGCCTTCTTGGTACCCGTTTTACAATGGAGGATAATTTTTACAGGGATGGTCTTGAATCACATGGAATTGAAGCGGTGATTCCTGAAAGAGACGATAGAGTGTTCGTGCACAATGTAATTTTTGGAGAGCTATGCAAAGGAATAATAAAGAAAGAGTCAAAAAAGAGGTTTCTTGAGATAATAGACAGCCTACTTGATCAGGGTGCTGAAGGAATCATTCTTGGGTGTACAGAAATACCTCTACTGATAAAGCAAGAAGATGTAGAGGTTCCTGTATTTGATACAACATATATCCACGCAAAGAAAGCTGTTGAACTTGCTCTAAAAAATTAACATAGTTATAACCTAAAATACGAAAGATTAAAATCTTTTTTATTATCTATTATTTCCAGGTGATATTATGAAGAGTGGATTGCTTATTGTCTTGAATACAGGACTAGACAATCCTACAAGATCTACCAGGGCTTTTCAAATGGCTAAAATTGCAGCAGAAAAGGGTATAGACGTTGTTTTGTTTCTGGTGGATGATGCGGTATTCCTCGCAAAAAAAGGCATTGCAGAGAATGTAAAGGCACCAACTGGAGACGAGCTGAAAACATACCTTCAGTTTCTGGTTGAGAACGATGTTCCAATTTTTGTATGCAAACCCTGCGCATCAACAAGACAGATAAGAGAAGATGAACTGGTCGCCAATGCTAGAATAGAAACAGGCTATACACTCATTGATTTGACAATGGAGAGAAAAGTCCTCTGCTTTTAATTTTCATAACTGACTACCGGCAAACTTATTTTCCATGAAGTACAATTCTAAATAATGGGAGAGAAAGAGTTTTTTATACCCTATCTTCGCTTTCAGCTGAAAAATGGGAACAAAATCTGGGTCGACGCTTATTTTCCTGCTAAACTCAGTAACCCGTTCAGAATAGCAGGGCTGATCAGGAGCAGGGTAGATTCCCCCTCTGCTCATGAGAACAAGCTGGATGAGAACAAGCTGGATGGAATGAGCCACTCAGAAATTCTGAATTTCGCTTTTAAGGCACTTGGTAATGCGAAAGTTGAGCTTGAAACTGTAAAGAGGGACAGAGGCCTCAGTTATGGAAGATGGTCCTTTTTGAGGTTGCTTTTTGTACCTCTTGGCCTGAGAAAAAAGATTGTAGAAGATGAAACAAGAGCAAAGCTTCAGAATGAACTTTCACAGGCAATAGACATCCTCAAAATTTTAATTGAAGGAAAACCAGACTATGGTAAAGGTTTTGTGAGGCTAAAGTTAGTTGATGGCGTCCCGGTTGATGCAGTTTACAAGGAACTCTATAAAATAGACAGTGGATTTAGAGAATCTGTTGAAGAGCTATGGAGTGGATCTAAATCAATCAGTAAAGCCAGCAGGCAACCTGATGATTTTTCTCAATTTCTTTGAATTCAGGTTCCTTTTCTCTGCAAATCTCTTTTGCATAAGGGCACCTTGGATGAAATCTACAGCCTGATGGAGGGTTGATAGGACTTGGTGGCTCACCCTGAACTTCTATTTTACCTTTACTTTTTTCAATGTCAGGATCAGGAACAGGAATTGCTGAGAATAGGAGCTTGGTATATGGATGAAGTGGTTCCTCAAAAAGCCTGTCCGATTCTCCAACCTCAACAATCTTGCCGAGATACATCACACCAGTTCTATGACTCATGTACTTTACTATGCCCAAATCATGGCTGATGAACAGGTATGTGAGATCCATATCCTCCTGTATGTCCTTCAATGTGTTGAGAATGTTCGCCTGAACAGATACATCAAGCGCTGAGGTTGGCTCATCAAGAACAACAAAATCAGGTTTCAGTGAGAGGATCCTCGCCATTGCTATTCTCTGTCTCTGCCCACCACTGAACTCGTGAGGATATCGGTAAAGATGACCCTCGTTCAAACCTACCAGCTCAAGCAATTCAACAACAAAATCTTCCGGGTCATCAACTCCAATTCCATGATGCTTTACCGGCTCCATTACAAGCTGAAAGACGGTCTGTCTTGGGTTCAGTGATGAGTAGGGATCCTGAAACATTATCTGAGCCTTTTTTCTGAACCAGCCCATCTCATTTTTTCTGAATTTTGTTACATCTCTCCCCTCGTATACAATCCTGCCTCCTGTCGGTTCTATCAACCTCAGAATTGTTCTTCCAACTGTCGTTTTCCCACATCCGCTTTCTCCAACAAGTCCAAAGGTTTCACCTTTTTCTATTGTGAAAGATACATCATCAACTGCCTTTACATAGCCTTTCGTGAAAAAGAGCCCTTTAACGGGAAAATACTTTTTCAGATTTTCAACTCTCAGAAGAGTTCTGGAGTTCTCCTGTACCATATATTCAGCCTCACTCAACGACATACAACCACCTGTTCACCTATTGTGACATGCAACGAAATGATTCTTCTTAACCTCTCTCAGCTCAGGTATCTTCTCCTTGCATACCTTTGAAATCTCAGGACATCTTGGATGGAATCTGCAACCCGATGGTGGATTTATCAGGCTTGGAACCGTGCCAGGAATTGTCTCAAGCCTCTCTATTTTTTTAAGTGGGTTTGGAACTGCTTTGAGGAGGCCTTGAGTATATGGATGAACTGGGTTTTTGAAGACCTCTGTAACTTCTGCGACCTCTACTATCTTACCTGCATACATTACAGCCACCCTATCAGCCATGTCTGCAACAACACCCATGTCGTGTGTTATAAGAATAACAGTCACTCCATATCTCTTTTTCATTTCCTTTATCAGCCAGAGAATCTGAGCCTGAACAGTTACATCAAGGGCAGTAGTCGGCTCATCGGCTATGAGAATCCTTGGATCGTTGGATATCCCAATACCTATGGTAACCCTCTGTTTCATTCCTCCGCTGAGTTCGTGAGGATAATTGGAGACTCTCCTCTCTGGATCGGGAAGAAGTACTGTTCTGAGGATATTAACAGCTTTCTTTATTCCATCTTTTATGCTTTTGACTCTTCCATGGACAAACAATGACTCAGAAACCTGATAACCAACATTGTAAAGGGGATCGAGGGAAGACTGAGGGTCTTGGAATATGTAGGCAATATCATTCCCTCTGATTGTCCTTATCTCTTCATCAGGTAGCTCAAGGAGATTTAACCTTTCACCATCCGGGTTGTAGTACACCTCACCCCTAACTATTCTTCCTGGAGATTCTATAAGCTGTGTTATTGCTCTTGCAGTCACACTTTTTCCACATCCAGTCTCACCAACAAGAGCAAAGGTCTCTCCTTCAAAGACATCGAAGGAAACCTCTTCAATCGCTTTGACTATACCCGCATATGTGTAGAAATGAACTGTAAGGTTCTTAACCTCAAGAATCTTTTTACTCATGCTCCACCTCTTTTATTTCCATATCTTTTGTCTTTGATTTCTTTACTTTCTTCACTTTGAACTCAATACTCCTCCTTAATTTTGGATCAAGGACATCTCTCAGTGCATCTCCAAGAAGGTTCCAGCCAAGAACATCGAGAAAGACTATGAAACCCGGAAATATTATAAGCCACCAGGCATTGGGGAAGAACTGTGTGCCATCATAAACGATTCTGCCCCAGTCAGCAATTGGGGGAGTTGCACCAAGTCCGAGGAAACTCAGACCAGCCTCGGTAAGAACAACCGTCCCGAAATCCAGAGTTACATAAACAAGTATGGGGCCAATAATATTGGGAAGAATATGTCTGAGCATTATTTTGGATGATGGTAAACCAATTGCTCTGGCAGATTCAACATAAAGCGCTTCCCTCTCTGTCAGTGTTGAACCTCTGGTTATTCTCGCATATCCTGGCCACCAGACGACCGCCATTGCAATCATAACTGCAAGCAACCTGCTGAGATTTCCACCCTCAGTTCTCTCAAGTGCGAAAAGCCAGAGCAAAAATTGTTGAAGAGGAGGATATGTGTTTATGAGATAGGATATTCTATCGGGCAGGACGGCAGCGAAAGCAATAGCAAGAATAAGAGGTGGAAACGCAAGAAACATGTCTGTGATTCTCATGATAAGTTCGTCAATCTTTCCTCCGAAGTATCCAGCAATCAATCCGAGAATTATTCCTGCTGGAACGCCAAGGAGGATAACTATGATGGATATAACAAGTGAGGTTCTTGCTCCTTGAAGGAGGAGACTCAGTAAATCTCTTCCAAAGTGATCGGCTCCCAGAACGAAAAACTCTCCGGGAGGAGAAAGATATGTTTTTGAATTCTCAAAAATGGGGAAATAGTTATACTTGTAGGGTGCGATTAGAGGTCCAAATATACCAAGAAAAACAAAGATTGTGACAAGAAAAAGACCAATTACTCCTGGTGGAGAGCGGTTTAGGGCATAAAACATAAGTTTCCATTCAGCAATTCTCGAGCGGTTTTTTTCCCTCCAGCCCTTTCTGATTGTGGATATCAGGTATACAAATAGCCCTATAAATGCGTCTGAGATTCTATCAAGAATCCCTCTGTAATACTCATCCTGACTCATTTCAACACCTCTTTGCTCTGCTTATCAAATCAATACCTCACCCGTGGATCTATTACTGCGTAAAATATGTCGACTATCAGATTTGCAATGACATATACAAGCGCGAAAAGCAGAGTGACTGCAACGATTGCGGGAAAATCAAGTGTGCCTATTGAAAATACTGCGTAGAGCCCAATTCCTGGTAGCCCAAACACTGTCTCTGTAATAGGTGCACCACTCAGCAATACTCCAAATTGCAGTCCTAAAACTGTAATTATTGGAACAAGGGAGTTCTTCATAGCGTGTCTGTAAACCCTTAGCTTCGGAACGCCTTTTGCCTTCAGAAACTCTATGTAATCTCCGCTTATTGCTTCCAAGAAAGAGTTTCTTACAAATCTTGCAACAACTCCTGCCCCCATGAAACCTAGAACAAAGCCAGGAAGCCAGAATCTTGCTACATGCTGCCTGAAAAGCTCAAAATTTCCTGTTATAAGTGAATCTATAACCGGGACATGGGTTATAACGATTTCAGGGGATGGAGGTACTCCCGCAAGATTAATTATCCTTATATTCACAAAGAATATGTAAATGAGAATGTAACCGAGCCAGAAAACTGGAGTAGAGACGCCTATGAGGGCAAATATCCTGACAAATGTATCTATCGCTGTATCTCTCTTGAGAGCAGAGATCAGGCCAAGAGGTATTCCTATTGCGAGAACAAAGAAGTAGGCGAAAAGAGCAAGCTGAAATGTAACGGGAAATCTTTTCCCAACGTCATCCATAACAGGATTGGATGTTCTTGGATCAATTATTTCATTTTTAATTAAACCGGTTATAAGGAAAATGTACTGATCATACCATGGTTCATTCAGGTGGTACCTCTCCTTTACAAGCTCTATGGCTTTCTGACTTGCCTTTTCTCCTCCTGCCCACGCCCTTGCAGGATCCGCAGGGATAAGATATGCGATTGCAAAGACAATAAGTGTTATTCCTATGATTGTGGGTATGAATGTCAGCATCCTTCTTACTAAGAACTTCTTCAGCTCAGCCACAGACTCACCTCGTGAACTCAGATTCTGGATGTGAAATTGATTTAAATAGGTTTCCAGATTGAAAATAATAAAAAAAGGGAAAAAATTTCTTCTACTCTATCTGGACATTCACTTCCTTGAACTCAGTTGCTCCATAGTACAGCGGTCCAACCCAGTTATCCGTGTCCAGATAGTCAGGAACCCATCCAATTGTGTAGTAGTCGTACTGTCCGTGCTCACCCTTGCTCAGATACACTGGCCATTCAAGGCTTGAGACTGTGCACTGGAATCCAAGCTGACTCCATGTGTTCTGCAGGAGTGCTGAGATTTTCTCTCTTGCAGAGTTTCCAGAGTTATATGTTATCTCAATTGAGTACTTAGTTGGATCGATTCCTGCTTCCTCGAGAAGCTGCTTAGCCTTTGCCATGTTGAATTCGTATTTCTCAATGCCATACTCTGTATATCCTGGCCAGCCAATCGGAATTGCTGCATAGTTTCTCTCCAGATTTCCTGAGTAGACTGTTTCAATTATCTGGTCATATGGTACAGCATAGGCTAAAGCCTGTCTTACCTTCGGATTGTTGAATGGCTCCTTGTATGTGTTGAACACACCGTAGGTGATAACTGGCTGGAGAAGATCCGTTTTCACCACTGAATTGAAGCCCTGGAATTCAAGTCCCTTGACTGATTCAATCTGCTCAGGTGGAGCAACAACAAAATCAACGGTTCCTGTCTTGAAGAGGTTGATTCTCGAAACTGCATCGTTGTTTATGACCCACACAACAGTCTCATGTTTGGCTTTGGATCCATCGGCATACATCTCATCCCAGAGTGACTTGCCCCAGTAGTAAGGATTCATTTTGGCAACTATGTAGCTGTTCTCCTCGTAATCAACAACGCAGTATGGCCCTGTGCAAACAGGCTTCTGGTGCATGAGCTGGTGTGTTGCATCCTCTTCACCCTCGCTTACATAAGCCTCCCATGCAGAAGAGTCCTTACCATTGTTGGATGCTGCTAAAGCCTCTTCGTATTTGTCTCCAAGCAAGTACTCCATTGGCAGGACTGAAAGGAATGGATCTGTAAGAATTCCGAGAATTGGAGCATAAGGCTCTGGGAGAACGAGTTTGTAAACTCCAGCGGTGGTACCACTGTAATCGAACATTGCAAGCAAATCATCCATTGACTTGACTTCTCCTGATTTCTCGCCATATTCTGCATAAATCCCTCCTTTAGCAAGCACATCCTTGAACTCATCTTCTGTCATTGCCATTGACTTGCTCAGATCTGTGAAGTCAAGCATCCAGCTAACACTATGGCCAATCCTCTGTACTCTCCAGAAGCTGAAAGCAACATCGGTTGCATCAATCGGATATGTCTTGTCATTCCAAGGATCGTATGCCACAACATCTCCCCTTATGACAAAGTACCACTCTGTTCCATCTTTGTTATGTGCCCATGCAACTGCTAAATCAGGTGAGATCTTTTCAGTCTCCTCTTTCCAGTAGGTTACCAGTGTGTCACCTATCTGGTGCCATATCTCCCACCCAAAGGTCTCATAGGTTGTTGCAGGATCGAAGGACTCAGGCCAACCAATGGTTCCTATTACAAGGGTATTTGCATCGTTCTTGTAGTCTTTAATTCCAATCTCCACTGAAGGAGCATTCGGGTTCTCCCAAATGAGATCATATCTTTCTGTGAAGGTTGGATGGTAGTATCTCCCTTCAACCCAGTCCCAGTAGGTCCTCATCATTCTGTTCTGTCCGAAGGTGAGCAATGGCGATTCTTTGTTGGCGATGACATACATTGCTTTGAAAAGCTCAGTTCTAAGTTCTGGATTGGTTTCAAATCTGGCTGCCTTGACAAGTGCGTCAAAGTCTGTATTTCTCCAGAACGCTGGGTTTATCGCACCGAATCCCAGACCTGCATCCATAAGCTCCTCAATGGACTTCGTGTTCTCTTCGTCAACGACATAGCTCACTCTTATCACTTTCTTTGTAGTCGGTACTTCTACACTTTCAACCTTACCCTTTTCACCCACAACAACAAAAGCTGTATCAGTTTCTATTACGGTGGCTGGAACTGGTGTTGGGGTTGGAGTAGGTGTTTCTGCTGGTGTCGGTGTTGCTTTTGGTTTTTCCTCCTGTGCACATCCAGCAAAGCCAATCGCAAGAATTCCTACTAACAACAATATCCACAACTGTTTTCTCATGATAATTCCTCCAGAATTTTTCAATTTTACTTAACTAAAATGCTTAAATAGTTTGCTCTTTTATCCCCCTCCGGTATATATCTGCTTAAAAGATTTATCCCGAAATTCGTGGTATCGATTGGTTAAGGAAGAGTTAATTGACTGTGAATAGATATGACAAATCACAAAAATTGAACAGGAAAACTATAAATTTTCAGTGTAAGATAAATCAATATGGTTAATGGGGATGCAGCTTTTTTCAACATAATGTGGTTTCTCTTTCTGTTCTATCTTATACTTGGTCCTCAGATAAAACACAGACAACTGCTGGCAGCAAGAAAAGCACTTATGGGAAAAATGGGCTCAAAAAGAGGGTCTAATGTTATAACAATGATTCACAGACAGGAAAGTATTGGTTTATTTGGAATCCCTTTCTACAGATTCATATCAATCGATGATTCAGAAAAGGTATTGAGGGCTATACGAAGAACACCAGACGATCAGCCAATAGACCTGATACTTCACACCCCTGGAGGGCTTGTTTTAGCCTCAACACAGATAGCAAAGGCTATAAAAGAGCATCCTGCCAGAACCTCTGTGATCGTTCCGCACTATTCGATGAGCGGTGGAACATTGATTGCTCTTGCAGCCGATGAAATTATAATGGATCCCCATGCCGTCCTCGGACCTGTGGATCCCCAGCTCATGAACTATCCAGCACCGTCAATTCTGAGAGCTGTTGAGAAAAAAAGGTCAAAAGATATTGATGATACGACCCTTATTCTTGCAGATCTTGCGGAAAAGTCAATTAATCAAGTCAAAAGTTTTGTTTACGAACTTCTTAAAGATAAAATGGGGGATGAAAAAGCCAAAGAGATTGCAGACATTCTAACAGAAGGAAAATGGACTCATGATTACCCCATAACTGTGGAGGTTGCAAGAGAACTCGGATTAAGTGTCAGCACAGATGTGCCAGAAGAGGTTTATGAGCTTATGGAGATGTACCCCCAGCCCATGATGCAGAGACATCCCGGTGTAGAATTTTTCCCGATGCCAAAGAGAAGAACTGGAGGGGAAAAAGGTTTTGTTGAGTAGTTTGAATAATTTGGATGTGGTTTGAATGTCCGATCCGCTTGAGGTTATTGATAAACTGGATAGTGAGGCGTTGAGAAAATTCAGGGAAATTGAAAAAATTGCATTTTCTGAAGGAAAGATTCCACTGAAGTACAAGTATTTAACTGCAATGGCACTTGATGCTCTTAATGGGGCAGCAGAGGGTGTCAGGGTTCTTGCAAGGGCATCCATTGAAAATGGTGCAACTAAGGAGGAGATTGCCGAGACTCTGAGAATAGTCATCTACATTGGTGGAGCTGGAGCTTTATATACTGCAGCAAACGGGCTAAAAGATTTGATCGAGTGAAGCTCAGAGAATAAATCAAGCTATTCCCGGATTCTGAACTCCCACTCACACCACTGGTCCTTTGGATGGCTATCTGGTGGAGCAAAAACACATTTAACTTCAATTCTTTCATCAATCTCCTCTGCAAAATACTGGAACTCTCTGAAATGCATTGTCTTGCATGGAAACTCCCCCCTGCCACTTCTCAGTCTTGCCTCCTGGGGAGGGCAGTGGGGAACTTTAATTATAATCCTGTTACCCTTTTTTTCAACCACATAATTGATTATTACAGCCCAGGGGAAGTATTTCAATGCTTTAACAAATCCATCAAGCCCATTCTCAACAATACCGAATCTCTTTTTTATCTCTCTCGCAGTTCTTGCTCCCATTTCCTCCCAGACCATTTCATTTAGCTCAACTGCTGCATCCAGACCAAATTTATCTTCCACGGCAAGAAACCACAGTGCATCAACAAGTCTGTACTGCCTGAGCATGAAGTTTATGAATCCGTCCTTCTCTTCTTCCTTAAGATTCAGCTCCATGGATGATGTTGAGTAAGGGCAAATTTAAGTCTTACTTTGGTTTGTTTCATCTAAGATCAAAGGAGAAATAAATGTCAGGCCTCTTTTAGTGGGAAAATTTTAGCCAGAACCCAGAGTATGAAGAATGGAATTGCCAATGCTGTTATGGCTGTAATCAATCCTTCCTGCCCAAAAATCTGGATGTGGTAGTCAGCAAAACCTCTGAGACTCTTTGAAATTAGCTGACCACCAATTATTACATTCCAGCGCATTGAGAAAACACCGATTAACACCAATAAAGAGGACAAAGTGTATACAGCTTTTTTGATGTCTGTCGATCTTGAAAATTTACCACAGAATAGAATTACAATTGGCAGTAAACCACCAACACCAAGCTGCAAGGCGAAAGATGCAAAGAGTTTCTGTGTGATTAATTCACTTATTATTTCCACACCCTCCTCCTGCAGATACATAAAGTGTGCGATTTCCAGAAGTTCCAATGAGATACCAATTGTTAAAAACAGCAAAAGAAAGCTTGAAAGACTTTCTACACATGAGTTATCAACCACTTCATTTCTAACTTTCGACACAATAAAGTACAACAGCAGAATCAAGGCAATTCCAGAAACTATGCCAGAAATCAGAAATATCAGGGGCATTAAAGCTGTATTCCACCAAGGATTTGCTTTGACAGAGCCAAATATGAATCCCACATAGCCATGGAGGAAAATAACCGAGGGTAGGGCAATCCACATTATGTAGTAGCCTATCTTCCTGTCTGACTCAACAGCCTTTTCCGAAACATCGTAATCGCCAAGAGTTAAAACCTTATAAATAACACTTCTTGCACCATTTTCGATTAAACTGACTAACTGTTTTCTGTATTCATAGAGTAAAATCAGAGTTAAAATAACTAGCAGGTACAGCGATTCATAGCCAAAAACTGCCATGGCTGACGAGGTGTGAGGAGTAACAATAATCTCAAAAGCTCTCTCCGGGTGTCCGAGATGGGTGGTTAAGGGAAAGTTTGTTGAGAGCAGGAAAGCCAAAGAAACAAGCAAACTCAGTCTGAAAACAGGTTTCAATGAGACTACATTGAAAAGCCTGTACAGGGATGCAATTAAAAAAGCACCGGCTATAATACCAGATATAAATGGATAGATAACTATAAGAATACCCCATCCTACTTCAAACTCATTTGGATAAATGTAGCCCATCATCTCACCTCTGAATCAATTCCAATATAGAACACTCTTGGCTTTGTACCCTGCTCTGGCTTGAGAACTCTGATGCTGCTGTTTTCAATTATCTTGAATAATTCCTCCTTTTGCTTCTCATCCCCCATATCAAAAATCCTTCTGGCACGGGTTGGACAAACCTCAACACAGGCAGGTTTTGAGTTTTTGGTAATTCTGTGATAGCAAAAAGTGCATTTATCTGCTGTATTTCGCCTCGATTCAACTTTGCCATTTAGAGGGTATAGATATCTCGCCCCATAGGGGCAGGCCTGGATGCAATATCTGCACCCAATGCAGTACTCCTCATCCACCAGCACAACACCATCAGGTGTTCTGTATGTGGCTCCAACGGGGCAAACCTGCACGCATGGTGGGTTTTCACATTGATTGCACAATTTTGGAACGAAATAACTCTTCATCACATCTTCATCGTCTATCTCAGGAAATCCATAAAATCCACCTTCAGGTGAATCAACTTTTATTTCGCCCTCATACCAGATGTATCTCTCAACCCAGGTTCTGAAAAAGTGCTCAGGAACATCATTTTCCACCTTACATGCTACCACACACCTGCCACACCCAATGCATTCGGTGACATCGACAACAAAAAAATAACTGTGCTCACTCCAGTTGTAAGTTAAAGCTCTAACTTCCAGTTTGATTCCAGTTAAGCTACCTGCTACACCCAGGATTGCAGCCAGAAATCCTCTCCGCTTCATCGTTCAACCTCCGGATAGTGTGGATTATGACATGTAGTGCAGTTCCAGTACTTAGTGTGTGAAACCTTTACCTGGGGAAAAGATTCTGGTTTACTCGTACTTTCGCTATGGCAGCTTAAACAAAAAGCCTGGATTGAAGGATAGGTGTTTGGGCTCAAAAATTCACCATATCCTTTATACTCCTCAGGATTTATCGTGTGAGCTTTCAGTGCACCATGACAGCTCTCACATTCCACAGTACTATGTCCTCCAACCTCCCAGTACGCATATTCTTTAATGTGGCACTCGAAGCACCGATATGTGTCCGCAAACTTATGTGATTGATTGGCTATTTCTCTTACTGATTCGCCTCTATACCACCCAAACTCACCGAATGTCGGTGGGATCATGAAAAGTCTCATAACTACAAATAATATAATTAATACAGATAAAATTACCAGTATACTCGAATTAAACTTCCTCATATCTATCTCTTGAGCTTTCTGACTAAGGCTACTGAAGTTAACCCAAACGCTGCAGCCAAAACTATTCCAACATCTCTGGTTTTGACATCATCCTTTCTGATGGGTTCGTTTATCTCATACCCCTCCTGAGTTTCAGGAGAGGCTGAAGTTGATGATACTTCCAGCTTACCCCTTATTTTCTTCTGAGTCTCATACCAGTCTAGCATTCTCCCAAGCTTGTCCATGACTGTATCCACAGCCCCAGCCCAGTGCGTGTAGTCTGGACCCATCATCGATGCTCCCATTCTCCATCTCCTTCCTTCGTGATGCCAGATGTAGTACCACATTATCTCTGGAAATTCATCAATTGGATTGCTCTCGTCTATCAGCCCCTCATCATACATTTTCTGCAGTAGATTATAGGTATATTTGGCAGTAATATTATAGTCTTCCAGAACCAATTCGTATCTCGCGAAGTATTCATCCACCCAGTATGGGCTATGGCAAAGCTGACAGACCTTTGTCATTCTCTCTCTGTTCTCCTCACCCAGTTCTTCGTCTGGTTTGAAGCCACCAGCAGCCAGATTTGAATTGCTGCTCTGATACATTATGAATTTAGCCTGAATCTCCCATTTCAGTCTTGATCCAACATCGTGCGTACCCCGAACAACAACCTTTCCTGAAGGGGTTGCAATTTCTGACATGTGACAAACCGTACAGGTTGGAGCTGAGAAATCAATTCCTGCCTTCCAGGGCTGTGCTGTCCAGTTCCAGTTCTCACTATCAGCCTCGTACCTTACACCATGATAACTGCTTTCATAAATTTCGATCTGCGGGTGATCATATCCCAAGTGGCACTTACCGCAAGTTTCTGGCGTTCGCGCCTCCTTCAAGCTGAACTGATGGGCTGAATGACATGAACTGCAGGCTCCAATACTCCCGTCTGGATTTACTCTGCCAACCCCAAGATTGGGCCAGCCCTGAAGTTTCTCACCATCATAGTACACATAGCTCCCATGACACTCAAAACAGCCTAAAAACTGGTTCTCGTGGTTTATTCCGGCATCAAACAATCCAGCCTTCTCCATAATTCCACTTGCCGGATAGAGGGGAGTAACCAATTCTTTTATATATTCCTCAGGTGGATTGGCCTTTGCTGTAGCTGGATCTAAGGGATTTAGTCCTTTTTCATTCATTGCAATGTACCAGGGTTTTAGAGGGCCGTTAATTGATGCAAAGGCGTGTTTGCTGCTGGTTTGAGTTATGTATTCATATTCGTGGCATATTGCGCATTTTTTTGGAGAAACGACAGGGGTAATCACATAACCATGGTGATCCTCCGAATAATCTCCCTCTTCAACCTGATGACAGATATAGCAGCTTACGCCCACTTTCGAATGTTCACTTCTCCTCCAATCTTCAACGATTGTGGGGGTTTGAGAACTATGACAGGCAATACATGCATCCTGAGCAGTTGCAATATTCAGCAAAATTATCATTGAAATAATCAGGACAAATGCAACTATCCATCGCATGTTTATAATTCTAATGATAAACATATATAAACTAAGATGCAAACAATTTCGAAATTATTAAAAATGTTAAATGTAAGTGTAGGCTATGCTAAGGGTCAGGATTAGAACCCCGGCTCAGGATTGTCGTCTATCAAGAATTCATCATGGCGCCATAATAAAGCACCAAACTATCTTCAAAGGCAAAGAAGGTGTAAAAGCCGTCATTAATATAAAAACACCGAGTAACGAGAACATTGAAGTTGTTGATGAGCACAAATGCGAATTAGCTTTGAGCATGCTGGCAGGTGGAGCAATCATTACCTCTGCAGAAGTTTCTGAAGGAGAGATCCTGTGGGACATGGTATGCAGAGACAACGATGTTTTCAGAAAGGTAATAAAAAACTTGGAAAAATTGAGGGTTGATTATGACATCATCTACAAAATTGGCTTTAACGAGAAAAGTGAGTTGGACAAAATCACCTACAATGAATATCTGATATTAAAACTGGCTTTTGAAAGAGGATTTTTTGAAAGTCCTAAAAAAATCAGGCTTGAAGATCTGGCTAAAACTCTTGAAATATCTAAATCAACTGCTTCAGAAACTTTGAGAAGGGCTATTAAGAAGGTTGTGACCAAATATTTTGAACAGTAGTCTTTCTGCATTCCTGAGCTTAATTAAAAATGGAGATGATGAATCTCTTGCTGAAGGTATTTTGAAAAACAATTGTTTAAAAAGCGTAGAACATAGGAGAACAAATTCTGGTATTATAACGGCGAGAGTACCAAAGGATGCTCACAAAACCCTTGCTGAAGGTGAATTCAATAGATAGTATATAAGAGGAGTGAGTAGAAAAGGTATTTCCGAGGGATTAGAAATTGAAGTCTACAGAGCAAAACAAGTTAAGAATCCAAGACCTGAGTCTCAAGCTCTGATCGGTAAAACATTAGATCCAAAAAACTACTTGATGATTTAAGAGAGAATATTGGGGTTGATACTGCTTTGGGTGTACTTGCTGGACCAAACTCTTGATTAAGTGTACGCTTAAAGAGATAGAAGGGTGTAAACTGAAGGTGCTCAAAGCTTCTCTGACCTAAGGTCTTATAAAAATGTTTCAGTTTACTCGCAAAAGTTAAACATGTGATTTTGCAAGAGACTTTAGCATCGCCAAGGTTTCCCACTTCCCATCGTGAAGCTCATTTGCGAGCATCAGAACTTCCTCGACCTCTTCACTCAGGTCTATATTTTTCAAAGCGAGCAGAGCTGTGAAGATCCTATCTGCTTCATCAAAGCTGATATTTCCTTCTTCCAAATCTTTCGCCACCTCAATTGCAAGTTTGACGATCTTCTTTTCTGCCTCTTTCACATCCACATCCACGAGATCGAGTATTTCCATGACCCTTTCTAGAACCTCAGCAGGAAAGGCGAGTTCGAAAACCCTTTTTGCCCTCCCACTCTCAATCTTCGTGGTTGATTTAACAAGCCCTTTTTCCTCCAGCCAGTCCAAATGATGTTTCACAGTTCCAGGATCCAAGTTCATGGCCCTGGCTATGGAGTAGGCAGTATTAACACCACTTTCAATTAGCCTGATAATTTCATTTCTCCTTACGATCCCTATGCTGAGCCTCTTTTTTATAGCTTGAGTCACATCTCCCATTTTAACACCCACAAGACCATTATGGGTTTCACACTCTTTTCGGCTGAAATGGTCTCACTCTTTTGCACATTAACCTATATTGGGTATCGTATATAAAGGTTTTGTTTGAGAAAAGTATAAATACTCGAAACCCAATATTAGATAACGGTGAGATTTGAGTTCAGAGATGGCAAACATATACACAGAATAAGGATCGCCACCTACAACTTTATGGAAGATGGAATAAGCATGATCTACGAAAAAAGACAACTGGATGGGAGAATAATTGAGGTCTGGCACCTTATTCTTTCAAATGAAGGGGAGTTTATTCACAGACATAGAAAGTATCCCTCAGAGGATTAATTTCAATTCTTTCAAGAACCATCTGATGTATCTCTTTTCTCCTTGTTTTCGGAGCTCTATCGCCTGTTTTGCCAGCTTGTGAATTTTGTTGCAGCATGTCTCGTAGAACCAACGCTTCTTTTCCAGCATTTTCTTGCTCGGAAAGCTTGATTTTGGAAACAAGGAAATGTAAAGTTGATGAAGTTATGTTGTCAGGATATTTAGCATAGGTTCAGATGTCGTAGGCCTACTCACCTCTAGGGATGTGTTGGATGTAAAGATTGGCATATTCTGTCTGCAAAGCCCCACTAAGTCTTAATTCTTACATTGTTATTGAAAGAATCTGGAGCAGAAATCCAGTAACTATTAATATTATTGCTAAAATCTCTGGGAGGTATCTATAGCATTGTAGAAGCGATATAAACCCTATCAATCCACTAGCAAAGATAACTATAAAAATGATTGAGAGAATAGAATTAGGTAGAACAAATTTCAAAGTTGCTGCAGTGGCTAATGCTAAACCTCCAACAATTATGGTAAATACCAATTCGGATTGGCTATGATTCAACTTCTCAAGCAGAATCGTGAAAAAAGTTCTTGCGGCCAAAAGCACCCCGATTACATCTAAGTACAGCCCTATTATTGCCATTATTTGGTTCGTTCCTAATGCTGTAGTATCCATATTACCCTATATGTTTGCTTAAGATAGTATAATGCTTTTCCCTCCTCAAAAAAGGACTATGAATCGAGGATAGTAAACAGGCTTTTCTAAGTTAGGTAAAAGTTAAACATCTGAATTGTTCCAAGATAAACAACGGTAAAACTTTTTAGATAAATTATTTACCAATTCGAATATGGAAGAGACCCAGGAAATGTCAATAATTTTCGAAAGAAAATTTAGAGATAGGGGTGTTATTGGACGAATAAAAAAGAAATTCCGATTATTCTTTACTTCCGATGCTGAAATTCGTTTTATGAAGCAGGAACTGATAAATGAGTTGAAACCAATATACGAAAGGGTCATCAGAAGTAGAGGAGGTAACGAGGAGTTTAATGAGTTATCTATTGCCTACTTTGATGAAAGAATTAACACATTACCAAAACAAATTGTAGTCGAGTTATACGAGGATTTGCAACTCCTTAAGAGTTTAAAAAATAAAAGAGCCGCTGAATTCCTGCTGGTCGAATTAATAGCAAAGATGAACCTGCTTTATAGCTTGAATGGCTGGTTCTTAAAAAAAGTAATAAAGCATCTTCGTGGGCTTTGAGTTTCGGCAAAAGTTTATTTTTAAAAGTTAAACCCAACCAGGGAAACAAGACACTATGGACCCAATAACTACTGGCCTTGCTGTATTCGGGAGTGATGTGTTGACAGGTGCTGGGAGTGAACTGGGAAGATATATCGTGGAAGGAATTAATAGACCTAAGGACAACGATGTAGATGTGTTCTTCAAAAGATACATAGAAGGAGGAGGAGAACCAGAGATTACGTTGGATAGAGTTGGCAATGTGACTATTATTGCCGCTTTACAACAAAGTTGCCTGGAGCATGCTTCACCTCAAACTCGACTACCCAGACCTCTTGTTCTGGGTTCCATGAGCCATTGATTTCTTTCCAGATTCGTTTGAACTGTTCGATGCTGTAGCCTCCCTCTGCTTGAGCATCCTCGGGAGAGAGATCACCTAACCTTTCTTTTCTAAGCCCTGTAACTCTCAGCAGGGCAAAGTAATCTTTACTGAAAAGCTTTGTCTTTGCCTTGTATATCCTGCCAACCTTCACTCGTGGCTTTTTCCACACCCTCCTGGTCTGTGTTTTGAGGCCAGATAGGACGGGTTGTACATGTTCAGGTTTGAAAAGCAGGACCATCAGACATCAGCCCTCTTTTATCACCTTTCTGAACCATACTTAAAAAGCAATAGGAGCATAAAGCCACTTGCATCCTCATTTGTGTATAGTAAAGCTCCCCTTCAAAACTCTACTTAAATTGTCTAATACGAATTTCAGCAAAACATCAGCTACCGCGTAAAGTTTTGGCCTTGATGATGTCAAAGGAACTATTAAACAACTAATTAAACATTATTTCTACTGAGCTATAACCGAATTCTAACTGAATTTCTGCGAAGATCAGGATCTACACTATTTAAATTAAATCGAAAAAATTAAAACAGATCAACTATAAACTCGCTCTATGAAAAAATTTCTTCCGGAACACCTATCAAAAGAGCTGCTGGAAAAATATGGGATTCGTACTGCAAAATGCATTTTTGCAGAAAGTGAAGATGAGGTACTTAAGGCAGCCAAAAAAATTGGATTTCCTCTGGTTATGAAGGTTGTTTCTGAGAAAATCATTCATAAAAGTAGGGTGAATGGTGTCTTACTGAATCTAAAAGATGAGGATGAGGTTTTAGATGGATACAGGAAATTGATGAAAATTCCTGATGCAGAAGGTGTTAACCTTCAACCAATGCTTGAAAGGGGAATTGAGGTAGTAATAGGCATCACCAAAGATGAGAATTTTGAAAGGGTTTTAATGTTTGGTCTTGGAGGTGTATTCGTTGAAGAACTCAATGATGTGTCCTTCAGACTTATTCCCATAAACAGATGTGATGCGGAAGAGATGATAAATGAGATCATGGGCTACAGAATACTCAAAAAAATCGGCATTCAAAGTATTGTCACCCTACTTACAAAAATTTCAGATATTGCAGAGAGAGAGAATATAGTTGAGATGGATTTGAACCCTGTATTTGTGTACGAAGGAGATTATGCCGTTGCAGATGCAAGAATGTGGATTCTGGAAAGTCTGAACTGATCGAATTAAGAGAGTTTGAATTAGCTGAATTAACTTACTTGAATATATTTCAATCCTATTTCAATCCGGACACTTCTGAAACTTTTCTTTGATGTAGCCATATTCTACAAGTGCTGCGAGAGCCTTTGCAGCGAGCTCAGGAGTGGGGAATGTGGGTATCAGATTTTTCTCAAGTGTTGATCTCTCCTCATCCCAGAAACCTGGGGGATAGTTAAGACACATGGTAACAGATTTTCTCGTCTCCTTTTGAGCTTCGATGATATGCTTCACCGGGAGCTCTAGAAAATCCTCCGACCATGAGTAAATGTAGTTTAAGGCTACAGCATCAACATTTTCATCATGAAGAACAGTTCTGATTACCTCTCCACATAAATCCGGGTCATTTGCAACATATCCGAGATCTACAGGGTTGGTTCTGATTGTATATGGAGGCATCAGATCAAAGAGCTTTTTCTGTGTTTCTTCAGAGAATTCAGTGAGGATAAGCCCTTTTTTCTCACAAAAATCTGCAGAAATTATCCCGAGACCAGCAACCAGAGAAATAACCGCAACTCTTCTCCCCTCAGGTGGTGGCTGAAAAGCTAAAGCCTTTGCAGATGAAACGAGTTCGAGAACATCTTCAACAACAATTACACCATACTGCCTGAAAGCAGAGGTGTAAAGCTCGTATTTACCTGCCAAGGAACCTGTATGGGATTTTGCTGCCCTGTCAGCCTTTCTGAACTTCCCAGCCTTGTATGCGACAACTGGCTTAATCTTCGCAAGCTGTTTTGCTGCCTCCATCATTTTCCTCGGTGCATCTATTCCTTCCACATAAAGTGCAACACTCTTCGTCTCATCATCTGAAGCGAGGTAATGGAGAATGTCATGAAAATCCGTGTTTACACGATTTCCAAGCCCTATGATTTTGCTGAAACCTATTCCTTCTTTTATTGCATAGGGCATTACAACATGACATACACCACCGCTCTGGCTCACGAGCGAGATGTTTCCCTTTTTAATCATGGAAAGAGCTGGAGTAAAACTTGCATTTAGGTTGGCACTTAAATTAACCATGCCAAAAGTGTTCGGGCCTATAATCCTGATTCCTGCCTGGTTAGCAATTTCTGCAAGCCTTTTGTGAAACTCCTCTCCTCCCTCAATTTCCGCCTCTCTGAATCCTGCCGTTATAACAACCGCTCCTTTTACACCCTTTTTTGCACAATCCTCCATCACATCAAAAATAGCACTCTGAGGAACGGCTATTACTGCAAGATCAATTTTGTCTGGAATAGATTCAAGTGAAGGGTATGTTCTTATACCCGCCAGCTCTCTGTGCTTTGGATTGACAGGATAAACTCTCCCCTTAAACCCACTGCTCATAAAGCTCTGGAGTACATGATAACCCATTTTCTTCGAACTTGAAGACACTCCAATGAGTGCAACAGATCCAGGATAGAAAAGGGGTTTAAAGGACTCTGCAATTGTGGATGAATCATGTTCAGCTACCATAAATGGAATGTGAGGGTATCAGTATTAATTATTTCGATTTTCAAAAGATGACTAAAAGATGTTCAAACGATGCTTAAAAGATGATTTAAAAAAGCTCAAAAAAGGTCTTTTCCATCAACAACGATTGTCTGGTCTCTTCTCGGTCCACCAGAAATGATTGATATCCTTGCCCCACATATCTCTTCAAGTCTCTTCAGGTAGTTTCTGGCATTCTCAGGCAGTTCATCGAAGGATTTTACACCGCTTATATCCATATCCCACCCAGGCATCTCCTCATAAACTGGCTTAACCTTTGCAAGCTTTTTAGAATCAAGAATGAATCTATCTGTTTTTTTGCCATCGAATTCATAGGCTGTGCAGATTTTGATCCTCTTTAACCCCTGAAGAACATCAAGTTTGGTAATCACGATAGAGGTCATTCCATTTATCATAACAGAATACTTTGCAGCCACACCATCAAACCATCCAGTTCTTCTTGGTCTTCCGGTTGTTGTGCCATACTCTTTCCCCTTGAGCCTCATGTACTTTCCCTGATAGTACTCATCTCCTTCATTCGCTTTTTCCAGCGCTTCTCTGAGGTGTTCTTCATACTCAGGTTCGATGTTCTCCCAGACACCCTCTGCATTGGTCTGTTCTTCAGTTCCAAGTTCTGTAGGGAAAGGTCCACCACCAACCCTAGTGGTGTAGGCTTTGAACACACCGATGACAGAGTCAATCTTTTTTGGTCCTACCCCCGTACCGGTTAAAGCCCCCCCAACTGTTGGATTCGAAGATGTGACAAAGGGATATGTACCATGATCTATATCAAGGAGAGTCCCCTGTGCACCTTCAAACAAGATTCTTTTTCCACTGTCTATTGCATCATTTATGATGTAGCAGGTATCCCTTACAAGAGGTTTTATTTTCTCGACATATCGTGAATCTGACTCTACATACTCTGATATTCGCATTCCAGTCCTTGCAATTTTGTCACGATAGCAGGGACCGATTCCTCTACCCGTTGTCCCTATTTTTTTCGCATGGGTGCTTTTTGCAGGGTTATCTTCTTCCCTGTGCTTTGGCAGTATCGTGTGGGCACTTGATGATACGATCAGAGTGTTCTCATCCACCTTGAACCCCATGTTCTCGAGAGTCTCAATTTCATGAACAAGAACTTCAGGATCTACAACAGTTCCGTTGGCAATTATATTCAGCTTTCCGTGTATTATACCGGAAGGGATGAGATGAAATTTGTACTTTTTCTCACCAACGACAACGGTATGCCCTGCATTATTTCCGCCTGCGTATCTTATCACAACATCAGCCTTTTCTGCCAGAAAGTCAACAATTTTCCCCTTTCCCTCATCTCCCCACTGTCCCCCGAGTACGACAATTGTCTGAACCATAAATAGTGGTTGTTGGCAGACATATTAAACCTTTCCTCATATTCAGAACAAAAAATTGAGGAAAAGTCTTTTTCAGAAAGCCTGTACATATTCGAAGTTATTCTGAGTTCTTCCATCTTTCTTGCAATTACAGGTGCTTTGAAGTAGCTATTATACCAATGAGTTGTATGCAATCTTAATGTATGCGAGATGAAAAATTTTCAGGGAACAAACCCTTTTTCTCCCTCTGCAACGATTCTACTTTCACTTGTAATTCTGTAGCCTTCAAAAGTGTCTATGTGGTGGTACACCCTCCATCTTCTAAGTCCACACAATGTAAAAAATTCTGTTTTAATCTCTTCCTCCATGATGACCTTTGGTCTCATGTCCTTTACATCATCGGACCACTGGAATTTCTCGATTTCGCATTCCTCGATTATTTCATGCCATCCCCATGAAAGGTAGTACCACAAAGCCCCAAACTCGTTCATCTCCCTTGCAAACAGAGATGCAGAGATATATGACTCAGGAGATCCATCTCCTTCCAGAACATCCATAACACAGAGTGCATTTCTGGGTTTTGGAGTTTTGAGTGAGCCATTTAATCTCGCACATTCATTGACTTCTGGAAATCCCTCCTTTAAAGCCCAGACAACACCTGATCCACTGAGACCTTCTCTGTAGAGGTAGCCCCTGAGTATGTAACCCTTCCTAACCCATATCCCCCTGAAAAGTTTCAGAATATCCATAGGGTCGACAGAGGATTTCTGCCATCCCTGCTTTGCAGGAACTCTCCACATATCCTCAGCACGGATATGGAGATCATTGAGTTCGTCTGCTGAGAAATAACATATTCTCATTTAACAAACCACCCGTATCCCAAATCTCCAGAAATAACAGCTCTGACTGCATTGTGAAAACTCTGGTAGAGATGATGAAAACTTCATTCACATTCAATATTGTGTGAGTGTTTTATTATAATGTTGCCGGTTTGGTTATGTTGGGCTACAGCAAAAACCACAGCGAACAATAACCGGGCAAAATCTACGCAACTCAGAGTTAAATAGGCAGTCACACCCTCTGAATAACAGAGAATTTTACAATAAAGTAGTTCTAAGGAGATAAAAACAGTACGCCGGGGCTGGGACTTGAGAAAGAAGGTTCTTAATAAGTAGGGGTTTATAAATAAAGAGAAACATAATCCAAGATAGGATGTCAGCCTTTAGCTTTCGCTTTTTTCTGAAGGATTTCTTTCGCTGTGGTAAACTTGCAGGTGGCAATGGACGGAAACGCCTTGGCTGGGCTTGTAAAAAAAGCGGTTCTGACAGATTTGGATAAAAAAGCAGATGAATTCTCTAAACTGTATAAATTAGGAGGGATGAGCAAAATGGAAGTTGTTGCCTGTTTTCTGCACTGGGTGTATGAAAAAGAGTTGAAGGGGATGGTTCATGGCGAAAGCTGAACTTCTGGTGGATGTTAACGTAAGAGAGTGTTCTTTCTGCGGTTCTACATCCGATTCGATTGTTTTCCTTGGCTGTTGTCCGGTGTGCTTGAAATGCTACCGACATCTCACGTCTGCCGAGACTAAGAGGGCTTTGACAGTCCAGCAGACGGCTAAGAGGTGATCGGATTGGACTTTTTCTTTTTATAGTTCGTAGATTTTGAAGTCCGAATTTTCTTTCTAATCATCAATATAGGCTGCTTATTCTCGCAAAACTGTAATAAACAATTTATTTTTGTTACAGACGATAAGGAATTTTTTTAATAAAGCAAGCAGGGGTTTTAATTGCTTAAATATAAAGACTGTAAGCTTTTGCATGCTTGACGATAGTAAATCAAACTACTCTGAAAGCCTTTTAATCGACAGCAAAAGATCTGTGTTATCCTCTCTCACATATATGGAGTTCTTAGTGATTTTAACATCTCCTACAATAGTATTTATTGAACTCTCATAGTCCTCGTGTCTGAAAGACAAAGCCAATCCAAAATTACCTTTCTCAGCCCTTAAAAAATCCAAAAGTATAGATAAAAAAGTCTTCGAGCTGTAACCCCATCCTACGAGACTCCAATCTGAGTCTCTCGATGGTACTTTCATACCTCCTTTCCATCATAATTATAATCACCTCCATTCTGTAACAGTAACGATTTTGGGCTTGTTTAAATTTTTTTACATTTTTGCTTAACATGAAAGTAAAAAAAGGCTTATGAATCAAGAATCACTTCATAGAAAAATAGATAAACTACGAATTCTTGAATTATAGAACACACACATTTCTACTTTTCCGAAAGAAATCAAAAAAACTTCGATTGATTACAATTACACCTGTAAGTCTGAACAGTTTACGACAAGGTTACTAAGAGAGGCTTACGATTTTAACCGTGAAATGAATTTAGAGAATTATTATTGTTATTATAGCAACAATAAAACAGATTCGAAAGATTAAAATTTGGTTAAGATTATTTGATTTTAAAGTGAAAAAAAATTAAGAGGGGGTAGGATGAGAAGGGTTCTTATTGCAACGATCTTCCTAATTTTAGCATCCGTTGTTGTAGCTGGAGCCTTTTTGCCAGAGGGCAAGGCAAAGGAGAAAGCAAGAATGCCTTACGTGATTTATTCCACCGATCCAGCTTTGAAGACTTCACTAAAAGTAAGGCATACGTTTCCAAAAGCTTTCACGGCCGATTTAACGGCTGAAGAGTTTGAGAAGCTCAAAGAAATGGGTATTAAGGTTGAGAGGGTTAAGCTCTATCACATTTTAGCTCCACCTAACGCGGCAGACAAATGCGGTGATGGCGTTTGCCAAGGCTTCGAAAGCCCGGAAACCTGTCCGGCTGATTGCAGTGCTGAAAGCGGTAGCACCGAAAGAACTTGCCTACCATCAGATCAAACTCCGTGGGGAATCGAAAAGATATACAACGATTCTTCAATAACTGTAACAACCGGTGGAGAAGGAGTTGACGTTGCTGTTTTGGATACCGGAGTTTACAGAGATCATCCCGATTTAAAGGATAGGATTAAGCAGTGTGTCGATTTCACTGCTGGAGGGCCCTTCAAAACAAGGATAATGGTTGGGAGCTGTGATGATAGAAATGGTCATGGAACGCATGTGGTAGGAATTATCTCAGCTGACGGAGGAGCTGATGGCCTAGGAATCTATGGAATTGCCCCTGAAGCGAATATATTTGCCTACAAGGTTTGTGGTGGTAGCGGTTGTTGGGCTGATGACATTGCTGCAGCGATAAGATATGCAACTGACAACGGAGCCGAAATCATTTCGATGAGCTTGGGTGGAGATGAGGAGAGCTCTTTGATAAGGGACGCAATCGATTACGCTGTAAGCCATGGAGTTCTTGTTGTAGCTGCAGCAGGCAACGATGGTCCGGCAGAAGGAAGCATTGACTATCCCGCCGCTAATGCTAATGTCATAGCTGTTGGCGCTATAGATGTGTATGAGAATGTTCCAGATTGGTCCTCCAGAGGCATAAACGATAATGATTATGAAATTGAAGAGAAAGAAGTCGAATTCGGTGCTCCCGGTGTAAACATCGAATCAACTTGGAACGATGGATGCTACGCGGTTTTGGATGGTACGAGCATGGCCACACCTCATGTTAGCGGCTTGGCAGCAAAGGTTTGGTTCAGCGCCGATCTGAACAACGATGGCATGGTAAATGCCACTGAGGTGAGGGAATACCTCCATGGTTTGGCAAGGGACATCTGGCTTGAAGGAGATGATCCCGCTACAGGATTCGGACTGCCCAGTTTGAAGTAAAACCAAAAACCTCTTCTTTTTTAGCAAAAGCAGAAGTTGGGTTTAACTTATAGAGCTTGAAGTAAAGATCTGGAACTAAAGATTAAAAAATTAAAACTTTATCATTGGGCAACAGATATATTGGATAAAGTAGTTATATTTTTGAATGGGAACTCGTGTAAATCTTAACGAAATCGAACCGGGAGATCACCTATGCCCTATTTACGATGATAAAGAAAGCAAACTTTATACCGAAATCCTTTTCATCGTAGAGGGCTTGAAAGAAAACGAGCTCGTTGTGGTTTGCGATGAGGAAGAAATAGTAAGCGTCCTCAACGAGGTTGTAGATGCTAAGAGCTTTATAGAGCAAGGACAGCTCGTTTTCCTATCGAAGGAAGAGTTTTACTTGGAGGAGGGAACTCTTGATGCAGATAGAATTCTGGAGAGCATCGCAGAATACGATGAGAAAGCGTTGATAGAAGGCTATAAGGGCTTGAGGATAGTTGGGAACGCAACATGGATTCGAGTTCATCCTAAAGCCGAGAGGTTTCTTGAATTCGAAGCTAAACTTAACAGATTCCTTCCTCTGACGAGGTGCAAGATCCTCTGCTTGTTTGATGAGAGAAAGCTCGATCCAGATCTGCTTTTAAAGCTCCTCCAATCCCATCCGAAGGTTGTGAGCGGGCAGGAAGTCAGCTTGAATCCGAACTACATCCCTCCGGAGCTCTTCCTCAAGGAGCTCTGGAAGGACAAATCCATCCAGAAACTGCTGGAGAGAAAGTTCAAGAGGGAGTTTGATGAGGTTGAAAGGAAATTCAAACTCCTCTTTCATTCCCCCTTTGACGCCATACTTTTCGTCAAAGATTTTAAAGTCAGCTCATGTAATTCTACAGCCTTAAAAATGCTCGGGTATCGGAGGTTTAGAGATCTTATTGGCAAAGAAATAAGTGAGCTTTCAGACGAAATCCTGCGCAGAATTGAGATAGCGAACAAAAAACCCCAGTTCTTCGAATTAGAGTTTAAAAAGCCGGACGGGTCTAAAGCTTACTTAGAACTAAGCCTTACGAGAGTAAACGATGGCTTCCTCATCATCGCCAGAGATGTAACGGAAAGAAAAGAGATGGAGAGGAAACTCAAGGAGAGCGAGGAGAAATACAGGAAGATCTTTGATTCCGCTCCGATTCTGCTAGCCATTCTCGACAGAGAGGAGTCTTCATCGAAGCCAATAAAGAGATGGTAAAATCTCTCGGCAGGAATCCTGTTGGTAAAAGCCTCTACGATTTGCTAAGCAAGAAAGACGCTGAGAGGTGGGTTAAGTTGATTAGGGAGGTCATAGACAAAAGGAAGAAAATAGTTTTCGAGGATTCAAGGGTTAAAGAAAGGGAGAAGGTCAAGGTGAAGTTTTTTAGAAACACCCTTCTTCCAATCAAACTTGCAAATGAAACATATTGTATTGTAATTTCCAAAGATATAACAGATAAAGCGGTCAGCGGGGATATGAAACAAGGCAAAAAGTAAAGTTTAGGTGCTTCTAATAAACCAGACTATCGGTTTTAAAATTAAAAATAAAAATTTAATATCTTATTTTCCTTCATTTACCAGAAACAGGTGGTTCCGGTGTTTCTACCTCTACTCCAACCTTAACCCCCATTTCCTTGGATTTAGCGGGTAGATTTTCCTTCAAAGCCTTCTCTGCACTTTCTTTACCAGCTTTAGAAACTTCTATCGCACTTTGGATTTGATCCTTTGCCTCAACCGGAACTTTCTGCAAAGTGTCTCTGAGAACACTCAAATGGATCGATGTGGCATTCGCCACTATCTCTTGCACTTTTGTCGGATCTTCTCCTGCCTGCTGTGCTATGGAAGCAATTTCTTCACCGAAGCTTGCATATTGTTTGTATTCGTCAATGGCTGTTGTAATTCCTTCAACATCCCCCTTTTCTGCTGAATGCATAACTCTATTCAGCCTCTTTTCTGCTACTTTCATTGCTATTTCAGCTGCTCTTTTTGGATTTAGAGAAGCTAAAGCCCTCAAAGCTTCCTGATTTCCCCTGATCGACATCTCCTTAGCGAAAATAACTCTCTCCTTTGCCTCTTCGGGAACAACTTCTATAACACTATCTAAGACCTCCAAATGGCGGGAGGTTGCTAAAGCGACTAGTTCAGACAACCTTTCCTTGTTTTTTGCTGAAGAGATTACTTTGCTCACTTCTTCCAGCTCCTTCTGGTAGTCTCCAAGAAGTTTCTCCACATACTCCGGTTTTCCTTTTTCTGCCATCACCTTTGCTTCAATAAGCCTGAGTTCCGCATACTGCAAACGCTTCTCCACCTTTGCAACTTCGTCAAAGGTAAGAATCAGGCTTATACTTTCAAAGGCCCTTTTAATTCCGTACATCCATGAGTCTGGTAATATCCCTGGGTCTGGTAGTTCCTGAGCAGCTGCAACTGAAATCAAGACGAACATGGCTAACGTTAAGGCTAAGGATGAAATAAATCTAGATCTCATTCTTTCACCTCCTCAATTTTATTTGTTTTTTGATCAACATAATTTAAAGATATCTGAATTTTCATGATGATGCGAAGTGATGTATACTGATGCAGAAAATTCCCACAGACCACCTGAAAAGCATCTTTTCTTAATGGCTGTTTTTTGCTCGAATTTTCCATATACCTCATCAGAAACTTTCTGACATTTTCTGATTCGAGCCAGCCCTTATCCAGTCTTCTTATAACATCCTCAATCTCGTTAATTGAATCTTTGATAATATTCAATACCACTTCATCATCAATTTGGAGTTCAGCTGTGCCAGCTATAATTGTCAGAGGATTTCTTATATGATCAACGAGAATGGCGAACTCCTCGATATTCTTCTCAATTCTCTCAAGCGATTTTATTCTCATTTCAAAGAGTCTTATCTCTGAATCCTATTCCAATCGCAACTAAACCGAAAATTCCATCTACCAAATAAGCTGCACCAATGAAATCATTAGTGTAAAAACAAGAACATATTTGAATCCACTTTGGTTCTAACGCCGGGGCTGGGACTTGAACCCAGGTGCCCTTGCGGGCAGTGGATTGCTCTCCGCATTTGCGGTCTCGAGTCCACCGCAGTGCCTCTCTGCCACCCCGGCTTGGGCTTATTTATTCCAGCACAGATGCCATATAAACCTGGGGTAAATTTGCTTAAAGAATTAACGGTTAAAGAATTATCGGTTTGAAGCCCATATATTATTATTGTACGACTTTTGTATGGCTCTTGTATAATTTCTGTATGACCCCTCAATTCCTCTACTTTTGACTTTTAAATGAAACCAAAGATATTAATACAATCTCTCCCCCTTTGCAATTATGTTCCCGACCAACCCAAAGCAGATGAAAAAAATGATGAAGCAGATGGGAATAGACATGGAAGAAATCGAGGCAGAAGAGGTTATCATCCGCACCAGAGGCGAAGAGCTTGTTTTTAAAAATCCATCTGTCACAAAGGTTTCCGCAAGAGGAGTCGAAACGTTTCAGGTTGCAGGCAGCTATGAGGTTGTAGAGAGGAAGCCTGAAATAAGCGATGACGATGTCAGACTTATCATGGAACAGGCGAATGTAAGCGAGGAGGAGGCAAGGAGGGCACTTGAGGAGAGCAATGGTGATCTTGCCGAAGCCCTTATGAAGCTCCAGAGCTAAAGTGTATGAGCAGCGACAATTCTGATATCAACAGATGTGACTCCGAGGAACTCAAACTCCCCCTGATTTTATTCTCAGGGAAGATTAGCTATATAATCAACAGCTTTGAGGGAGAGTTTCATACACACAGAGGAGTGATAAACCTCTCAGAGCTTAAAAAAAGAAAGTATGGGGAAGAAATCGAGACTCACATGGGATTCAAATTTAAAATCCGCCCCTTTTCTCCATCAGATTTCTTCACTCATTTTCGCAAAGGTCCAACTCCAATCATGCCCAAAGATATAGGGGCAATCATCGCATACACCGGACTTCAACCCGGGAGCTTTGTTCTGGACTGTGGCACCGGAAGCGGTGTGCTGGCTGCATATCTTGCCTACTTTAACAGAGATGGAGTTGTCGTTACAATTGAGAAAAGACCTGAGTTCGCTCAGATTGCTAAAAAGAACTTTGAACTTGCAGGATTGAAAAACATTCATCAAATTGTAGGAGATATCTTTTCCATTTCAGAGGGGTTTAAGATAAAGTTTGACCTGATAACCCTTGATATGAAAGAAGATGACCGATTTGTTCCTGTAGCAAAGAAACTATTAAAGAATAGCGGTTATCTTGCAGTTTACAACCCATACATAGAGGCTACGAGAGATGTTTATTTTTCAATGGTTGATAGCGGATTCCAGGATGTTGAGAGCTTTGAAATAGTGAAAATTAACCTCGAACACAAAAGAGTTGGAACCCGTCCCCTGACGAGAATCTGGCATACTGGATTTATCGTCATAGGAAGAAAAGTTGATTGATTCCTGATACTACTTGAACAAACTAATGCAGAATCTCCTTCACCGACTCTTTCAACCATTGTGGAAGCATGAAGGAGGCGTAATGGATTTCAGGGTTGTAGTGTACCGTGTTTATCTGCCTTTCTTCCCATCTTTTAACCAGAACATCCATATCAACTTTAATATCCGAATTTGATGCAATTATATAACTCCACAGACCTGACGGATATGTTGGAACGAAATTTATGTAGATTGAAACATGAGGGAAGGCATCCTTAATGTTAGAAAGCATCTCCCTGAGGTAATCTCCCTGAGCAAAAGGAGACTGGCTCTGCGTTGAAAATATTTTTTTTGTTATTCTGCTGCAGCTCTTGTAAAATTCTTCCTCAATAAGACTTTTACTTACTGGATTGGGGTCTGTGCCATCAACGATAACTGCATCAAACCTCTCATTAGAATTTCTGACGAACTCAATCCCATCTTCAAAAAGAACAGTAACCCTCTCATCATCTAAACTGCCTCTATCAACACCTATGTATTTCCTGCATGCATCCACAACATCTCTGTCAATTTCTATCATGAGAACCTCAGATGGGTTATGCTTCAGAATCTCCCTCACAGTACCTCCATCACCCCCACCAATCACAAGAATTTTTTCAGGATTATCTATCGTGAAAAGCGGGACATGAACGAGCATCTCATGATAAAAGGTCTCATCCCTCTCTGTGAGCTGAACTTTTCCATCAAGCACGAGCATCTTTCCAAAGCTTTCTGTTTCAAAAATCTGGATGTGTTGAATTCCTCTGTGATCAAAAAGAGTATTTTTTACCCTTATCATGAGGGCAGAACCATTGTAAGTCTCTACAAACCACTGATTCGTGTCCATAATGGCAATTGCATGCAAGGGATTTAATTATTTTTGATTGACCCTATGGTAGATGTCTTCAGCTGGAGTGTTTCATCAGAGGCATATCTTTTTAAGTTTTGAAGACAATAAAATTAGTATCAGTAGATATGATGCCCCAAAGAAAAGTGTTATATAACTTTCAGAAACGCAGTTACAGCTGAATTTACATTTATGTTTTCAGAAGAGGTGATCAGTATGGACGCAGAAAGTATAATAGAAATTATCAGAGAAGATTACGAGGTTATAGATGCCGATGAGACGATTTCAAAGGTTATACCCTTCCTTGAGAGATATGAACCCGACAGTGCCTATGCTCTGCTTGTCAAAGAAGGCAAGAAGATAATCGGAGTTATAAGGGAAAGGGATCTTCTCAGAGGAAGTATAATGGTCAATCCCCATGAAACTAAGATTAAGAATTTTGCAGTAAAAACAGGAATACTTCGGGTTTCTGATCTCTCAGTCGAAAAGGTTGCGAGGAGATTCGTTGAAGATTCAACCCCCTTTGTGATTGTACAGCTAAATGGAAAACATGGTTTAATTTACATAAACGATTTTCTTGAACTAATCAAGCCAGAACTGAAGAAATTCAGAGTTAGAGAAGTTATGAGTCCCGAAGTTATCACCGTAAAAAGATTTGACTCTGCAGCAAAAGCACTTGCGACTATGAGAAACAACGGTATTGACAGGGTTGTCGTTGTGGATGAAAACAACAGAATCGCGGGAATTATAACCGTTAAGGATATTGTTGACAGAATTATCTCCCCTAGAAAGAAGGCAAGAATGGGAGACGGAAGTGGAGAAAAGGAGAAAACTCTTTCCATAATGGTTGAGAGTGTTATGAGCTACCCTGTAATTACAGCTGAGAGCAAGGAAAGTCTCGCAGATGTCGTGGATATGATGATAAAAAACAGAATTTCAAGTGTTGTCATAGCGAGAGATGGCATTCCGGAAGGAATAGTTATCAAAAAGGATATTCTTGAGAGTCTGATCAGAAGGAGTTTGCCCCTCGACTATGATATTCAGATTGTTACGAGCGAGATTGAGCTGGATGATTTTGATAAGGATGCCATAGCCGATGACATAAGGAAATTCATGCGAAAGTTCAGAGAGTTCTTCAAAAATGCCCTCGTATCACTTTATATCAAGAGACATAAGGAGAATTTCAGAGGTTTGCCACTGATATTCGTCAGAATCAAGCTTACAACAGATAAAAAAACATTCTTCGTCTCTGGAGAGAGCTGGGGAGTTGAATTTGCCGTTCATGCAACACTTAAAAAGCTTGAGAGAGAAGTTCTGAAGGAGAAAGAGCTGCTTCTTGACAGAAGGATGCAGCAAAAGGTGTATGAGGAGTTTTTTGAATAGTTTTGAATAATTTTAAATAATCCCTCACTTTTTCATTTAGATGTTAAAAGAGCCTAAAATGGTTTTAAAAAATATCTCGATGAATAAACTCAGCTCATTATGCTATTTATAGTTACATTATAAGTGGTGATTATGAGCCTGTTGAACGAGAATCTTGCATAGTTATTCACGGTATCAACCTGCACTGATGCAAGGTTACCTTCCACTGTCTTTAAGCTCTGGAAGAATTCCTCCCACTGATCACTGTACTCAGAGTTTCCATAATAAATCCTGAGATTTCCATTCAGTTCGTATGTTTCAATGGTTGTGTTAGTCCTGTTGAAATCAAGTCTGACAGAGCCCTCTCCAGAATAAGAGAGGTTTCCGTTCAGCCTTGTAACCACAACAACGATTATTGTCTGATTGTCTATATTCCGGTGATGTATGAATATTCTGGGCTCAGAAACCATTCTCTTATCTCCATAGTAGCTCTCCCAGATGCCTCCGTTTTCGTAAGCTATCTTGTAATCCTGAAACTCATAGGTTAGAGAGCCCGTTGGAATGGTGTATGTATCATTCTCAACCATTATGGTAAAAACTGGATCATCAGAAAGATAAAGAGAGCCCCCTTGAAGCTCGAACTCTATTGTCTGTAAGGGGGCATCAGAGTAAGTTGTTAGCTGAATTACATTCTGAACCCTCTTAAAGCTCTGTCTCAATCCCTCCACCTTCATCTTGTCTCTCGTATCCTCAATAATGTTGTTCACCTGAAGATAAACAAGCGATACAACTGAAACGATGATTGCAAAAACAAATATGTAGCTCAATACCTCTGAAACTGCTGTGTTATTGTTTCCAAAATTGCTTCCAGAATTCTTTCCGAATCCGTCCTGCAAACTTTCAATGCCCATCATGTTACCAATCCTAATCAGTACACAATCCAATCACGCTACTGAACCCTTATTCTGTAATAAGTTATATGGACCTCATCATAGTGTCTCATGAAGGTTGTCACTCTATTACCCACTATACTCACATTCATGCCTATATCGTTAAGGAACCGATACCACGCCTCAGGATAGTCTGACTCTATCGCCAGATCTACAGAAACATTGTAGAAATCATGGGGCTCTACCTCAAGAACGCTAACCTGAATCTCATGTGTCCCCTCACCCCCGGCAGAGAGATCTCCTTCAACAATGACTATTGGCAATGACAGATACCTATGGCCACCAGTTCTTTCTAAGTAGGTGATCCTCGGGGATGAGATTACCTTCGCGTAATCACCTCGCCACTTTATGAGTGCCCCCATCTCGTATAAATAACCCCATTCATAGTCATAATCATAGGCAAATTTCCCCACATTTTCATAATCGGCTGAAGAAGAGAAAATCAGATCCCAGCTTGAATTCGATGAATTCCATTCGTAAACACCCAGCAGCAGTTTGGTTGAAGAGTTCGTATAAAGCATGCCTCCTGAAAGGGGGAATTTAATCCCCATCAGAGGATCGACTCCTACAAGGGTTCTATCAACCATCTCTTTGAAGCTGTGGAAAGAGTCCTTTATGCCCCTCTCTCTCACATCACCCCTTACATCATCCATTATGGGCCAAGCAGTTGCAAAGAGAATGGCGATGGTAACAGAGATTATTAAAATAATGATAACACTCCCAAGCACCTCAGAAATTCCCCTTTCTTTCTTTTCGGAGTTGTTCTCCGACATTTTACCACTCTGACACATATTTGGTACTAAAAATATTATCCGAGACTCATACTTGAACTCTGAGCTGTTGTGTACAGAACCGTCTCATTAGGAAGATAGTAGACCTCCATACTGCTGAATGGATATGGATAATAGGTTACATTACTCACAGTTGGAACATTCAAACCTATAAGCCCAGTTGTATTGGATTCTACCCTGAAGGAGACATGCCAGATGTCGCTGATATTTATCTGAGGTATAGTCCACTGGAGGGCTGTACCGTTAGGTGTTTCTATTATCTGAAAATTGTCAACTAGATCATTCCCAAGCAAAATCTGAATTGACGATTCATCGAGCTCTACTCCCGGTGGTAATACATCCGTGACAGTTATATTCTCTGCTGCCTTTTCTCTCAGTTCGGTTGCTATCTGTTCGTAAGCTCTTACGAGCTCATCTGCTCTTTCAGCTTCATAATAGTATCCGCTACCGCTTGCTATAGCCTCCATAAGGGTCTTATCAGCATCGTCTCCTAGAGCAACGGTGTAAATTGTGATATTGGCTGCTTTTGCCTGGTCCGCCCAACAAAGTGCATAATCATCAGCCTCACTGTCGCTGTAGTAGGTTCCATTACACATTCCATCCGCCCTGTTTGCATTGCCATCTGATAGGAGGACTATTGCCTGTATTCTACCAGAGGTTCCATTAGCCAGCAGCTCCTCATATGCAATTCTGATTCCCTCACCGATATTTGTAGCTCCACTACCATAAAGGCTCAATATAGAGGTATTGACCGTATCCTTGTTATCGGTGAGCCACTGTACCAAGGATGCGGAAGAGCTGTATTTTACAAGACCAACAGAATCATTGTTCACTAAAACCCCGTTGAAATTGATTGCTGATATTTTCGCTGCATCAAGTTTCCCTATTCTGGTCTCAACAGTATAGCTTATACTGCTCTCACTGTATCCATTGACTATATACACAGTATAATCACCCTGAGGATCAACCGAATCAGAAGCTCTTATTTCCCGCGTTGATGTGCTGATGTCTATTGGGTTTAAATTATACCCCAGCCCCTCTATCCAGGCGTATGTGGGAGTCACAGATGTGCTCGCAAGTTTGATTTCCAGATCTTCACACGGTATCGGCAGATTAAATTCAATTTCCTCCGATGATGAGAAATAATCCACATCCCAAGACTTTATCAGATCCGGAGATCCAACTAAAATCTTCTTGGTGATGTTGTAATCCACTGTCCTTGGGGAGTAAGTGTAATAATACTTGTAAATTCTCAATCTCCAAGTTCCATCGTCTGGGTCGTCTGTCTCCCAGTAGTGTATTTTGGAATAGCCGCCACTATAAACAGTTGTCAGAGAGGGATTGTATATCTGAACTATATGATACTTATTTGAGTCCGTTCGAACGATGAGGTTAGTAACATTAGATTCGACATTAAAGTAAACATCCTCTGAGTCGTAACCCCATCCTAAGTATACTGAACCAGTTTCAGACTGCGTTGTAAACATGGAACTGTTATACTTGTAAACTTTCACATGGAGGTCAATTTTGTTATATGGAGATTCGTCCGGGAATAAACCCACTACTTTTACCGTCCAGTTTCCAGTCTGAGGGTTGGTTATGGTGAACTTCTTGCCATACATGGGTGGACTGTTGATTATTCCATTGGAATTGCCCACTGAGCCATCCGGACCTTCTACATACAGCTGGATGGCATCATAATAACCAGAGGAGTACCAGTAACTTACTGAACCATAAGTATCGTTCGTGTATGCTACAATCTCATAGATAATATCACTTCCTGTCTCATTTATTTCAAAGGTACCTTCCCAGACTACTGGATCCTTGGATCCGGAAAATTGGTGATAAATAGTATATCCGCTATCTCTATCACCAAAGTAATAGTCCATGTAATCGGGAGACATGCTGCCCGATACATCTATCACATGAACAACATCGAGATACCTCGGAGAAGTTCTAAAGCCCTCACCTCTCATAAAAAGATGAATCGTAACAGGCTCACCAAGAGGAGCGTATCCAGGACTGACGAATTTGTCAATGTACATCTCTGGATCTGGAGTGTCTGAACTCGGCAGAACTCTGATTCTCAGAGAATCGTTGGCAGTATAACCCAGCCTGTCCCACACATAAAGGGTGGCTGTATAGTTTGTGTCTGTAGAAGAGTAGTATGTGTGTTCAACTGTATCGTTGAGGTCATCGTATATCAGCCTGTCTGAAACATTACCATCTCCAAAATCTATCTGATACTCAAAGTAGCCATCATTGGTTTTCGTGAATTGTGGGTCAAAAAGAACACTCATACCACTCTTTATTAGTGTGGGACCCGCAAGCAGGATTGCAGTTGGATAAATGTAATTCTCTGTGGAATAGGTGATGTTCTTCTCTTCCTGCATACTGTGTATTGAGCCGTTCACAGTGAAATCAAGAGGAAGGTTTCCCAGTCCTACATACTTTTTGAACTCGCCATTTTCAGATCTTATAACAAGATATTGTTTTCCGGATATGTTTTCAAACTCGCTGATTATTTCATAATCTCCAACTTTCTCGGGCATGTAAATTTTAGCAGAGAAAACTCCGTTTGATGGATAGAGTAAATACATATCCACCATCTGCGCTGTTATCTCTGCCCCAACATCTGCAAACTGGTTTTCCAGTACAGTTCTTGTCACCGATTCCGAAAACATGGAGTTCAAATACAATCCAAGCAAAAGAACAAACACTGAGGCTATTGTAACAAGCATGAGATACTCAAGCAGAGGTGAGACTGCCTTTTCATCATCAACAACTTCCTTATACTTGGCTGCAACACCCACATCCTCTTTCGGTTTCAAAATTTTTTTAAGGCAGATTGACATCAGCCTCCACCCCCTCCCGTTTCGGGCAACCATATCTCCTCATCCTGAACCGAGAGGTACTCAGAGAAGTAGACCTCAGTGTTGCTGTAAACAAGTTTGTATTTTGAAGAAGATACTCTCTCAACATCAACATAAGTTCCCTTTGCAGCATAGAGGAGTTTAATCTGATCAATCAGATTCTCCTCTGCATCACTATCAAGATGTCCGAAATCAAGCTTTACTATATATTTCAAATTCCTTACCTCGTCCTTTGGAAAACTTAGAAAAGCTCTTGAGCTCTCCACTCCAGCAATCAGGTTCTGAGCATGGAGAATTGAGAGGGAAGCAATTAGAGTTGCCACTATGAGTGAAAAAAGAATGAGCACCTGACCTCTCTCATCCTTCAAGATTTCATCTTTTCTGTTTATATTTTTCATACTACCATCTTCACACATACCACAATATCATCCTCACCTCAACTGCAAGGGCAGTATCATTTACACTTCCATTGAAAGGTGATTGGGATGTTATCTCACACGGATAGAGAACGATTATTCTGCCAACACCCACAGCATCTGGAATCGGGGTGTTGTTTATCAGCACAAGACTCTGGATTGTATTGTTATTGGTCTGATTTACCCAGTAAACCTCCAGTCTTTTCTTAATTGAGGGATCAAGCATGGCATTCATGGCATTCAAAAACTCTGAATTTGGCTGAGGATCTGATGAATTAAGTTGTACGAGCATATACTGTAATGAGTTCCTTGATAAATTGCTCAGATCTGGACATGCAGACTGATTTAGTGATGTTCTGTGTACATCCAGTGAGCGAAGAACATCATAGCCCTTCTGTTTGAGCTGTATATTGCCATACTCACTCCATATGGGTGATACAACGACAGAGCTTTCAAACAGAGCATAGGTTACAATGAGAAGAAGAAGAGCTGCAGTTATACCCTCCAAGGTAAATGCCTGTGCCTCTTCGTTGTGAAATAATTTTCTCACCACTATCCCTCCCACACCGTTACAACGAGTTTTGCAACTATTCTTGCCTCGACATCCGTTTCAAAGTCTCCGAGAATCTCTCCAACCTGTGAAAGACCAACAGAGCAGTTAAGGTTCTTTATTCTGAGAGTTATTTCATTCGTGTCCGGGATTTCGTTATATGTGTCAATGAACTCCTCGTAAAGATCCTCATACGCCTCATTCAGCTGGGAAGTGAGGGGATAAATTCCAAAAATGGATGGATCGTTACATGTGGTCAGGTTCAGATCGTAGATCGTTTCGAACAATATATTGTTAGAGGTTGTATTTTCCAGTTCAACTTTTATCTGTACCCAGCACGCCGCACTCGGATTTATGCTTTCTCTTATGACGATTAAAGCTCCGCCAAGGGGAAAGGTTGTGTTAACCTCATAATTCTCATTCGAGGGGTTTGTTTTTGTTACATTCAGAAAATCACTCGCCGCAGGTAGATTTATTACTCTCTCATATCTGGAGACTTTTTTGTTCGGTATAGGAGGCCCTATGGCTAGAACAACATTCCCGTACTTATCCTTTGAATAATAAGGGCTGTAAGCTGTTGACTGAGGTTTCAGTAGAGTTATATTTACATGATAAGTCCTATCGGGGGTGTTCAGCCCAAAAACATCTCTAACCCATGAATCATCCTCATAGGTCATCTGGTTTGTAAATGTCGCATTTTTGAACTCGACCAGTTTCTGGAGACAGATGAAACCCGGCCTTCCAACCCTTGCCAGCCCGGGTCGATAACTTATGTTGTTTTTGTACCACTCGTTCTCCCAGTGGAAACCTTTTTCATCGGGGCTGTCCAGGTTTATCCACCTGCCAGGATCTTCAACAAGCAGTACACTAACCTTATATGCCTCTGAGAAAACTGAAATTTCGCTCCTTGTATCGGCAAAAACTGATGGGAGAAACTGTCCAATAAATATGAACGAAAACAGAAAGATAGATAACCCTATCAGCATATCCAGGCTGAGTCTTCCCTTTTCTTCCTTCACAACCATTACCGTATGAAATTAATTTTGTATTTATTAATTTCTTTCTAATTTCTCAATGATGATGGGATACTTTCCAGATAATCAAATGCTAAGCCTTCCAAGCATTCTCCTTATTCCTGAGATGCTGTATTTCCTTCTTAATCCAGATATATCATCCCCAATAACTTTTATTCTGGAAACATCACACTCTCCAAACCCTCTATCCTCTGCAATTTTTAGAAATCTGATATCTAAGGGATCAAAACCCATGAGATATGCTCCAACAGCATCAACCTCAACAACATTATCACCTGCCAGCATAACACCATGATTGACAGCTACTGTATTACTCTCAGAGTTTTCACCTCCAACGATACCATCCACAATAACTAAATGAGGATTGAGAACATTCAGAAGGTCCACCAGTTTTTCATTTATTTTTCTGTGCATGTTTATTGCAGGCTTTTTCAAGAAACCCATGTTATTTTTCACACCTATGGTAATCAGAGACAGATGATGCACCTTCAGTTTTGGTAGACTTACAAAAAAAGCACTATCTTTTAAAAGCTCAAGGGCTTTTTTTGAGATTTTTGCAGTCTTCAACTTTTTGCCACCAACTTTCACCTCAATAAACTCCCCCCTGTTCATATTAAAACACTCACCAAATTCATGAAGGCTAAACTTTTCAAAATATCTGTCAGCAACATTCTTCGTAAATCCTCCCTCATATATGAAGACTTTTTTCCCGCTATTTTTCAGAAAAGCTGCAACACTTCTGACAACTTCAGGATGGGTTGTTGATATTCCAGAATCCCATTTCAGAAAGTTGGGCTTTATCAGGATTTTTTCCGGAAGAGTCCGTATGGACTTAACTTCAAGATTTTCAAAAAGATTGAGATTCTCGAGAACATATCTCACAAAATTTGGAACATCACCGTAACTTTCTACTTTTTTAACGATTACAGTCATATCTGAAGATTGTAATTGCTAATTAAATTTCTTTTGATTTGGGTATGTAAATTGCCCGTATCCCTGAGAAAGATCATTTAATCCCAGCCTCTGATGACTGGCTTTTTTGTCTTTAAATGGTAATCCATCAACACTCTCAATTTCAACTTCGTCTCAGGAACTCTTATTTAAATCAGAAAACTATCCATATATCCCAAAATTTAGATCCTGATCCTGTGTGTAGTTCTTATTCAATTTCAGTGCAATTTCAGCCTTCATAAGCTCTTTACCAAGATAGCATGCGTGGTCAAGTCTTGAGAGCAGTCCTTTTTTCAAAACCGTGTCATAGATTTCCTTTGCTCTTTCTCCAGAAACCGTGAGTCTTTCATGACTGCAGATTATTTTCCCACCAGCAATCCAGATTCTAAAGTCTCCCAGCGGGTCTCTCAAAAACTCTCCCGATTCCTTCGCCTCAAAAGCATTTTCTGGCATGCAACCACTCAGGCTGGTTTTTTCCTTCAAAACCAGGAGGTTTATCCCCATATCCTTGGGTGGTGTTTTCCTGAGCTTTGCACCCTTGACAATGTAGCTCGCTGTTACAAGCTCCCTGACACTTCCTGTTGTTTTTGGACTTGCTTCTGTCGTAAAGAGGAGGTTTGCTCCAATATCTTCAGCTATCATCGCAAGCATTCCATTTACACCTACAGAATCCATATCTGAGAGCTCTGTAACATTCCCTGCCCCAAAGAGCACAGGAGTTTCCCCATCAATTTCTCTGTATTTACTGTATCTGAGAATAGATGCAATTAAACCTGGAAATGCATCCAAAACAGGATCGGCAATCACCTTTGAAGTCCTCTCCTTCACCCTCTCAACAAGTTCAAATAGAATCTCAGGATTTCTCTCAACTACCACCACAGCCTGATCATCGATAAGATCGAGAGCGTCGATATTTTTCTCTGATATACTCATCACCATATCGACTCCTGCATCCACTCCTTTTTCAATTGCCTTTACATCGAAGGTGTCGATGCTGATAGGGAGTTCTGATATCTCTTTTACAAGTTCCACCACCTGAGTGATTTTTTCATAATCAACTTCAAGCGGTATCCCGAGATCGATTACATCAGCCCCACTATTTTCATAGTACCTTACTTTTTCAGCAAGTTCTCTTTCACTTAGCTTTGTAGAATCAACAATTTCTGCAACCACCTTCATCCTAGAATCTCCGCCAACAGAGAGATGTTTTATTTTAAAACTAAAGGATTTCTCAAGTTCATCAACCATTCTCTTTGTTTCTTCTGTCTTAACTTTACTTATAAGTCTGCAGGCAGGGATTGTGTGACTGAGTTCAATTCTCTCAATTTGTGGAATTACAAACTGAAGGTCATAGGCATGTATCGGACCAAGTCTTATCTTTACTCCTTTTTCCATTTCAAGTCTTTTCCAGTCTGCTGAGGTTAATCCAGGAACGAGAACGAGGTCATAATCTGAGAGATCCACATTCTGAAGATGCTGTGGAGTGATGAAGGCTGCCACATCTATATCAACAACATGAACATCAGTTTGGGAGTACTTCCTGACATCTTTCTCTGCCAGTTTTCCTGTAACAGCCAGGACTTTCATCGAAAGAATTTAATCCATTCCCTTAAAATAATTTGCCAGGAGGATTGCATGAAACTGAGATGTGAGCTCCACACCCATTCCAGAATAAGCGATGGCGTTGACGATGTAAGAGAGATGGTAATCCACGCCATCAGGAAAAACATTCAGGTCATTTCAATCACAGATCACGATACACTTGAGGGTTCGTTGAGGGCTCTTGAGTTTGTTGAGAAAGAGCAGTTGCCAATTACAGTCCTTCCAGGATATGAACTCTCTGCACAGGAGGGGCATCTGCTTATTTTCGGGGAGCCAGAGATGGAAATTTTTGAAAAGGGAATTCAGATAAGGGAGGTAAGTGAGGAGGCTGAAAAGAAAGGTTACTTCACAGTACTGGCTCATCCATACCAGTTTTACAGGAGTGGAGTTAGAAAACCCGAGCTTGTTGTGAAATTTGTCGATGGTGTGGAGGTTTTCAATTCAAGAACAATCTTTCCTTATTTCACTTCTAAGGCTGAAAGGCTTGCTTTTTCAAGTAATAAAATCAGAATAGCCGGAAGTGATGCCCACTCAAAAGATGGTGTGGGATATGGAGTTACAGTGCTGAGTATTGAAGAGAATACAAACCTAAACATTAAGAGCATTCTTGAGGCTTTAAAAAGTGGTAAAACAGACATAGAGGCGAAAAAATTTCCATTTTCTGGAGTAATCAAGGAGAGTACTTTAAAAGTATGGAGAAGACTCAGATGATAAAACATCCAGCCTCAATTTATTCTGCCTCAATTTATTCTGAATGAAGTAAATACCTTCCCTTGTGCTCATCATACGGAAGCTTGTGTATTTCCTCATAAATTCTATCATCAACAACCAGAAAGCCCATCTGTTTACAAACCTCAAGGAAATCAGAGAAAGAAATATTGAGCCATTTGAATCTCTCAAAATCTGACTTTCTTACAAACCTGAAAACCTTTTTGCCATCAAGCCTTTCTGTGATCTTAGGAAGTTCTTTTCTCAGTCTCCACCTCGCCACCAATGGGCTCTGAACCTGTCTGATGGCAGATTCAACACCAACTCCATCCAGAACTGTCAGCAGTATTATTTCCGTAATTGAGTTGATTCTATCCGGCACACCTATAACATCTCCCATCAGCTCAATCCTCATTGATTCAAACTCCACACCATCCATAGAAAGATTTTCACCTATTTTCGATGTAAGTCCTTTTTTATCACCACTCTTATCAACAATTCCTCCTATTACGAAACAATCTGCTTTCTCACCTCTGTAAACCTTGTCTGCATTAGGATCAAGCAGTATGATTTTCTTCAATCCTTCACTCAGGATGAACTCAGAAGGGGAATCGCAGTATGTCGCATTAACTTCCTCAAACTTTTTGCCTGCAATAACGAGCTTTTCATCCCACATGAAGTCCCTGATTACCCCAAGAGTCACCTTTATCTGGGTTCTTATCTTAGATTTTTCCTTTCTACTGTGTAGATCAAAAAAACTGCAGTCAACAAGAATATAAGGAAATTTTCTCTTTTCAGCTCTTGTAATCAGCTCATATCTCCCAAAGAGTTTCTTTCCACATTCACCTACAAAAGCCTGAGTGGGTTGCTTTACTCTTTTTCCATCCAGTGTGTAAGAGAGTGTAGTTTCCTTTTCTGGCAGACAAACATCCGCCTTTCCATTGGCAACATATACAGCCATCTGCTGAATAACATCTCTACTTTCCAGTTTTAAATTAGTAAAAATTCTTTCAATCCCGTTTTCTCTCAGAATCTCTCTAAGCACATCCCCCAGGCGCACAGCACTAATTATCCGGCTTTGTTAAAATCCTTTATGGATATTGTTTTAACCAGAATTAATCATGATTTTTTATAATCATGATAATTTTTAAACATATTTATATTATCGCCTGTACTCGCCAATATAAACGATAAATTACGAAAAACTTATAACCGAATTTAAAAACCTTTCTAAGGGTGAAAATATGGGCGATATATCGGATTATCTGGTTCCAGAGGATACCTGGCCTGAAGTTGTGATTCCAGATGAGGTTAGAGAATACATAGGTGACAGAAAAGAGCTTAATCTTGCCGAGGAGATCTTGGACAGAAACATCGAAAAAGGCAGGGGAAGAAAGGTTGCAATTTATTTCATGGACAGGCGAGTTACATACCGCGACTTATACATTCTCAGCAACAGGGTTGCCAATTTCCTGAAGAGACTCGGAATCGAGAAGTATGACAGGGTTGGTTTTAGAATGAGGAACATGCCCGAAGCAATCGCTGTCAACTTCGGTATCATGAAGGCAGGAGCAATTCCCGTACCGCTCAACCCAATGTGGGCAAAGAAGGAGATAGTTCATGTCTCCGAGAATGCAGAGATAAAGGCTATTTTTGTTAGCGGTGATGAGAAAACATTTGGCGCAGTAAAGGAGGCAGTTTCAGAGCTTAGCACAGTGAAAAATGTGATCGTTACCGATCAGGATGGTCTTGAGGAGCCCTTCGTTTCTTTCAACGATGTCTATAAGGAAAGCACAAAATTCGATCCAGTTCCCCTTGAAATAGGAAAACCTGCTGTTGTACTCTACACCTCAGGCACAACCGGACTGCCTAAGGGATGCGTCCATTTTGTTGAGAATGTTCTCTCATCGGTTTATCTTGTTGGCAAGTATGTTTGGAAGTTAACAGAGGATGATGTTGTTGGAGGTCCCGCTCCTGTAAGCTTTGCTATGGGCTACGGAAATGGATGCCTTATCCCATACTTCCATGGGGCGGCAACGAGCATCTGGCCCGGTTTCAGTGTGGAGAACTTTTTCAAATTCGTAGAGGAGCACGGGATTACTGTCTTTTCCTCTCTTCCAACAGCCTACAGATTGATACTCGTAAATCCAAATCTGGAAGAGTTCATGAAAAAGTACGATATTTCAAGCTTGAGACTCTGTACTGGAGGTGGAGAGGCTCTTGGCGCTGAAACAGCGATAAAATGGAAGGAGAAGTTTGGAATGGACATCTATGAATCTCTCGGTGCAACAGAGATGGTTCATATCTGTGTTTCAAACACATGCGCTCCAAAACCAGTTGCTGGAAGCATCGGATGGCCAGTGCCTGGTTACATAGCAAGGATAATAGATCCGGAAACAAAGGAGGAATGCAAGGCTGGAGAGGTTGGAAATCTCTACATAAAAGGTCCAACAGGCATAAGATACTGGAACCATCCAACAAGACCCCTAGATGAGAAACAGAAAAAGAGCGTCATTGATGGCTGGAATGTCCTCGGAGACTTCGTAAGGAGAGATGAGAATGGATACATCTACTTCGTGTCGAGAGATGATGACCTGATCAAGTCAAGCGGTTACAGAATAGGTCCTGACGAGATTGAACAACCCCTCGGTCAGCATCCAGCAATTATGGAGTGTGCAGTAATAGGCGTGCCTGATCCAGAGGGAGTAAGAGGTCAGATTGTCAAGGCAGTTATAAGACTTAAGGAGGGATACGAACCCTCTGATGAGCTTAAAAAGGATATCCTCGCATATCTCGAAAAGCACATAGCAAAGTACAAACTTCCGAGAGTTATAGAGTTCAGAGAGGAGCCACTCCCCCGAACAGCCACAGGAAAACTCCTGAGAAGGTTCCTTAAAGAAGAATAAACATTAATTTTTTATTTTACCCTTTTGCAAGCTCTTCAATGATTGCTAAGCAGGATTCAGTAGCTATCTGTGGTGAACTTCCCCCTCCCAGAACTACCACAAGCTTTCCATCGCTATTCCTCTCAGCCACCTCTTTCAAAAATCGGGCAATTTCAATGTAATCTTTAACAGTCAGACCAATATCGCCATAGTCACCCTCATGAGTGTCGTGACCGAAATACCAATAAATCAAATCAGGTTTGAAAGATTCAACCATACTCCCAAATGCTTTCACCATTGTGATGTACTCCTCTCTGCTTTTCCCTATAAAACTAACATCTACTTTCAACCCATCATCAGATACATAGTCGGTTGAACATATGCAGTAGTGGAGAACATTTCTGTCCTCTGCAATAAGTTCCCTTGTTCCATCGCCATGATGTGCATCTGTATCTATTATTGCGAACCTCACATTTCCGTACTTTTCCCTGAGGTTCTGGATTGCCAGAACAACATCATTGAAACAGCAAAAGCCCCAGAAGGTTCTTTTACCAGCATGATGTCCTCCAGCCCCTATAAAACAAAAAGAGTTTCGAATTTCTCCACTAAAAACTTTTTCCGTAGCTTCAACAACCCCTCCTGCCGAGTGCCAGGCAGTTGAACATAGACCATCTTCCTTTACCCCTTCAAGTAACTCGGGAGAATGCACTCTGAGAACAAGATCCTCACTCACCGGTTTGGATTCAAAAACTACAATGTTGTTGTACCTCTTTTTCAAAATTTCAAATGCACCCGGAAATTCTCTGAGTCTTGTCCCTATTGTAAGATAGCTTCTCCTGCTGAAAATTTCATGGTAAAAAACTCCTGTCTCAAGACTGTTCCCATTGTCAGAATCCCTGAGTTCAAAATTATCTACCATATATTCACGATGTCCAGAATAATATTTAATCTTACGCATTTCGTTATCAGATTCTCCATGAGGTCAAAAAACTCGTTTAAGGACAATAAGCATACTGTTCGCTTTCAATGTAATTTTTGAGTAATATTTGATAAAATACATTCTGAAATCAACCCGAATCAAATAGAAAAACATTTAAATTAGCCTTTAACAAAGATACTGAAAAATAATTAAGATTGGGTGATTGAATGACGAGCCATGAAAAAGATCTGGATAGTTTGCCGTACACAGAGTACATCAGAGAGATAATGAAGCCCGAGGGGATATTTGAAAAACCTGAGCCCCTTAAAGGGATAAGAGTGCTTGACATAGGAACTCTTATCTTTGGGCCAATGGTCGCAACATATCTTGCAGAATTTGGAGCAGAGGTTATCCATGTTGAAATGCCAGGGAGAGGGGATACAATGAGACCTCTTGCACCATTTGCAGATTTCCACAGAAATCTGGCTGCTGGCTTTGAGGCAACCAACAACAGCAAATACCACATTGCCATTGACATGAGAACTCCCGAAGGCAAGGAGTTGATTTACAGACTTGCAAAGAAAAGTGATGTGGTTGTTGAGAATTACCGCCCTGGAACAACAGATAGGTGGGGAATTGGATACAGACAGCTTATAAAAATCAATCCAAGGCTTGTTTATATAAGCATGTCCGGTTTCGGACAGTGGGGACCCTTCACATTCAGACCAAGCTATGATGCTGTTGCTCAGGCAACCTCAGGACTTATAGAGTCCACAGGATTTCCAGATGGATTGCCCCTCAAAGCAGGTGCCTGGATTGGTGACTTTTATGGTGCGCTTATGGGTGCATTCGCAGTTCTTGTGGCACTATACTGGCGTGAGAAGACAGGAAAAGGACAGTATATCGACCATCCCCAGGCAGAGAATCTAATGAGAAACATGGACTGGACCTGGATTTATGTCGGGCTAACAGGGAAGAACAGAGAGAGATACGGAAACAGAGATGTTGCTGTTGTCCCCTCAGACATAGTGAAATGTAAGGATGGTTTTGTAGCGATTGCAGCTTTTAAAGAGAGCGAATTTAAAGGTTTGTGTGAGGCAATGGGCAGGCTTGATCTTTTTGAGAAGTATGCAGACATCGATGAAAGACAAAAGGAGGAGAGTCAGGAAGTTATATACAGTACACTTCATGAGTGGGCAAAGGAGAAAACAGTTAAAGAACTGGAGGAACTCGGAGAGAGATTTGGATTTGCTTCAAACAAAGTCTTTAGCTCTGAAGACCAATATAACGATGAACACTGGAAGGCGAGAAGATCAATATGGATTTATGACGACCCCATCTTTGGTTCTCTCGCTGAAGTTGCTCCGGTTCCCAAGCTCAGCGAATCGCCGGGCAGAATAAAGTGGACAGCCAGGCCAACAGGAATAGACAACGAGCATGTGTTCATCAGGCTTCTTGGCCTGACAAGGGAAGAGGTCGACGAGCTTTACAACAAAGGAGTAATCGGAAAGTGGGACAAAAATGTCTTCTTCTCCTGCCCACCTCCAGACTGGGATGGAGAGTCAGGATTATTCTACCCATGAGGTGATAAAATGGCAGAACTTGAAGAATCAAGCCCCATAACCTATGAGGATGTTCCCTGGAGTGACTGGGCGAAAGAGAATTGCGATCCATTCAAAGCCGCTGAGAAGCCTGAGGCTCTCGACGATATAGTTGTCCTTGACTTAAGCTACGGTAGCTTTGCCGGTTTGTATGCCTCTTCTCTCTTAGCCGAGTATGGAGCAAAGGTAATCAGAGTTGAACCACCCGGAGGAGATATTGCAAGGAAGATGACCCCCTTCGGAATTAAAATAAAAGATACCGGGCTTGCCTACATTGTCGAGGGAAGAAACAAGTATCACATTACCCTGAACATCGAAACGGAAGAGGGGCGAGAAATACTCAAAAGGTTCATAAAAAGGGTTGATGTTCTCATTGAAACCTATGCACCCGGATATCTCGATTCCTTGGGAATTGGATACAGACAATTGAGTAAACTAAATCCCGGGCTGATATACTGTGCTATCTCACCCTACGGGCATTTTGGACCAAAAGCAGAGTCAAAGAAAGCTGATTACGATGTTGTTGATCAGGCAATGAGCGGAATGGCATGGACTACAGGAATTCCCGAAGAGTATGAGGAGTTTCCAGAGCATACGAGAGTCCCAACAAAGCTTGGTCCCTGGATGGGATGGTATGTTGGTGGAGGATTTGCAGCTTTCGGCATACTGGCTGCCCTGCTTTTCAGAAGGGCTACAGGAAAGGGGCAGTTCATAGATGTTGTTCCGGCTGAGGCTCAGGCAAAGACAAACAACTATTACATCCAGTACTATCACACAAAGAAGAAGGTTGTTGGAAGAATAGCCAACTTTGACCCGGCAGTCTTTGTGTACACCCTCGTGAGGGCAAAGGATGGAATGGCATTCATGGCTGGCTTCAGTGATGTAAACTTCTATGCTCTCACAACAATCATCAACAGGCCGGATTTGCGAGAGAGATACCCAACAATCAAGGAGAGACTGACTCCCAAGACCTGGCCCGAATGTCTCGCAGAAATAGAGAAGTGGAGTAAAGATAAGACAGTCAAGGAGATAATTCAGGCAACACTTGATTATACAGGAGATGGAACATGTGTGGCTGGAGAAGTTCTAAAACCTGCAGAGACATTCAAGGAAGAGAACTGGTGGCTCAGGGGTGGTTTGAGAAAAATAAACGACCCCAATTATGGAGAGGTCAGCGTCCAGGGAGTTGTTGCAAAGTTTGAGAAAACTCCGGGCAGAATAAAATGGCTATGCAGACCTGTCGGAGCAGACAACGAGATGATTTACTCTGGTTTCCTTGGGATGAAGAAAGAAGAGATAGAGAAGTTGAGAGAGGCAAATATTCTCTAATTTTTTTATTTTTATAGTCGATTCATAAGATTTCACTTGTTTTCTATGTTCAAACACTACAAAAATTTAGATTCGAACCCGGAAATTTTGAGAGAGAAGATGTCAGCGGTTTCAAAATCAAAATAAATGATAAACTTATTTAATTATAAATCGGTTTATTCGACCTTCCTGAACTTCTCAGCCTTCGCACCACAAACAGGGCATTTGTCCGGCACTTCACCTTCAACAGTATACCCGCAGATTTTGCAAACATAAAGCTCAATTATGTCTACATCTTTTCCCTCTTCCACAGCCTTCATTGCTTTTTTATAAAGCTCAGCGTGGACTTTTTCAGCCTCTATAGCCCATCTGAAAGTCCTTTCAGCCTTCTTGTTTCCTTCTTTCTCTGCTTCTTCAATGAACTTTGGATACATCTCAGTTTTCTCATAAGTTTCTCCTTCAAGAGCGGCTTTCAGATTGTCGAGAGTTGAATTTATGGCATCCATTGCCCTGAGATGATTGATAGCATGAATGGTTTCAGATTCTGCTGCTGCCCTGAAAAGTCTTGCAACATTCCTGAATCCTTCATTTTCAGCCTTTTCAGCAAAGGCAAGGTATTTTCTGTTCGCCATACTTTCTCCAGCAAATGCGTTGTTAAGATTTTCCTCAGTCGCCATAACGACCACCTCCAACCATACTTGTTTTTCAAAGTATAAAAAATTTACTGATTAGTGATGATAAAAAACAAATTAGGTTTGAATTTTAAATGAATTAGACAAAATTCCGAATATTATGGAGATTATATCCGCTTCTTTATTCTGATTGCAAACAGAAATCTGTCAGATAAAAAACTGAAGCAAACTAAGATCAACAAAACTAAAACAACGCCTACACTCAGAAAAGCCAAAGTTCAGATGCTGGAGTGAACAGCAGATATCACTTCCCCAACAATTTTTGCAGCGAGCATCTGAGTGATTTTTTCACCATCAGGTATAACCTCCACAACATCAAAACCGACAATTCTGTCAGAAATCTCATCAATCAGCCGGAGAAAATGAATAGGATGAAGACCAAAAGGTTCGGGAGCCGATACACCTGGAGCGAAGGCTGGATCAAAGACATCCATATCAAGGGAGATATAAATTCTATCATAGGGTTCAAGTCTTTTCAGGATCCAGTCGATGCCTCCTTCCAGAATATCCCAAGAATAATAGATCTCTATGCCCCTCCTTCTCGCAAATTCCCTCTCCTCAGATGTACCCGATCTCACTCCTATCTGAACTATCCTCTCTACTTCTCCTGTCTCATATTTTTCATAAACCCTTCTCACCGTACATGCATGGTTAAATTTGTTTCCATCAAACTCATTCCTCAGATCCAGATGGGCATCAAATGTGAGATAGCAGAAATCCCTGAGATCTTTCACACAGGCATAGCTCACCGTATGCTCGCCTCCAAGAGCAACCGGAAAGAATTCTTTTCTTGTAAGAAAGTCCGAAGTTCTATGTATTATCTCTTCAAAACTGCAGTCTGTGTTTATGTTTCCAGCATCAAAAATTTTAGCATAGCTTAAATCAAAATCAAAGTAGAGAGAGTAGCTTTCCAGGTTCCAGCTTGCTTCCCTGATTGCATTCGGAGCAAATCGTGAGCCTGATCTAAAGGACTGAGTTGCATCATAGGGAATGCCAAAAATAACATACTCAGCCTCATCAAAATTAGAATTGGAAATAGAAAAATAAGAATCGATATGCATAACTATTTCTCGGCGATTTTCCTTTTACCCATTGACTCAATGTAAACTATTTCACTTCCGGGAGTAACCTTGTCCGCAAGTTCAGACGGTACTGTGAGCTCAAAAGTCTCATAGGTTTCCAAGTCCATAAGTTGGGCAACTCCACCAACAACACTGATTACCTGGGCTCTCTTCCTCTCCACAATTGGAATGTAGATTTTTGCTGTAACCGGCTGAACTATACTCCTCTTCTGCTTGTCAAAGATGCCCATAGCATCTATCCTCGCTTTTGCAGCCCCGTGTTTACCCGGCTTACTGACAGACATGCTGAGTATTTCACAGGGCTCATCATCAATAACAACATATCCTCCTTCCTTTAACTGTCTAACCTCTGCTTGTGTCTTCATGATCGTGCCTCCCCTTCACGCTATGCATGAGCCAATTTAAATTTTTCCATTAATTTTCCCCCAGCAGCACAGAATGGATCTGCATACTTTCCGTTTCGCAAACTTTTTCTTTTACAGATACAGTTATCCATATGGATTTTATCATAGTGTCTGTAGGCAACGAACTCCTAAGCGGAGATATCACCAACTCAAACGCAGCCTACATGGCTAAAAAACTCGTTCAGATAGGTCACAGAGTAAGAAGAATTATTGTGGTTCCAGATGATGTTGAAGAGATTGCAGAGGAGGTTTCTGAGGCAAGCAAAAAGGCTGACTTTGTACTTGTCACAGGTGGACTTGGTGCCACCCATGATGATGTTACCGCAGAAGGAGTAGCAAGGGCTTTTGGTGTAAACCTTGAGCTGAATGAGGAGGCTGTCAGATTGCTGAGGAAGATTACAGACAACGAGGAGGCTATAAGAAAAGTTGCATCCCTTCCAGAAGGTTCAGAGGTAATACCAAATGACAAGGGAGCTGCTCCAGCATTTATTGTTAAAAATGTTGCAGTAATGCCTGGTGTTCCTGCTGAAATGGAAGATACATTCGAAAAAATACTGCGGAAATTCTCAAAGGAAAGGTACTTCGAAGATATCCTCAGAGTCAATGGGTACGAGGAGAAAATTCTTAAAGAGTTGAACACTGTTGTAAAGGAGTTCGAAGATGTTGAGATTGGTTCATATCCCAAACCGGGCTATGTGGTAATCAAGTTTTCCGGTAAGGACGAAAACAGAGTAAGAGAGGCAAAGAAAAAGCTTGAGAAATTGCTGAAAAGCCTTTAAGAGTGATTATGATGCGTCCTTTTATATTTGTAAACATTGCCTCCAGTGCAGATGGTAAGATAAGTGATGAGTCAAGAAAGCAGCTTAAAATATCATGTGAAGAGGATTTTCATAGAGTTGATAGGTTGAGGGCTTTTTCAGATGCCATTATGGTGGGCATAGGTACAGTACTCTCTGATGATCCATCTCTGACAATAAAAAACCCCACTCTAAGATTTGAGAGATTTGAAAAGGGAAAACCGCCGAATCCGGTGAGAGTTGTTGTTGACAGCAAACTCAGGACACCTTCAGATGCAAAGGTTCTGGATGGATCTGCAGATACCATAATCGCAGTATCTGAAAAAGCTTCCAGAGACAGAATTGAGATATTCTCTAAGAAGGCACAGATTCTTGTGGCTGGAGAAGAGAAGGTAGATCTGAAAAAGCTATGCAACCACCTCTATGGGATGGGTTTGAGGAGGGTGATGGTTGAAGGTGGAGGTACACTCATCAGCAGCCTTTTAAGAGGTGGGCTTGTAGATGAGATTAACATTTACTACGGAGATATGATAGTGGGTGGAAAGAACTCTCCAACCCCCGTTGATGGAAAATCCTTCTCACCACCCATCAAACTTGAGCTTGTCAGCGTTCAGAGGCTTGGTGATGGAATTTTTGCAAGGTGGAGAGTGAAATACATTTAGCTTTTTGAATCATCCATCTGGAGGCAGAGGTCCATTTTTTTTGATTAATAATTACTTTTTGGCACAAAAAATTTAAAATAAAGATGAGAATTCAGCCAAACGAAAAAGTTATTAGTTAGTTTCGAAATTTTCCTACATGGCAGTTTATGTCGTGGGTCATAAAAGTCCGGACACGGATTCAGTCTGCTCGGCTATAGCATATGCAGAGCTCAAAAAGAAGCTTGGAGTTGATGCCGTAGCTGCAAGACAGGGTGAACTAAATCCGGAAACAGCCTTTGTACTTGAGAAATTTGGCTTTTCAGAGCCCGAACTTCTCACAGACGGAGAGGGAAAGAAGGTTATTCTTGTTGATCACAGTGAGATTGGACAGACACTCGACAACATCGACAAGGCGGAGATAGTTGAGATAGTTGATCACCACAAGATAGGAGATATCACAACCCCGAACCCGATTTTCTACCTCAATATGCCTGTTGGTTCCACTGCAACTGTTGTCAAAAAGCTCTACGAAGACAATGGTGTGGAGATTCCAGATAATATTGCCGGAATTCTTCTTGCCTCAATTCTAAGTGACACTGTGATACTGAAGTCAGCAACAACGACAGATGCAGATGTGAAAGCTGCTGAAGAACTTGCAAAAATTGCTGGAGTTGGTGATATCCAGGAGCTTGGCATGGAAATGTTCAAGAAGAAGTCAGACTTGGAAGGCAAGGCTCCAAGAGATCTTCTCTTCAGGGACTTCAAGGACTTCAACATGTCGGGCAACAAGGTCGGAATCGGTCAGATAGAAGTTGTATCACTCTCTCTACTGGATGACTTCAAGGAGCCCCTGTACGAGGAGATGAAAAAAGTGAAGGAAGAGGGCAACTACCACAGCATTTTTCTGATGCTCACCGATATAATCCAAGAAGGTACAGAACTTCTCTCGGTTACCGATGACCCATCTGTCGTTAAAAAGGCATTTGACAAGGAGCTGGAAGGAAAGTCTGTCTGGCTTCCCGGGGTAATGAGCAGGAAGAAACAGGTTGTTCCATTCTTTGAAAAAGCCTTCGCATAGAAACCCGATAATTTTTTTATTTTATTAATATTTATTAGTGCTTTAAAAAATTCAATAGATCAGGATACATAATTTTCATCTTCCACAAGACCATAACTCAAATCCTGAATCATTTTTGAAGCAAGACCCATAAGAACCGGATCATCACCGAGAATTTCTCTTATAAGCATAAGAGATGCTCCTTCTTTTAGCTCCTGGCTTTTAACACTATCAAGTAACCTTATAAGCCTGATGGCAAGCCTGTAAACCTCAGCAAGTTTTACATCATCTTCAGCCGGTTCCTCTTCTTCGATTACATCAACATATTCATCTTCAAATTCCATTTTTTTCACCTTCTTTTCGTAACACTCCTGCAGAACAACAATTTAAATTTTTTTCTCTTCTTCAGATTTGTGAATAACCCTAAAAATCAACCAAAACTCCAGAGAACTATCTGAAAAGAGAATTCAAAAAACGATACTGCAAAATAATTAGTTTTCCATTACTGGCTTATCCAGAAACTCGAGTCCTTTTTCAGTTATTTCATATGTGCTGTTATTCTTTCTAACAAGCCCTGTGAGAATCAACACCTCAAGCAAATCTCTGTCTTCCTTTGGTATGTTTCCTGACTGTATTTTGGTAAGTAGATCTTCCATTCTGCTCATTATAGTTGATATTCTCATAATAAAATTTAGCCAAACCAAACTATATAAAGTTTTCCTCCTTATTATACTCATTATGATCATGACCTCATAGCTTCATAGCTCTGAATGTTTTTCAAAACAATTAAATCAGAAAAGCAAATCTTTCTACAATGAAGGCTGTAATAATAATGGGTTCAAAAAGTGATGAGGAGTTCTCCACAAAAATCTCCCGATTTCTTGATGAATTTGGGGTAAAAAGTGTGCTTAAAGTAGCCTCTGCACACAAAACTCCCTTAAGAGTTCTGGAAATAATTAGAGAATTCGAGGAGGATGATGTTGTGTTTGTGACCGTTGCAGGGAGAAGCAATGCTCTCAGTGGTTTTGTCGATGCAAACACCAGAAAACCAGTTATAGCCTGCCCCCCTCCAAGCAATGCTTTTGCAGGAATGGATATAATCTCCTCACTTAGAATGCCATCCGGAGTGGCTCCTCTCGTTGTTCTTGAGCCTGAAAATGCTGCTCTGGCTGTGGCAAAGATATTCGCATTAAAGGATGAGAAAATCAGGAAAAAAGTAGAGGAATACCAGGAAAAGAAGAGGAATGAAATACTTGAAGCCACATGAAAAAACTTTTAAACAATCTTCAAAGATGCTATGTGGATGGGGAGTGTTAAGGATTTAGTTATTCTGAAAAAACCCACTACCAGAAAGTCTGGAGAGGGCACTTTTCTCTTTTCCGACCGATATTCAGTTTTTGACTACGGTGAGATGCCAGATAAGATAGAAGGCAAGGGTTCTGCTCTGTGCTTGGTCTCTGCCTACTTTTTCGAAAAGCTCAAGGAGAGAGGAGTAAAGACCCATTATTTAGGACTGATTGAAGATGGAAGAGTAAAATCATTAGACGAGCTTGAAAATCCGGTAAACGAGATGAAAGTGAAATTGTACAGAGTTATAAAACCTGAAAAGAGGAAAGAGGGATACGATTACTCAAAATTCAAAAAGGGTTTGAGGAACTACTTGATTCCCCTCGAAGTTATATACCGCAATACCCTTCCCGAGGGTTCAAGCGTTTTCAGGAGAATCGAGAGGGGAGAGATTTCCCCCGAGCAACTGGGTCTTGATAAGGTTCCAGAGCCGGGAGAAGTTCTTAAAAAACCCATAGTGGATTTCAGCACGAAGCTTGAGGATGAGGACAGATACCTCTCCTATGAGGAAGCTAAGGAGATCTCGGGACTGGGTGAGAGGTTCGATGAACTTCGAAAAATTACTATGATTGTGAACGATTTTATTACATCAAGAACAGAAAAGGTTGGGATTCTAAACGAGGATGGCAAGTTTGAATTTGCTCTGGATGCTGATGAAAATATAGTCCTGATCGACGCAGTCGGTACTCCTGATGAATGCAGATTCAGCTACAATGGCTTTGAACTGAGTAAAGAAGTCCTGAGAAAACACTACAGGAGAACATACTGGTATAAAAGACTGAGAGTCACAAAAGGCACCGAGAACTGGAGGAAGATACTGGGAAGTCCACCGAGACTTCCTGAGAAACTTAAGGATGGTGTCTCAAAAATGTATATGTCTTTCACCAATGAGGTTACAGGAAAGAAGTTCTTTGATGTTCCAAGAATCAAAGAGGTTGTAAAAGAGGTTGAAGAGTTTTTCGAGAAACAAAGGTGAAAGGATGCGGGAAAAAAAGTTTAATGCTGCTCTTGCCCTTGAAGATGGAACCTTTGTCGAGGGGTTTGGTTTTGGGTCTGAAGGTTATGTTGAGGGTGAGCTTGTTTTCAACACGAGTATGACTGGATATGTTGAGGCTCTTACCGACCCAAGTTATGCTGGACAGATTCTTATGATGACTTATCCTCTCATAGGGAACTACGGTGTAAGCGAGGAAGACTTTGAGAGTGACGGTATTAAGGTTGAGGGGTTCGTTGTAAGAGAACTGTGCAGAGAACCAAGCAACTGGAGATGTAAAAAAGGACTTGATGAATTTCTGAAAGAGTACAGCAAACCCGGAATTGAAGGTGTAGATACAAGAGCTTTTACAAAAAAGACGAGAGTTTACGGTGCAATGAAGGCTGTTCTATGGTACGGAGACTACGACAGAGAAAAAATGCTTAAAAGAGCTGTGGAACAGCCATCGATCATGGAAATCGACTTAGTGGATAAAGTATGTGTCAGAGAGCCTAAGAGAATCGAAGCTGACGGTAAGTATGAGGTGGTACTTGTTGATTGTGGGATCAAAAACAGCATAATAAGGCAGCTTCTGAAAAGGAGAATCAACCTCACAGTTGTTCCATTTAACTACCCCGCCAGTAAGATAAGGGAGCTATCTCCCGACGGGATATTCATATCAAATGGACCTGGAGATCCGCTGAGGGTGAAATCAACAATCGAGACAATACGGGAGCTTGCTGGAGAATTTCCAATGGCTGGAATATGCCTTGGAAACCAGCTTGTGGCTCTCGCTCTCGGTGGAAAGACTTTCAAGCTTAAATTTGGTCACCGGGGTTCAAATCAGCCGGTCAAAGACTTTGAAACTGGCAGAGTTTTCATTTCAAGTCAGAATCATGGTTTTGCTGTAGATGATAAAAGCCTTGAAGGCACAGGTTTGGAAGTTACACAGCTGAATCTGAACGATATGACAGTAGAGGGTATGAGACACAGAGATTATCCGCTCATAACAGTCCAGTACCATCCCGAGGCGGGACCAGGACCACATGATACTTACTTTTTCTTTGACAACTTTTACAGATTGATTAAAGAATACAGATAAACAGGTGATTGAATGCCAAAAAGGGAGGATTTGAGAAAAATCATGGTTATTGGTTCAGGACCGATCGTAATCGGTCAGGCTGCAGAGTTTGATTACTCTGGCAGCCAGGCATGCAAAGCGCTGAGAGAAGAAGGGTATGAGGTTGTTCTGGTTAACTCGAACCCTGCAACAATCATGACAGATCCTGAGATGGCTGACAGGACATACATAGAACCGATAACTGCCGACTTCGTTGCAAAAATTATAGAGAAGGAGCTTCCAGATGCGATACTACCCACCCTTGGAGGACAAACTGCTCTCAATGTCGCGGTTCAGCTTGGAGAGATGGGAATTCTCGATAAATACGAGGTTGAACTGATAGGTGCAAAGCTGGATGCTATTAAAAAAGCTGAAGACAGAGATCTGTTCAAAAAATCCATGGAAAAAATTGGGCTAGAAGTGCCAAAAAGTGATGTGGCTAACAACCTTGAAGAGGCTCTCTCAATTGCGGAGAATATTGGCTATCCCGTTGTTGTCAGACCTGCTTTTACACTTGGTGGAACTGGTGGTGGGATAGCCTTTAACAGAGAGGAGCTTAAAGCAATAGTGGAGCACGGTCTTGAGATGTCCATGATAAATCAAGTTCTCATTGAGGAGGGAGTTATTGGCTGGAAAGAGTACGAACTTGAGGTTATGAGAGATCTGGCAGACAATGTGGTTATAATATGCTCAATTGAGAACTTCGACCCCATGGGTGTACATACAGGAGACAGTATTACAGTTGCCCCAGCTCAGACGCTTACAGATGTTGAGTATCAGTATCTGAGAGACTCTGCTATCAAGATCATAAGGGAGATTGGAGTTGAGACCGGAGGAAGCAACATTCAGTTTGCCGTTCATCCCGAAAATGGAAGGGTTGTTGCAATCGAGATGAACCCGAGAGTTAGCAGATCATCAGCTCTTGCATCAAAGGCTACAGGCTTTCCAATAGCAAAAATTGCCGCAAAGCTTGCAATTGGATATACCCTTGATGAGATCCCCAATGATATCACAAAAGAGACACCTGCAAGCTTTGAACCTACCATAGACTATGTTGTTGTAAAAATCCCGAGATTTGCCTTTGATAAGTTTCCATCAGCCGACCCAACCCTCGGAACACAGATGAAGAGTGTTGGAGAGGTTATGGCAATTGGAAGAACATTTGAAGAAGCTTTACAGAAGGCGCTCCGAAGCCTTGAAATCAGGAGGTATGGAATAGGAAGTGATGGAAGAGATAAAGACCCTACAATGGAGCACATAATAAAGAGACTCACCTCTCCACATCCAAGCAGAATTTTCTACATAAGATATGCCCTCCTGAAAGGTATGTCCGTTGAGGAGGTTTCAAAACTAACAAGAATCGATCCCTGGTTTATAAGAAAAATAAAGAACATTCTCGACTTTGAAAGAGAGTTAAAAGACCTTTCCATAACCTACTCAATAAAAGATATACCCGAAGAGTACCTGATAAAGGCGAAAAGATGGGGTTTTTCAGATGTTCAGCTTGCCCACATATTCAACACTACGGAAATGGAGGTAAGAAAGAGAAGAAAAGAGATAGGGCTGAGAGCTGTTTATAAAATGGTGGATACCTGTGCCGCAGAATTCGAGGCAAAAACACCCTATTTCTACTCAACATACGAATATGAGAATGAAGCGATAAGAACAGAAAGAAAGAAGGTCATTGTCCTCGGCTCAGGACCAAACAGAATAGGGCAGGGAATCGAGTTCGATTACTGCTGTGTTCACGGTGTTCTGAGCCTCAAGGAAGAGGGATATGAAACAATCATGGTAAACAACAACCCTGAAACTGTTTCAACTGATTACGATACATCTGACAGGCTTTACTTTGAACCCATAACCTTTGAAGATGTCCTTAACATCTACGAGAATGAGGAGCCAGAAGGTGTGGTTGTCCAGTTTGGAGGGCAGACCCCTCTAAACATAGCTGTTCCGCTCGAAAGGGCAAATGTAAGAATTCTCGGTACATCTCCGGATTCAATCGATATAGCCGAAGACAGAGAGAGATTTTCCGAGCTGCTATCAAAACTGAACATACCCCAGCCTCCGAGTGGGATTGCTTTTAGCATAGAAGAGGCAAAGGAGATCGTTAAAAGAATAGGCTATCCCGTTCTTGTTCGTCCATCCTATGTGCTCGGAGGAAGAGCAATGGTGATTGTTTACGATGATGTCAGCTTCAATAGCTACATAACAGAAGCCTTTGATGTCAGCGAGGAGAAACCTGTCCTCATTGATAAATTCCTCGAAGATGCCATTGAGGTTGAAGTTGATGCGCTCTGTGATGGAGAAGATGTTGTGATCGGTGGAATAATGGAACATGTGGAGGAGGCAGGAATACACAGTGGAGATTCTGCCTGTGTTCTGCCACCCATATCTCTCAAACAAGAACATATCGAAAGGATAAAGGAGTACACGAGAAAGATGGCTCTTGCACTCAAAGTCAATGGACTCATCAATATACAGTTTGCCATAAAAGATGACACAGTTTATGTGCTCGAAGCAAACCCAAGAGCCAGTAGAACAGTTCCTTTCGTCAGCAAGGCGACAGGAGTGCCTCTTGCAAAAATAGCTGCAAAACTGATGGCAGGAAAGAAGCTAAGAGAACTCGGGATTAAAGAAAATCTCAGGTTGAAACATGTGGCTGTGAAGGAGGCGGTCTTCCCCTTCAACAAATTGCCGGGTGTAGATCCGATACTCGGTCCGGAGATGAAAGCTACTGGAGAGGTTATGGGTATCGACTATGATTTTGGTATAGCTTACTATAAAGCTGAGCTTGCTGCTGGTATGAGGCTCCCAATAGATGGGACAGTTTTCATAAGTGTAAAAAAGGAAGATAGGAAGAAAATACTCCCAATTGCAAAAAAACTCCAGGAAATGGGGTTCAAAATTGTTGCAACTTCGGGAACTGCTTATTATCTGAGGGAAAATGGAGTTAAAGCAGAGATAACACTGAAAGTGAGTGAGGGGAGACCCAATGTCATTGACGAGATTATAAACAGAAGGATACATTTCATAATCAATACACCCTCAGGAAAGAGGGGAAAAACAGAGGGATTTCTGATAAGAAGGGCTGCAGTTGATCATAACATTCCATACATCACAACCATAAAAGGGGCTCAGGCAGTTGTGAAGGCTATTGAGTCGATCAAAAAGGCAGGGATGGATGGAGTAACTGTAAAATCAATACAGGAATATCATGAAGAAATAAAGAAAGAGGAAGAAAAATGAAGGATGATAGCAGGGATAAAAGAGAAGAAATACTGAAGAATTTTAAAAAACTGCTTGAAAATCTTGAATCTCTACCAGAACTTACAGATGAACTGATGAAATTATTTTACACTCAGATTGAGAGGTTCGCGAACTTTGACCACTTCAGAGAAATCAGAGCGGGAAAACCAGAAGCTGTTTTTGGGCCAGGTAAAAGCTCTCAGGAGATTGTTAAAATACTCAAAAAAGCTATGGAGAGTTCAGGTGGGATTTTAGTAACAAGAGTCTCTCCTGAGCAGATTAAAGCTATAAAGGAGGAGTTTCGTGGAAAATTCAAGCTGGAGATAAACGAGAGATCGGGAACAGTAATTATAGGAGAGAAAAAAGAGAGAATGGGGAAGGTTGCGATTCTAACAGCAGGCACATCAGATATACCCGTGGCTGAGGAGGCTGCAACCACCGCTGAATTCTTAGGGCTTGAAGTTATAAAAGAGTATGATGTGGGTGTTGCTGGCATTCACCGCCTTTTTAACCCGCTGGTAAAAATTCTTGAAGAAGGTGTGGATTCCATAATTGTTGTTGCAGGAATGGAAGGGGCACTACCTTCTGTAGTGGCTGGACTTGTAGATATTCCCGTGATTGCTGTTCCAACCTCAGTCGGATATGGAGCAAACCTCAATGGCATCACAACCCTCTTTTCGATGCTTCAAAGCTGTTCGTCAGGAGTTGCTGTTGTGAATATAGACAATGGATTTGGAGCTGCTGTTTTTGCCTCAATGATAAGCAGAGTCAAGCAGAGAAGAGTAAAGGAGGGTTTTTATGAAAATAAACGATGAGGAGAGAACAAAAAAAATGGAAAAGCTGAGAGAGGAGATTCTGAATGTGCTATCATGCTATGATCAAAACAGGATTTCTATTGTAACACTTGGAAGTCACTCCGCCCTCAATATATTAAAGGGAGCAAAGGAGGAGGGCTTCAAAGCCATCTGCCTTTGTAGAGAAAGCGAAAGAATAATTTATGAGTCTTTTGGCGTAGCAGATGAAATCATAGGGATAGATGATTATTCAGACCTCCTCAAAAAAGAATTCCAGAAAAGAATTGCTGAGATGAACGGAATTCTGATACCCCACGGTTCTTTCAATGCCTACATAGGAAATCTCGAGGAGCTGAAAATCCCCGTCTTTGGTAACAGAGAGTTGATGTACCATGAGACAGTTAGAGAGATGCAGGATAGATGGTTGAAAGAAGCTGGACTTGAGACTCCAAGAGTCATAGAAAAGCCTGAAGAGATTGACAGGCTTGTTATAGTGAAGTTTCCTGGTGCCAAGGGTGGAAAAGGCTACTTTCTGGCAGTTGATTACGACGATTTCATAAAAAAGTCCAGTGAGATTGTTAAAAGTGGTCTTGCCTCGAAGGATGACATAAAGAATGCTTTCATCCAGGAATACATCGTGGGGGCAAATGTTTATTTCTCCTTTTTCTACTCTCCAGCCTATGAAAGAGTCGAACTTATAGCCGTGGATAGAAGGTATGAGGCAGATGTTGATGGTCTCGGAAAGGTCCCATCATCCATCCAGATTAAAGCAGATATTTCCCCAACCTACACTGTCATAGGTAATTTCCCCGTAGTTTTAAGAGAGAGTCTGCTATCACAGGCTTTAAGAGCAGCAGAAAATGTTGTTGAAGTCTCTAAAAAGATTGCCCATCCCGGGATGGTAGGACCATTCTGCCTTGAAGCCGTCTTTGATGAGAATGCAAGAATGAAAGTCTTCGAGATTTCAGCAAGAATCGTGGCAGGGACGAATGTTGGAATTCCTGTCTCACCCTATTCCTATATCCTTTTCGGAGAGAACATGTATATGGGACGGAGAATTTCAAGAGAGATAAAGCTTGGGATAGAGAGAGGAATTCTGGACAGAATGATATTCTGAGGAGGTTTTATTACCGAAAACAAAATAAAGTATATTCCTTTTTTTAGAATTTATGGGAAACAATCAAGGAACGATCATACTCGGTGTTTTCGCTACAGCCTTTTTAATATATATAGGCTATAATCTCCTCGCAAATATAAGCCCTTATACTCCTGTTTCTGAGCTACTGGAATTAGAGAGTGCTTATAATGTTCAGGTTAATGGGACCATAGAGAACACAACGGTTCTTGAGAACAACACATCAATATTCTACCTTACAGATGGGAAATCAAAAGTAAAGGTAATCTACGACGGTTATCTTCACAATCAGGATGGGCTGAAAGTTGTTGTTGTAGGAGACTACAAAAACGGCACCCTCTATGCTTATCAGATTCTTAACAAGTGCCACACAGAATACGAGACTGGAGGAGAGTAGATGGATGGTGGAGAGATTCTTTTAGCATTCTCTCTGATGGCAATACTTTTCTCCATCTGGGCTCTTCTTGCAGGGGTCAGGAAAAGATCTACTAGACTTCTTCAGTATGGAGAGTGGGGAGTTTATTTCTACTTCCTCATGCTCCTATTTTCATCAATGCTTCTGCTCTCACACCTTCTCTCAAAGGATTACTCCTACATCTATGTTTATAAACACACCAACTCTTTTCTCCCTTTGATATACACAGTCAGTGCATTCTGGGCTGGGAAAGAGGGTTCAATTCTTCTCTGGGCTCTTTTTATTGCAACTGCTAACATCTTTGTTCTCTCAGAAAAAAAGGACGCTCTTACTGCATCAACTCTTTCAATCAGCGGAATGTTTCTTGCCATTCTGAATGTTTTTTTGCTAACAACCTCAAATCCCTTTATCAGAACTGTAGCCAAAAGTGAGGGTTTTGGGCTCAATCCCCTTCTAAGGACTTTTGAGATGGTGATACACCCACCTACCGTTTTCATTGCTTATGCAGGTTTTCTTATACCCTTCGCAATGGTGGTCTCGGGAGCTTTTCTTGGTAGAGAGTGGAGAGAAAAGGCAATTGTTAGATCTGTGAAATACAGCTTTTTCTCCTGGATTTTCCTTGGATTCGGGATATTTATCGGTGCTTACTGGGCTTACAAAACTCTTGGCTGGGGAGGGTTCTGGGGATGGGACCCGGTTGAAAATGCTTCACTGATGCCATGGCTGACTTCAACAGCCTTTATCCATTCAATCATGCTTAGAAAAAGAAAGATTTTCGATGGACTCAGTTTCTTTCTTATCGTAGCTACCTTCTCACTTGTTATCTTTGCAAGCGTCGTTACAAGAGGGGGTTTCATAAACTCAGTTCACGCATTTGGAGAAGGAGAGGAAGGTATAATCCTCTTTATTCTGATGATTGGATTCATCATCCTTTCAGTATTTGCCTATTTCAAGAATTATGAAAAACAAGCTATGAAATTCAACCTGTCAATCAACCGGGAAACAGCCATAATATTATTCCTTATTGTCACCCTGATGTTACTGATTGCCGTTCTCGCCGGAACAGTTACACCTGTTTTCACCAACACATCTCCAGAAAGAGAATACTATGAGTCCATCATGGTATTCTGTGAGTTTTTAATTCTCTTAATCCTCGGAATATGTATCCGAATCTCCTGGAGAAGAGATGATGAACTCATTGAGAAGATGCGAGTGCCTTTTATAATAATGATCCTGGCTTTTTTATCCACCCTCGCACTGACGAAGAATGCTATCATCTCGATATTCGCAGGCGTATCTGCTTTTACATTTCTGAATCATTTTATCGCAATAACAATCAAAAAGAAGAGAGATCTAAGAGTTTATGGTGCCTTTTTAGTTCATATAGGGGTTATTATTCTGTTCGCAGGTTCCATAGGGGTGTGGGATTATTCAGAGCATATAAGCACATCAATAGCACTCAACGAGACTCTTCAGGCTGGAGATTACACACTTGTGCCTGTGAAGGTGGATGGAGTTGAGAAGAGAGATTGTTTCACAGTTTTTGTTGAGATAGAAGTTTACAAAAACGGAGAATTGCTTTCCACCCTTAAACCGGGACTTACAGAGTACATGATTATAAATCCCAACAGGATCGTCTCTGATGTCGCCATTGCAAGCTATTACATGGAGGATGTTTATGTTTCAATTACCGGTTTTTCCTCAGATTTCAGCAGGGCAGGAATAGAGGTATTCATTAACAGACTTACAATACTGGTGTGGGTAGGCATGGCACTCATTACCGCAGGAGGGGTTTGCAGCTACCTCTCACTTCGAAAAGATTGAACTGAATTAGAAACCAGATATTAAAAAAGTCATTCAATCAGAATTATTCTGTTCATTTCCTCAGCTTTCTCCTTCAGGATTTTAAGTGCCTCTTTGAGGATTTCTCTGACAGGGAGCGCTCCTGTCCCCTCAACAGTGAAGAAGAAGTTTTCGGTCTCATCCACAACTATATGTCCTTCTTCACAGACTTTGACGCACTCCATACACATCGAGCACTCCTCTGGCTTTCTCACAACCACTCTGTCATCCTTGAATTCGAAGACATCTCTCGGGCAGATTTCAACACATTCTTTGCATCGGGAGCATTCATCATCAATCCTGATATCCGGTATGATTCTGTATGTGCACGCAGAAACAGGCTGCCACTTCACATGCTCCCTTCCAGTTCCTAACCTTGCAACAGCCTCCATCATCAGCTGCTGATCTTTGTCAAGCTCAATTACAGGAATGTTATCATATACCGGTACCACTTCAGGGTCATCAGAGACGAAGTCTCCAGAGTAAACAACCTTTGGACCCTCTATATTGAGTCTGAAAGAGACCTGACAGTTGGGACAGCCCTCACCATCGCAAACACACTTATCGGGCAGATTAAATCGCTGCAAATCAGTTTTTATTGGGATCAATCCAATCCTGTGTGCAAGGATCTCATCGTAGATGTAGGAAGTATTCATGTAAAAGTCAATATAATCCACAGCCATTGTTGGTACCAAGCTCTTCATCGCTCTTCTAAGAGAGTTTGCAAAGGCTGTGGAGGAGTTTAAAATAAATTTCAGTTTTAAATCGCTCTCCTCAACAATCTGGATTTTCATTATCCCTCTCCAGCAGGAAAATTTATACTCTTCTTCCCCTCTTACCACCGGGAGCTCTCGTTCCATCGTGTGGTATGGGTGTGACATCCTCTATTCTGCCAATCTTAAGTCCTGCCCTTGCAAGCGCTCTGATAGCTGCCTGAGCACCCGGTCCAGGGTTGGTGTGCTTGTTTCCACCAGGTGCTCTGACTTTTATGTGAACGCCCTCGATTCCCTTGTCCATTGCCATTTCAGCAGCCCTTATTGCAGCCTGCATTGCAGTGTAGGGGTTCCCCTCATCTCTGCTTGCCTTGACTATCATCCCACCGCTTATTCTGACAATTGTCTCGCTACCGGTTATATCCGTTATTGTGATTATCGTGTTATTGTAAGAGGAAAATATATTGGCAATACCCCACTTACCTTTTTTCTTCTCCATTCAAAACACCCCTTTAACTAACCTTAACACCCTTTAACTCTCTCCTTCCGCCCTTGCCACAAGCTCTCTTTTTGTGAAGGGTGAATTATGATAGTAGGAAATTTTTGTCTCCTCTTCCCTCGTCACAATATGGCCGGGAACTGTCACCTTCCTACCATCAATTGCAATGTGTCCATGAGTTATGAGCTGCCTTGCCTGTTTGATTGTATTGGCAAGCCCCTGTCTGTACACTATCGTCTGAAGTCTCCTGCTGAGAAAGGCATCAACAGTCAGATTGAGGATGTCATCGAGGGTTGCATTCTCCTCCAGCACTCCGATTTTAGCCAATTTCTTAATAACCATCTGTGCCTTTGCCTTTGCAAGTTCTCCTTCTCTCCCCGGGAGATCAATTTTCGCTAAAAGTTCTCTTGCAACTCTCCTATATTTTCTAAGAATATTCTGAAATCTCCAGAGCTCTCTCTTGTTTCTCAAGCCATATTTAACTATGATTTCAACCTCTTTTTCAAGTCTTACCCTGTCCCAGGGTCTCGGTGGGGTTACATACTTTCTCCTGTGCCTTTTTGGATCACCCATAAAATCACCTTGACTACTTCTTCCTTCTTATAACACCAACTGTTCTTCCAGTTCTGCCTGTCGAACGGGTTCTCTGACCTCTGACTTTCTTACCCTTTGCGTGCCTCATTCCCCTGTAGGACTTCATCTTCATCATCATTTCAATATCTACCATCCTGGCAAAATCAACATCTTTGCCAAAGAGGTGAAGGTTCTTTCCAGAATACCTATCCTTCCTTCTATTCACCATCCAGTCAGGCACGCTCTCGATGTCCTCCTCGACGAACTTCTTAAGCTTTTCTATGGTCTCATCGTCAAGTTCGCCAAGTTTCGCCGTTGCGTCGATACCAAGTACATTGGTTATACTCCTTGCCATCCGGTGACCTATACCTTTAATTCCTGTCAGCGCGAACATGACGCTCTTCTTTCCATCAAGATCAGTATCAGCAATTCTGACTATATGTTTGAAGCCCTCAGCCATAACGCATCACTCTGAAATATCGCAACAGAAGGAAGATATTTAAAGGTTGTGCAGATATTGTATAAGATGAACATTCTCGGGGTGGATGTTGGTATCCATAGCTCCCATTATGCCGTTGCAGAGGGATACAGAGTTATCCACACCGGGATTCTGGCAATAGATGGAGATATCCTGAGGAGATTTAATATCGGCTTTGCCGGTATCGATGCACCCCTTTCCCTCCCATCCAAGGGTACACTAAGAGAATGTGAGAAAATACTGCTTAAAAGAGGAATTAGGCTTTTTCCATCCGGTGCTGAGTTTTTCAGAAAGGTTGCTGAGAGGGGAATGGAAATAGCAGAGTGGTTGAGAGAAGAGGGAGTGGAGGTGTACGAGGTTTACCCTTACGCAGCGAGAAAAATTCTTGGGATATCACCACTTTCAAAAAAGAACAGTAAGGCTGGTATTAAGAAAATAAAGGATGACTTAAGAACTTTCTTAGAGTTCGATAATTTAGAAAACTCCGATACTGTTGATGCTGCGATATCTGCCCTCACAATCAGGCTTTTCCTTGAAGGGAAAGGTATGTTGCTGAAGGGTAAGGATGGCGAAATAGTTATTCCTTTAAAAGAGTAAAGTACAGCTGATTAGATTTCTGTAACCTGAAGTTTTGGTTTCCTGACTTTTCTCAGATGGTCTCTTGCAGCTACAACAAACTCACAGTACTTCGGGCAGTCTTCTGTTTTCTTTATTCCAAGTAATCTGCATTTTGGTCGATTATCACAGTGAATTTTTAAAATTGTTTGCCCGACTACTTCCATTACTGCAGTAGACCTCTTTGACTTTATTATGAGATGTCTGAGTTCATCACTTCTATTAAAAGTGGTAGACATACTCATTATTACAATTACAATAAATAAAGTACTTAAAACTTTTTGTTTGCAATCTGATTTATAATATAAAAATAATCAAAAAAATTAAATTTCAAAGAACTCTCCCGGCTTGAGAATGACAACCTCAGTTTCGATGTTTGCTTCTTTTACAGCCTTTCGAAACTCCTCCGGATTTGTTTTTATAACCGGAAAAGTGTTGTAGTGCATCGGTATTGCAAATCTGGGTCTGACAAACTCTAAAGCCTTGACGGCTCCTTTGATGCCCATGGTGTACCAGTCCCCTATTGGAACCAGCATAACATCCGGGCTATACAGTTCCGCAATGAGCCTCATATCAGTGAAAACATCAGTGTCTCCAGTATGATAAACTCTGACTCCATCCATCTCAACGATAACCCCAGCTGCATCTCCGGTGCTTACTATCTCATCATTCTCCTCAACATCTGCAGAGTGTAAAGCCTGAACCATGGTTACAGCGACATCTTTCAATTTCGCTGTACCACCTATGTTCATCCCGACAGCTTCAACACCCTTCCTCGATAGAAATCTGGAGAGTTCATGAATGCAAATAATAGGTGCATCGTTCTTCAATGCAATCTCCACCGCATCACCGAGATGATCTCCGTGTCCGTGTGTAACAGCTATTATATCCGCATCAACCTCTTCTGGTTTCAGTGGAGAAAGGGGGTTTCCTGTCAGAAAGGGATCTATAACAATATTCTTGCTCCCTTCAAGAATAAACGCCGCATGTCCAAGCCACTTTATTCGCATTTTATCACCCCTAAGATCCTTATTTTTCCTGCTAATAAGCTTTTCATTATAAACAATCCGGAGAGTCTCACCTGAACACATGTTTTTTGATGCCTTCCATCCTGACGAGTGGTTTTGAAAGATGTCTCCTTGCACAGGGTGGGACTTCATAAAAACCTTCTTCAATCTCTCTCTTCAGTGGCATAAGGTGTTTTTTGGTAGATTTAGTTCCGCATCTCCTGCACCGGAAGGGTTGATTCTTTCCTGAGGATTCCATCCTTTTACCACAGACAGGACAAATAGGGTTTGCTTCCTTAGATCTCACAAGCTCGATGATCTCCATCTTTTCCAGATTGATCGTGTTCTTTTTTACAGAACCGAAAACCCGGATTCTATCTCCTCTCACCAGTTTCATAACAATATCTCTGAACTGCTTTGTTGGCTCAAAGGCTGCACATTTTATCATTCCAAAACCAGTGCTGATGGTGAAGAAAACATGGCCACCTCTTATCACTTCAGGTTTCTCCACAACCACACCCGTCAGAGAATAGGAGTGATGATTGCTCACATTTTTTGCTTCCCTCTCATCAATTATATGTGCATCCGTTGACTGGTTTGTGATAAACATCATTTTTCTATCAATCTCTTCAGTTTCCAAAATTTCGGTTGCTTTTAAGATAGCCTCAAAATCAGAGCCTCTTATACCATAGAGAACAGGGTCGGGACCGTTTGGAACACAGACAACAATTCTGTTGTGCCAGTCAACCGTGTCCCATATCTTGGGGTAGTAAAGCTCGTCTGCCCTGAAAAAAGTGTCCTTATCATAACTTCTTGGTTTTCCAAAATTTTCGGGTTTTCTGTAAGCAAGAATCTCATAAGTATAGTCTTTATCCTCATAACCAACTGCTGCAAGAGCACCTATAAGCCCTCTCCCCTTCTTGTACTTGAGATGGGGGATCATGAACTTACCGATGATAAAGTGAGCCTCATCCAAGGATACCACATCTTTGACCGCCTTGAGAGAGAACTTAGTGAGGTAATCCAGTATGGAAATTTCATCCCTCACAAAAACCACTCCTGGATTTGTATTCTCATGAGAAAGGCAGGAGTTCTCCTGAATTACACCATCCACTATTTCTCTAACATGTTCAAAGTCTGGAGCTTCCACCAAGAAGGATACCGCCCCATTACCTCTTGTTTTAAAGGGAATTGTTGGATTCAATCTGATGAGTCTTGGAAAGCCTATTACCTCGTAACCAGCTTTTTGAATCTCCTCCATACACAGGATTCCAAGATAGGTCGTGCACATGCCCTCAGGAGAGTCCGTGTCGTCTATTCCCACCCATATTCTCATCCAAAGTGCTTAATTCAGCTGGGGTTAATAATTTTTTTATGATTGATTTCACTATCAAGATTTTTTTACTATATTAATAAAAACACAAAATGAAAAATACAATAGGAGTTATCTTTAGAAAACAAAGAAAAATTTTAAATATATTTTTCATGTAATAAAGCCTATGTTGGAACTTCTAATTGCCATAATCTTCCTCCTGCTCATCATAGCCATATCAGGCTTCTTTATCTGGATAGGTCTGAAAATGATTGGGAAAAAGGTTGGCATCATAGAAGCAGGACTTGCAAATATCGCTTCAGGCTTTTTTGCAATTGCAGCGGGAAGTATTGTTTCAATTCTCCCCTTTTTCGGTATCTTTGCTCCAATCGTTGCATATTTCGTCTACCTCTACATGCTCAAAGCACTTCTAAATGTATCTCTCTTAGAGGCTTTTGTTGCATCCATAATTGCTTCTATAGTTTTTATGGCTGTCTCATCTCTGTTTGCAGCCCTTTTTGGAGTGATACTGATAAAGTTCTTTCCTTTTATTTACAAACACCCGGCAGGTATCAGATTCTGAACCTGTAAATTCAATCATCAATCAAACTGTGAAGGTAGTGTACACAGCAGAAATGACAATCACATAAGAATTCCCATAAAATAGACCTACAGAATGTACCACATATACTGTGCCCGTAATTCCAGGACAGATTATATTATAGCTTTAACAGTCTCAATAAGATCATTCTTCCTGAAGGGTTTTTTGAGAACAGCATGTACACCAGTTTTTTCAAACTCTCTTAAAAATGGTTTGTCAAAGGAAGATAGAATTATTATTTTTGCATCACTATTAATTTTTCTTATTTCCCTAACAGCCTGAACCGAATCGAGCTCCTCAATCACAATATCCATAAGCACCAGATCTGGTTTTAGTTTTAAATAAAGCTTTACTGCCTCCCTGCCACTAGTAGTCTTGATTATCTCCAAATTCAGCTCTGATAGCATCTTCTCTATTATTTCAAGCAAAACTTCATCGTCATCGACAACGAGAACTCTCATCCCTGACATCCTTCCATTTTCTTTACTTCTGTTTCTCCAATTTTACCGGTTATATTCTACTGAACTATTTTAGCTTTTCTTTATTATGTCTTCATTTATATTCAATATCTGCTATTATCATCTATATCATCATGAAAACTATCCCTCTTCAGAGGGTCAGTACACTTCCACAATTAAGTCATTTTATCCAATCTTACCCCCACCGATTACAATCTGCAATTATTAATCAAATCTAATTAAGTTTTTCGAATTGAACAGCTAATTTATTTTCAAAAAAATTTACAGTTTCCGGCAGATCGTTTCATCTCCTATTTAATTCTGAATTGAAAAGTTTTATATAGTAATGCATATCCATCAATTTTGAGGTGATTTCATGGCGTCGGAAATCAGAGAAATTGCCCAGAGGTTCGAGAGGATTGGTGCACATTCACATATTCGCGGTCTTGGTCTTGATGAAAATTTAAGAGCAAAGGATGTTGCTGATGGTCTTGTCGGACAGAAAAAAGCAAGGGAAGCTGCAGGAGTTATAGTTAGACTCATTCAATCAGGAAAGATGGCTGGAAGGGGTATTCTGATGGCAGGTCCCCCAGGGACGGGTAAAACCGCCATAGCTGTTGCGATAAGCAAGGAACTTGGAAAAGACATCCCCTTCGTTCAGACGAGTGCATCAGAGTTTTACAGTGCAGAAATGAAAAAGACTGAGGCACTTATTCAATCAATGAGAAAGGCTATCGGTGTAAGGATAAGAGAGGTCAGGACAGTCCTCGAAGGAGAAGTAACAGGATTGGACTATAACATGGTTCCAAATCCCTACAACCCGACGCAGAAAATTCCTGAATCTGCGAATCTAACTCTGAGTACAAAAGATGATAAGAGAACCTTCAGTGTAAGTGGAAGACTTGCCCTGCAATTCATGCAGTACGGAATTCAGGTAGGAGATATAATAGTGATTGACAAAGAAACTGGAAGAATTTCCCCTGTAGGAAAAAGCGAGAAAGCTGCAAAGAAGTATGATCTGGGAGATTCAGAGATCGTTGAGGTACCATCAGGGAGGGTTGAGAAGGAAAAGGAGTTCACATATGTTGTTACCCTTCACGACCTTGATGAGGCGAATGCCAGAAGAGGAAGTATTTTCAGCCTCTTTACCTCCCAGACAAGAGAGATCGACGGTGAAGTTAGAGAGGCTGTTGATGAGCAGGTCAAGAGGTGGGTTGAGGAGGGGAGAGCCGAACTCGTTCCCGGAGTGCTCTTCATCGATGAAACCCATCTCATGGACATCGAGCTTTTTGCCTTCATGAACAGAGCAATGGAGTCTGAGATGGCTCCGATTATCATCCTCGCCTCAAACAGAGGTTTTTCAAGAATAAGAGGCACAGATATATCAGCACCCCATGGCATACCACTGGATCTACTGGACAGGCTGCTGATAATAACCACTGAACCATATAAGAAAGAGGAGATCAGAACTATTCTGGAGATAAGAGCTGCTGAATCAGGGATTATGCTCAGTGAGAATGCGCTTAACAGACTTACAGAAATAGGAGAGGAGAACAGCATGAGATACGCCGTCCAGCTTCTCGCACCCTCCCATGAGTTTGCAAAGCTCAGAAACTCCGGAAAGGTTGAAGTGGAGGATGTGGAGAGAGCAGCCAAAATTTTTGCAGATGTAACACAGAGTTCATCCTATCTGAGAAAATGGGAGGAGAGACTGATATCTGCCTGAGTTACCTTTCTATTTTTAAAATTTTGAGACTGTTGAGGAAAAAGTTTTTAATCCCACACAGACCCACGGTTTTAATTACCTTTTGATGCTCCGGTGGTGTAGCCCGGCCAATCATTCCGGCCTTTCGAGCACAGAGGAAAGCCGGCGACCCGGGTTCAAATCCCGGCCGGAGCACTTCTTTTTCTTGGTTAAATTTTCCTTTTCTAAAGTTTTAGGAAGTCCAGGATGGATTAAGTAACCACTTTTGCCAATCTTTCTACTGTTTCGGTTGGCACTCGTTGTATCCATAGCGACTTTCATGGGTTTGAGAATCGCTATGCTCGTGGATTACTATCGTTGTAGAAACAAAAACAATATCCGGAATTACAGAGAGTGTACTTGTAAAAGAAGATCTAATGTTCCATATAGAGATGACACTTCACCCTTCTTCCACTCATCTCAACAGTTTTCGGAGCGTTCAAACATTTACTCGATCTTTCCGGGCACAGGTTGTAGAATTTGCATCCTCGTGGTGTTATAGCTTCTCTCGAAATTGGAGTGGTGATACCTAAAAGTGTCTGGGTGTAAGGGTGCAATGGATCCTTTAAAACGCCGATACCTTCCTCTACTATCTGCCCAGCATACATGACTGCTATTCTATCGGCGACAATATCTGCAAGCTCCAGATCGTGCGTTATGAACAGGTAAGACATACTAAGTTTACGCTGTAGATCCATTAACAAGTTTACGACCGATGCTTGGACTGATACGTCGAGCATCGACGTCGGTTCATCACAGACTATGAACTTCGGATTTAGGGCTATTGCCCTCGCTATAACCACCCTCTGTAGCTCTCCACCGCTCACTTCGTGTGGATACCTGCGTAGAAGCTCCTGATCTAAGCCAACGAGCTCTATGAGTTTGTGAACAGTTTCCTCTTCGTCGTCTTTGCCAGCGATCTTATGAATTCTAAAAGGCTCAGCTATGGAGTCATATAGCTTCCATCTCGGATCCAAAGCATCCTCGGGATGTTGCGGAATAATCTGCATTTTCCTTCTAAGATCTCTCAATTTCCTATTTCTTAACCTCGTTAGATCCACTCTATCAAAGATTACCTTTCCAGAAGTTGGTTTAGTCAGTAAAAGAAGGATTCTGCCCAGAGTTGACTTTCCACTACCACTTTCTCCAACAAGTGCCAGAGTCTCCTGTTCTCGAATTTCGATGTCCACACCGTCAACTGCTACGATTCCTTTTTTCGAGATGAATCCAGATTCGTAGATTTTACTCAGATTTATACCTTTAATCATAAAGCCAGCACCTAACGAGATTGCCGTCGATCTCAAACATTTGCGGTTCTTCAAGACATCTACCACTCATATATTCACATCTGGGGTGAAACTTGCAGCCTTTAGGTGGGTTAACCATGCTGGGTGGATTGCCTTTTATGGGTTTTAAGCCCCTCGATGGCAAAGAATTGAGCAGAGCTTTTGAGTATGGATGTAGAGGACTTTTGAAAAATTTTTTGACATTGCAGACCTCCACTATCTGTCCACAGTACATAACTGCTATCCTATCTGCAAGTTTTTCAGCAAAGGGTAGATCATGAGTTATAAGAAGCAATGAAAGCTCATTTTTCTTAATTTTTCTAAAAAGCTCAACAATACTAACTTTTTTTGTCATATCTATACCCTTGGTTGGCTCATCAGCAATTATCAACTTCGGCTTGGTTGATGTACCCATCGCAACTAAGGCTCTTTGCTTCATTCCCCCGCTATACTGGTGTGGATACTCATTTACTCTTTTCTCAGGCGGGTTTATATCGAAAAATTTCAGTAAGTTCGCAACTCTCTGTACAGCACTTTTCCTATCAATTCTAAGGTGTATCTCCATCGGTTCAGCAACTTGAATTCCTACTTTCATCACAGGATTGAGAGATGTTGCAGGGTTCTGTGGAACCCAAGCAATTTCCTTGCCCCTAATCTCCCTCAACCCCTCCTCCGACAAATCGAGTAGATTTGATCCGTTAAAGAGTATCTTACCATTGACTCTAACGTTTTCAGGTAGTAATCTTAAAATAGTCATTCCCAAAACGGATTTTCCACTCCCACTTTCTCCGATCAACGCTAAGGCTTCGCCTTCACTGACATGGAAGCTTACACCATCAACGGCTTTGACTGTCATATTTTCCAGCACAAAATGAACATGTAGGTCTCTTACAACCAGCACCCACATCAAGTATTCGCCTCCTTTTCCTGAACACTTCTGAGAGGAGGTCCTTCCAGATTTCCGGAAGTGTTGTACGCCCCGAAGATTTATCGTATGTTTTAGCTCTCGAATCTCAAGTAATGCCTGATGTGTTCCTTTACCTCCTTCACTTCCTCCACCTTTACTCCTTTGTAATATCTAGTGAAGTTGAAGTAACATTTATGGAATAAAAAACTTTTTAATTTTAACACTAATTATGAAGTCATATGAAATATAGTAATACCAAGGTATATTGTAGTGAACTTAGTAGTGGTACTAAAAAGTAATATTTAGTATATTTGGATTTATATATTCAAAGCTACATTTATTTCTTTAACAACAATCAAAATAAAAACCAAACAGCTATGATGATTCCAAAAGTTGCACAAATCCTTATAACTCCTCCAACTAATACTATTTTTGTACCCAAATCAACCCCAAATAACCCAACATAGTAAGGTAGCCTATGGGCGAAGATATATCTCAAACTCCCAATTAAGCTTGCGACTATCAATACAATTAAAGCCTGCTTAAATGTTATGGTATCCATTATCTCCGAAAGAGCGGCGTAGGCAGCAAGTGGATTTGCTATGCGAAGAGGAATAATAGCTAAAGCCTCTGGCGGTAGCGGAAGGGGTAAATCAAAATTTATCAAGCCTATATCCAGCAATACAAAGGCTATAATCGTGATTGGAAGTGCTATTGTCATATACCTTTTCAATGTCCACTTCGACCTTTTAAAACCGTTGTAAATAGCCTCTCTAATATTTTTTGAAGGAATGCTAATTTCTACTTCATCGTTGTCTTTAAGCAACAATCTTCCAGCAAGAAGGGCAATTCCAGCTACTATGGCCCCATTCAGTATGAATAAACATATATATGTAATGCCAAGAGGTCCAAGCAATGGGATGATAGCTGGTGCTATATAGGCTATACTTTCATAAACCGTCTGAGGAAACCATGTTGCTATGCTTGTTATGTATGCCTCAGTTCTGCTAATTTTCCCATTTCTATAAATTTCCGCAATCATTGATATTGCTGCCTGAGGTGATCCAAAAGCTGTAACTATGGCAATACAACTTCCTGAACTCAATTTAGAAAGCTTAATAAATGGCTTAAGAACCGGTAAAACCCTGTAAAAAATGCCAAGTTCTATTGCAATGTTTGCTATTACAATTCCCGCAACAATGTAAGGCAAAACAGAAAACCAGATTAAAATGGCTTTAATAATGCTTTGAAGCATACTCTCTCACCCGTGGATCGAGTAAATCTCTTAAGCCATCGCCAAGTAGGTTAAATGCAAGAACTGTGATCATTATTGCTAAGCCCGGAAAAATTGTTAGCCATGGAGCAGTAGTCATAAAATTCTTCCCCTCGTTAAGCATAGTTCCCCATTCGGGTGTTGGTGGTTGAGCTCCTAAGCCCAAGAAGCTCAAGCCTGTTATAGACAGTACTATGTGACCCATGTCAAGCGTTGCAAGAACGATAATTGGGGCTATTGCATTTGGTATCACATGCTTAGCAAGTATATACACATCACTCGCCCCCAGCACCTTTGCTTGCGTGACGAATTCCATCTCTTTAATTGAAAGAACAAAACTCCTTACGATTCTTGCATAAGTAGCCCAGCTTGTGAGAGCTATGGCAATCACCAGATTTTTTAATGATGGTCCAAGAATTCCAACCAATGTTATTGCTATAATCAATCCTGGAAATGATAAGAGTATATCTACGAATCTCATTATTACCTCATCAACTTTTCCACCAAAATATGCTGCAATGGAACCAAACATTACACCCAAAAACATAATTATTGCTATTGCAAACACAGAGACGAAGAGAGAGATGCGAGTCCCATAGATAATTCTACTCAGAACATCTCTACCGAGCTGATCTGTGCCAAACAGGTGATTTAAGTTAGGTTTTTGAAGTTTTTCCTTCATATTGACTTCGTAAGGATCGTAAGGAGATATAATATCTGCAAATAGTGCAACAAGAAACAGACATAAAATTATCAAAAGTGCGATGAAGTTGACTGTTGATATTGATGTCCTAGTTTTAGCTATAACACTTGCAATTTCGTTAGGCTTCATGTGTCTCATACCTGATACGGGGATCAAGGAAGAGGTAGATTACATCGACAATTAAATTCGTCAGAACAAAAAATAACGCTACCAGGAGTACGAATCCCTGAATAACAGGATAATCCCTTGCATAAATCGAAGACACAAAGTAACTGCCCACACCCGGCCAAGCGAATATAGTTTCAACTATTACTGCTCCAGTCGCTGCGTGTCCTGAATAAATACCTATTGCTGTAACAACGGGAATAAATGCATTTTTTAGGGCATGTCTCGTAATTATAAGTTTCTCTGGCGAACCTTTAGCCTTTGCCACAATTATATACTGTTGGTGTAAAACTTCAAGCAGACTGACTCGCATCAGCCTCGTTAATGTTCCGGCAAATGACAGGCCAAGAGTTAAAGCAGGAAGAACTATGTTCTTGGCTCCATAACCAAAAGCTGGAAATATGCGTAATTTAACAGAAAATATTAGAATTAAAAGCAATCCCAGCCAGAAGTTTGGCATCGAAATGCCAAATAATGCCAGTATTCTGCAGATGTGATCTATAGCTGTGTTGTGTTTTAAAGCTGAAAGAATCCCCAGAGGTATCGAAATCGCTACAGCAATCAGAATTGATGTGGCAATAAGCAGTAAACTTGCCGGAAAGCGCGTTAAGTATTCTTCTATAACTGGTTCACCTGTTCTTAGCGATACACCCAAATCGCCATACAAAATTTTTGAAAGCCATATAAAGTACTGGATATAAAGAGGCTTATCTAAACCATGCTCTTTTTTAAAAGCCTCTATTTGTTCTTTAGTCGGTTCTCCTTGTAATTGTCTTTCAAGAATCATCTCAGCCGGATCTCCCGGAGCTAAATTGATTATTAAAAACGAGAGCAGTGATGCCACAATCATCACCAATGGCATCAGGGTTAGGCGTTTTAATATGAATCTCATAGAAATCTAAAAATTTAAAAATTAAAATTACTGAGATTACTCTATCCACACGGAGCTGAAATCTGGCTCTCCAACAAATTTGATGCCCTTTACATTCTTCTTTGCTACTATAAATATCGAGTCATAGTATAGTGGCACAACTGCATCCTTGTCATGAACGAGATTGTAGAATTCTATCCAGCCTTCTTTTCTATCTTTTTCATCAAACGGTAACACAGCTTTTCTAACAGCATTCGCTATTTCATTATCCTCGAATGCACCATATTTAAACTCTGGAGCATCAGGGTTGAACCTCCCATCAGTTCTCTGATATATCCTTCTTTCTGGTCCGCCAACATAATAAAATCTCAAGTCATACTCGCCCTTATTCTGCCTCTCTTTATATGGACCGCTCTCAAGTACTTCAATTTCAACATTTATTCCGACTTTCTTTAACTGTGCTTGAATCAGTTCTGCAAGTTTGACCTTATCCGGATTCTCTCCTCTGAGTATAAGTTTGGCATTTATACTTTCGTATCCAGCCTCTTTTAGCAATTCTTTCGCCTTTTCTGGATTGTATTCATACTTAATACCCACATCTTTTACATATGGGGCTTTACCACAGTACAATGCTCCCTCTGCCCCTCTGACCCAACCATCGAAGAGTTGCGATATCTCATCTCTGTTTATTGCGTAGTTCACAGCTTTTCTTACAAGTTCGTTGTCCCATGGGCTCTTTTCGTAATTGAAAGCCAGTATTGTTGTCATCGGTATCTCATTTTTGTAAATCACAAATCCTTCATCCTGCAAAGATTTCAGAACATTTCTTGGCGTATAGTAGCTGCCACCATGGTAGTGATCGACGATTGCATCTATTTCACCACTCCTCAAAGCAAGAACCTTTGTCTCAGCATCTGGAATTATTTTCACTACGAGTTTTTCGAGCTTTGGTTTCTCTCCGTGGTAGTATTCATTCGGGACAAATATTGCATACTGGTTTTTAACATACTCTCCAACTTTCCATGGTCCAGTTCCAATCGGATTGACAATTTTACCAGTCAAATTCCCTTTAGGTTCAACAGAGTTCGGGCTTATTATTCCCAGATGGAATTCCGCAAACGCAACCAGATCTATGTATCCATTCTGTCCTTCTTTGTAGTGTATTGCAACAGTATATGGATCGATTATTTCTACAGTTTCTATTCTGTCAACTTCAGTCCAGTGGTAGTATTTTAAAGCATTTAATCTGTCTATTGTAAATTTCACAGCATCAGCATTGAATTCACTTCCATCACTGAACTTGATACCCTTCTTTAGATGGAAGATAACCATTTTACCATTATCTTTTATCTCCCATGATTCGGCTAATTGAGGTATCAGCTTACCATCTCTGTAATCAACGAGTCTCTCCAGGAGAAGCATTTCTGGCAGAAAATCCATTGTTTTTGGAGTTTCAATATTTAAGTCGTTTCCAAATCCGCAATAGCCTATTGTAAGGACCTGTTCTGGCTTGGTAGTGGGTTCAGTAGGTGTAGGTGCTTCTGGTTTGCCTGCACATCCCAGCAAAAGTAATACTACAAAAATGCAAGCTATAAACCTTTTCATCCAATCACCTCGCAACAACAGTAAGCGTAGCAGTCAGATTCCTCTTATCGTAAACTCCCGTTGATATTTTATCAACATACCTAGCAACTATGACATTTACACCCTCCTTTAGAGTTATCTCACAAAATCCATCCACTGCTACTTCTTCAATACCATCTTTCGTACCAACTTTTACAACACTGTTTACACTTTTTCCTCTGAAAATTAGCTGAATTTTCATTTTATCTCCTGATTTGAACGGTTTCAGTACTTCGGGCATTATTTCAAACTCGAATCCAGCTGCGAATGGCTTTATTTCACCCATTTCATCGTTAAAAGTGTAAGCTTTGATATATCCCCAGAACCATCTTGTTTCTCTAATGGTATATCCCGAAGCGAGTCTCTTATCTCCGAAAATCCATTTATTATCGTCAGTAATTGAGTATATGCCTCTGTCGAGTTCTACACCAACCATGTACGGCTTTTCAGCCTCAAACTCCAGAAACAACCCACCTTTCTGCGATGATTCTTTATCTCTCCCTACGACCACTGGTTTCTCTCCACCCGAATCGATTACAAAAGCTCTTTTAATGCTTAGAGGATCAAGCATTCCTTCTGTTTCTGGGTAATGTCCCCATTTTAGGTATGCCCTGTTTTCTCCACACTCTATCCAAGGTTCGTGGTTGACAAGTTTGAGTACTTCCTCCCTCATATTAATACACCACCGATTAAACTGTTGACATAAGTAATAAAAAAATTTTGATTTTTAGCAACATTTAAGAAAAGAAATTAAATGAGTATGAAATATATTAAGAAGATGACAATTAATGAAAAAAGGAGAAATCAAATTATTTAGAGATGATTTAGTTGATAGTTAGTGTAAAAATAACATTAAAACAAACTTATTTTTCACAAACAAGCATTAAATTTATCCTTTCGCAATTCAATTTTCTAATTTTGAGTGTTAACTTGCATTTATCCGCTATCTTTTTAAATTTCCTCAAATCAATTCCATTTCCAAACGGTAATTTTCTGGCAATTTCTTCACTGTAGTGGTGATTTGCAGTTTTCTCTTCTTTATTTTCACTTTCAATTAATATCAGCTTACCACCCTGCCTTAAAACCCTCACCCACTCTTTAATTGCCTTTTCCGGATTTGGAAGTGTCCATAAAACATGCCTCTCTACAACTGCATCAAATGTATTGTCTTCAAAAGCTAAGTTCTCTGCATCATCTATTTTGAACAAAATGTTATGACCCTTTTCTTCTGCTTTTTCTCTTGCTTTGCTCAACATCCCTTCTGATAAATCTATCCCTACAACCTCGTGCCCCAACTCAGCCAGAATTAGAGATACAAAACCAGTTCCACAACCAACATCCAGAACTTTCTTTCTATCTCCAAGCATTTCTTTTAATGCCTCTTTAACAACTTTCTTATCTTTTTCTGACTTTATACCGTGTGCTGGAATGTTCTCATAGTTCTCAGAATGTTCTTCCCATCGAGATTTAATATAACTCTTAATGTCCATAACACCACCTACTTTCTCCTCAAACACATCTTATTAACACGAATATTAATAGCATAAAAAAATTTCTAATTTTAACACTAATTATGAAGTCATATGAAGTGTGGTAATACTAAAGATATCGTAGTGAACTTAAGTTCCTCTGATTTTTTCCTCGCAGTAACTTCGACAATGCTAACATTACTTCTCATAGCTATTTCTCATCAAACTAGGATTTAAGGAAAAGAAAAACTTTACAGAGGTTGGCTGAGTGGTGAGTTTGGAGATACCCAGGGTGTGTGGAGCTTAGAGTCCCTTGTGGAACAAGACTTCCATGGTAGTGGAGGACAGCTGAATTCAGTTATAGAAGGTCAGGAAGATACCAAATGTCCATCCTGCATAAGGTGGATCAAGATATTAAAATAGAACATTGCTGGTGAGAGAGTTTTCAGAGCTTGTTTCTGTTTTTAAGCTCTTCAACGAAGTAAGACAGCTCCAACCTGAAAAATATTATGACGAAAGGATTTTGAGCATGGTAACGGCTTCAACAACCGGCTTTATTTCATTTCTCGCTAAAGCCCCTTTTATCTCATCTTTATCTATCTTCTTAACAACTTTCTTCAAGATTTTGAATTTCTGGACTCTGAATCCAACTATGGCTTGTGTCTCCACTCCGATCACTGGTTAATTACTTGTAAATGCTCTATTTCTAAATTTTTCTATTTATTTTCTTTTATTTTCTATTTAAAGTTTTTAAACAATCTATATGCTCACGAAACTGTACTTAAGATACCTATAAAATCAATATAGCTTGTAGAAATATTATTGAATTGATGTTAAAAAAGAGACCCTAATATATTCGGTAATACTTACATTCAAGATTTGAAGAATAAGTGTTAAAAATCAAAAAATTTTTAAGAACATAAATACAGTTACCGAGAATGACCGATAAGAAGTTTAGACCTGTAAATGAAAAAGATGAACCCTTGGTGGTTGGTATCAGTACGATTTCATCGGAAGGTTTGGCCACTGTTCAAAACAGAATTGTAAAAGGCGAAGAGGTGCCTGTACGAGTTTTGGAGTGGTATAGATGACAGAAAGCAAGTTATCACATGAGACTGTTAAAAACTATATTAAAGCCTACTGGAACTGGAGATCGAGCGATTACGGCAGGTTTCGGGGTTACGGATCTGAAGAGGAGAGAACTGCTTGGGAAAAGACATTGATGGCAGTATTTGGTGAGGAGAGACTAGACATTTTAGACATTGGAACCGGCACTGGCTACATTGCAGTAATTTTGGCTCAAATGGGACACAATGTGACTGGCGTAGATATATCAGAGCAGATGCTTGAGATGGCAAAGAAAAGAGCTAAGGAACTTAGCCTTAAAATAAAATTCGAATTATGCGACGCTGAAAATCTACACTTCGAAGATGAATCCTTTGACGCTGTGATCTGCAGATATGTTTTGTGGACACTGCCAAATCCACGAAGAGCGATTGGGGAGTGGGTCAGGGTTGTTAAACCAAGAGGAAAAATCGTCGTAATAGATGGAAAATGGTTTGACCGCTCAGTATCATCCCGACTCAGACGAGTAGTGGGGAGACTTGGCATTCTGATCTACGAGAAGAGAAATCCCTGGAGGTATCGATATAGAAAAGAAGTGAGTGTGAAACTCCCATTTCGCAGTGGTGTGGAGCAGGAAGATGTCGTTGAGCTGTTTAAAGATTTTGGTTTGAGCAAGATAATTGCGCAGGATTTAGCAGAAGTAAAGGCTGCACAGCGCAAAAACATGCCCTTACTTTACAAAATAGCCTGGAATTATCCGATTTTTATGGTAAAAGGGGAAAAGTGGGGTGATATGTTGTGAATTTAGTTGTTAAACTATCTTTGGTTGGGCTGACATGCATTCTGGCTGCTGTGATGATAGCAGGCTGTGCACAGAATGCTCCAACTCAGGCTCCAACTGAAACGCCAACTCAGACGCCAGTCGAGACCAAGCTACAATCAAAGGCAGAGGAGTTGATTTTTATACCTAGCTGGCCAGTAAAAACGGTGGATCCCGTCAAAGGAGGATATCTTCTACTGCGATACGGTATTGCTGAGACATTAATAGGGGTCGGTGAACACGGAGAGCTGATACCTTGCCTCGCAACCTCTTGGAAAGTAGGTGAAGACGGAAAAACATGGACGATTACTCTGAGAAAGGACGTAAAGTTCCACGATGGCTCCGAAATGACTGCACCAGTTGTCTCAGAATACATCAGGATGTCCTTCAATAAAACCGGCATATTTAAACTCGTGCCTATCGAGAGTATTATTGCTAAGGATGATTACACGCTGGAGATAAAAACGAAAACTCCATTTGCACCTCTCCCAGCATACCTTGCATATTACAAATCAGTTATACTTTCTCCCAAATCCTTTGATGAAGAAGGGAATATCGTCGAAGTCATAGGAACTGGACCATATAGACTTGCCTCTTGGGAACCTATGAAAGATGCTGTGCTCGAGAGATTTGAGGATTATTGGGGTAAGAAAGCAGAGACAAAAAAGATAATCCTGAAGAGCGTCCCAGACCCGAGGAGCAGGGTGCCTATTCTTTTGGCTGACTCAGCCGACGTTGCTCAACTGTTACCACCTCAAAGCATACCGGAGCTGGAGAAATCTCCAGACATCGAGATCATTAAATACGAGATAACCAGAGTCAGAATGATACAGCTAAATTGTCTGAAAGAGCCATTTAACGATAAAAGAGTGAGATTTGCACTCCAGTACGCAATTGATAGAGAATCTATCGATAAAGAGATCCTCAATGGTGCCGGGATGCCAGCAGGATCACTGTTTCCACCACTGCTGATATGGGCAAATAAAGAACTGAATCCCTACCCATATAACCCAGAAAAGGCTAAGAAACTGCTTGAAGAGTCGGGATGGAAGGATCTGGATGGAGATGGAGTATTAGAGAACGTCAACACTATGGAGGAGATGGTCGTGAAGTTTATTACATACCAGGAGAGAGCAGAACTACCTGTTATTGCTGAGGCAATACAGCACCAGCTGAAGAAAGTTGGAATAAAAGTAGAGCTTGAGATCATGAGTTACGCAGCACTAAAAGAGATAAGAGAGAAGGGAGATTTTGACATGATACTTTTAGGCAGAGGATTATTCTTCGTCCCGGATCCAGACTACAACCTGATGCAGGACTACCACTCAAGCAGGAAGAAAGCGGGATGGGGAGCCTATGGCTGGAATAATGACACTGTAGATGAACTACTGGAAAAAGCCAGAGAGACATTTGATTTTGACAAGAGGCTGGAAATGTACCAAAAAGTGCAGGAAATAATTTACAAGGAATCGCCAGTGATTGTGTTGGACTACTATATGAACATCGATGCAGTTCGAAAGAATGTGAAGAACTATGAAGGACATATAAACGAGTTCTGTTATCATCTTGAGAGAGTGTACAAGGTAGCGGAAAGCTGAGTTCAACGATGAAATACAGAAGATACATTAAAAAATTTTTTATTTCCTTAGCAACTCTGTTCGCACTCTCATTAGTGTCATTTTTGCTATTCCTGATTGCTCCAGGTGATCCAGCGACACTTGTGGCATGGGAGAGGATGGGTGGAGAATTTCCTTCACCTGAAATTGTTGAAGCTGTAAAAGAAGAACTCGGCTTGGATGTGCCTCCACACATCCTTTACCTCAAATGGCTCTGGATGTATCTCAACGGAGACTGGGGGAGATCATTTGTTACTGGACAGCCAGTTTTAGAGTTGATAGCTGATCGATTTCCCATGACAGCTCTCTTGGCGATTACGGCATTTTTAATAGCTTTTCCTATCTCACTTCTAACAGGATTCTTGGCTGGTATCAAAAAAGGCTCAATCGCAGACACTATGATTTTAGTCGGTTTGTCCCTAATTGACTCACTTCCGAGTTTTTTCCTCGGAATTGTACTGATGATAGTGTTTGCAGTTAAACTCCACATTCTGCCAGCAGCGGGCTACAGCTCTTTTGAAAATCTGATACTCCCAGCGATAACGCTTGCTGCAGGTTATGTGGCAGTTACTTCAAGAGTGACAAGAGCAAGTGTTGTAGAAACGCTGTCTAAGGATTACATACTCACGGCAAAATCGAAGGGGCTTGGAAAATGGCTCATCATAAGGAGACATGTTCTAAGAAACTCTTTAATCCCGGTTATCACATACGCCGGACTCGAGCTTGCATGGCTCCTCGAGGGTAGTGTGATCGTTGAAACACTTTTTGCATGGCCCGGTATGGGAAGCTTGCTTACCGGTGCAATCTTGTCAAAAGATCTGCCGGTGATACAAGCTTGCATGATCGTAATAGGGGGATTATTCATTACGATCAACGCAATCACTGATGTTCTATACACCATCATAAATCCAGAGGTGAGATATCAATGAAAGCGATTTCGAAGAAGTTCGTCATTGGGGCTTCGATGCTGCTTTCACTGACACTCGCATTTGCATTAGCTCCTTTGATCTCACCTTACAAGTATGATGAACAAAATCTCCAGGAGAGGTTACTTCCACCAGATTCGAGGCACATATTTGGAACGGATCATTTCGGAAGGGACGTTTTTACCCGAATTCTGTATGGAGGAAAAGTATCATTTCTGATAGCATCTCTCGTGACCTTACTTGCCCTAACAATAGGTTTGCTCGTTGGAGTGGTTTCCGGTTACTGTGGCAGAATTGTTGATGAAGTTTTAATGAGATTTACGGACATATTCCTCTCTTTGCCAAGCTTAGTAGTATCTCTTGCAATTATTGCGGCAATTGGACCTTCTATACAGAATTTAGCACTGGCTCTATCGATTACTGGCTGGCCAAAGTATGCCAGGATGATCAGGGCCTCAATTATAGAGGTAAAAAACAAGGACTTTATTTTGCTCACATCTCTCATGGGTGCCGATTCTTTTTACCTTATTTTTAAACACATAGTTCCAAACACAATCCAGCCAGCAATAGTTCTTGCCTCATTCGACTTTGGACGCAAGGTTATCTCGATCGCCAGTATTGGTTTCCTCGGAGCAGGGGTGCAGCCCCCAACTCCCGAGTGGGGCACAATGATACGAGAGGGATTTTCATATGTGTTTACATCACCACATCTGGTTTTAATACCCGGAATGATGGCAACAATAACCCTAATTGCCTCAAACCTTCTTGGAGAGGGTTTGCAAGACATGCTCATGAGGAAACCTGCAATTAGAATATGAGAGTAAATTGAAATAAACAAACTTGGAAAACTGTGAATTGAAGCTATAAAAGAGCATCGTCACACATTTATCCCTTTTACCATCAGGTACCCGCTTGCGTAGACGAGCCTGTGAATCAGATCAGAATTCTCCATTTCTCTTTCCCTCGCCCACTTGAGTTCCTTCACCGAAATTTCCGACAGACTTCGCTTTTGAAGATGTCAATGACTCCCTCAGGGCAGTTCTGTAGTTTCTCTGTTTTTAGTGAGAGATTTCGCTCTTAAACCCAGAAAAGTATTTCCTTTATGTTTTCTCTACCAGCTTTTTCCAAATCGAGAGAAGAATTACTCCACTATCTTTATTAAATGGTAGATTAGGTTGTGAATTCTCGCTTCTGAGTGATTGTTGATTATAAACTCTTTGTAAAATTCTAAGAGAAGCTTTTTGTTGTATCATGGATCTTTCCGTTTTTGATTCTCTCCACAAGCTTCTGATTTATTAATGTCAGTCTTGAATAGGCTTCAGATAGTCTTTTGATTTGTAAGAGTCAGATCTTTTAAGGCTAAACACTCGGCTGAGGCATAAATCAGTTAATTTTTTCAACATGAAATACCAGTTTTGGCTGTGCTGATAGCAATAGAGGGTATCGATGGTTCCGGTAAAACAACTGTTGCGGAGTTCCTGAAAAACAGGCTAATAGAAATTGGCTACGAAGTTATTTTGCTTAAAGAACCAACCGATAGTCCATGGGGTAGAAAAATAAAGGAGTCGTATAGCTCAAGACTCTCTCCTGAAGAGGAGCTTGAACTTTTTTTAAAGGATAGGGAATACGATGCAAAAGAGAACATAATTCCTGCCCTTGAGAAGGGAATGGTTGTGATAATGGATAGATACTACTACTCCACCATAGCCTATCAGGGAGCTCTTGGCTTCGACACAGAAGAGTTGAGAGATAGAAACGAGAAAATTGCTCCAAAACCAGATTTACTTATAGTACTTGATTTGCCTCCAGAGAAAGCCCTTAAAAGAGTTAAAAAAAGAGGAGAACCAAATGAGTTTGAGAAAAGCGAGTATCTGAGGAAGGTAAGGGAGATATTTCTCTCAATCCCCGAAGCTGTTGTTGTTGACGCTGATAGAGAGACTGAAGAGGTTAAGAAGGAGGTTCTCGAGAAGGTTATTGAAGTGCTCGAGAGAAACGAAAAACACAGGGAAAAATAATGCTTTTTCAGGATTGAAAAATCGAAGATTAAATTAACAGTTAATCTTTCTCCAGAAGAACCTTTATCAGTTCCCTGTCGTGAACCATGCCGGTAAGTCTTTCATCAGCATCCAGAACAGGCATGTGATCTATATCATGCCTGACCATTTCCCTTGCAACCTTTGAAATTCTCGTCTGAGGGTACACAAAAACTGCCTGCTTGATGAAGTTCCTCACAGGTTCTTTGGGTAGCTTTACAACACTCACTTCAAAGTATTTTATACTATAATCTCTTATTGAATCCCACATCCAGGAGTCCTCGCTGTCACTTGACGATGAATACCGGCTTTCCTCTAAGAATTCTTCAATTAATGTCTCCGTAAGCATGATTTTTTCATCAATCAAACCTATGACAGAAGCGTTCTCATCCAGAACCGGGCAAAGCTCAGAGTTGCTGAGTCGCATGATTTCTCCAACGATATTCAGTGGAGTTTCAGCCCAAACACAAACAGTTGAGTTTGTTACATAATCCTTCACAGGTTCATCAATCTCCATTTCTGCAATCTTGTTGATAACATCCCTCAGAGTGATTATACCGGCAAGCTTCTCTCCATCGAGCACTGGCAGTCTTCTGAACTGCGTATTCACAAAAATCTCAACAACCTTTTTGAGTGAGTCATCAACCTGAACGGTTACAGGGTTTGGAGTCATGAGCAGAGCAAGCTGGTCCTCCTCAACCTTTCTGAGAATATCTTTTCTGGTTACTATTCCAACAAGGCGGTCATTCTTCAACACAGGGACTGCTGAAATTTCATATTTTTTGAAGAGGTCAAGTACCCTTTCTCTCGTGTTGGGAAGAGTTGCATAAACTACATCTGTGTTCATCACATCACTTGCCTTCATGTCACCAAAAGCAGATTCCAATTAAATAAATAGTTTTCCCAAAATGTTAAAATTAAAAAAGCATATTGCCAGAGATAAAATTCCGGTTACAGGTTGAGGCTATCAAACACCCCCACAATATTTCTTTCAGTTGTCCTTCTGACGATTGTCGAGATTATGTCCCTCGAATTTCTGAACTCCTTCAAATCCATAAGAAGCCATGCATTCTTTCTTTTAAAAATTTCAAAGCCTTTGAAGGCTGCACGGAGGACAGAATGTGAATTAACAATATAAGCAGAAAAGTTAAGCTCAGCCAGTATGGAAGGATTTGCAAGCATCACATTATCCGTTCCAAGAGCCCACACCTCATATTCTGCAAGTCTCTCATAGTTACTGCGATTTTCCAATCCGAAAAGATAATTCGATCTCATGCAGGAGACAATCGGAATCATCTCTTCCATCGCTCTTTTGAGGTTTTCTGAAGACGCCTGATTCATGTGTATAAGAATATCCGGCTCAAGAGCAAGAGCTTTCTCGACATCCTGATTATCTCTCTCTCCTGCATGGATTGCAAAGATCTTTTTTCTTTTCCTTGCAAGGGTTCTGAGTTCTTCAAGAAAAGAGAAGTCATGATCTCTAACACTGCTCATTCCAAAACCATCTGCAATTTGAAGAATTTTTTCAGCTTCCTCAATGCTACCTGGTCTTCCGAGAGCTACAACCCTCCCATACTGGTCAGCTTCCTTTAAAAGCTTCAATCCATCCACTCCACCCTCTCTGAAGTCGCAAAAAGAGGTTGTCCCGGCTGAAGCTGCCTGGACTATGGAATTTCTGCTCGCCTCTACAATCTCCTCTTTTTTTGCCCTCTGCAGAACACTGAATTTGTATCCACCAGGACCCACAAGCCTGTCAAGGGGCATCTGAGGCGGTTCCATTGCAACTGAATCTGCAAGATGAACATGGGAGTTAAAGAAAGACTGCAAAAGAGCTTTTTCAGCTTCAACTTCCCTCTCCTCAAAGGTGAGAGATGCAGTATCGAACACACCCACCTCAACAACCACATCTCCATCTTCAACTTTTATGAGATGCACAGGAATTTCCATACCTTTAATGCCATCATGTTGTAAAAAATCCTTCGCCTTCCTTCAGTATAAAATTGATTCCGATGTTTTCAGCAAAACCATTAAAGTTAAATACAAAATTATCTCATGAGACACTATGGCAAAACAGAGAAAGACAAAAACACCGCCGCTGATGTCATCGGCAGGAATAATGAGATACTTCGAGGAGGAAAAGACACAGATTAAAATAAATCCGAAAAGCATTTTTGCCTTAGGGATTGTGATCGGTGCTCTTGTCTTCATTCTGAACCTTTACTATGGACTTTAATTGTCCAGTGCTGAATTAACCCAAGAATATCATGAATTCCAGAAAGATAAGTATTGAAATCATCTTCGCTGGAAGATCAAATGTCGGTAAATCAACCCTTTTTTCCAGTCTTTTTGGAGTTGATGTGAGAAAAGGCAGAAAACCCGGAACAACAATAAAACCCAACACTTTCAGCTACAGAGATTTACTCATCACAGACCTGCCTGGATACGGCTATATCCATGGTGTCAGCAGAGATTTTAGTGAGAGAGTAAAGGACTTTATAGTCCATTACATAGAGGGAAACGCCGGTAGAATAATTGCTGCAGTACATGTAATTGATGGAAAATCCTTCTTGGATATAGTCGAAAGATGGGAAAAAAGAGGAGAAATACCAGTCGATATCGAGATGTTCGACTTTCTAAACGAGTTTAGCTTTCCGGTTTTTGTTGCAGTGAACAAAATGGATAAGGTTGAGAAAAGGAATTATGTTCTGAACAATGTGGCTGAAAAACTCGGGATGATTCCCCCATGGACAAACTGGAAACACAGGATTCATCCAGTTTCAGCAAAGAGGGGAGAGACAGAGAGCATAAAAAAAGCCCTCAAAAAAGTTTTAATAGATCATAAACGGCAGGAATTGCTTTCTGTTTTTAAATAGAGGCTAAGAAAATTTTATATTCTTATGAGATATTATTTTCTCATGAAGTCATTCGAAAGTATTATTACCGTGAACAGACATAATCTAAATTGATCAACATGAGGCGTTTTAAGTGGAGACTTTTTAGAAAAAAAGGCACTTCCAAACTTGCGACCAAGGATGAAAAACTTTTGCAGAAGAACATGGATGATATCAAGCACGAGGCACTAACTCGAGGTGGGAAGGAAGATATAAAAACAATTGCAAAAGACCTCCTCGGAGAGGAGGAGTGACATATAGACTTACATCAAACTTCAGAGAAAATGACAGAAGTTAAGATCTTTTTTATTGGATTTCCTGAGAAAGAGAAGTCCATAGAGATTCCAGAGGGGAGTACATATATTGACCTTTTAAATATTTTTAACATTAATCCCGAGACCGTTATAATCGTTAAAGATGGATCCCCAGTTCCCTTGGATGACAAAGTGGAAAAGGGTGAGATCAGGGTTATGAGAGTGATTTCTGGGGGTTAAGATACCGATATAAGATTTACTTTGACTCAAATTTTACTCCTGCCCCAAACCAGCAACTCAAATTAATCTGAACAAAAAGTAAAAAAATCAAAAATTAAATGTGTTTCACTTCACAGAGCCGAATTTACCTCTGTCTATACACTTCTGCAAAATCAACCTTGATTCTGTCACTTATAAGGTCAGCAACCTCTCCAAGAAGATCGAGAAGCTTCACATAAGAATCAAGGAAATTTGTAAGACTTTCCTGGGCTTTAAGCTTTGTTTGAAGCTCAGTTAATTGATTAAGCAATTCCTGATCAACTTCTCCTGATAACTGCTTGCTTATAAAATCCTGCTGCTTCTGCTGAAACTCCATCAAAAGCTCCTGTGTTTCTGTATCAGCCTTTAAGATCTCTTCCTTCTGCACAAAATCAGCATACTCTTCGGTTTCTGAAATAGCATCAGAAAGGGCTATTACCTTTTCTCTCAGACTATCGTTCAATTTTTCACCACCTCAAATTTCTAAACCTTAAATCAAATGTCTATTTTAAACTTTCCCCGAGTCTCCTTATGCTGCCACCAATCCTGTTATCGTTAAGCTTTAATAACAATGGGTTGATAATGCTGAAAGGGGCTCGTGGTCTAGTGGTTATGACGTCGCCCTTACAAGGCGGAGGTCCCCGGTTCGAATCCGGGCGAGCCCACTTATTTTCTTGGTTGAGAGTTGTGCAGGGGTTGGATAGAGCATAGAGGTGTGGTAAGCTGGTTTTAGGCTGTGGAAGCTTGGTTTTAATTTTTTTGGAAATATTGAATTTTGTAAGGAAATTTGAATGTGGGGAAATACCTGGTTTCTGGATGTTTCTGGATGATTGCAGGTATCTCGCTGTTGATTCAGGGTATGTTCCAACTTGTTCCATGTGGAACATAGTTTGTGTTGTTGTGTATATTGACTTCAAGAGATCAGAGAACTGAATCCTTCAATTATCTGGGATTTGGCTCCGCACAATGGTAGCTACAGTATTGAAGATGGTCTGAAAAGAGAAGCTGAGGGTTATGCAATAAGATCCCTGATGGACTTCAAGGATGAAACTCTTAAGGGAGAGACTCAGACAGGCGGAAATTAAGGAGAAATATGGAGTAAAATCCCTTGAAACCCTGATTAGAAAATACGACCTGAAATTGATCGAATATGAAGAGAGGAGGAAGAAAGGAGTAAAGATGGACATAGCAATACAGGTGGTAGAGGGAGGAAAGAAAGAGTACGAGAAAGCTTTGGAGGAGCTGAAATGAGAGATAGAGAGGGAGAAGAATCTGACTGTCAGCATACCAAAGATCGTAGGTGTTATCAGGGTTGTGGCAGGAGACGAAATGGTTAGCGATGAGGAAATTGAGAAGATTGGCATGGAAGTTACAATGGCGTATGAAAGAATGCAAGGGAGGAACCCAGAGGATGTTTCCGATAAGAATCTGGAATACGATATTCGGTCAGTCGACAAGGATGGAGGGGTTAGATACATCGAAGTGAAAGCGAGGGCAACTACCAGAGATGTTGCATTAACTCCGAACGAGTGGTTTAAGGCTAAACGATTCACGGAGCAGTACTGGCTGTATGTTGTTGAGAATGCAGCGATAAGTCCGGTACTCTACATAATAAACAACCCAGCAGAAAAGCTTGAGGTTGTTGAGAAGGTTGAAACTGTGAGGCTTGTTGTGCCTGTGATGAGTGGAAATGGTAGGGGAGAGTGGAGAAGGTTTAGGTGTTTACAATGAAATCCTGAGGATATCATTGGAGGAGTCACTTTGTATTTGACCTACCAAGGGGATATTAACTTCCACTCTGCTAACTCTTTTGATCTCTTTTCAGCAAAAATCTTTATTTCTTCTTTGTTAAATCCGAGTTCGTGTAATATTACACTCTCTACAATAACTTTAAGCTTGTTAGTTAAAGCTAGCAGTATCTCATAGTTATAATCGAAAGCTTCATCACCAGAAAGTCCATGTACAAGTCGGTTTCTAATTTGAGTAACACTATGTATAAATTCGTCCCGTTCTTCACTATTACAAAACATTACCCCTCCAGCTTCTAAATACCTTATAATTTCAAGTAAACGACGTCGAAGGCTTTTTTCATAAACAAACTCTATTTTTTGATTTATATGCTCTACTTCTTTATCAGTAATCTCGGACTTCGATTTCAACTCATCCAGTAAGAATGCTGTTATTTGTTCTTTAATCTTAGACCACTTATCTGGCTCAATTTTGTGTTGTTCAAACCTCCACGAATATCTATGATAAAACTCCAAAGCTATGACTAAATTTAGGAATTTGTAATCTATAGGTATGTTTTCATTTGTTATTGTTGATAAGTAATACTCACACAGTAACTTCAATCTTTCATACATCGATAGCCAATTTCTGATACAAATACGGTTTTTAAACTGGCCAAAATCAAATAGAATACGATCTGAATGGATAAACTTAGGTTCTGCAGAAATTTTGCAGTACTCCACTGGGACGTAGACTTTAAAGCCCTCTAATGGATTATCTGCCGATGTACAGATGATTTCGGATATATGAACTTTATCTAAAACAGCTATGGTAAATAAACTAATTAGTTTAGATAATAAATCATAGCAATCTTTTAGATTTTTGGCATATTTAAACTCCAATACGACATAAGGCTCGATCTTTACGTGTTTTAAAGTATAGCTCATACCTTTTTGATTGATAGAATAATCTACAAAACAGATTACTTTAAATGTAAACTCATTAAATTTCTTGCAGAAAATCTGTTTTTCACCAGTTGTGATTTTTATTGTTCTTTCATCAAACTTTATTAAATCGCTACAGCTATTTCGCGTAAACCAGAAATCTAATTTTGGAATTCTCGACATTATTTTTTTAATTTTAAGCTCAGATAATGAGTCAATATGCTTACCAACAATTGTAATCAGGGGTTTTATCTCCTGCTCTTTTCGCGTTGCTCCAAATTCTATTAACTTATTGTATCTAACTCCAACTCGTAAGCATTCAAGAAGTGTTACTTCTTCGCCACCCTCAAATATAACTCCATGTATTGCTGATATCGTTTCCAGTTTATCATCCTCAACTGAAAGATCCTCTAACTCCGATTCAATTAAGAAATCTTTCAATTCCAACAACGACGAATGATTATCGTATATATTAAGTGTACCTTCTACTTTATGCTCTGGCCTTTCAGGTAGCCACCAAATTCCTTCAAGCTCCATAAGAGTCTAAAAAAGTAAAACAAGATAAAAGTTTCGCATAATAAAATTTAAAAGTTATAACAGAATGTGAGTTTTACGATAGACATGAAACTTGGTGAAACAAAAAAGTGATCCCAGACAGTACGACAAAGAAGTATATTCTTAGGCTCATCGGTTCGGGGAAAATCTATAATGGCAAATTTTTTAACCTTCAAACCAAATTCATACCTAATGGTAAGAATCAGAGTTGTTGGAAAGAAGGGGCTAGTTACGATCCCAAAAGAAATCCGAGAAAAGTTTGGCTTAAAAGAGGGCGAAAAAGTTGTTTTTGAAATCAGAGGGGACGAGATAATCATCAAACCGGAAAAAACGGGCAGGGATTATGTAGAGGAGTTAATCTCAATCGTTAAGAAAAAGCTTGAAGCTCCCAGACCCGAAGAGATGAAGAGGTTGTACTATGGGCAGGTTGAAGAGCGCCTACATTGACTCCAACATCTTCATCTACACCATTCTGTATTCTGGAGATGTTGCTGAGAAATCGAAGGAGTATCTCAGAAGAGCATCAGATGGTGAGTTTAAAGCTTACACTTCATCGCTGACATGGGATGAGATCGCTTATGCCGTAAGAAAAGTTGCTGGTGTGGAAGAGAGCATTAAAGCTGGGAAAGTTCTGCTTAGAATGCCCTTTATTGAGTTTCTCGACGTTGATTATTCCATCTGCGAGAATGCCCAGAAACTCGTTGAGAGATACAGAATTTTACCGAGAGATGGATCCATGCGTCTCTTGCTTTGAAGTACTGTGATGGGGTAATTATCAGCAATGATGTGGATTTCGATAATGTTAAAGGGATAAAGAGAGTATTTGGGTAATTAGAGGTTAGTCCAAGGTAGAGGTAAATGAAGACACTTGACGAAATAAAGGAAATACTGAAAAAGCATAGAGGGGAGATAAGAAGAGAGTTCAAGGCTGAGATAGTGGGAGTGTTTGGTTCTTACGTGCGTGGCGAAGAGAAACCTGAGAGCGATGTTGATGTTCTCGTCAGATTTGAGGAGGGTGCGACGCTCTTTGATCTGGTTGGACTTGCAGAGTTTCTTGAAGAGCGGATAGGTGTTAAAGTTGATGTTGTTTCTGAAAGAGCTTTGAGGTCAGAATTAAGAGATCTAATACTGAAAGAGGTTGTCACAGTATGAAAAGAGATTACAGGCTTTTTCTTAGGGACATACTTGAGGCAATGGAAGCCATAGAATCGTTTGTTGAGGGTATGGATTATGAGGATTTTGTTGAAAATGATTTGGTTAGCAGTGCTGTAATAAGAAAATTCGAAATAATTGGAGAGGCTACAAAAAGAGTTCCTGAAGAAATCAAAGAAAGATATCCAAATATTCCGTGGAGAAGGATGGCTGGAATGAGAGATATACTTATCCATGCTTACTTTGGTATTGATTACAAGCTTGTATGGGATGCAATAAAGATCGAGATTCCCCGACTCAAGCCTGAAATAATTAGAATTTTGGAAGATTTAGAGGCTGATTAAATGAACGAACCAAAAGAGTTCCCCATCAAGCGTTCATTCATCGAAGAAACCTTTCCGGTTAAGGAAGTAAGCGAGGAGTATGCGAGGGCTGTTGTGAGCTATTTAGCGATTGGATTTGATAGAGTAGTATTTTTTGTCAATAGTTTTGCACATAGCAGATTAATTCTGAAGCTACTTCACCTGCCATGGTAAGGCAAGCATTGGGAATGATTTGGGATTATATTGAAATAAACCCAATAAGTGGTGCTACCGGGAGTTACTCAAGTGCGATAGAATAGGTAGTTGGAGTGCTCCAGCACTGTTCGGAAGTTTTAAAATCCTTTTCGCCCCCTAAACCCAAGAATCGGTTCAGATAAAAACTTTTACTCATATTTTTGTAATCTAACAACAATATCATCTCCATTCCCCAAATCACCGCCATCAACCCCTAAAACACCCGCAAACCGACCATCTGATGATTTAGCCACTATAACGTAATCTCCATAGCTTCTCAGCACGGTTTGATACATTCCCTTCTCATCCGTTTTGCCTCTATCAACAAGTGGATCATACCAGTTTCTCAATGCAAATATTTCTATTTCTGCATTTTCTGTTGGTTTATCGTCTGATTTGTTTGAGGTCAGGTCAACTATTGCAAAAATCGTAATATTTACAGCTTTAAAACCATGTTCAGCTAAAACAGATGTTCCAGTTTCATCCTCTTTCAGGTTATAGATGTTCTCGTAAACATTTCTGTAATTTTCTTTCAACTGTTCAGCACATAATTTAACCTTCACAGGGTGGTTTGGTGTCGTAAATATTCCATCAAAAACCCACCAGTTCCGTTCCAGTAAATTTCAGGAAAAGCATGGTCGAATCCCTCCATATGGACTATTCTCGTTTTCAGCCCTCCAACATCTCGTAAAAGAGTTTTAACAGCAATAGCAAATTCGCCACAATTTCCTTTTTTCTGTAAAACAATTAATTTCTCAACTCCATCAAACCATTCAAGATAAGCCAGAATCAGTGTGTAAATCCAGTAAAAAAATTATTGCTGAGTAAAACTCTGTTAGGTATAGCTTCCTCTCTGCCATAAGTTCCTTCAAACTCATCCCTATATTTAACCACTAATGCCCAAGAAGAATTCAACTCATCACCGAGCGTAAGATTCCCCTTGAAATATTGATAATACTCAACCTTAGTGTTGTAGTATCCTCCCTCAATAGCAATAATTGCTGAAATTTGTAGAAAAAGCCAGAATAACACGATCAAGGTTGCAATCAGTCTTAATAAGGTTCTAAACTCTCTCTTTGACTTTCTCGTTTTGTACACTTTGTACACGATTACTAAAAAAGCGAGAACTAAAGAAATCAAAAAAGGATATACAGAAATAACTTGACTTAGTGGATAAAGATTCAAAACTGGAATCTCAGCAAAACAGATGAAAATGAAACTTGCCAATGCTATTAGCCGAATGTCGCCCCAATTGACCTTTTGCATAGTTATTTTATTTAATGTTCGAAATTATTATTTTCGGTGGCTTAGCCTGATTTCAAATTTATAGGCTCTATAGATTAAAAACTTAGTAAACTGAACTATTCATTGTTTTGGACTTTAACGATTTTCTCTAACCTCAACCTCAAAGGAGGATGAGTCTCAGGTAAAGGCTGGTTCAGAACAGTTTGAGGATACATATATATGAAGACTCTCCTAATTATAGCTTTTAAAACATAGTAAAAAGACAGTTCCTCCAAGTCGAATGAATTTGGGAATTCAATAGCAGAAATTGTATTCTCACAACCTTTCAAACTACTGTAAACATGAAGTTTTATGAGTGCCTGAGCTTTTGGTTTGAATCCAATACTTCGCACAGCATAACCATCAGCTTCATGCTCATTTACCCAGCTTGAAATCATGAAAGACACAGCATATATCGGGAGAAATGCAAGATAAGTTGCTGAGAAAACAATCTTGTTTAGCCAATTATAACCTGACAGAAACACTATCAAACCGCACATGGTTAGAATCAGAGATACTGATATGAGCCACAAGAAACAGGTAAGTCTTGTCATTAAGTCCCAAAATTTTACTTTTGAATGTCCAATCTCATGATAGAAGACAGCTCTTCTTTCTTCTTCTGATAAAATTTCAAAGAGGCTTTTTGTAATCCCGATTTCTTTCTTTTTTAAGTTGTACCATGCGTTGTAAATTTTGCCTTTTTTCTCATAACAAATGAAAACGGGTAAATTCTCGATTTTGTCGAATTCTTCCATTTTTCTGCACTTGAATCTCGGTAGTTTTCCTACAAAAAGCAGTAATACAAAGAAGGAAATGAAATAATACAAAACAGTTGTTATAGGATTTGAGGTTATGGCAATGTAAAAAATTGTGATTAGGGATACAAGAACGGGTAAAAACACGAAAAACTGAAATGCAATTCTCCATGACCCTCCTTTTTTAAGATACTCAAAATAGACTATAGAAATTGAAAAAGACAGTAACGAAGAAATAACTAACGCCACAAGAAGGAGATTTGTGCTTTGAATTTCAAGACCCATGATAAGAATTTGTATTGTAAACCTTTAAATTTTGCCCAATAAGTTTGATTTTAATTAAAGCCAAAAGAACACATCACTAAATAAACAAAACCCCTAAATACACCTTCAGGAGAAGTAGATTCTACAGTAAAACCTACTATTAAGGCAAAAAAATATTAAAAAGTCTCAAAGAGTCAAAAAGAATTATAAAAAGTATTAAAAATATCTTAGTTAAAATTACAATCATGCAAAAACTAACAGAAAAGGTTGAGAGAATTGTCACTCGCATAAAAACCCATCCGAATGTTATTGCCGTTTATCTTTTTGGTTCATACGCAAAGGGAGAACAAACACCGATGTCGGATGTAGACATAGCTGTTATCTTGAGAAATCCTACTGCTGAAAGCGAGGCGGAGATAGCGAGCTTTTCGTCACCAAATACAGAAGTGATTTTGTTTCACCGTCTTCCCCTCCACATAAAGTTTGAGGTGTTCAAATACGGTAAGGAGCTTTTCGTGAGGGATGAGGAAGAGCTTCTCCAAATAAAAATGAGGGTGATGAGAGAGTATCTCGATACAACACACCTGTACCGAACCATTTCGTCTGAGGTGCTTGGATGAGGCTAATAGAATACATAATTCGGTTCGAAAGACATCTAAAAGGTGCTTTAAATCTCAAATACAAAGATGTTTCCGATTACTTAATCTACAACACCCTTGCAATGGAATGTTTTCAGGCTGTCAACTCGCTTATAGGAATTGCTCAGTATATCGTCACAAAGAAGAGGCTTGGCTTTCCATCGACATATGGGAGCTTTTCGAACTGCTTGAGAAAGAAGGATACATTAGTGAAGAGGAGCTTAAATGTTTCAAAAGACTCATATTTCTTAGAAATCTCATAGCCCATGAATATTACAGAATATCCGATAATGAGCTTCTCGAAATGGTGAACTTGCTTGAAAGAGTTGAGGAATTTGTTTATCGAGTAAGAGTGGAGGCTGGAAGGTTATGAACGCAATTCAGATTCCTTATATTTTCTTAGCATCAGCCACCGAACTTCCCTTCCCAGACAACCACTTCGATGCTGTCTTTACAGACCCCCCATATTACGACAATGTTTGAAATACCTCAAAAACTTCTAACAGAGTTATAACCGAAATGTTGCTTCCGACAAGTTCTTCGATATACATTCGCTTCGAATATTCTACTAGAATTGAAGTGTCAACGAGCATTCCTGAGTTTGAAGGATTTTCTAAACTCCCTGCTTTCTCTCTCAACCTCACTGAAATCTACTCCCTCAATCAGAGAATAATATTTTTCCACGAGCTTTTTCTTGACTACATACCCCTCTACCATCTTCTTTACTTCATCTTCATTCATCCACTCGGGAACTTTGATCGTTATCTCCTTCACAAAATTAAACTGTCTGCAAAGTATAAATTATTATCTTGTTCTGCTGTCTTTTGGGTTGATTTGCAAAACTCGTTTCGACAACTCACAAGCCCCCCTCGAAACAAGATGTACTTCTCCACTTTCCGAGTTAGTTACAATAACCTAAGTCAAGTAGCTAAATATTAGAGACAGATGCTTGTATTTAATTTCCAAAATCTCAGACTCTTTGTGAGATTTCTCTTTTCCTTTGATTTGTAGCACCTATACTATATATTTTTTAGATATTTACCATATTCATACAATATCGCTAAAAGACTGTTCCTCCTCCCCAATCGTCGCCCCTTACAAGGTGTAAGTCTCAATTCGAATCCGGGCGAGCCCACTAATTCTTAAAATATAGATTTTCATGGTGTTGTCAGTCCTCAAAAAATCCAATAACTTGTTTATAACTTCTGAGAATCGTCTATTAAACTTATCTTTCAAAAATATGGCTTGAAGATAGTTGAAGAGGGTTGATGATGTGGGAAAGAGATTAATGCTGATTTTCAACCTTTTGATGATGAGCGGCTGGAGATCGGGGGAATTTAATAAGGTTGTAGGTCGCTGTGAGACACAAGTTTTATTAAATCTTAATGCATATTGATATACATGAATACCACGATAAGAGTAGATAAAACTACATCCAGAGAACTCGACATCTTGAAGAGAAAACTGGGTTTGAGGAGTATAAACGAGGTTATAGGACTCTTAATAAAGGAGCATAAGAAAAAGAGACTTGAAGAGATGTTTGGAATCGATAACATCCAGAGTTTCACGGAGGAGGATAGGATTGAGGATCGTAGTTGACAGTTACGCATGGATCGAGCTTTTTAGAGGAAGTACTGAAGGTGAAAAGGTTAAAAATCTTATTTTGGAAAGTGATGCTGTATTCTTGCCAGACATAGTTCTTGCAGAGGTTGCAAGAAAGTATATAAGGGAAGGCTATGGCGAAGAATTAGTTATGAAAAGGCTTGAATGGATGTTAGAAGTTGCTGAGATTATTGGAATAGATACCAAAATTGCCATCGAAGCCTCGAAATGTAGTATAGAGATGAGAGAAAAAGCTACAAAACTGAAACTTAACACCCCAAGTTTTGCAGATGCTATAATACTGGCTACTACAAGGATGAAGAAGGCTAAAGTTATTACAGGGGATAAGCATTTCAAAGATCTTGAAGAGACGATTTGGATAGGTAGGCATAGTTAAACAAATCGATTACTTTCCGAGCTTGCGGTTTTGACACACTAAGGCTAAGACAATAGTTTACTGAAACTTCATAGAGATAGTTGGAAATTCCCTCAGACAATCGTTCATCGTCCTTACAAGGTGTAAGTCTCAATTCGAACCCGGGTGAGCTCACTTCCCGAGTTTTCTGTTTTTGAAATGAAGATTGTCGAGAGTTAATCTGGTCTAAAACAATCCATACGATTGCTTTTCATAAAATTGGAGACACTAAAAGACTAAAGAGATGATTTGAAAGTTATCTTCTCTCCATACAACAGATAAATCCCTATATCAAAGCCAGTGAGTCCAGTCCAGATGGACCCAAATTTTTCCTGACAGCTACAACAACAATCGCTGAAATATACTTTTCACAGATAGCATTGATATTTCAAATTATAGAAAATTATAAAAGATTGGAAAGTTATTTGAATTACAGTGGTCTCCTATGCCGGAGGAAAAAGAGTGCGTTCTGACTGTTGATGTCGGTACAACCTCCATAAAGTCTGCTGTGGTTGATATAAAGACATATGAGATTCTCTCAAAAGCCTCAACAAAAGCTGTAATAAACTATCCAAAAAAAGGATGGGCAGAAAAAGAGCCCGAAAAGCTCTGGAATAGTGTCATAGAGGTATCCAGAGAGGCTATTGAGGATTTAGGTTTAGAAGAGGTTAAGGCAATCATTTTTGGTGCCCATATGGCTGGTGTTCTCCCGATTGATAAAGAGGGGGAACCTCTGAGAGACATAATAATATGGCTTGACGAAAGAGCTGCAGGATTGCCAGAAGACATATGGAAGGGTTTCATAAAGGTCCAGGGTTATTCTATCTTCAAACTTCTGAAATTTCTGAGAATAACAGGAGGGGCACCGAGCAAAACAGGAAAGGATGCAATTTCAAAAATCATCTGGATAAGGGAGAATGAACCTGATGTTTTCGGCAAAGCTAAAAAAATACTGGATGTTAAAGGGTTTCTGATTAACAGAGCAACGGATGAGACAGTCACCAGTCCTGATGAGGCACATCTCACTTGGCTCGCAGACACCAGGAAAGGCGGAGTGGAGTGGAGCAGTTCCCTGCTCAAGGATTACAACTTAAGTGCAGAAATGTTTCCTGAGATAAGGCAATCAACAGATATTGCTGGAGAGCTCAAAGCAGAAGTAGCCGAGGAGCTCGGATTGAGAAGATCAGTTCCTGTTGTTGTCGGTGCAGGAGATGTATGTGCATCAGCGGTTGGTTCAGGAGCAGTAATGCCGGATGAGCTCCACATATACATAGGAACGAGCAACTGGGTAGCAGGGCATATCACAAAAAGAAAAACAGATGTCTTCCATTTCATCGGGAGTCTGATGAGTGCGATTCCTGAGAGGTACCTGCTGATAGCCGAGCAGGAGGTTGCAGCGGGAGCCTTGGAGTGGGCAATGAGGCTTGTTGGTATAGAAGGGAGATACAGGGAAGTTGAGGAGATGGCCGAAAAAGCTGAGGTAGGAAGGCTCATTTTCATGCCATGGCTCTATGGAGAAAGAGCCCCAATAGATGACCCCTATGTCAGGGGTGGTCTGATAAATATAAGCCTTGACCACGGAAGGGGGGAAGTCCTGAGGAGTATGATGGAGGGTGTGGCACTCAACATAAAGTGGATCTACACCCACATGGAGAAGATGACCAAGCAGCAGAAAGAGGTGAGTATAGTCGGTGGTGGAACACTTTTCAACATCTGGTGCCAGATTGTCGCTGATGCAATAAAAAGACCTGTTAAAAGGATTAAAAACCCGGAGCAAAGTGGAGTAAGAGGGCTTGCAACAATTTCATCTGTTGCTCTAAGGAGAGATAGCTTTGAGTCTGCTGTTCAGAAATTCCAGGTTGATAGAGTTTTCAAACCTGATCCGGATAGCACTCTCATCTACGACAGATTGTTCAGGGTTTACAAGGAGCTTTACAGCAAGCTGAAAAAAATTTACAGAGAGTTAAATGCTACAGATACCCATTCCTGACTCAATACCTTGAAGGTTTGAAAAGCATCTCGTTAACTATTTTCCTGAAGATCTCCTCAACAACCTCTGGAGGCATCACATGTATCAGTTCATTTATCATTTCCATATTCTCAGGTAGCTCACCCTCTGAAATTCCGAGGGATGAGATTATATCCATATCTCCCGTCATAAAGCTACTCAGATCAATTTCCTCAGAACCTTTTGCCTTTTCAACAGCATCCTTCATATCCTGAACAAAAGAGTCCACAACCTCCGCATGACCCGGATTCACTGAAAAGTGGAGGCTCTTCGGAAAGTTCAGATGCTTTGAGCCCGGCTGTGATTGGACATACCATCCCTTCTCCGCCATAATCGATGAGATTCTGAAAACATTCAGCTCTGATGTGAAAGCCAATACACTTCCCTCTGGTTTTCCAATAAGTTCCAGTCCAATAGATGGTAACTCCTTTATCAACTTCCTCTTAGCCTTTAAAATCATCTCAGAAAGCCTTAGATACCCCTTCTCACCCAGATAGTGCATAACCGCCCATGAGGCTGCAAGAGTTCCAGCTGACCTTGTTGAGAGAACTGCTGTGTTCACTATCGGATATCCGGGCCAGCTTGCCATCACAAAGACATGGTTCTCTCTTAGCTCACTCCCTCTGTGCAGAAGAACTGAAGCTCCTCTTGGAGCATAGCCATACTTGTGAAGGTCTGCAGATATTGAGCTGACACCTTCAAGAGAGAAGTCGAAATCTGGAACTTTCTCCCCAAGCTTCCTGAAAAATGGAAGAACAAACCCTCCAAGGCATGCATCAACATGCATCCAGATTTTCCTGTCCTGGGCTATTTCTGATAGGGCTTTTATATCGTCCATCACTCCAAAAGGATAATTTGGAGCTGATCCCACTATCATCGCGGTTTTTTTGCTTACAGCCTCTTTGACTTCCTCTACACTGGCTTTGAGGTCATCATCAAGACCTACTCTCACAGGCTTCAAGCCAAGAAACTCAGCAGATTTGTAAAAGGCTGGATGAGCTGTTGATGGAAGAATAACTTCTCCGTTTTCTCCTTTTTTCTTTTTAAAGTAATCTCTTGCAGCCTTTAAAGCCAGCATAATGCTCTCCGTTCCACCATAGGTGAAGTTTCCAACAACAGAGTCATCTGAATTGAGCAAACTTGCAGTCATTGCAACCACATCATTCTCCATTCGAAGAATGCTCGGATAGACCGTGAAATCAAGCATTGTCTTATCCATAAACATCGTGTATGCCCTTCTTGCTATTTCAACGACATCTGAAAGCCCGGCATAGTATATGTGTCCCCACATTCTCCTGGTGTGAGGATCAAGATCTCCTGAAGCATACCTTTCAAGCTCCGCAAACACCTCAGCATCACTCATCGAATCGGGGAGGGTTCTCATAGCACCACCACCTATTACTCCCATAATTTTATATTAATAATTACTTAAATTTTTGCGTTCATTTACAAATTTCACAGCAACATTCTGGTATGCATTCTGAAATGTTAGGCAAAAGAACATACTTGAAACTAAGGAAACCCACTGGAAATTAAAAAATGTTTTATTTCACAGCTCTCACTCCGAATCAATGAAATGCTTTATCACAATTATTCTCGACGGTGTGAACAACAAAACATTCTGGAAGCTCATGAACGATGGAAAGCTTCCCTTTATCGAGGAGCTTTCAAAAAACGCAATTGTTTTCAGGGAATGCTACACAGTTTTCCCCTCCGCCACGGTTAGCGGACATGCTTCGATCTCAACTGCCAAATTTCCATCTACTCATGGTCTGGTGGGTCAATCATGGTATCACCGGGAAAGAAAAGAGTTCATAGGCTATGATTTTGAGCTAACAATGCCTGATAACTGGGTGGATGCATCAACAAACCTCAACGATGAGCATCTTATCGCCAAAACCAGTTTTGAAATTGCAAAAGAGAAGGGGCTGAGAACTTTCAGCGTTGATCTCGTCAGAAAAGGAGCTGATTTGAAGATGAGCTTCATAAAACCAGGGCTGGATAAGGGCATAACATCTGTTGGGAATCTGAGTTTTCTCAGGAGATTTGCCAGGCACAGAGGAGCTAAAAAATCCTCATTTGTTAAAAAACTGATAAAAAAACTCTTTCCACTCCATGTTCTTCAGCAGGAAATAGCTGTCAGAAACACTACAAAAGCAATTGAAGCTGGCTGTAGATTTGGAGTAACCTGGTTTATGGAGTCTGATGCTGCAAGTCACCTGTATGGGCCTGATAGCCTCGAAGGTGTGCAGGGTAAACCTTACATCTATGATTCCGCCGAAGATGCCATAAGAGATGCAGATGAGGAGATTGAAAAGCTTTATAAAAATGTCAGCAAATTTTGCGAACCCATCATCGCAATTCTGACCGATCACGGACAGAGCAGAGTCAAAAGAGGGAGGAAATACAGGGTTGATCTGACTGAGGTTTTCAGTGAAGTCAATGCCTTCACAAACATAGATCCCCACGAATACGAGAGAAGAACCGGCAGAAGAGCTGAGCTGATTTACGCCTCAAGCGGACCAAGAATGTCACATCTATACCTCCTGAATGATTCGCTACGGCAAAAGGTTCTGGATATGGCTATGGATGCAGATTCAATAGAATTCGTCTTTTTCAGAGAAGAGGGGGATGTAAAAGTCGCTTTCAAGGATGAAATAATGAGTATCAATGATTTTGAGTTTGGTGAGGAGTATCCCGAAGCAAAGAGAAGGGTGATGGGTTTGATTAGAAACGGAAGATGTGGAGACTTCGTAATAACTGCAAAAAAAGGTTACCAGTTTGAAAAATCAGATTACAACGGAGCACATGGTGGTCTGAACTACGATGATTCCACGGGCTTTGCAATCATTCACGCATCCAGCCTGAAAGAGAATATAAGGGAAAAGGGAATGGTAACAGATGTGCTTCCAGAAATTTTCAGGATGATGGACAATGCTTGAAGATGAGCTGAATGAGATACTTCTGCTCTACCACAGAGCCAGAGAGAGAAACCTTAAACCCTGGGAGCTTCAGGATGAGTTAAAAAGCCTTTGCAGCAGGATATCGGTTGTTGCTGTAGGTGATGACCTGTCTATAACACTCAGGCTTGAGAGAGATCTGGATGTTGATGAGGCCATCGTTGAAAGACTTGGAGGAAAAAGAACCAGAATTTATCCATTTAAACGAGCTTATAGATTTGAAAGGGGGTTTTTTGCTCTTGAAGGCAGGTTTATAAGAATAAGCCGGGAAATTGAGGAGAATATTCTTCTCAGAATTCTCAGAGCTTTAAGAGAGCGATGAAAATTACAGAAACTTTATTAAATCAAAGTAAAATGATATTTATTCTCAGTCATGTTTAATGGATTTGGTGTTGGCATGGGAGACGACAGAACTTTGAGAATTCCAGTCATAATCATTCTACTATTAGCTGCCAATCTGATTGCACTTCTTGCAGGAGTGGGTATTGGGTCATCTGGTGTCGGAATTTCCGATCTTATCGCAGGTAAGCCGGAGGCTTATAAAATCATCATAAGCTACCGCTTACCCAGAACCCTGACATCGATGCTTGTCGGAGCGGGGCTTGCTGTTGCCGGTTGTTCTCTTCAGGCTCTCTTCAGAAATCCCCTCGCAGATCCCTATATCCTCGGCATATCAGGGGGGGCGAGTGTTGGAGCCGCCCTTGTAATACTGGTGGGAATAGCATCAACCGTAAATATTGTCTTCTCAGCCTTTCTGCTGTCCCTCATCACCGCATGGGTTGTTTACAGAATTGGAAGAGCAGAGAATGGTTTACCTGTTTACACACTTCTCCTCGCCGGAGTGGCTATGGCAGCCTTTCTGTCGGGAGTGACCTCTCTCCTGATATATTTATCAGCCAGGGACATGTATCAGGTGGTTTTCTGGATAATGGGTGGTTTCTGGACTGCCAGCTGGTTAAAAGTGCAGGTGGTTTTTATCCCCATTGCCCTGTCCTCAGTTTATCTCCTGTTTTCATCCTGGAACCTCAACGCAATACTTTTGGGAGAGGAGCATGCTCTCAGCGTTGGAGTGGATGTTGAGAGATTTAAAAAGAGAGTTATAACTGCATCCGCCCTTCTTACATCTGCCTCTGTTTCAGTAAGTGGAGTAATAGGCTTTGTTGGATTGATAACACCCCATGTCATGAGGCTCATAGTTGGAGAGAACCACCGAAATCTCCTGCCATCCTCAATGCTTGCAGGTTCTGCATTCATGCCCTTCGTAGACCTGATTTCAAGAACAATAACAGAGGGTGAGGTACCGGTTGGGATTATCACCGCCCTCCTCGGTGCCCCCTTCTTTCTGTACCTTCTGAGGAGGAGTAAACTTGGAGCTTGAAATAAGGGGTCTTAAGGTAAAGCTCGGAAGTGTAGAAGTGTTGAAAGGGATGGCCTTCAGTCTGGGGAGAGGAGAGATTCTGGGAATCCTCGGCCCAAACGGCAGCGGAAAATCGACGCTCCTCAGAGCCATATATGGTGTTCTAAGACCATTAGATGGAATAATTCTGATAGACGGGCAGGATATTCGGAATCTCAGTCTTAAAGAGATTGCCCGTATGATAGGTTACCTTCCACAGGAGTCGTTTGAGAGCGGTTTGCTTGTTGAAGACATAGTAATGCTTGGAAGAACTCCGCACTTGGGTGGTCTGAGTCCGGATAGCAAAGATTTCGATGCTGTTGAGAGAGCTTTGAGTTCTATTGGAATGCTCAATTACAGGAAAAGAAAATTTTCTGAGTTGAGTGGTGGAGAAAAGCAAAAAACTCTTCTTGCACGAGTTTTCGCTCAGGAAAGCAGCATTCTTCTCTTAGATGAGCCAACCTCACACCTTGATATTTCCTCCCAGCTTGAGATTATGGAGTTGATAAAAGAGAAAGTATCCCGGGGTAGCTCTGCAATAATCGCCATACATGATATAAATCTTGCCTCAGCCTACTGTGATAGGCTTCTTCTGGTTAGAGACGGCATTATATTCAGTGCTGGAACCCCGGATGAGGTAATCACTCCCGAAAATATCAGAAAAGTCTTTGGAGCCGAGGTGGAGGTCAAGAGGATTGGTGGAAAACTATATGTCATTCCTGCTTTCAGGAGAACATCCGGGAAAAACAGGCGGGTTCATGTAATATGCGGAGGAGGGAGCGGTTCTGACCTCATAAGAAGACTCTGGGAGAGTGGATACAGGGTCTCTGCCGGTGTTCTGAATGTTCTTGATTCTGACTGGATGACGATAACAGACCTCAAAGGAGAAGTTGTTTCAGAGAACCCATTTTCTGAGATAGGTGAGGAATCCCACAGGAAGAACCTCGAATTAATAGAAAAGGCAGATATTGTTGTCCTAACATCTCTGAGTGTTGGAAAAGGTAATCTAAAAAATCTTGAGGCTGCCCTTCATGCCGCCAGACTCGGAAAACTGTATGTAATTGAGGAAAAGGAGTTTGAAAAAAGAAATTTCGCAGGAGAGGATGCAGATAGAATCTACTCTGAGATAAAAGCTGCTGTGCCTGATTCAAGAGTTTTCAGTACAACACTTTCCATTAACCTCTTAAACAATACAGATTGCAAAAGATCAACCCAGTACTGAAAGCTTGAATTCCCGGTTTTTTTAAAATCCGAAAATGGGAGATATCGATAAATTTTTAATCTCCCTCCTCTGAAATTTGAACAATTCGTTGTCCTGAAGAGGACTTTAAGCTAAAGAGTTCTTCCTTCTATAACCGTAATGAGAGATGATACCATGGTCGAGAGATTGCAGAGGGTGTCAGAAATTTTCTCAAATGTGGTGATGTTCAACACACTGGCAATAATTACGGGAATAATCTGTGGATTCATAGCTATCGGCTTCAGATACCTGATTTTCGGTTTTGACGGTTTATTCTTCAACGGAATTGGATCACTACTTGATTTTGCTCAACCATACTATATCGCAGTGATTCCTGCCATTGGTGGGATTTTTGTCGGGATTCTCACATACTACTTCGCTCCAGAGGCGAAGGGACATGGAGTTCCAGAGGTCATGAATGCTGTTGCACTTCATGGCGGAAGAATCAGACCCAGAGTCGTTGCCGTCAAGGCTCTTGCTTCATCCATCTGTATAGGTTCCGGGGGATCAGCAGGAAGAGAGGGGCCGATAGTTCAGATGGGTTCCGCAACAGGCTCAACCATTGCCCAACTACTCAGGCTCACACCCTACCAGACAAAAGTTCTTGTTGCGTGTGGGGCTGCGGGTGGAATCGCGGGAACCTTCAACACACCGATTGCTGCAGTTCTTTTCTCCCTCGAACTTATCCTGAGGGAGGTGAAAATAAGGTCTCTTACCCCAATAGTCATATCCTCTGTCTTTGCAACCATAACCTCAAGACTTCTGCTATCCCTGCTCGGAGTAAAAACTGCCTTTGTTTTTGAGGTTCCACCTTACAGCCTCAATACACCCTATGAAATTATCTTCTACCTCCTCCTCGGGATACTCGCAGGAGTTGTTGCCCTGAGCTATTCCAGAACACTGTACAGGATTGAGGACTTCTTCGACCTCCTGAAAATTCCTGAATTTGTTAAACCCTCCATTGGTGGACTCTTGGTGGGAATTATAGGACTGATAATCTACATCTACACAGGAAAAACTCACACCTTTGGTGTTGGATATGATACAATCGAACTCCTCTTCGGAGATAAACTGATTTTTGAGGTTGTGCTGGCTCTTATATTTCTCAAAATACTTGCAACCTCTATCACTCTCGGATCCGGTGGGTCGGGAGGTGTGTTTGCTCCATCCCTTTACATAGGTGCGATGCTGGGTGGAGCTTATGGGATGCTTCTGCAATCACTCTTTCCTGCTATAACAGCAAATTATGTAGCATATGCGATTGTTGGAATGGCTGCAGTTTTTGCAGGGGTAAGCAGAGCGATTCTAACTTCAATAATCATTGTTTTTGAGATGACAGGAGACTATGCCATCATACTCCCTCTAATGTTTGCAAGTGTCATTAGCAGCACCCTGTTCAGATTCTTTTCAGAAGATACGATATACACCCTCAAGCTCAGGAGAAGAGGAATAATCATCGATCAGGAAATGGATGTCAATCTGATGCGGACGATTAGAGTGGAGGATGTAATGAAAAAAGATGTCATAACTGTAAGAGAAGACATGCCCGTTTCAGAGCTTTCAAGAATGATGGCTAAAACAGGACACATGGGGTTCCCCGTTGTGAGAGATGGCAAGCTTGTAGGTATAGTCACCCACTCGGATTTTGAGAACATAGAAGATATACAGAATCTGTATGTCCTCGACATAATGACGACTGATGTGATAAAAGCCTACCCACATGAGACACTCGAAGAAGTCATACTCAAAGCTGGGAACAGAGACATTTCCCACTTCCCCGTTGTTGATCCGTTAAATAGTGAAAGGTTGATAGGCTTCTTTACAAAAGGAGATATTCTTAGGGCATACACCAGAAAGAGGCTGCAGTGAAAGCCGAAAGGAGGAGATGGTCGCTTTCTTATTTTCCATCTCTCAAATCCAAATACATATCATACTCAAAATAAGGATCAACTACTTCAAAACCGAGTTTTCTGTAAACATGAATCGCTCTTGCATTTGTTCTTTCAGTCACGAGCATAATCCCTCTGTATCCAGCTTTTTTCGCGTACTCAATTATTCTTTTCATCAGCTCCTGTCCAACCCCTCGATTCTGCGCATCCTGATGAACAAAAATTGTAACATCAACATTCTTCTTATCCTCAGTTGGAACAATCACAACATGTCCGATTATTCTACCATCTCTCTCAGCCACCAAACCGAAACCCGATGAAGCAAGATAATCAATCCAGTTTTCTATACCCTTTCTCGTGGTAGGGGGAAGTCCAAGACACCTCAGCTCAGGATTGAAAGTTTCGTACATCTCAATAACCTTTTCTCTATCTTTTGTGTGGTCGTACAATCTGATAATGTACTCTTCTCCTTTCCTGTCTGTAACTCTAACTTCAGAGAATTCTTCCACCGCTGCGCAGCTCCCCATGCCTTATATAGAATTGGAAAGAGGGTATTTATTATTTTCTTTAGATTATTAATCATTCTATATCCGCAATATCTTTTTTAAGATTTATCTGTACTCAGAAGCCCGATCATCTCAGCCTCATCAACATCTTTCCACTCAACGTAAGCATCAGCAACAGCGAAAGGATAGATATCCCTTACATTCAGTACAGCGATTACCTCGCATTCCCTTTCAAGAACCCTCAAAGATCTTTCCGATGCTGTTGGGATGGACGCAACAATGCTATCGTAAAATCTTTCAGCACCTTTTATGGCTGCAAGCATGGTATATCCTGAGGCGAGACCATCATCCACCAGTATCGCCCTCCTTCCCCCCAGCTGCAGAAGATGCTCTGGAATTATCTCTATCCTTTTCCTGAGCCTTTTTCGAGTCTCCTCTATCTGCTTTTTTATAGCATCTTCCCCAAGACCAAAAGCCTCAATTGCCCTTTCATTCAAAATAACATCACCAAAAACATTTATTGCCCCAAAGCCTGCCTCTGTTGTCCAGGGAAAAAGGATTTTTGAGACAGGAATTAGCCTGAGAATTAAACCGAGTTTTTTCGCCATTCTGCATGCAACAGGAACTCCTCCTGCTGGAATAGCCAAAACACTGTCTTCTTTGGATAAATCAATATTTTTTGAGATAAAGCTGGCAAGCTGCTCTCCGGCATCATCCCTATTCCTGAAAACATGGAATCTGTTATAGAGTTCTTTCTCATGAATTATCATCTTAAAATGTTTAAAATGAAAAGATTTATCTTTTTCCCCGCTGAATGTGCATCATGTTCGGTGAGTCTTTTGGAGAGGTAAAAAAGGCTGAGTTATTTGTTTTAGCTGATAACTTCGTACCCAGACCCGGTAAGTTCATTGGAGAATATGGATTTTCCATGTTTTTGAAGTTGAAAGGAGATGAAGAGATTGGGATACTTCTGGACACCGGAGCAGGATACGCTATCGAGCATAACTGGAAAGAGTTCAATCTCGACTGGGATGCAGTTAATTTTGTTGTACTGAGTCACAGACACTTTGACCATACCGGAGGTTTGATGAGGGTTCTTGAAAGGATTAATGCCCCGGTTCTGGCACATCCCGATATATTCAAACCGAGCTTTCTCTGGGTGAGGGAAAGACTTGTTGATGGCTCACTGCCCTTCAGTGAACAGGTCGTAAGGGAGAAAGCCAGACTTTATCTTGTCAGAGATGCCTTTAAGATAGCTCCTGGTGTCACTCTGAGCGGAGAGGTAAAAAGAGTTACTGAGTTTGAAAAAACCCCTGAGACCTTCAGGCTGGAAGATGGAAGGTTTATACATGATGAGATGAGTGATGATATGTCCCTTTACATCAAAACAAAGAAGGGGCTGGCTGTAATAACCGGCTGTGCACATTCAGGGGTTGTGAACATTCTCAGACATGCTGAGGAACTCACGGGAGAGAAACCATATCTTGTCGCTGGAGGTTTTCACCTTATTTTCTCCGGAAAGGAGAGAGTAAATCCAACCATAGAGGAGCTCAGAAAACTCGATGTTATCGCCCCCTGCCACTGCTCGGGAGTTGCCTTCGCAGGTGAAATAGCAAAACTTGAGCCCTCAAAATACCTTCAGCTGGGAGCCGGAGTAAAATTTGAGATCTGATCTTTTATTTTTCTGGGGGTGTAAAAAAGGAAGTAAAAAGAAATCCAAACAGGAATTTAAATAATATTGCAAAGTTCAGAAGAGATCATCCAGCTCATCATTGTATTTCGGCATCCTGCCATGTTTCTGGAGGAACTCCTGTATCAGCTCGCTCTCCCTTTTTGTAAACATCTTATCCTCCTCATAGGCAAAATACTTCACATCTGGATCTTCTAAGTATTCTTCCAGCAAAGACCTGATATTCTCGGTTCCTTTTATGAATATCACATTCATTTCTGCATCAAAAAGTCTCACAACCCCTTCTGTTTCAGGAGCTGATGCTATTTTCTCTGCTGCCAGCTCCATAAATTCCTCAGGTGGTAGAGGTGGTGACTCAAGCCTTAGTCTGAGATCACATCTGAGACATCTGATAGCCTCTGATACAGCTTCATCTTTTCCAAAGCCCAGCTCAACAAGCTCAAAATCCTTTCCCTCAGAAACTGGCATCTTCACCCTCTTCAACTCCACGAAGTTGGCAATTCTCCCCAACCAGAAATCTGGTCTTTCCTGTAAAACGACTTGAGAGAATCCATTTCCACCAAGGAACTTATCTATCTCCTCTACAGCTCTTCTCACTGTTGCAAGCGATTTTGCTATGGAGAACTCATCAAGGACTGCAGAACCTGCTGCAAAAACACCCCTCTTAGAGGTTTCAAAGTTATGCTTGATAACAATCAAACCATCCTTAATTCTTACTCCCAGTTCCTCATCCACCACATAGTTATCGTAAATAACCTCATCCACAGCAATTCTCTGCCCATCCACAAGAACCTCGAATCCTCCCTCAACCTCCTGGACCTTAGCTTCACCCTTGTAAATTCTCACGCCTTCTCTCTCTGCCTCCTCCAGTTCACCCATATGAATATCCAGCCTGTTTGAAATGAAAACAACCTCTACTCCAGATCTCACCAAGGTTCTTGCTGTGTCAAGAGACAGTATCCCTCCAATCAAAGCTACACTCTTAAATTCTGGCTCTCTACCCGAGATAACTTCCGATATTATTTTTCTCAGATCTCTACCGCTTAGATCTCTATCGCTTTTCTGTCTCCCAACAGTTAAAAGGACTGCATCAAAGTCTGCAAGTTCATCCAGGCTGCTTACTCTTGCATTTGTTTTGAATTCCACTCCTAAGCTGGCTATTTTGTTTATTTCCTTCTCTAATATGTCCCGGGGGAGTTTGAATTCAGGAATGAATCTCAGTCCACCTCCTATCTCAGACTCGGCTTCGAAAACAGTAACCGAGTATCCTAACAGTGAAAACCAGTAGGCAGCAGAAAGACCTGCTGGTCCTGAACCAATAACTGCAACTTTTTTACCGTTTTCTGACTTCCTTTCAGGTAAATCAGCCTTATAATTATCCATCAAAAACCTTTCAATAGCCCTTATCGAGATCGGTTCATTCAGCGTACCCCTTCTGCAGTCTCTCTCACAGGGAGCCTGGCAGATGTAGCTGACTATCCCAGGAAGAGCTGTCCTGCTCTGAATGGACTCTACAGCGCTCCTGAAATCCTTCTTTGAGGTTAAATAAACCATATAAGATGGCTTATAATCAAGGGGACATGAACCATCACATGGTGGAGTGTCCCATTTTCTCGTTCGATCTCGAAGCGCTCCTGTGGGGCAGACTTCAACGCAGCAACCGTCAAATCGGCAGCCAACTTCTGCAAGAGGCAGATTGTAGGCAGTAGATACCGTAATGTCAGAACTTTTATAAACAAATTCCAGAACTGATGCACCGATTACATCCTGACATACCCTCACACATCTCCCGCAGACTATGCAAAGTTCCGGATCACGGATGAAGAAGGGTTCTTCAATCCCGGATATTTTCCTTGGAATGTACTTTGGAGTTCCTTCCCTGATCCCGACATATTCCACAACCTTTCTGAACTCACACACATCAAAAACAGGGCAGCATCTCTCATCCTCCGGAACATTGGATGAACACTGCGTTCTGCTGCAACCCTCCCTTTGAGGGCAAATTATGCATTCATGAGGATGTTGTTCGAGAATTAGGGAGAGAATCTCTCTTCTTAACTCTTTAACTCTCTCTGTATCAGTGTAAACGACCATTCCATCCTCTGCAGGGGTTGTACATGATGTGGGAAATCCTTTAATCCCTTCGATCTCAACTATACACAATCTGCAGGCTCCATGAGGGACAAGATCGGGATGATAACAGAGTGTTGGCACATAAACTCCGGCAGCTCTGATTGCATCAAGAACTGTTGATCCTTCTTCAACCTTTACTTCCAAATCATTGATTTTAAGACTCGGCATACAATCACCTATTCTATTGCCATGAAATCACACGCCTCTATGCATGATTTGCACTTTATGCACTTCTCTCTGTCAATTTTAGCGTATTCTCCTTTTTTCCAGGCTATTGCATTTTCAGGACAGGCTTTAGCACACTTCCCGCATTGAGTGCACTTTTCCTCGTTAATCTCGAATCCGAGCAAAGCAACACACTGGTTTGCCGGACATCTTTTCTCTATAATGTGCGCCTCATATTCCTCTCTGAAATACTTTAAAGTTGTCAGAACCGGATTTGGAGCGGTCTTACCCAGACTACAGAGGGAAGTTTCCATAATGCTCTTTGCCAGATTCTCAAGGAATTCCACATCCTTAAGCTCTCCATTTCCGCTGACGATTTTGTTCAGAACCTCAAGCATCTTTTTTAAACCCAATCTGCATGGAAAGCACTTCCCGCATGATTCATCACTGGTGAAACTCAGGAAGAATCTGGCAAGATCAACCATACATGTCGAGTCGTCGAGCACTATCAATCCACCGGAGCCCATTATGGCTCCTGCCCCAACGAGGGAGTCAAAGTCTATTGGAGTGTCGAAGAGATTTTCTGGTATACAGCCCCCCGATGGCCCTCCAATCTGAATCGCCTTTATCTTCCTCATCTTTTTAGCCGGTCCCCCTCCAGGCCCATACAGGAGGTCTCTGATCGTTGTACCCAGAGGGACTTCGACCAAGCCCGTATTCCTCACCTTTCCAGCAAGGGCAAAAACCTTTGTACCTTTGCTCTTTTCAGTTCCAAGGGAGGCATACCAGTCTCCCCCCCTCAGTATAATATAAGGAACATTAGCCAGGGTTTCGACATTGTTTATTATCGTCGGTTTACTCCAGAGACCCCTCTGAACCGGAAATGGAGGTCTTGGTTTTGGCATACCTCTTTTTCCTTCTATTGAAGCTATCAAAGCAGTTTCCTCACCACAGACAAAGGCTCCAGCCCCCTCAATTAGTTTGACATCGAATGAAAAACCTGTACCAAGAATATTCTCACCAATGAAACCATTTTCCTTAGCCTGAGAGATGGCGATTCTGAGTCTCCTTATCGCCAGAGGATATTCAGCTCTGCAATAAATATACCCTTCATTTGAACCAATAGCATATCCAGCTATCGCCATCCCTTCCAAAACAGCATGAGGGTCTCCTTCCAGCACACTCCTGTCCATAAAAGCCCCTGGATCTCCTTCATCAGCATTACAGATTACAAACTTGGGTTGATTTTTTTGAGCTCTGCATAATTCCCATTTAACTCCTGTAGGAAATCCTGCCCCACCTCTACCCCTCAAACCTGATTTCTTTATTTCTTCAATCACCTCTTCAGGATCCATTCCTTTAATAGCCTTCTCCAAAGCCTTATATCCATTATCTTCAATATAGGACTCTATATTTTCAGGATCGATCTCACCGCACCTTCTAAGAACTATTCTTTTCTGACCTGCAAAAAAATCCTGATAGGCTTTCCTTGCAGAGTATTTTTTTACAACCTCCCCATTTTTAACATGTTTCTCAACCAATTCCGGAACAATTTCCGGTGTTATATCCTGATAAGTAACCCTTCCCGTTTCAGGATGAATTATATCAACCAGAACATCTCTGAAATATCCTCTATCACCTGTTTTTATCAGCTCACACCTCTCCAATCCCTGTTTGCTCAACTCTTCCTCAAACTTTTTATAGACTTCAGATGCTCCAGCAGACAGTCCACTTGTGCCGTGACATATGAGAATCTTTACCTCAGTCATTAAAACACCTCTTCAGACCGTCTCGTGTCTATATCCCCCATATTTCCTGACCAGCTTCTCAGTTTTCTGGATGTCCATCCTACCGTGGATGTCTTCATCGATCATTATAACAGGAGCCATACCACAGCAGCCTAAGCATCTGACTTTACTCAGCGTAAACAACCCATCTTCTGTTGTTTCATTGTCCATAATCCTAAACTTGCTCTTTAAATGCTCAAAAATTTCATGTCCACCCATTATATGACACGCAGTCCCAAGACAAATTTTTAGCGTGTGTTCTCCGGGAGGAGTTAAGCGAAACTGGGAGTAAAAGGTAAGAATACCATATATCTGTGATGGTGATATGCCTGTTGCTCTTGATATTTCATCAACAGCCTCCTTAGGGACATAACCGAGGTTGTTCTGGATCTCTTGAAGAATTTTAATTAAACTCACTTCACCCTTGAAATTCTCCAGAATTTCTGCAACAACCTCAATCAAAAAATCACCTCAAAAAAATAGAGGGTTTATCTTTTTCCTGTTTGCTTTTCGTAAAGAGCTTTAGCGAACAGAGCAGCCCCTATTGCTCCGGCTAACTGAGGATCATATTCTGTCTCAAGTGCTTTCATACCCAGCATATCCTGAACCCTTTTTGTTACCCCGGGATTCTTGGAAATTCCACCTGTAATCGCAAAGTCAGATTCCACTCCAACCCTCTCAAGCAGCTCTACAACTCTTGTAGCAACAGATCTGAAGAATGCAGCGAGTATTCTGTCCTTGGGCCATCCTTTTCTTATCAAACCAAGAATCTCTGATTTTCCAAATACTATACAGGTTGTACTGACTGGATCAGGCTCATTGTCAGGATAAACTTCAAGGGACATCGAGCCTACTTCTGTTATCGGAATTGATAGCAAATCTGCCACAACCTCAATTCCTCTCCCCGTTCCTGCAGCACACTTATCGTTCATCAGAAAGTTTACAACCTTTCCTCTATGGTCGATTTTTATTGCCTTCAGATCCTGTCCTCCCATATCCAAGACAGTTCTAACGGTTGAGCCATAGATATAATTGGCTCCTCTGCCATGACAGGCAATTTCAGTTATTGTTTTATGAGCAAAGGGAATGCTAACTCTACCATATCCCGTTCCAACTATGTAATGTATATCCTCCCTTTTCATATCGCCAATCTTTTCCAGAATCGATCCGAGTGCCTTTTCCGAACTTGCTGAACTGCTTGATCCCGTTCTCAGATTGGAATAAGCGTAAAGCTCGCCATCAAGCATGATGACTGCCTGAGAACTTACCGACCCCAGATCAATGCCACAACTGATTACCTCAGCCTCTTTCCAGTTCTTGCTCTCATCTATCCAGACTGTTTCTGGCCATCTCCAATACTCGCTTTCCTGGATTACCTCCATCAAATCACCTCCAAAAACTACAAACCGGAAAGTGCTGCTCCCAATGCTGGAACAAGTTCTGGAGCAAATTTATCCGGTACATAAACCTCTGCTCCAAGTTCCCTCTTTAAGGCGTCGATGAAGCCAATATCATTGGCAAGTCCGCCTATCACCAGAATATCATCTTCAATTGCGATTCTTCTCGCTATGGAAGCTACTCTGTCGGCTATTGCACCATGAATTGCTCTGGATATCTCCGGCTTTGGCACATTCGAATGCAGCAATGAGACAACTTCAGACTCGGCAAAAATCACACACTGTGCATTCATCGGCACCTCTTCCTTCGCCTCAAGAGCCATCCTTCCGAACTCATCTAAGGGAACTTCCAGATACCTCACCATAGCATCAACGAAGGATCCTGTTCCTGCAGCACACTTATCCGCCAAAGCAAAATCCTTTATGTTTCCACTCTCGTCAACCCTCACAGCTCTCGATTCTTCCGCACCAACCTCAATAACCGTTCTAACAGTGGGCCATACGAAATAAGCTCCCTTTCCAGCAGCAACAACCTGTGTCAGTTCACTATCTGCAAATGGAACCGAGATCTTTCCAAATCCCGTTGCAACAAACTTATCAACATCATCCTTGGAGATTCCCGCAGACTTGAAAGCTTCATTTAAAGCTTCTTCAACTGTTTTTTGATGATCTATACCCGTTCTTATATTTGAAGTCCCGATAATCTCTCTGTTCTCATTTACCAGAACGACCTTCGTAAATTTTGATCCCACATCTATCCCGGCAACGATCATTTTCCACACCTCCAACCTTACTTTTCAGAGATCTTTTCAATACCCAAGCTCTGCATGAATGAATCTATCACATTGAATGTTCTTGCTTCATCAAAATCCCTAGGATCAGCCATATTTCCCTCATAAGTTGCAACCGGAATGTCATGCTTAACAAGATAGTCTCTAACCTCGAGTGTTGACATGTTCCAGAGCTCACAACCCCTGTTTACATGCATTATAATGGCATCTGCCTTCCAGTCCTTTATCATCTGGTAAGTCTCCAGCTTTCTTATCCAGTGAGAGTATTCATGCTGCCATGAGGCTCTATACCTGAGGTTATACTCTGCCGTCCACCTCAATGCCTCCTCTCTGTTTGTTATCTCAACTCCAGCCTCCTCAGGAGTTGGAGCTGGTTCCCATATCCATTTTTCTCCCTTCTCATCCATTCCCAGCCATCCTCCGGCAAGACCAAATGTATAGATTGCTCCCAGTGAGACTGCCCCATACTCCTTCTCAAGATACCTGTAAACCTTGAGAAATGCCCACGGAGGTGGATTGTCGGTAAGAAATCTGAATTGTTCATAGGTTAAAGCGCCAATCCCTCTTTTAACACGGCTTTCAACTTCATCGTGAAGTTTATGATACAGTTTCGCTACTTCAGGATCCGACCTGTTGATGAGATTCAGCACATAAAGACTGAACATCGATTTTTCTTCCAGTGGAGCCGGTTTTGCCTGATTCAGCTTGCAGATCTTTGCCCAGGTCGACATCGAGTCTGCCTCTGCATACACAGCTTTAATTAAAAGCTCATCATCGTATTCTCTCCCGGTTATCTTCTCCATCCAGGAGATTGCATCATTTAGCTGCCTGACAACATAGTCTATTTTCTTGTCATCCAGCAGGTAGCCAGGACCTACTGAGATATCAACTGCGAAGGTCGGTACGCCTCCTTCAAGCTCAGCTGCATAATGATACCACTTCGCATGGGTACAGCAGATGTGGATTGTGAAATTAAAATCAGGTTTTGGAAATGGTTCAACCAAGGTCCCGTCAGTGAGCAGATACTTATTCAGGGCAATTGAACCCCAGTAATTCCTCATATACCCGCAGAGATCTCTTGCAACACCTCTTCTCTCTATTGTCTCTAAGCATTCCCTGGAGAAGTCGTGGAAAAATGCACATGTTGCTCCGTATGGCTCTCCTGTAAGTGGATAAACATCCTCTCCCAGTCCGTGAGGTATCGCATCAAATGCCCAGGCAGAACCCGCCCACCTAATGCCACCCTTTTCCTTTGCCTCTAAGTAGTTCCTGTAATATCTTTCCCTATACTTCTTAAAATCATCCCAACATTCAAGCGGTCTAACCTTTACTTCCATTATCTCACCTCAGAAGAACAGATCCTCCTCACCCATTGCCTCCAAAAATGCCTCAACACGGGTCCTGAACTGTCCGACCGGCTGGGTGATGTCGAGCTCCAAGGTTAAATGCTTCACATCATATCTGTCAAACAGATCTCTCAGAGCCGGAATGTCAAGTTCGTGGGGATCACAGAATTTCATCTGAGCGATTATCGCCCCTTCTACATTGTATTCTTTGATCACCCTTTCAATATGCTGAAATCTCCTTCTGATGAGACTTCCGGCAGCCCAGTCCTTTGCCGGACATGGAATTCTGTAAACATATCTCTCTGCAAGAGCCATTAGCCTGTCCTCGTTTGGTTTAACTTCATCCCAGAAATACCTCGCTCCTGTGCAGCACTCTTCATAGACAAAGGTCGCTGGATAGTTTATTCCGTATTCCACCAATTCAAGAAAGCTCCTGTCATCATCTTCACTGCCTATCAGGATCAGCCTTGTTCCAGTTTCTCTTTCAACCTCAGCTCCCTCCAGATCCTCCAGAAGAGACTCTAAAACCTCGTTGTGGTCTTTTTTGTCAACCATTTGCGAGGAGGCCACCATCTCCATTGCGTGTAAACCTGTAATTGGCGGATTCTCACTCTTCCTCAACTCAAAAACTTTTTTCATGAGCTGGCGGTTTTTGTTATAAACCTCAATCGCCTCATCCAGCTCTTTGTTGGTTATCGTTGTTCCGGTCCACTCCTCAACTGCTGACTTGAATTTTTCAATCTCTTCTCTGAGATAAGGCGCTGCATGGGGATTGTTCACTCCATGGGGAAAATGCATGTAATAACTCCACTGAATGTTGGGTACTCTGTCTACGAAGCTGAAATAAGACTGCCTCATATGCAGGCATGACTGTGCCAGCGTAATTCCATCAAGGTAGTCGTACCTCCCCTGCAGTCCCTGAGCAAGAGTATCGTGGCAGAAGGGGCAGTACATATCATGGAGAAACGGTCTTGTTATACTCTCAGGTTCGTGGGAACCGAGAATTCTTACGGGAAGTACTCCAGCAGCGTATAGAATTTCTTCAGGGCAGTAAGTGCAGTAATAGCCAACAACTTTTCCACCATTTTTCCTTTTCCACTCTTTTGCATAGTCGTGTCTTTTCTCAAACCATTCTCTAAACTGCTTTATCTGAGGTAAATCCTCAACGGTTTTACCCATCCTATCCCTCCACTAAAAACTTGTAAACTTTTTCAATCAATTAGCTTAAAATCGTAAACAAAGTATTTAAGGATTTCGTATAGTTTGAAAAATAATAAAGGTAATTACCTTTACAATGTTTGATTCAGGGATTCAGAGCCTGATAGAAGGTCCAAAAGAAGGGCATCATCAAACTTGAATTTCAGTATTCTATAGACTATCTGCAGATTCATGTCTCTGATGAGCTGTCCATGGTCCTTCAGGAAGCCGTGCACCCATCTGGAAACCTCCTGAAAACTCCTGAAAACCATCATGAACTTCCAGCGAAATATGCCGTCTGTCGTGAAAAAGAGCATGACATTGGGCGAGTTTATCAGATACTCGTATGTTCTCCTCCAGTTTTCTGCAAAGTTCTTGTTGTCGAAGCTCATCTCAATAAAAGAGAATATGAAGTAGTTCTCATTTGGAATAACTGTTTCTCTGAACACCTCCATCTCCCGCATCTCCTTCAGAATCTCTGCAATTCTCGCATGACTTAGAGAGATCCCGTATTTGTCCTTTAGCACCTGACTGAGTTTCCTTGTCGTGATGTTGGGGTCAAGTATTTTCTCCTTCAGAATCGCTATTTTCGTCCTGTCAAGCTTAACTATCGGCATCCTGATGTCGAAGTCCATGAAATTTGTTAGAGTGTCTATTTATTTAAATTTAACTTTGTATAATTGATTTAAAAATAGTTTTTTACAGATTTCGTAGAGAGTGGAAGCTGAGTACTAAGCTGAATATTAAGCTGAATATTTTCCTGAACAGGAAGTTAAACCGGGAGGTTAAACTGAGTAGAAAAAGTTTTTCATCGGATGTTTCATTGATTATCTACATAATTTTACTGGTTATCCACATAAGTCAAGAAGAGTCCGATAGATCTCAGAAGAGAATAGAAAAAGGAGAGAAGGTTGAAGTTACTACACTTAAGGCTGATCTCTCTCCATAAAATTCCTTAGAGATCCTGTATATGAGCAGTGAGCATGCTATTGTAATAACTGCAGTCAAAAGTCTTGGCAGCATTATTTGAACATATATATCTGGAGAGAACTTGATCAGAGGTGAAGCAATCAGAAAAGCTAAAGATGATCGGGGGAGAAGTAATTCTCCGAAGTTTTTTGCCATATTCCAGTAGAGTATTTCATCATCGAATAATCGCAGAAACCATAGTGGGATTATCAGGAGTGTAAATCCGAGTAAAGTAATCTTCTTGAAATTGCTCATGCTTTCACATTTTCAAAGGTTCTCCTCTCGCTAAATGAAGAAGTGTGGAACAAAGGCAACCTTAGTTACTCCCATCACTTTAACACCGAACTCTCTTTCCGTAAATACAATAGCTACTTTAGGCGTATAATGTCTTAAAAAGCTAAGAAAACCCCTTGTTAGTTTACTTCTGCTCTTTACCTCTACAGGCACAATTTCATCACCAAGGTTTAGAATAAAATCAACCTCTGCCTTTCCCGTGGTTCTCCAGTAGTTTATCTTACAATCAAAATTCGATCTCAATTCATTGAATATGAAATTCTCCAGTAGAACGCCCCTGTCTATTCTGCTTTCGAGTGTCAGGAAGTTGTTTATCAATGAATTCCTTAAACCAGTGTCAAGAAAGTAGATCCTTCTGGATTTTTTCAACTCAGTTGTTAGGCTTCCCTGAAAGGGTGGAAGAAGGGAAATTATAAATGTACTGTTCAGAATTGAAAGGTAGTGTTCTGCAGTCCTGTAATCCATATTCAGTTCCCTCATTACACCTGAGATTTCAAGCAAAGAGCCCGTGTTGAAGCTCAAATATTTCAGGAAATTTCTGAATTTCTCCAGATGTCTAATATTCAAGAAAAAGAAGATATCTTTTTCAAGATAAGTCTGGGTAAGGTTTTTGAGCAATTCTTTTTTTGTATCCTCATCACCCTCCTTTACAACCGCCGGGAAGCCGCCATAGATTAGATATTCCTCAAGCAAGTTGTAAAATTCTCTCTCAAATGCAGGATGTTGGGGTTCATCACCCTGCCTTATAAAGCTTGCAAGCGATTCTTTGTAATCAACGAAGATTTTGTGGAGATCTTTTGCTTTCCACATCAGGAATTCCTCAAAATCCAGCGGAAAAAGCTCGAAATAAACCGTTCTACCAACGAGATATTTTCCAACTTCCACCTTTATATCGAAAGATCCTGAACCTGTGACAATAATTTTTAATTTATCCGAAAATAGATCGAAGAGCAATTTTATCGTTTTCCCTGCCTTTTTTGAATACTGTGCTTCATCAATGTAGAGAATTCCTTCTTTGTTCATAAATCTACTCATAAATTGTTTTGGTGCATTTTCAAAAGCATTTAACATCTCATCATCTTCCAAGGTTACATAATCTCCACCAAACTTTTCCCTGAGATGCAGTAGAAGTGTTGTTTTTCCTGACTGTCTGGGTCCTTTGATTATGATTGCCTCTTTTCTTTTAATCCACTTCTCCAGTTTCTCCTCTATTTTTCTTGGATAATACTCCATGAATAACTCAATTATTCTTGTAGTTTATATATTTTTTGCTCAAGCAAGCCATTTTCCCTGTTGCTTTAAAATCACTTTCGTCTAAGGAGTTTCTTGATTTTTCTTTTAATCTTTTCAGTCCATTCATCTCCTTTCTCTTTTCTCCAGTCGTAGAATAGGTAACCTATGGATCCAGCAAAGGTTGTGGCTGAGATTGCTAAGCCAATCTCAAACCAGTCCTGTGGTTTGTATCTGATGATGATATCTATATCACCGGTTTCGTTGATCCAAGCAGTTTATGGCTGAATAGGAGTTTACTTACTGTTGTGGACGACCATAACTGGTATACTGGCTTCCAAAATCAAATGCTCAGTTAAAATGAAAGAAAAAATTAAGCACTTAGGTGGATATGCATGTACTTATATTTGGAAAATTAATGTCACAAAACATAAATAAGTTGAGTGCACTCAATTTAGTATGGTTAAGACAGTAACCATAGCAGACGATGTTTATGAGGAGCTTTTGAGAATAAAAGGAAAAAGAAGCTTTTCAGAAGTAATAAGAGAACTTCTGAAGATCAGAGAGGGAAATGCAAAGGCTCTTATAAAGATTTTCGGTATACTTAGCGAGGAGGAGTATAGAGTAGTGAAGAATAGGTTAGATGGTCTTAAGGAGGATTTTGAAAAATGGGGACAGTCCTTGATACAAATGTAATCATAGAAGTGGCAAGAGGTAATGAAACGGTCCTCAAAAGAGTTCTTTCAATAGATAATCACTTTTACATAACCGTTGTAACCAAATTCGAGATACTCATTGGGATTCCGAAACTGAAAGAGATAGATTTTTTGGATTCATTTGAAAAACTACCTTTTGATGACAGATCCGCTGAAGTAGCAGCTGAGGTTTACAGGAAGGTTAAGGATGCTGGGAGAATGATAAGCCTGAGAGATCTCTCCATCGGCTCGATTTGCTTGGCTCATAAACTGCCATTGGCAACTCTCGACAGGAATTTTGAGACGCTTAAGAAACTCGGTTTGAATCTGATCTTAGTTGAGTGAAAAAATCTAGTTAAACCGATTTCAAACCAGCCATGTTTGTATCTGATTGCGATTTCGAGGTTCTCTGTTTCGTTGATCCAGAAAAAATTAATGACAGAATAGAGCAGGATAGATTTAACAGATTAGTTTAACAATTGATTTGACTGTTTCAACCTTTTTGCTCTTTGTATATTCTGGCTTCCCACAGAGGATCGTATGCTTCGGCAAAAGAGAGCATGAAAGGCTTTTTAGCTTGAACTTTGACTTTCCATAAAGTGGGATTTATTTTTGTGTAGCTAACCACTTCAGCAGGTTTTTCCCTTTAATTAATTTAAGAAAAAGATAGATATTTGTCTATTTCTATGGTAATCGCTTGCTTAATATTAATCATTTTGGAGGATATTTCTCACCCATAACATAAATCTTCTGAAATTTTCCTCCGGTGAACCTTCTTCCGTTACATTGTCCTCAACGATATTATTTTCCGAACCTAAGTGGATATGTCTCGGATATGTCTTTATATTCCTGTGGTGAGGGGCTGTATCAATTCTGTATATCTTCCTACCCCTCTGCCAGTGGAATGAGAATTTATCCTCAACCGGATACCTAACATCTATCCATGAATCGTCTACTAAGCTTAGTCTTACTCTGTCCGGATGAAGTTCAACATTTACTACTATATCGGAAAATTCATCGTTAACTATCCTAAGAAAGGTTAGATACCTCAGAAACATCAGATCTCCTCAATAAGCTTCCCGACCAGTTTTTTCATCTCATCTATGTTATTCTTCAAAGCCAGAGCAGAAAGAAAGTCTTCATAGGTTGGATGTTCTGGCAGATATCCCTTTTCAATTTTTTTCTCTATCTCTTCAGGGTCTTTTACGCCGTACTTCATAAGAATTTTTTTGAGCTCTTTTTTTTGCTCTATTATCTCCTTTGTGATGATTATAGGCACCCATTCGCTCTTTAAAGCTGCCATGTTTTATTCTTATCAGATTAAGTATTAAATGTTTCCTGATGATGGAACAATAGGTAAATTCTGATAGGTTTAAACACTCCTTGTTGGTAACTTCGATAACTTTTAGTATAAGAAGTTTTTATCAGTTCATAACCTTAAAATTCGTTTAAGAAGCTTTTTGACTCCTACGGTCCTTAAAGCCAATTCATCTCCTTTCTCCCTTCTCCAATCAAAGAAGAGATAGCTGACACAGCCAATAAATGTTATAGCGGAAGCCATCAGTCCAATCTCAAACCAGCCATGTTTGTATCTGATTATGATTTCGAGGTTCTCTGTTTCGTTGATTTAAGTTGTTTATGGACTGAGTATAAGGGGATTGATTTAACTGTCTCAACCTTTTTATCATCCTTGTAGACTCTTGCTCCCACAAGTTGTAAGCTTCGGCAAAGCTGAGTATGAGGTTTTGGCTTTTTTACTTATCGAAAGCATAAAAAAGAATTATCTAACCTCTACTACTTCAAGAAAATCAATCCTGTTGAAATCCTCATCGAGGGTTACTATTCTTTTTATCCCGTAATGTTTGCATGTTGCAGCTATTAAAGCATCGTTCGGGAGCAATCCATACTGCTTGATAATTCCACTCGCTGTTCTTTCAATTTCGTGGTTAATTGAAAGATTTTCTGCAAGGTTTAAAAGGTTCTCAACCTTTTCCATTTCTTTGGATTTAGATTTAACAATTTCTGGTAATTTTTTAAGTTCAAAACTCTTCTTTCCAGTAGATAATCTAAACCAAACGTAGACAACTTCGCTATACACTACCGGGTTGCGATACACCGCATCACTTTTACATAAATTTATAAAATAATCTTTTAGATTATGGTCACCTTCAAGGACCTTCAAAAATACATTTGAATCAACAAACACCCCACTCATCTTCCAGCTCCTTGAGGGCTTTTAGAGTATCCTTTCCTTTTAGTAAGCCAAAAGCTTCATTCACTATACTATCCACATCTTCTATTCTGATTTTCAGCCTCTGTCCATCCTTTAGCTCAACCTTTTCGAGGGGCTTAAACACCCCATTCTCGTAAATAACTTCTATCACTTTTGGCATGTAATATTCTTTTATTGGAAACTTTAAATCACTTTCGTCCCATAACTCTCCTTACACTGTTTTCAACTCTTAAAGTCCATTCATCTCCTCTCTCCTTTCTCCAGTCGTAGAAAAGATAACCTACACAACCTATGAAGGTTGTAGCAGAGATCATCAAGCCAATCTCGAACCAGTCCTGTGGTTTGTATCTGATTGTGATTTCGAGATTGCCAGTCTCGTTGATCCAGAATCCATTGATGATTGAATACAGAGGAATCGATTTGACTGTTTCAACCTTTTTGCTCTTTGTATATTCTGGCTTCCCACAGAGGATCGTATGCTTCGGCAAAAGAGAGCATGAAAGGCTTTTTAGCTTGAACTTTGACTTTCCAAGGGATTGATTTTTTGTGGAATGCTTAACCAAGGTAAATCATATGTGAAAAGCCAATCCGAGTATGGTTATTTTCTGCGTTTTTCATTTTCTACTGAAGTATGTTGTTTCAATCTCAACTTTGAAATAATATTTTATTATTTATTAAATATTTTATTATTGAATCATTAACTTAAACCATTTTACAGTTTTCTTCAAACCTTTTTCAAGTTCGATCTTGGGTCTCCACTTAAGAATCTCTTTTGCCTTATTTATATCTGGACATCTTCTTTTTGGATCGTCCGGTGGTAATGGATTGAATTGTAATTGTGAATTTGAGTCTGTAACTTTCCTAACAACTTCAGCCAGCTCCAAAATCGTAATCTCGGTAGGATTGCCTATATTTACGACTTCTCCCTTTGCTCCATCAAACCATGCAAGCCTTAATAACCCTTCAATCTGATCTGTTACATAGCAGAAACTTCTTGTCTGCTTACCATCACCGAAAATTGTTATAGCCTCGTTTTTCAATGCCTGATTAATAAATCTCGGAACAACTCTGCCATAAACTCCGTCTGCTCTCATTCTTGGTCCATATGTATTAAAAATCCTTGCTATTCTAACATCTACACCATGTTGTCTTAGATATGCCATACACAATGCTTCTCCACATCGCTTTGATTCATCATAGCAACCCCTCACACCAATTGGGTTTACATTGCCGTTATATGTTTCAGGCGTAGGAACTACCTCAGCATCACCATAAACTTCACTGGTTGAAGTAAACAAGAACCTTGCATTGTTCTTTTTTGCGATTTCCAGCGAAACCATTGTGCCGAATGTATTAGCCTTAATTATTTCGATAGGATATTTATCAAACTCTAAGGGAGAAGCTCTCGAAGCTAAATGCATAACAACATCAATCTTCTCACCAAGGCATATTGGCTGAGATGCGTCGTGGCTGATAAACTTAAAGTTCTTTTGGGTTAGTAAATGGGAGATGTTGTTTTTCAAACCACTTGCAAGATTGTCTACACATATTACCTTTGCATTCTGACTGATTAGCACATCACATATCCATGAACCGAGAAAACCGGCGCCTCCCGTTACGAGTATGGTTTGATCTTCAAAACTTATATCTCCTAAGTTCTTGGAAATCTCGTTCACTCCCTCGCGAACAACATCTTTTTCAGTCATGATAAACCTCCATTGATTTTATGAACTCTCTTATCTCTCCTCCAATCTCCTCATCTTTCAATGCCAACTCCATATTTGCTTTCAACCAGTCAAGTTTATTTCCTATGTCATATCTCTTTCCTCTAAACAGGTAACCATACATCCTTTTCCTATTATTCAAGAGTTTCATAGCATCTGTAAGTTGTATTTCGTTATCTTTCCCGGGTTTAGTTTCTTGAATGCAATCAAAAATATCTGGAGTCAGTATGTATCTGCCCAGTATCGCGAGATTTGTTGGAGCATCATCAACACTTGGTTTTTCAATGAGGTCTTCTATCTGATAAACTAAACCACCAATCTTTTTGCATGCTATGATACCATACAGGCTGACTTTTTCCATGGGAACTTCCTCAACTGCGACAATTGGTGTTTTGTATTTATTGTGTATGTGGATCAATTCCTTGGTGCATGGAGGGAAAGTGATCGTATCTCCGAGCAGTAAAGCAAATGGCTCATCATCAACGAATGATTCCGCATACCTGACAGCATCACCCAATCCTTTCTGCTCTTTTTGCCTCACAAAGAATATGTCAATTTCTTCAAGGATTCTGTCGAGTTCGGCTAAGTATCTATCTTTCTTTGGTAAATCACTTCTGTCAAAGTGGTCTTCAATTGCTCTTTTTCCTTTTCCAGTTATGATTAGGATATCTTTGATCCCGGAATAGTATGCTTCCTCCACCACATACTGGATAACTGGTTTGTGAACTACCGGCACCATTTCTTTCGGCTGAGCTTTAGTTATTGGCAACATTCTCGTCCCATAACCTGCAGCAGGAATTACAGCTTTTTTGATCATCACCAACACACTCCTTCGTAAATTCTTGCCTCTTCCTTTGCTTTTTCGATCCGTCGTCCATCAATAATTATCCTTCCCTTATAGTTAAGATTCTTGAACTCTCCCCATTCCGTAACTATCAAAACAGCATCACTTTCGAGCACTTTTTCTGAGGGTGCATAATCAACCTGAGGGAATATGTTTTGGAAGTTTTCCATTGCTTTTGGGTCGTATGCAACCACTCTCGCCCCCTCATTTAATAGTATTCTAACAATAGGTATTGCTCTACTCTCTCTAATGTCATCGGTGTCGGGTTTGAAAGCTAAACCGAGAATGCCTATTGTTTTCCCATTTAAATCTGGAATGTGTTTCTTTAGCAGTTCGATTAATCTTAGTGGTTGTTCCTCATTCACATCTATTACTGCTTTCAGCAGTTTTGGATCTTCACCCAACTCTTCAGCTTTCGCGATTAAGGCTTTGACGTCTTTTGGAAAACAGCTTCCACCAAAGCCTATACCAGCTCTGAAGAATGAGGGGTTTATTCTGTGATCAAGTCCAACGCCCTTAAATACTTCATAGGCATCTATGCCTAATTTTTTGCATATGTTTCCTATTTCGTTAGCAAATGAAATCTTGGTGGCAAGAAAAGCGTTTGAAGTGTATTTGATCATCTCAGCCGTCTTTATGTCTGTTATAAGCTTGGGACAGTTGAATGAATTATAAAGCTGTTCAAGAATTTCTTTCGATTTTTCATCCTTCACTCCGATTACTATCCTGTCTGGATTGAAGAAATCGTAAACAGCGTTACCTTCTCTCAAAAACTCAGGATTGGATGCCAAACCAAACTCTTCAAATGCTTCTTTACCAGATTCTTTTTCAATTATCGGTTTTACAACATCTTCAGTGGTACCAGGTAAAACTGTGCTTTTAATAACAACTGTATGGAAGTCTTTTTTGTTTTTTAGAGCTTTTCCAAGGGCTTCTGCAGCAGATTTAACATAATCCAGATTGATTGATCCATCAGGGTTTGGTGGAGTTCCAACACAAATGAATGTTATCTGCGATTTGTTTATAGCTTCATTGTAGTCTATTGTGGCATAGAACCGCTCTTTGTTCTTCTGCATCAGCTCTTTTAATCCCCTTTCATATATTGGCGGTTTTGCAGAATTAATCAAATTGATCTTGCTTTCATCAATATCAACAAAAATTACTTCATTTCCAAGTTCAGCAAATCCTATACCAGTAACAATGCCAACATATCCGGAGCCGATAATAGATATTTTCATCATTTTAGCGAGAATCGAGTTGTATAAATGAATTTCGCCAAAGCTTATTTCCTCAACTTCCAGAACCCGAAGTCTGATAGTGTAACAACCTCATCAATATAGCCACGTGGATGTGAATGGATTAGGACGTATGGCCCTATGTAATAAATTGTGATATTCCCATTTTTGGTTTCTTTAATTTCAACCCATGCTTTGTATGTGATAAACCAGTCTGGATCGAGCATTATGGCTTTCTCAACTTTTCTTTCAGTCCATACCCAAGTAGCGTTTTTTACAAAAACGCCGTGTGGTGTGCCAGCTATAAGTTCTCCTTCTGCTTGTTTGTTCAGAATGTCTATTATTTTGCTGTCATACCAAAAACCGAAATCGTAGGTGCTATCTGCTCCTATTTCACTTAGCTCGTAGACTGCTATGCTTAATGCCACTGTTTGCAGTATCAACAGTACAATAATTAACTTTACAGAATCTAATCTGAACTTCATGTGGTATTTGACATCTTCAGCCAGCTTTATAAGACCAAAACCAGCTACAATTGATAGCAGAGCCTGTGGTCCGAGAAAGTATCTTTCAAATGGTCCGTTCAATATGAATCCGGGAATTAAGTTTAGGGTCAAAAGAGGTGGGAGGGTTAAAAGCAGGATGTTTCTATGTTTCTCATCCTTGTAAATTCCGTAAATAAAGCCCAAAATCGTAAAAAAATGGGCAATGAGACTCTCAGCCCAGTCTCTTAAGATAAGGGTAATTAGTTTGAGGTTCTGGTTTATCAAATATTCTGCAGCAGATTCAGTTATTGGACGCCATCCTGTTTTTAATAGATAAATCCAAGCTATGTTTCCTGCAATTATTATAATCGAAACTAAGAATGTCTTAGAGAGTTCCTCTTTTTTGTTTTTCCACACGTATATCAAGTAGAATGGATAAAAAATCAGCCACATCTCCCTTGCTGCAAAAGCAAGAGCTACAGAAACTCCAGATAGTGCAAATCTATTCCTTATAAAAAAATACAATCCCAGAAGTATGAAGAATAGCCCGTATGGCTCCAAGTTATACCTTGCTCCGAATCTCAGCGTGTTGAATGAGAGCAGAAATAGAATGGTAGATATTAAAGCTGCTTTTCCTCCATAAAACTCTTTAGAGATCCTATATATGAGTAGTGAGCATGCTATTGTAATAGCTGCAGTCAAAAGTCTTGGCAGCATTATCTGGAGATATATATCTTGAGAGGATTTAATCAAAGGTAAAGCAATCAAGAATGCCAAGGACGAGCGAGGATGAAATACCCCCCCTCCGAAGTTTCTTGCCATATCCCAGTAGAGTATTTCGTCTTCGAATAATCGCAGGAACCAAAGGGGAAGCATTAGGAGCGCAAGTCCGGTTAGGACTATCTTTCTGACACCATTCACATATCATCACCTTTGTTGGAAGCTTAATATTTTTTTAACTTTGAAGTCATCTGGCTGGAGCATCGATTGGCTCTCTTATGATGTTATAGTCTTGGCAAATCACACTTTTTTTCTTCTCTCCGGTCGTAGAGTGAATTTCCAATGATCCTGTGAAGGATGTAGTAGAAATCATTATAAACTAATTCGAACCGGTTCTAGGGTTTAGTTCTGTAGTTTATAATCTAACTTTGTTTATCTCAGCTTATAACAAGGTAGGGGGACTGGGATTATGTATTAAACTTTTTAAAAATGTCCTTATGTTTACTAATTGCTTTTTTAATTTTAATGCGTTCATTTTCTATGTGGGTTTTTATGAACTTTTGTTCTAGTTTAGTCATAAGTTCTTTTCTTATTTCCTGAATCAATTTATTATCAGAATAGTATATGTTATTATACTCTAATGGATCATTCTTCAGATTGTATAATTCTTTTTTACAATTAATATTATTTATTAATTTATAGTCGTTAGTCCTTATGGCTATTCTCTTTTCTCTATAAATTTTATTTATCCTATCATCTGTAATTTTATTCAATGTATGTATAGGCGGTGTGTATTCGGAAAACGCATATTTTGAGAGTTCCTCACATTCTTCCTTCTCTAAAAGAGATGGGAAATTACTTTTTTTACCTACTATATCAATAATCGTACCGAATATATCTGTTAATTGTACTTGGTTATATACTCTTTCTTTTCCACGTTCTGGATATTTAACTATTAAAGGTACTTTTATCAAATCGTCGTATAGACCTATCTGATGCTCAATAATCCTCAATTCACGTTCTTCACCAAAACATTGACCATGATCTGCAGTAATAATTATTAGGGTTTCGTCCAGTAAATATGAGATGTTATCTAGAAGTTCACCAATTTTATAATCTAAGTAAGCTATTTCACCATCATATAAGTCAATAAGAATCCTTCGTTCAGAGTCTGATATTTTCCAGTCTCCAGAATAAAAATCCGGGAATTTCTTATCGCGGATACGTTTGTTGATAATCAAATCCCAAGGAAATTTATTTCCAAATTTTTTATTGAACGGTCTTCTTGGATTATATGGATGATGCGGCTCTATATAATGAACATACATAAAAAAAGGCTTATTTCTATCTCTCTCTTCTAAATATTTTATAATGTTTATATTGGTAATTTCCGCTCCATAATCTTTTAGTGATAATCCTGCCTTAATAAGTTCAATAATTCTTGGGATTCCTTTACTGGGGAATGTGTATTTATCGAATTCGTAGAATTTGTCAAATCCTTGGTCTAAGCCAAAGTTACGTGATACCCATGGATTATTGGAAAATGCTATGGTTTCGTACCCTTCTTTTTTGAGTATGCTTGCTAAAGATGGTTTTGTGAGTTTATTCTTTTCGTCAATGACACCGTGTTCTGATGGCAATAAGCCGGTAAAAAGAGAAACTACTGCAGGAAGAGTCCATGGTGCAGGTGATATTGCGTTTTCATACAAAACAGCCTTTTTGGAGAACTCATCTATGTTTGGTGTAGTGTTCCTGGAATATCTATAGCAGGACATATTACGGGCTCTTACCGCATCCATTACTATGATAATAATATTATATTTCATTACTTTTACCCTCCGTATCTAAATTAATTTTATTTAAAATTAAATTGAATTCACGTTCTAGGACATCTCTCTCATCATACCTTTTTGAGAATTTTTTACATTTTATGCCTAATTTCATGTAGTCCATATTCAGTAGCCTTTCAATATTTTGGGCTAGGCGTTCTATGTTGCCCGTAGGAGATGTAATAAAACCATTGCATTCACTGAATAAAACTTTGTGTGTCTTATTGTCATAACTCAAAACAGGGAGTGAGCATGCCATGGCTTCTAAAATACTAAGTGATGATCCTTCTTCTTCAAGTTTAGATGGATGAATAAAAATCCTGCTCTGTTTCATCTTTTTTATTTTTTCTTCTTCGGGTAAGAAGCCTAACATTTTAACATTTTCTTCCAATCCGTATTTAGAGATGATATTCATAGCATGGTTGTAGTAGTTCCCAGCTCCTATAATTAGTAATGTGCGTTTTTTATTTTTTTTAGCAACAATATTCCAAGCTTTTATTAGGTCTTCGACACCTTTGATTTTTTCCACTCTCCCCACGAAACATGCATCGTATTTTTTGTCACAGACTGTTATTGAATCAAAATACTGGTGATCAACAAAATTGGAGGACAAAATAATTTGGCTATCAGGAAATCCAAGACAGATTAAGTTTTTATATACTAATTTCGAGACTGAAATTAATGCAGTAGCCTTCCGTAATAAGTATAATGTGATCCTCTCTTTTAGAGTATTATGTGATCCATAACCCGTAATCTGAACATAACAAATTAAAGGGGAATTTTTAAGGGCGGCAATTATATATGCAGGGAGTAAGTCTGATAAAGTACCATTTGCTGCGACTACTATATCAATGTCTTCACGATCAAATCCGATTTTAATTGACGTTAAAATCCATATAAAAAAACGTATAAGCAATAATAAGATTCTTTCGAAGTTGTTGTGTTCATTCTCTAATATGCCCATAATTGGTAATGTAATAGTAATGGTGGGTAAATCTAATCCTAATAAACGAGTGGGAGAGGGTGCAGACTCCAAGATCTTGACATTATTTTTATAGCTCAATCTTTTAGCAGATTTAAGAACTCTTATTTCACCTCCTCCGATTTTTCCTGACCAGTTAAGATTGTTGGAGACTATAAACAGAATATTGAGAGACTCCTTCTTTTCTTCACTCTGCAGACTCTTGTTCATATTTTTTCACCACTAACTAGAGTAGTTATGGGGAAAATATAATGGTAGGTTATTTGTGGTTAGCTATAATAAGTTTAGCATTTACTATCTCTGAGTAGTGATCTACATCTAGAGTTGTGTAAAATAGTTGAAATGAGAGATAGTTTATTTTTTCTGATATGTTCTAACTAGTAGCATTGTATAAGATATAAATAAAATTGCTATCCATAAAATTAAAATAAATTCTCTTAAATTTTGCGTTTCATTAATTAATTCAAGCGTAAATTCGTTTCCATATTTATTTTCAAGATAGAATCCATTGGCCCAACCCATTGCCTTAAAATGTGTTAATTTCTCCTTTTCTCCATTGGGGTAAATTATATACGTATTCCAGTCTTTGTTAAATTGTTCAAAGAAGTATATATAATAAGGACCAGAATTTTCTTCTAGTACCTTAACATAAATCTTATATTGTGAAGGAGAGTATAATGGATTCATTTCAGTAATTCTAATGTAAACGCCATCTTCGTTTGATATTTCTTCCCAATCGTAAGATGTAATCTCTTGCTTATTTAGAAATACCTTCGAAACGAAAATTAAAGGTAGGAAATCTTTATTTTTATATATAATATAGTCATCTGTTTCTTTAATTTTTACTATCTTTTCTTGTCGATCAAATATGGATTCGAATAACTTTGGGTCACCGACGATGTACTCGGGTATATCTCCAGAATACCAAATTCGTGGCTCACCACGTTGTTTATAATTTTTCAAAACAACGATATACTTAATATTTAATGGCTTAAGTAATAAACTCAAATTAAGTTCGGACATGTTATTTTTGTCGTGTGAATATTCGGACATAGTATGAACAACATATTCTATATACTTATCAATTATGTCATTTCCGGAAGGGAAAATGCCACTTTCCATATATAAGTTTCTATAGTAGTTGGTATTTGCTTCTTGTGGCACAAATAGAACTCTAAATGGTCCGTTTTTAGTTTTTTCATTCTGGAAATCTGAGATCATGTCAATGGCATATTGTGGAATGTTTCCCCATGTGACCTCATGTGTCCCACCTTGTCCGCTTATCATACTATGGGGTGTTATTGCTCTCTCTAAATTGAATACTAAAAAATTGCCATATGTAATTATTGGGAAAATTATTAAAAGTATGATGGTCAGTAGTAGGAATATAGATATAGTCTTACTACTGAATTTGTTAGTAATCTTTTTTGATATTTCGTTGAGGCCAATAGGTATTAATGTACATAAAAGTGGTGATGTAACTATCATCAATTTAACGGGTCCTGCAAAAGGGGCTAAAAATACACTTTTGCTTATGATTTGATTTGGGATATTGCTTCCAAGTTTTATTAATAAAATCCATCCGTTTATCAATAATATTGAAGATATAAAGCTTAGGGAGATAGCTCTTTTGAAGTATTCTTTAGTAAAAAGAGAGAAAATAACAATTATTGGTAATATAAAAGCTAATGGATTTAGGGGGTGTGTTGAGATGGGGCAACATGTATACTCTTGTGAAAAAATGAGAAACACGGAGAGAGGGTTTGGGTATAGTACTTGATATATAGGTCTTCTAACGGGTTCTATGCTAATTCCACGACTTTTTACAATTTGTTGGAGGTCGGGAGGCCAATCATCAACTAAAATGTCTAGGTGGGTATAGAAAACTGGCAAGATCAACAAAATATAAAAGCCAAGAGAGACAATAATTCTTGCAAGTCTAAATAATATGTTTTTGAGGGATCTTCTTTGGGATAATAAATATGCGAGGAAGAGGGATGTTATTAACGGAATCATTAAAAACACCCCTTGAAAGTTAATTAGGGATGATAAAAATAGAGAAAATGATAATCCTAATATATTTGATGGTAAGTCGTCGTCAGAAAATAAAAGTCTAAACGTAAACAACATAACTAAGGGGGCTGTAGCATATATGAACATAATACCAGTAGCAAAAAAATTTTTTAAAACAACTCCATTTATCCCATATATAATTGATGTAATTAAAATAAATAATTTGGAACTAACAAGATTAGTTTTTTCTAAAAAAAGATGCATTGAAATGGTAGATATTACAAACACTGAAAATATGATTATTCTCTGAGCTATAGTCACTCCAAAGAGCTTTGATAACCCATATACCAATGGTAAAATTAAAGGTCCCGAATAAGGTTGACCAAAATTGAGTTGGGCCCAACATGAAACAAATACATCAATGTTGGCTTTAGGAGGTATATTGGGTACAAATGTGTCGACTAGCCAAATTATACTATTGAGATTAGCTAGGAATGGTTCATGCAATATGATGAAATAAAAGATTAGGTAAAATGAAAATGGATGCACTTTATCTACAGCAAATCTGAGCTTTGATAGACATCTCATTGAACTCACCCTCACACCCGCCATCCTAATATTTTATTTACTTTACACTTTACATAGTCATAAGGAAGCTTATGTAGTTACCAACGTCTAAATGAATGTTAATCAGCCGTTATGAACTTTCTATATATCTATTTTTAGTGATTTTTGGACTTGTTTTTTACAGATCTTAGTTTTAATGGTCATTTTATCAACACTCCATGGAGAAATCTTTTCTTACGGGTTCGAAAATTATTATACAATAGATCGCATAATAATTGATCTTAAAATTTTTAGATTAAGCTCTAATTCCCCGTCCTCCTCTCTTTTTATTCAAAATACGGGATGTATTATGATCTGTACCCTATACAACAAATGTCTTCTATTGTTTCAGCACAAGCATTTTAATAATCCGTTTTTCCCTTTCAGCAATTTTGTACCAATCGTATTCTCGTACGAATTTTTTTGCATCTTTAGCCAGCATTATTCTTTTATTTTCATTTTTTAAAAGTTCTATGATTATATTAGCAAATATTATAATATCTTTATTGGATATTTTTATTAAACCTTTTTTAAAAATATCGTCATATGTTGGTAAATCAAATGCAACTACGGGTAACTCACAAGCCATTGCCTCTAAAATAGCCATTCCAAATCCCTCCTCATGGCTTGGAAATATGAACACTCTACTTCTTTTCATGTATTTAATTTTATCATCCTCCTTAACAAATCCTATAGATATAATGTTTTTTTCTAGATTATACTTCTTTATTTCTTTCTCTAGATATCTTTTATAAACTGGATCTATATGTCCAATTATTATTAGTTTCGCGTCACTTTTATATTTGCAAACTTCTCTCCAAATAGGAACAATATCATATAATCCTTTATTTGGTCTTAATCCACCCAAAAAACAAGCATCATATGTTTTATCTTTGACTTTAATTGAACCTATAATATTTAAATCAACTCCATTAAGTACGAAACTTATTTTTTCTGGAACGTTAAGTTCTTTGGCTATTTTTTTACCCATGTCTGTTTTAAGAAGAAAAACATTATCAGCAAATTTTTTAATAATAAGCCAATCTAATTTCTGGAGGATTGAAGATAAACATGTTGTTACAAAACTAAAAGGTGTATTTTTTTTAACTGAAATTTTATGGTGAATCATTGCAATCCATTTTGTGTTTTTGTATTTTATTTTGTATAGAAGTGCAGGTATAATATCACAAAAATAGTCAGAATCCGTGTAAACTACATCAACTTTCGGCAACTTTGGAATAAAAATAAATGAAAACAACGTACTGATTAAATATGATATTATTCTATCAAATATTGTATCTTCTTTATTTTTCCAGATATGTGAAGGAAGGATATAATAATTAGCATTCATTCCAAATTTCTTACAGGCTTTGAATCCGCCCATTGTTGTGAGAATGTATGTTTCAATGCCTTTTTCTTTGAATTTTTTTGCAATTTCAATTGTTCGTCTTAAGCTTCCACCAAGTTTATCTGAAAGTCCATTGCCATTCACAATGTAAAGGATTTTCAGTGCTTCGCATTTCATAGTACACCACTAATACACTTTCTTAAAAATTAATGTGAGTTGCAGCCCGGATTTTTTGCTACTTCTCTTTAGATCCATTTCCTCGAATTTCCACCACAGCTTTGAGTCTTTGTTTTTTAATTTTGGATGGATTAAAGAAAGAAAAATTTGAAGCATTTTTGGAAAGTGTCCAGTATAGAAAACACCTTCTATGTTAAAACCTTGTTTAGAGAATTTTTCAATTAAGTCTTCTGCTTTATAGTGTCTAAGATGACCCACTTTTTTGTCATGTATATAATAAGGCATCCAAAAAATCGGGTTTATTCTTTTATACATATTTGGGACTGAAATAAATACTTTTCCATTTGGTTTTATAATTCTTGCAATCTCTTTTATTACTAATTCATCATTTGGTATATGTTCTAACACTGAAATTGCACTTACCTTACTGAAAGTTTTACTTTTGAATGGTAAGTATTCAGCATTAGCAACCGCAAAATTACATAATTTGGAATTTTTTAATTCATTTTCTGCAAAGTATTTTGCCTTTTTGATGCCTTCGAAAGATATGTCAATACCAACAGAAAACACATTTTTCCTTGAAGCTTCGATAACAGTATATCCTGAACCACCAACACCTATATCTAAGTAGTTATCTCCAGGAGATAATTCTAACCATTCAAAAAGCCTCCTAATGTAGCTTATTCTCCAGTTTTCAAGTTCATATTTATCATAGGTTTTGAATTCCTTATTAAATATTTTTGCCTGTATTTCAACATGTTTTGAAGTTTTAGCTACTAAAATTGGAATATTGCCTACTATTAGAAATTCTTGGTTGCAATTAACACATTTTAGATTATTAGTGCCTAATTTAAGGGAGGATTTACATAAAGGACATGCCAATAATCTTAAAAACTTTAAATTTATCATTTTTTGACACCCTCTTTAATAGCTATCGCAATATTATAGTTCAAATAATTGTTAATTATAGGTATTTTTTCTAGAAAATCCTCGAAATAATGCAATAATTTGATAATGGTTTTATTTCTGACACAGAATACGTGGCTATCTATTGTAAAAAACTCGAAATTATTGAAGTGCCTTTCTATTAACTGGTAAAAAAAATTTTTACTGAAATGCTCATGATCTTTTATTAAAGTTAAGTGAATATGTGAAATTGGATTATACCTATTTGATTCTATAATTATAATCTGACCTCCAGTTTTTGTTACTCTTATAATTTCTTCTAAAGCATCTTCGTGATTCTGAATGTGATGTAAAACATCCTTTACATATACAAGATCAAAAGTTTCATTTGGAAAAGGTAAATTACAAGCATCGCTAATAATAAAATCTATATTTATCCTTTTTTCCATAATTTTTATCCAGTTTTGATGAAAATTTATGTCAGTACCGACAACTTTCTTAACGAATTTAGAGAAGAGTTCACAGTCTCCTCCATCGCCACAACCGACATCAAGAAGCATCTCTTTTCCTTTTAAGTCGACGTATTTGTATATTTTTCTTAGAATTCTTTCTCGATAACTTAAGACGTCGAATTTCATTGTATCACCTTTGAAAAAGCTTCGTCGAATATTTTGTCCCAACTTAGGTTTTTAGTGAATTCAATTGCATTTTTTCTACACATTTTATAGAAATTGTCGTCAGTTAGAAGCTTGTTGATTGCTCTTACTAGTTCTTCTTTATTGTAGTTAATTGCAATGCCCATACGTCTTCTTTCTATTTCTTCAGCAATCCAAGGGACTTTCGTAATTATTACAGGCAATCCACATGCCAGATATTCTTTTGGTTTTGTTGGATCGGCGTAATACGTTATACTATCTGGATCGTCAAGATACGTTGCTAATGCAATTCCACACGTTGGCAAATATTGTAAAAGAGCGTCATGTTCCATAACACCTAGGAATTTTACATTCTCTTCCAATCCTCTTTTTCTAACCAACTCTTTCAGTTCATCTTCATACGGTCCAGTACCGATAATCTCTAGTACGGCATCAGGATGTTTCCTAACCACTATTTTCATTGCCTCAATTGCTAGTTGTATCCCTTTGGACCTCTCTAGGTGGCTTACAAAGACGATCACGTTTCTTCGGATAGACTCTATTGGTGGTATTTTTATCTTATCTAATTCAATGCCTACAGGGACGACAATATTCTTTTCTTTTGGAACTCCTTGCTTCTCTCTAATCTTTGCAATTCTTTCGGAAATGTTCCAGACATAATCACTGTGTTTAACGCAAAATTCATCCATCATATGGTATAAGTAATTTAAAACTGGATTTTCGAATCTTTTTGGAGTATAATCTATAACATAGTATACTACTTTATCAACCTTCCCTATCCAGCGAAAAATTATTCCCGAGAATGCATTTAAATTGTCTATACCAATATAAATATCAATTTTATGTCTCTGATCGAGTAAAATTACTAAATTAAATATTACATGCTGGATATATACTAATAGTTCAATTTTAAAATTTCTCATCTTTTTAAGTATTGTAAACGCTGTATTGGATCTCCCATATTTTGAAAATCTAATATTAGAGTACGGCAGGGGGTGTAAGATGAATTTAAAATCTTTCTTCTTGTTTTTAAGATAAGTAATTAATGCTTGTACTGGCCCATATACTTCGGTTACGTGTCCAGCGACAAATAGGTTCACAATATCTCCACCTAGATTTTTATTTCTCATAAATGGGTGCTAGAGACTCATAAATTTCTTTGAATATTTCTTTTAGTTTGATTTTTATGTCCCACTTGTAATGCTCTTTTGCTTTTTGTATATTGCTAATCCACCAAATATGGTCTGCCTCTCTTTCTTTGGCATATTCGTAATTAATTCTTTTACCTGTAATCTCCTCTATCAGATCTATTGCTTCTAGCAGAGAAATAGAATTTTTTCTTGACCCACCAACATTGTAAACTTCTCCTGGTCTAGGGTTCTGGGAGAATTTGTAGAATAATTCAGCTAAATCTTTTGCATGAATTACGTCTCTTACTTGGTACCCTTTATACCCGTAAATGTGTAATTTCTCACCGGTTAAAGCTTTTTTGACAAAATAAGGCTCCCAATTGTGCATCTCCACCGCTCTTGCAGCACCACCAGTAATGCATCCCATTCTGAAGATTCCTGTTTTTAAACCATATAAATATGCATATTCTTGAGTATACAAATCAGCACAAACCTTACTGACGCCAAAAGGAGTGTGCATATTTTGATCTATCCTAAGGTTCTCGTCAAAACCGTCCCATATGGTTTTATCTAATGGCTCATATCTTTTTCCAACGATCTTATAGGCAAAGTAGTTTGGTATTTCACCATACACCTTATTTGTTGAACAAAATATAAAAACACATTCTTTATTATGTTTTCTTAAACTCTCAAGTAGAAATAATGTCCCGTATGCATTAATCATAAAGTCCTCTAAAGGGATTTCTATACTTTTTGGATGTGATGGTTGAGCTGCAGTGTGTACCATAATTTCAACTTTTTTTAGTAGTTCTAGAATCCCTTCATCCCTAACATCTAGGTTATGGAATTCAAATTCGTAATTTTTCATCAACAATTCTAGATTTTTTGCTGTATCTCCTTCTTCACCGAAAAGTTTACCACGCATAAAGTTATCTACACCAATAACTTTGTATCCTTCTTCGGCAAATTTCCTAACACATTCATAACCTACCAAACCGGCACAACCAGTAATCAACACTTTTTCCATTTACTATTCCTCCTAAGTTTTTATTTTTATATACTCCACATATTCCTATCTTCCGGCTCAACACCAAATAAATAATTTTGTATATTTCCAAGAGCATAAACTATTAAGGTTGTCCAGCATGCCGGAATATGAAAGAACCAGGCTATATCTGGTTTTTTCATGTATCCCCTCATTGCTTGAACCAGCAAAGGCAACGTAAACACAGTATAACTAATAAACTTCAAAAGTTTTCCCTTGCTAACTGAAGACCAGGGATATTTTCTTAATCCCAATTCCCTATAATAAGCGTAATCTTTAATCCTTCTTCTCTGTTTCCTTACAAATGTTGAAATATTGCCGGAAAAAATGTGAACGATCCCAACCTTAACCTTGGCAAACTTGTTGTAACTTTGCTTCACTAATTCATACACAACATCTATGTCAAATAAGTAATCACCAATTGAACACTTCTCAAGCATTTCTCTTCTTATCAGAAAACCGTTAGCCCCTATTGTTGGAATTGCTCTCTCATCAAGCTCAATTTTTAAGTATTCACCCTTATCCTCTTGCTTTACTTTTAGTCCAGTCCATTTACCGGTTAGTAAATTATACCGATCGTAATTCCCTATAAACAAACATAAAGGGTCGTTCATTCCTATTAAAGCACAGTAACGAGTAATATATCCATCTTGTTTTCTGTATGTATAATAAAGAGGTTCAGCCCCGGCTATTTCTACATCCTCAAACGGTTTTATCATTCTTCTGAGCCAGTTTCTTGTGGGCAATATGTTATCGGAGTCAATTAGAGCAATAATATCTCCTTTCGCATGTTTAATTCCTACTGCTTTTCCTGCTTCCCCCGTCTTTAAGCGATTGTTAATGATTTTATCAGTGTATTTTCTGGCTATTTCCAGAGTTCTATCGGTAGAACCACCATCTGCGATGATAATTTCTATCTTTTCTTTTGGATAATCTTGATTAACTATTGACTCCAAACACATCTCGAGAGTTCTCTCAGAGTTGTATGTTGGAATGACGACTGAAATCATCATAGATCCCGGATTTTTTTCAATTGATATCTTTTTAGGACTATTTTTAGGATTATAAACATTACCACATCCAATTTATTTAGTGTTTAATCAAAACTCAATCTTTCGAGAGTTTTGTAAAAAAGGCTAACGACTTCCGCGTTAACCCATAGACCGCTCTCCACGATTTCCTCAAAAGTCTCTATGCATTCACCTTTACTCATATGCCCCTCCTTGAAAGACTTCAAGAGTATGTAAATAGTTCCCTTTCCTTCGATTCCATAGACTTTCGCAAATTTCTTTGCATCCTCGTCGTCAGACAGAAAAATCCTGTCTTTGACATCCAAGCACAATGCCACACATTCGACTTCTCCTCTCCCCAATCGAAAATCAAATTTCTTCAAGTGTTTTACAATTTCATCCAGAGTCGTCTTCTTAGGCTCGTGTACGAACAGGAATCTACCTATCTCTTGTTTAATCCTTATAGCATCTTCAAATCCCTTCTTCTCACCTACCTCCACAACCTCGATATACACAGATGTTGGAAGTTTAAGTGAACCGTAAAGCTCTTTTAAGAGATACAACTTACCAACCTTAGCCAAGTATATAAGTGGAGAGGAGTCCACAACCGGCATCAGAGATCCTTTAGTTCTGCTTCAATAAGCTTTGCATCCATCCTGAGCGTAAATCCTCTCCTCTTCAGTTCTTGGTGGAATTCCTGAACTGAGAGTCCAGCTTTTTCTGCTGCAGCACCCTGAGAATGCAAACCTCTTTGATACTCCTCTATTGCCCTCTCTATCTTATATTCTCTGAGCCCCTTTTCTATGATTTCGCGTAGGACCTCTGCTGATTGTTTGCCTTCTTCTTTAGCGATTTTATCTATTTCTTTGATCCTGTCTTCTCTCAATCTAACCGTTTTAACTTTCATGCATTTTTTGTATGCTATCGGAATACATAAATATTGTGCTCTGTTTCCATTATTTATTTTTATAAGATTTTATATTTATAGTATAATAATTAAGATAGACTAAAAATAATTTAATTAAATCTCTGCAGATCTGCAAATGCACTTTATATCAAATCTTCTAAAAATTCTGTAAGTCAGGAAGTAGCTCAAAGGATGCAGATCATAGCTCACGAAATCCAATGCTAAGTGAAATATCAAACCCAAAGCTAAGGCAGCAAACAGGATCATATTTTGTAGGTTTAAGAAACTCAAGGTAATGATGAGTGCCACTAACTCAAATGAGTGGAGGAATAAGTATATTCTTCCAAATCTGCCGTGAAAGTGTTGAAAGATTTCTCTATCAATTGTTATTTTCTTCCTGTACAACCAGAAGTCTACTAAGTGATCGGCATCAAGTGCAAATCCAGAAATAAAGAAAAAGAACGCAGCTTCTGGAGATTTCGTAAAGTGGAATAATATTGTTGCAAAGATGATCGAAGCTATGAAGTGATACTGGGGCATCATACTATCATCTCAACTCACTTTGCAAAATCTTTTATGTGTCCTAAAACCTTCTTTGCACCCCTTATTACAAATTTAATGTCGTCAAAACTCCTGATAGAAAGCAACCTCCTTAAAATGTATTTTGGTGTGAAGAATGACTTGTAAAGTTCCTGAGTTAACTCTTTTACATCTTCATCATTTATAGGTGCTCGCATGACGAGCTTTCTCATGTCGTATTCACCCCAGTCTTCAGTAATAAGTAATCTCTCCCTCTTACACTCCTCGAACATTTTTGTTCCGGGATATGGTACAACGATAGTTGCTTGCAGTGTGCAGGCATATCCCTTCTCAAAAAGCCACCTTGCGAGTTTAACAGTTTTCATGGCGTCATTTTTACTTTCCCAAGGATATCCAACCATTATTGTGATGTGTGGCTCCAATCCTGCTTCTGAAGCCCATTTAAGCTCGTCTATTATTCTATCAACCGTTAGGTTTTTGTTTATTCTCTCTAAGGTTCCATTGTTGGCAGACTCCAAACCAAATAGGAGCATTCTAAATCCCGCTTCAGTCATAAGCTCGTAATCTTCTTTATTCAAAGCCCCAAACCTCATATTGCACCCAAAGCGTATTTTGTTATTATATCCTCTCTCTATCATCAGCTTACAGAATTCTCTGAGCCAGTTTCCTGCTGGAAATGATCCGGTATCGTCGAATATCTCTTTGACTCTGTATTTCTCTATAAGCATACCTATCTCATCAACCAAAAGTTCCGGTTTTCTGACTCTGTATTTAGGATAAAGCACAGTCCAAGCACAGAAAGTGCAACCGCCACCTTTTCTATGCCAGCAATCCCTTCCGACCATCGTATAAGTTCCGGGAGTTCTCTTGTAATTTCCATTTTTGTATGCATAAAGCCACCACTTTGTCAGGTCTCTGTCAATGAAGGGTAGTGAATTAAGATCGTGGTCTAACTGAAACTTACCAGTATTTTTGATTTTCTCATTTTCTCTGTAGTATATTCCCGGTTCTAGCTCAGCTCTTTCATCAAGCCATTCAACTAAATTTAAAAGTAGAAAGTCATAATCTCCTCCGGTTATTACAAAATCTACTTCTGATTTTTCAAACGATTCAAGAGGCAAAGCTGTGACATGATCTCCCATAAGTGCAACTTTTGCTTTCGGAATTGCTTCTTTCAGGTCACTTATTATCTGCCAGTGTCTCTTAATAACTGGTGTTTTTGTTTCTATAGCAATTAGATCTGGTTCTTCGTTTGCTAAATCATCCAACCACTTATTATAATTCTTCTCCTCAGCTATACCGTCATCCCATATAACCTTATGCCCAGCCTTGCTCAGCAAAGTAGCAGCATAAGCTGGAACCATTGGGTAGATGTATGTGGGCTCGCTGAACCATTGAAACTGTCTGTTCTGTGAGAGTAAAGGAACACCCTTATCACTTTTGAGGGGAGGATATGAAATTGCAACCTTCATCTTTTCAACTCCTTTTTAATTAAACCTATAAAGAAATTGAGACCATAGGCTATATGGGTGAGAACTATTCCCACCCATGTCAACATTACTAGCTTTGGACTTCTTGCGTGTAGGCAAAGCGAAATGGGAGAAGTAAAGCAGTCTAATAGAAATATAACAAGATTACAACAAATATCTAATAAAAATATAATAGGTCTCAAAGAAATTTACAGTCAATTCAGAGATGAGTTCAAAAACTGGTTAATGGGCAGAGTTAAGAAAGAGAAACTTACGGAAGCAACTGCAAAGAATTACTACAAAACTCTGGAAAGAAATATCGAAAAATTGAATGTGAAAACTCCTTATGAGCTTGAAAACATCGAGATAAACAAAGCTTTAGCTCTCGCACTAAGAAACTTCTTGAACTTCCTTGAAGATAGAGATGTTGATGAGATTAATGGTTACATGATAGGTAAATGGAGGAAAAAGATAGTAATACCTGTTGCAAAAGTTCAGGAGATTTATATCACCGATAAGGAACTTCTGGAAGCTTATGAGAAGTTGAAAGGAAAGAAACAAATCTATGAAACGATATTCAAAATGGTAGTTTACAGCGGTGCAAGATTGAAGCATGTTTATGAAGCTCTGAAGTCCTTTGATCCTGAGAAGGTTGTTGTGGTGAACAATATCGCAAGATATCCAATAGCCAGCTTAACTAAAGGAGCTAAGAAAGGGTATTGGCTCTATTTCCCTGCTAAATTCCTTGATGAACTGAAAAAGGCAAAAATAACCCAAGAATACAAAACCATTCAGAAAAAGTTAGCTCACGGGAGGGTGAATGCAGAAACGATCAGGAAGTGGCATTTTAACTTCATGATAGTAGATAACGATGTTCCAGAATCCATAGCCGATTTTATTCAGGGTAGAAGACCAGCAACAGTTGGTTCAGCTCACTACTTGAACAAAATTAAGTTGGCAGATAGAGAATATGAAAAAATAGTGGATAATTTTCCAATCCCTACTTGAAAAAATAGAATTAAATCTTTATTTTTTACCTAATTAACACTTTTTTTAGCTGTTTCCATAGAAATACTGAAGCTGTAAGGAACATAACCCATTTAACGAACAATTTTGGATAATGGATTGTTCCGATTGCCGTTTTGATTGGTTTCCCCTGATATGTGTAAGGCATCAATCAAACCTCCTGTGAAGTTGCCTAAAAGGAGCATTAGCTTTAGTTTTCCTTCTTACAGTTATTTGGTAAACGCCATTTGATATTTCTCTTAAACTTGCTTGTTCGTAAACGATTCCATTCTTTGAGATCACTATGGTATTGTTGTAATTATCTGGGAGCAAATATGCTCCCACAATCCCATGCTCATTCGTTTTGCCGATCTCCTTGTAGATATTACCTTTAAACAACACATCAGCATCAGGGATTGGAGTCCCGTCAGGTTTTCTCACAAAGGCAAGCAAGGCAAGCCTATCTACTTCCCTGAAGCAACCAATTATATTTCTCATGATTCCCTCGAATCTTGGAAATACAGCTAAACCATATCTTTCAGCAGACAAAAAGAGAGGTTTTTTCGTTGTGTTGGAGCTTAGCTCATTAAGAGTTGTTAATCCCTCAAAGTTTGCTTTAACTGAATGTAGGAGCTTTGTTCCTCCATAGGGTTGAGGTTGCCATAGATCTTGAGATTCATGAATAGCCCTAAGTGTTGAATCAAAGGGGTTAAGGGTAACTATACCTTCATCTTCCGCTCTTAATCTCCCAACTAACACACTTTGATACTCTACCATATCCCATCAATTGGAAATAAAAAATTTAAACGGTTGGATACTCGAAAGCGTTCTCGTATGGGATGGCAACCGCAAATTTCTCGGCTCTATTGGCTGAATTTACTTCTGCAACATAGAATTTTCTTGTGATGGCATTTGCCTCGTCAATCCAACTTATTACATCGCTGATAGCAATTCCAACATTCTGTGCTACTAAGAACCATCTCTTTGATTGGGCTGATACAATAGTTCTTGCTGAATCGTTGAAGTAAAGCGGAAACTCGAAGTAAACCTTCCCGTTTCCAGCAGATTTGATTGCTCCTCTTTCGTGCTGATCGTATAACCTTGAAGGAGTCATTAAGCTGTATGGTCGTGCACATGAATGAGCGAAACCACCAGCATTTTCGTTAATATTTCTTGGTTTCCAGTTTTGGGCAGTTATAAGGTAGAAATCACTCAATCCATCGTTGAATTCTCTTCCTGCAACGGGGATATATTCGATTGCAAAGAAACAACCCACTGTTGCTGTGGCTCCTGTGTTATTTGCTGGATTATAGCTGTTGGGATTTGCTATTGCACAAATAAGCCCATACTTATCAACCCAATAGGATATGTTGTAAGTGTTATCCGCATCCATGTAGTTATTAAGGTATGTTTCGGTATAGCTATGCCCACCCCAATACCATGCTTCAAACAGCCCTGCATGAACATAATAGACGGAACCACTTGGCAGATGACTTACTGAATCCCATTCTGAACTTAATGCTATTTTCAAACCTGTTGATCTTGGATCTGGATCGTTTTTTTCAGTTCTATGGACTTTTTTTACTATCGATAAGTAGTTATTCGTTGGGATGTGCCTTAAAGCAATACCGTTGGTAACCTGATCATCTGCCGTTTCCCAATCTCCCGTTGCAACCAAGTAGCTCTCAATTTCACTCAAAAAATCAGGTATAGATTTTGCTCCAGCTACAAAAACCATCCTATCACCCCCTTTAACTAAACAAGAACCTTAAACTCCATTTTTGATCTATTTCTGAGTTATTTTTCACAACAATTTTTAAAACCTCAAATTTAACGCCATTTTTGAATTGAATAGCTCCGATTTCTCCTGTTGCGAACAACCATAGTGAGTTATTTCTGTAAATCTCAAGGAAAACTCCATCTGGAATATCCATGCTGAGATATCTCAACCTTTTATTTATCTCGATCTCTCTTTCATAGGTATCTCCAGCCTTCAGGTAAAGATCGTTGGTTGAATCTGGATATTGCAGGAGCAGATCCTCATCTCCCTCAAGCTTTCTGCTAATTTCAGCAAGCAAGATCTTTTCTTCAATTAGCTCTCTAAACAAGATCTCAGCATCAACCATCATATCACCCTTCCTTACCTATCTTGTGAAGCAAATAACCGATTATGAAGAGAATTAGCAAAAGATTAAGCATTCTCTGTTTTTCAAGCTCCTCTTGTGCTTTTCTCAGCATCTCAGGACAGTAATCTTCAGGTGGCTGAATTACATCCCCTTCAACTTCATCCATCAATCCAACTTTAACAGCTATCATCCTACCCCTCAGTTACCGTTAAAATCCCTCAATGTTTGATGGTAAGGACATAACCGTGTTTCAGCCTTTAGCCTCGTTACCTCTCGATTGTTCTTGATCAGTAAAGTGTATTGCCCAGCTATCAGAGCATAAAGCCCAACAATAGCTAATAAATCAATCATGGGCTCACCCTCCACCTAAGCCTAAGGTTTCTCACAGAAAAAATCAGAACCATAACTATTGCAATAAACATCAAAAGCCCTGTGAACTTCTGTGTTGCTTCTTTTACTGAACTTGCCCCTAAGCTCTCAATGCCCTCTCCAACCCCTCTAAGAGCAGTATAACCGCCAACACCAACTCCAGCACCTATTGCTGTAGGTTTAGCAAAAGCCTTCATAGTTTCAGATTCCTTAATAGCCTTACCTTCCTTGATTAGCTTCCCTTCTTTCAAAAATTTGAGGAGAGGGTTATAGATGCTCACTTCTTCTTCCCTCCTTTCTTGTGAAGCTTCTTCAGCTTTGGATAACCGTATTTATAGCCAGCATAAGCCCCAACAACACTAACAGCAAGGAAAGGTAAAGCCCATCCATTTCTTCTTGCCATTTCTGCAACATCACCAATTATCGGAATTCCCTCAACAGCTCCAAGAACATTCTGAGCAAAGTCTTCTGCTGGAGCTACATATTCAGCAAATCCCTCAGGAACATAAGCTGGTGGAACATAGCCCTCGTATCCGTATTCTGGTGGTAATGCTTCATAGCTGTATGGGTATCTTCCTCCGCCATAGTAGTTGTATGGGTATTCATAGTAGGGATATCCTGCTCCTGCTTCTGCTCCTACACCTGCTCCTGCATATCCGCTCATCCCAAGAACACTTGCCAACCAATCCATGAAATCCTGAATGTAATTTACAAGCTGATCGATAACTCCTTGATCTACCTGTTCCCCTCTTTGATGTGCTTCTTGATCTCCACTCTCAGGTTCCTCCTGAGAGGGAACCTGAGCATTCATTAAGGCATAGGTGGTTGCACCACCTAAAACTGCATAAGGAGCAACTTTCATTAACTTAGAAACTTTTGAAGTTTTTGTAGCCTCTAAAGCTCTCCCTGTTACCTTTGCAACCTCAGGAATCTCATCAGCAACCTTGAATGTTTTAACTGGTCTCATTCTTGAAAATGGGTTCTTTAGTTTTGGCATCTCAAATTTCGGTATTTTTGGCATTGATCTAAATCTAAACCTTCCTATTGGCTTAGAAACTGGTCTAAATTTCGGTATTTCTGGTGCTTTGAACTTTGGAAATCTTGATATTCTTTTGATCTCTTTAATTTCTTTAATTTCTTTACCTACTTTAGAGAGTTTTAATCCTTCTCCACTCTTAACCAACCTACTAAAACCTTTAACAAAACTCAAATCTTCCACCCCCTTAACAAATTTCGATGATTTAACACCGACCTTTGCAGTTTTAGAAAGAGGTTCTACAACCTTTAGAGCTTTACCAACTTTAAGTGATTTAGCAACACCCTTAATCAACCCTTTAGCTCCCCAACCGAAAACGGGTATTAAACCAACAACATCAACTCCAGCCCAAAGATAATCTTCTGGCTTTTCCGCTCCTTTCGTTAAAACTTTAGCCAGATCTAACGGTAATAAGATGTCAGATACCATTGCTCCTACAACTTGAGGAGTTGACCCTCTTTGATAAATAGCATCTCTTTTCTCAACAATTGTTGATATCGTATTTTTAGCCTTATCAACAACATCCGTAACATCCTCTGCTATTGATCTATTATCTACCTTGATTTCTGGAAGTTTAACTTCAGGAACCCTAACTTGATGTTTTAACTTAACCTCAGGAAGTTTAATTGAAGGAAGTTTAATTGATGGGAGCTCCTTAGGATCTTCAATCCTCGGAGTAGGTAAAGTAGGTAGAGCAAAAGTAGGTGGAGTGATTTTAGGGATCTCAATTTTTGGTATTTCAGGTTTTGGAAGGGTAAAGTTAGGTAATTGAGGTTTTGGTAATGAAGGTAATGAAGGTAATACAGGTAATGAAAAAGAGGATCCTGAAAATGATCCTGATCTTGATCCTGATCTTGAGGATAGGGATCTTCTCCTTGTGGTAGAGGTTCTTTGTGTTCTAATCCTTCTAATCCATTTCCTTGTAGGTGAAGCTTGTTTTGGGATTGCTTTAGATTTAGGTTTAGGTAGAGGTTTAGGTTTGGGTTTGGGTTTAGGTAGAGGTAGAGGTTGAGGTTGAGGTTGAGGTTTTGGAAGGCTCTTAACTGCTCTCATAATTGTTGATCTTGTTGATTCAATACCACTCGAGATAGCACTCGAAATAGCACCAATTACATCGAACATGCGTTAGCCTCCGCTAAGTAAAAAGTTTAAAACTATCCCAAAAAAGAAATGATGGAAGTTTTAACAGATCTCTTAGCATGTTTTAAGTAGCCTCTACCATTACTTTATCTACCTGATCCATCACCTTTGTGTTTACAACGAACTCATAGCTAACATACCTAAGAGTTCCCTCTGCACTTGCCTTAACTGCGAGCTGATAATCTCCCTTGTTGAACTTCCATGCTCTAACTCCATAAACATCATTTGTAATTTCAGCACCATAATCGAGAACGACTGCTCCAGTTATTGGATCCACGAGGAACATGAGTTTCTGGTATTCCTTAGCTGTGTTATAGTCAATAGCATAAAGCTCTCTCCTATCTGGAGTTGTGATGATGATTCCGTATTTCTCAACCAAAGAATCAGACTCCTCTCCGTTAGAATCTCTGAATGTGATGAAAGCTTTTCTCAAAAGTGTGCCTATCGGAAGCTCCATTACCTCTACAAGCTCATTTGACGCTGAAAACTTCTTCTCTCTTGCATAAACCTTAGGTTCAGCTACAAGCTCCAGATTTGCCCCATAAGTGTTGGCAAATTCAGCAACCGTATAGATGTTCTCCTCAAGTGTTATGACGATCTCAGCACTCTCAACAGTAACATTACCCGCATCATCAATAGCATCTTGGAATTCAACCGAAAGCTCAAGAGAATCCTTCGTTAGGGCGAGAATATCTCCAGCATCCAGAATGAGCAAGAACTTGAACTCATTTGTAGCACCAGCTCCAATACTAACTGAACCATCTGGATTTACCGCCTTGCCCTGATTATCATAGTAGTTTATTACAGCTATATCAGAACCGCTAAGCGAATAGTGGATGTTATTTCCATCCGAAACAACTCTTACCTCCTTCAATGCATCAAGAACATCTCTCATCGTTCCGCTGAATGCGTTAGCTCCATTATTCTTCAGGGTTAGCTTGCAGTATAGCAAAATTGCATCAATAACCGCATCTCTCGGCAGATCAATTTTCCTATTGGTGAGCGTTATCTTCTGGCTTAAGGTTCTCTTTTTAGAATACATCGACATACCTCCTTTAAATCTTCAAAAACTTCCTTATCTTGCCTGAAATATCAAAAGCCCCATCTATGAATACTCCAACTGCGACGGGAATAACAACCTCCATCGCCTTTTTCATCCCTCTATCAATATTCACCATACCTCATCCCTCCTTCAATCTTTTTCTGAGCTAAATACTGCACTAACTCCTCTCACAACCGCTATTGCGGTTGATGCCCAAAATGGAGCAACACCAACCAAAGCAACGATTGCCCAATCCATTTTAACCACCAAAAAAAGCTTATTTTGAGAAAACTTTAACAATTCGTGGTGAAACAAAGGTGAAAAATAAAAGAGTTTATTAAAAAGTTTATTTTTTCTTCTTACTCTTTTTCTTTCTTTTCTTCTTTTTATTTATCTCCTCTACATATTCTTCAACAGATATTGGGAGAGGATAATCAACTTCAGGTAGATCATACTTCTCAGGATGCCTAAACCATGCTTCAGGATCCTTTGGAAGTTTAGCAAACTTTTTCTCATCCATCATTTGGGCTCTCTCGGATCTCATCTCATGATACATCTGAGCTTGCTTTATTGCTTCCTCGATTTCTTGAATTTCCAGATCTGAAGGTTTAACCGTTGATTTATCTGAGATTCCTAATTGTTTCTTGATGTTCTCTTTATTCTCATGATATGTGAGTTTAGAATCAACAAGAGCTTCCAAATCAACAAGATCTGGCTCTATTCCATGCTTCTTTAAGAATTTCTTGAGGTTGTAGATCTGTAAACTCTTATTCATTACTTTCTTTGATTCCTTGATCGACTTCTTTGTTTTCTTAGCTTTCTTTTTACCCTTGCCCTTACTCTTTGGAACTTCAACTTTTTTCGCTCCCTCTTTCTTCTTTTCTTCATTCTCTGCAAACTCAACTTCTCTTTTTATTTCTGATAGGTGATCCAGATAGTAAATCTTGTTTTCACTCCACTTTTTCTTAACCAGCTTTTCAAGATCTCTGAGATCCTTGTTCAACTTCCCGATAATTTCTCTTGCCCAATTAAAGTAAGGATCAACCCGACATGCAATCCAGTTATCCTTGCTTGGTTTCTCATCCTCATCCATCCAGCCTGAAAGCCCCGTTACCTTGCTAAAATATAGCCTTTTTCTTGTTACTCCTCTTTTCGTAATTTCATGATAGAATCCTAAGTTATACCATGCATTGAAAAAGAACATCTCCCATCTTTTGACTTCTGGAGCATCCCATTCAAGCTGAACAAGCTCTTCTCCAATGTTGAAAACATAATGCCTTAACTTCAGCAGACCATTAAGATTGCTGATTGCATAGCCTCTTCCTTTATAGATCTCCTCAATCGTGAAAGGTTTATCATTCCAAGTAAAGTGGAAGAAAACCCTAACATGTTCATTCCCTGAAGGATACATGAATCCCTTGATCTCCACTCTATCTACCTTAACCTGCTTGATCTCCTTAACCTTGCTAAACCTTAGCCCTAAATCCTTAATCCCCTTTGCCTTTATCTTCTCATTCTCAAGAACCTTATCCAAATATTTGAGGGCTTTTGCAAACCTTTCCATTGCTCTCAGCTTCCGATCTGCTGATTTCTGAGCCTGATGAAAAGGATACTTTGAGAACCCAACCACGATTGGAGAAGGATACTTTATCGTTTCAATAGCCCATGTGTAGATATATTCGTAAAGAGCTCGCTTTACTCTCTCCATTGCATCCACTAAGGCTGGAGAAGGTTTGATTTCCCTCGTATCGATTTTCAGGAGTATATCACCTAAGGCATACTGATAATAGCTCCAATACCATTCGTTTAGATTGCGTGGAAAGAATGTTGCATTGTTATATTGATATTGCAAATCCTTATCGAAAGGTGTTTTGGTATCGAGCTTATCGTAAGGGATTTTAACCTCAGATTCCGTTACTTGCTCCCCTTTCTGGAGTTTATCCATCAGCTCAAAGAATCCTGATTTTGTAAGAATGCCCAGATCCGTTTTATCCATCTTCCTTACAATCCCTTCGATCTGCTTTCTGTATTTGTAAAGTAAGTGAGCCAGCTTTTCTTTATCAAGATAGGTTTTAAAGCCATATTTCTTGAACTTGAAGAAGAATTTCTTATCGAATTTGCCCAATCTCCAGCCATTTTTCAGCAAAACATTGAAAATTAATTCCAGATTGACGCTCTCTTTCTCTGGAAGCAAATCGTAAGGAGAAATTAACTTTTCCACTCCTGCGAGCATCCTTAACCCTCCTTAGAGACCAAAAAAGCAATAACATCATTCAAGCTGTATTTTCTACCCGTTCTTGTTTCCAATTCTTTTTTTAACTCTGTTAATTTTTTCAAAATATCCTTTTTTACAGAGATAGATCTCCACATGTAGAAAAATAGGAGTTGGGAAAACTATAACAATTCGCTTGGATTGCTAACTATTTTATTTTCCTGCAACGAGAAATAGTTCACTTCTTTCTTCTTCTCCTTAAATATGGTTTAATGTAAACTCTTTTTCCGTTGATTTTGCGATAATGACCTCTAACAGGAACCTTATCACCGATATAAACGGAAACTACCTCTCGCTCTTTACCAAGATAAACACTCGCATCTACCCAGCCCTCTTCTTTTTTAACTGCTTCTTCAAGCTCTTTTTCAAGTTTTTCAAGTTCTTTTTCAGAGTATCTGGGATGCCTCATTATACCAAACCTCTCTATTTACGCTTATATATTCTTTTCTCCCTCTCCGTAGAATCCCTTGCTGTAACCACATAATACTTCCATTTCCCAAGAAAATCGAGAAAAACTGTAAGTATTCTTCCCCAAGCTGACCCTATGAGAACATACCTATTTTTTGAAATTTTCCTCATTTTCGCTCTTGGATCTCTTATAGCTTCTTCAACTTCCCGCTTGCTAACACCATGTTTCGCAATATGATTTAGATTCCAATTATCCCATTCCAGCTCGATTCTTCTAACCATAATGCTTCGTCCTCCTCACAACTTCACTAGCTCTGATTATTTTCAGTTCATTGGAATAGTGATCAAATTCCAGCACATCATACCTCTGAAGCTCCTTGTTAAGTTTTTCGAAATCTGGGATCATCCTGCCGATATACTTAATATCCTGAGGGATCATGAACTTGAACAGATATGTGAGCTTGCATTGACTCCAAAGCAATTTTGGGAAGTCCTGAATCCTCTGGGTTATGAAAATCAGGTTTATTCTGGAACTTCTCCCCTCCCTTGCTATTAACTCAAGCAATTCATCGGGAACATGAGGGTTTGGGTTATAGTTATGGGCTTCCTCAACGAAAACTGTAATAGGTTTTTTGGCTGAAAAAATAACATCAAGGATAGCTCGGTAATGGTTTATCAGCTCCTTAGTTTTTGTTCTTTCGGTGGGAATGCATAGTATTTGATCGTAATTGACGAGTTTCCAATAATCGTATTGGGTGTTTGGTTTGATTTTAAGGAGCTTCAGGTTTTTCAACGCAACCAGCCCAATATGATTCTTTGTTTTTGTATCCAGAATTATGAACCTCTTTCTCGCTTCATAGAGCTTTTCAGCCATCCAGCCAACGAAATAACTTTTTCCACCACCAGTCGGAGCAGATACCATCATGTGGACATTATCAAGGAACTTGTAATCACTCACCGCATCACCCCTCGGATTCCGACGGATAAATAAAAGATTATAAATTATATTCCTGCAAACTCCTCATATTTAATCCTCTTAAGATATGGGCTTTCCTGAATAGCCTGTTCAATCTGCTTTTGTTTCTCATCTTCAGATTCCTTTGCAACCTCTTTAATCATCTCTTTTTGAGCTTGTTTAACTGTTTTAGGTCTATCGTTCTGGATCCTCTTTCTCTCCTTATCCTGAGATCTGTAATACCTTACTATACCTATTAATGCTGGTGCAACCGCAAAAGCTGTTAAACCTCCCCCCACAACAAGAGCAACCTTAGGATCATCCATCCCATCACTCTCAGGGAGATAATACCAAAATGCTCTATTCAGCAAAGGTTTGCCGAAATTCTCCCATAACGGTTGATTTACTTCAGGAACATCTATCCCTTGATTTCTAAGCTTTTCAGCATGCTCATCAGTATATTTGATTGTCATATCAAGCATTTCAGTAAGAGGATGAGGGGAGTCAGGAATCTCAATTTCATCAACTTCTTCCTCTCCTTCTCTGATTGCATCTGTTCTCTCTGATGAACCCTCAGCCTTTAACTCCAGATCTGGAGTAATATCTTTATTCAACTGCTCAAAGATTTCCTCATCATTCATCTATCTTCCTCCTTCTTGATCAAAAAATAGATCTGATAACCCTCAATCTCAAGCTTTCCCTTAATTCCTTCCTCCTTCAATTTCTGTTTAACATCATCTCTTTCAAGGAATGATGTTATCTGCTCCATCACCTGATTCAAAGCTTTGAAGGATCCGAACATAAATCTTCACCCTAAAGCTGAGTATGGATCGAATCCTTGATCTTGCACATCAACATCTTGGATCATTTTCTTGCTCTTTCTTTCTCCAATCCCTCTCAGAATGAAGATCAAGAACAGAAATAGAACACCTACCGCTATTACCCCTGTTCCAACTTTGGATCCTATCGCTTTAAACCCTCTTTTGATTGAAAATTTTGCTGAAAATCCTTTTTTCTCCCCTATTTCTTCTTCTCTTGCTTCATTATTCTTCTGCTCATCCCTCTTTTCTTTTTCTTTATTCTTCTTTCTCTTGCTCTTCTTTTTAGGTTTATCCTCTATCAACTTGTTGATTGCTGAATCATCCAGCTCAAAGAAATCATCAACACTTGCTGAATCTGTTGATTCAACATCAACATTAGCCTCAACATTGGCAGAATCAACCTTATCAACCTTATCAACTTCTTCAACCCTTACAGATTTGCAGATCGAGCATTGTGGTCTTTTTGCGTTAGTTTCCCATGTATGCCCACAATTTAAACAAACAACATTTTTCTTATCAACTTCCTCCATGTTGATAAGTGTTGATTGATAGCTCTTTTACAATTCGTGTTGAATCTGAGTTGAATCAACTTTTTAGTTATTCATCTACTCAACAAATCAACAAAATAAAAAAAAATCAACAAATCAACTCTCTAACAACTAAATAATCAATCAGAGGTTTAACTAAATTAATCCGTTCATCCAAATCATGGGTTTTAAGTTCAATGATTGGATCCACATAGGCTTCAGCCAATTGCTTAATCACAAATGCTTGAATCTCTCTGTATGGGAGATCTGGTGTTCTGAACCCATCATCAACATCAATGTTATTAGGTAGTGGTGGAGTTATCACAATAGCATCATAGATTTTCCCGTGAGTTAGTTTCCTAACTCTTATATACTCCTCCAGTTTGTTGAAATATTCGTTTAGGGTTTTGAAATCCTTGTTACAGTAAAAGAGAGTGAAGAATTCATTGCCGAAAAGTGTTCTATCGCTTAAAACTATCTCGTGGTTAGATAACATGATGTCTTCTTTCAAGTAATGTTCTATCAAGCATTTTCTTTGAAATTCTATGAGTTTAGAGCTTTCTCTTAATTCTGTAAGGCTTGTGAACCCTTTTTTCTTAAACTCCTTGAAAACCTCTCTCCCAACTTCCTGAACAACCCCGACATCATAGCCTTCTTTCTCAAGGATTTTTGTAAGCTCGTTTATGAGGGTTGTTTTACCCCCACCTGAGGATCCATCAAAACCTATTATTATACTCAATTACTGCACCCCCTTTAATTCAAAAAGATTTTTGGGAGGATCCTCCACACTATTGTTATACTCAATTACTGCACTTCTTTAAACTCAAAGTGGTTATTTGGTGGAATCTTCTCCTCATCTTCGTCATCCCATTCTTCCGCTCCCTCTTCCATCTGTGCCTTGCAATCGAAAATATCTTCTTCAATACCATAGTAAACTCCATAATCGAATTTGTTATCGAGCTCTTTGAGTAATCTACCAATTGCTATTGCAACTTCCATAACATCAAGATCTTCTTTTACATAGACCTCCAGAAGTAATTTAACTACCTTCTCTCTCTTCTTCCTTTGCTTTACCATCATTCTAAAACCCCCCTATCCTCAACTCCTTCAAGATCAACATGAAAACAATCCAGACAGACCCAGCCTGCAACCTTCCATGTAGCTGAACCATTGATTTGGCGTCTAATGTATATTCTCTTCATATTATTTCCACAAATGGCACAATTTTGATGTTTACCTCTGGTTTTCTGCCCCTTAAGATGCAAGAAAAACGGTAGAACTTCAATGATTTTAATTGCTTGACAGCTCAAACAAATCCATCCAATTCTCCTCATTGTGGCTTTTTTACAATATTGGTATTTAACGAAAATAGCCCTCATGAATTGCCCACATTTGCAGATTTCTGATTTTCCTCTCTTTTTAGAGTTAATCCAATCATCATATTTCCTGAAAAGTGGATAATCGTCAGGAGACTTATGAACTTTACAATGGCATTGAGGGCATAGCTCAACAGTTACATCCATTTTGTAAGATATGTGATGGGTGTGGAGTTTTTCTGAAGCTTTTCCGCAAATCTCACAGGATCCGCTCACTTTCTCCCCACCTCCCAAGAAGGTTTTACATCAAACCCTTCAGCCTTTAACTCCTCGACGATCTGTTCAAGTAAGAAGGTTATGAGATTTTGAATCGTCCCCTTCCTAAGAATATCTGCAACTTGTTCAGCCTCCTCATACAATTTCCTTTCAAGAATAATGGAGAGTCTTACAGGAGTATTGGTTAATCTATCAGGAATTACGAACCTCACATTTTTAGACATATTCCTCCCTCCTTACATCCCTAATCATATTTCGAACTGCTTTTTTTGTGAGAATAAGCCCAAAATCTGAAACTTTTTCAGTTACTTCATCAAGAGAATCTCCTGCTTCATATCTATCAGTAATGTAAGATTTTAGCTCTGTTTTTTCTTCTTGATCTTTTTCTTTTTCAATTCCGATTTCTTGTAGCCCATATTTTTCCCTTAAATCCTTTTCTGGAACATATTTCTTCAGATAATTTATAATCCACTCTGTTTTAACCTCAAAAAGAATGTTTCTACCGTATCCTTTTTTGCTCTTCAAGAATCCTTCCCCAATCAGAAATCCATGGATATATTTCTTGATCGTTCTCTGATCAAACCCATAATTATCCATCACATAATTCTTCAGATCTGAATAGAGGACTTCATGTGGATAGTTGTTAAGCAACCATACGAGTAATCCAATATGTCTTTTGTTTGGCTTTGAAAGTTTGTGTTCAAATTCTTGCGTGTGTGCAGGTTGAGAATCTTTAAGGTATTCGTCTAAAGCTCTTGTTACTTCCTCTCCTAAAGAACCCTTTAGCTGACCGTATTTAGCTACAACATAGTTCTTAAAGGCTAACCAGACTTCTCTTTCCACCTGAACATTTATTTTAACTGGATCTTTCATTAGATACCTCCTTTGGAAAAAGAGTATAGTTACAAAAACATGCAAATATCTTCCCAAATGCAAAAATTTTTGAAATTTTTGCAGAATTCTTCTTGTCTTCTTTTAATTCTTCTTGTCTTCCCAACTGCAAAAATAGTATAGTAATAATAGGGAATCTATGTAGTTGAGAAGAATTCTGCAAGGAAATAATTTCCCTGAGAGCTTCTTTAGTGGTTATGGAGTATACTTTCGTGCATGGTGCACACACACAAATTCGTGCAACAAATTTTTGCATGTGTGTGTAGGTGATCTTAGTTGTGGTAGATGGTATCCAGATCAATGTTATGGTAGGTGATATATGGATCAATGGATTCATAAGTTTAGGGAGCAAGGAGATCAAAAGATCACCTCAGGAATCTTCCATTAAATCTTCTCACCTTTCGATATACTCTCTGACAATCCATAATGCATTTAGGATCGCATTCTTCCGAAGGGATCAGTCGTCCGTTAAGTCTCTTACATTTGAGCCAACTCTCTGTAACTTCTATTACTCTACTCCTCATCTTGATACCTCCTGATTTTTGAATCCTCTGATTTCAGATTCTCTCAGATTCTCTAAATCATCAAGAATCTCCATTGCCTTATCCCTTAGATTTCTGAGCTTACTGCTGTTCCTTGCGTTAATTTTCCCTAAAGTAGCGTAAAGAATTAGGTGTAGATCATCCTTCTCCGAGTTCATAGCTAAATGGTGGATCAAGTTTTTGAAATACTCCCTGCAAACTGGGCAATAGCCTTCTCTCGTATGAACTTTGATATGCTTCTGTAACCCCAACAAGGTTTTAACTTCCGTGCTACAAAATGGGCAGATCAACATTGATTTACCACCCTCTTAAAAGATCCTTGAAAAATTGAACAACCTCCCGTTCGCCCATATTCTTTGCTTCCTCTATTGGAGCTAATGCGTAAGAGGTTCTCGTATGTCCTTCCCCTAATTTCTGTATTTTCCATCCATTTGAGATGGGTAAGAGAATGTAACGACCTTTTGGTAGATGGTAAAAATAGTAAAACTTGTTTAATCCGAGTTTCCTCTTGATGTCAAGTAATGTGATATATTGGCTGGCATTTATCGGTACATATTTTTGATAGAAGGCATCCCTTCTATATTTCTGCTCTAATCCTGCAATAACTCTTCCGTCCTTGTGAATTATCGTATCTATGTCTGTTATACTTATTTTCATGCTTCCCTGAGCTTTCAGGAGTATGTGGCTTGTTTTCAGGTTAGTTTTTAACTCATCAAGCTTGTTAATTACGAATTGAAGCCCATCAATTACCTCTTGATTCCCGTTAAGAGTCATAAGCTCTAAAATTTTGGAGTTAATGATACTCTTTGCAAGATCAATAGCCTGCATAGAATAATCAATTGAGTTTTCTTTAATGAGATCTATCTTATTCATCGTATCTCCCCCTTGTTGCACCTATTTCTTCAGCAAGCTTATCGTATTGCTCTATGCACCTAAGGATGTCTTCTTGAAAATCCTCAACTTTTTTCAGCTTCTTATTTTCGAGAATAGTTGAATCTACGAACTTAATTATGTGCCCTTCCTTTGCAATACCATATACTTCAAAAACAACCTCAACATTCCGTATAATCCCTCCAAAAGTTTCTAAATTCGTTAGAATTTGATATCTAAGCCTACAACCACCTCTCAAGACATCTTTGAACTCATCAAGATCGTGAACAACTTCAATCATATAACCCCCTCCAAAAAATTAAGAAGAATTGGATTCTCGTTGAACCCTCACTTTACGCCCCCAGAACTCTCTTGATCTTCAGAATCTTCTCTGTAACTTCCTTCTTCTTTTGATCGAGTTCCTCAATCTGCTTCTCGTGTTCTCTAATCTCCATTTCGATCTTATCGAGTATTTCAATGCCCTCTTCAATCAGTTCTTCAAAAACGCCCAATACAGATTCAACCCTATCGAAAAATCCCAAAACCTCATCTACAACTTTCTTAATCGATTTTCCTCTAAACCTAAACCAACCAAACATTCAAATCCCCCCTATTAAGCTCAAACCTTTCTGCACTTCCCACATGAACCAAACAAGCCCAATTAAGAGCAGTAGAAGGGAAAAAATGTATGCAAGAATTCCCTTCATACAGCCTCACCTTCGAAAACCTCCGTATCTGCTTCAGCATCGATAAAAGAGTTGTTTCTGTTGTGTTTGTTTTCTCGAACTTTATTCTCGATTTGAATTATTTTATCTCTAACTGCATCCCTTACAAAATCGGGAACTGAAAGAAATCCAAGATTTCTGTTCTCTTTAACGATTCTCTGTATCTCGTTGTAAAGCTCTATAGGTAGAGGGATGTATTTCGTCTTTTTCTTTTCTACCATACTCATATGGTATGCATATGGTTAAGTATTAATAAGCTTTGTGGTTTTGATGTGGTATGGGTATGGTTAAATCACAAATTATATCAATACCATAGACATACTATATCTATGCCAATTGGAAAATACAAGGGAATCAGCATACCCAAAGAGATGTTCGAGGAAGTAGAAAAGGTAATCAAGGAACATCCAGAACTTGGGTATTCTTCCATTACTGATTTCATTAAAGATGCTGTTCGTGATAAAATAACTGAAATAAGGAAGATTCATGCAAAATCAGCAGAAGAAATCGCTGAAGAATTCGAAAATTGGAGTGAGGATGAAAAAAAGAAAAGATTGGTTAAAGAAACAGATATAGGTGAAGAAGACATCTTTTAAGTTTTTAAGGGAGGATAACCCATGATGTCTTCCATAGAAGTTGGTGAGAAGAAATTATGGGTTGAATTTGCAATTAAAACCACAAAAAAGGTAAGAGAATACCATTACGATGATTTTACAAGAATTGTTGAAATTGAGAATCGCCCAGAAAGTATCGAAATTTGGGGAGTTTACGAATATGGGGATGTTGCAACCCAGATATTCAAGACGATCTCGAAATTATTTGAACAAGATTTGAGTAGGGAGGAGATTTTAGAATACATCCAGAAGGTTTATGGATTGAATGAGAAGGATGCGAAAGAATTGTTTGATTATGCGGAATGGGTTTTGTTTAGTGGGTGAACCGAGACGGCTTCGAAATTAAATGGATTAAAGAGAATCATAATCTTTTTTGTATTTATCGAAATATGTTTCGTAGTATATGGATATTACTTAATTTCTAAAGGAGATACTGATTTTCCAATGTTTATTATTCAAGCTTTCAATGTATTGACGGCAATTTTAATGATAGTAGTAATCTCTGAGCAAGCCAGAATTTCACAACATCAAGCTGAAATCATGAACAAGCAAACTAAACTATTAGAACTCGAAAAGAAGCCAATGCTCTTTTTCAGGAAAAGAGGCCTAAGTAGAACTGAAAGTGGGGATGTTTGTAGGTTTGAAATCCTAAACATATCTAAGTATCCAGTGTTAATAAAAGCCATTAGTTTTGAACCTCAAGTAAAACAAGAAGCTCCTAACATCGAGAGAAAAATAATTTTGCCTGATATGATGGTCACTCCGGAAGTGAATTTACCAAGAATCGTGAAATTAAAAGTGTCTAATCTATATTACCCAGATGTGGTTCTTGAATATCAATATGATCCCGATTCTGAGGAGATTAAAATAAAAGAAGAATTCTAAGCTCGATTTTTTGAGAGGTTATTTTGTTCCATTCTCATTGAGTTCGCATTACTGCTCTTTTCTATTACGAAATTTTTCCCATTTTCACCACGAAACATTAATAATGTCGCCTGCCTTATATGTTCCACATGGAACAAGTTGGAACATACTCTGAATCAACATTAAGGAAACCTCAAACAACAAAAAACAGCCAGAAAAAGGTTGATTTGCATATCAGAATTTCACAGGATAATTATATATTTTTAAAAGAAAATTTCAGAGGGAAGATTTCAGAGACTATAGATAAGCTATTGACTTCTTTTAGGACTGGTGAACCCATAGAAATCCAGATTTTTAAAATAGAAGGTTTTAATGGGCTCGGGGAGATTCGAACTCCCGACCTCCTGCGTGTGAGGGAAAGCGAAATGGGAGAAGTAAAGCAGTCTAATAGAAATATAACAAGATT
>DACH01000012.1 GCA_002494625.1 Archaeoglobus sp. UBA234
GACTCTATGCTAGAAAAACAAGACACAATGCTTGGCAAAATGGACTCTATGCTAGAAAAACAAGACGCAATGCTTGGCAAAATGGACTCAATGCTCGAGAAGCAAGATGAAACCGTAAAGGTGATAAAAGAAGAATCGGAAAAAACAAGGGAGGTACTAAAGAGTGAAATCAGATTGGCTTCATCAAAAATCGATAAGACGAACGAATTGCTCGAAAAGAGATTTGAAAAGCTTGAAGAGGAAATAGAGAAGATAAAGAGAGCTTTGATAAAAGCAGGAATAGAAATTCCTTAAGTTCCTGATCCTTATAGAGTGCGAAGATTTAGTTTGCATTACCACTGCTGAATGACCACTCCTCAACTTATTAAACCCGAAATTCGTTGCCTCTGCGTTCAGTATACTTCCATTCTGCATTGACGAATGCAGCATGGTTTCCAACAACAAACTCGTTGCTTGCTTTTTCGTTCAGGATGTTTACCACTTCAACATCATACCAGAAACCAAAGTCGTAGATGCTGTTTGCTCCTGCTTCACTTAGCAACAACTCCGGCGTTGAGTATGAGTAGATGAATTGAAAGATGGGATTGGAGATTTAAGTAAACCATAAGTAAATCAATTGCTTATTAGTGTTTATTGATTCAAACTGGGGAGGAGATCTGGTCTGTGAAAGTGTTGTTTATCCCTGACTTATGGAGCTATATTGAGGTCTTAAAAAATGTTTATATATCTGTAATACAAAATTGAAATCATGAGTGTAAATGAAGTTGTAAGCTTCAGGATTCCCAAGGAGTTGAAGAAAAGGATGAAAGAAATGAACATAAACTGGAGCGAGGAAATCAGAAGTTTCATTGAAGAGAAAGTAAGGGAGCACAGAAGGAAAATGAAATTGAAGGAGATAAACGAGATGTTGAGGAATGTGAGAACCCAAAAAGGTCGTGCTGTAAGATATGTGAGGGAGGATCGTGATAGTAATTGATGCATCATCGCTTGCAAAATACATTCTGAGAGAGGAAAGATGGGAGGAGATAGAAAGGTATCTTGCTGCTGGAACATGTTCTTTGACCTTGGCGCTGGCAGAAGTTTCCAATGCGATATGGAAACATCAAGCAGTTTACTCCGCTGTCTCGGTTGAGGAAGCGGAAATTATGTTTAAAGCCTTAAATGAGACAATGGAGGTGGTCATCTACGAACCCATAGAAAATTATGTGAGCAGAGCTCAGAAAATAGCGATTGAAGAAGCAATAACGATTTATGACGCTCTTTACATAGCACAGGCTGAGAAATACGGTAGAATTTTAACCAGCGATGGTAAACAGAAAGATTCAGCAGAGAAAATTGGTGTTAAGGTGGAGTTCGTTGATTGAAGTTGTCAGTATGACAAATCTGGATTTGGAAATAATTGGGTTTATCAAGAACTTTGGTCTGGGGAGAGGAGATTACACTAAGGAGCGTAGGCAATGGTTAAATCAGAAGTTAGATGATATTGTAAAAGAGATTAAGGAAAGGGCAGAGAAGGAGAGCGAGATAAAGTGATGAAATGGATTGTAACCGATAAATTTGAGAGAAAAATACGATTAACTTATGAAAGATGGTTGCATATTCTCGAGCATCCAGAAATGCAGAATCAAGAAAACAAGATTAAAGATGTATTGAGTGACCCAGAAATTGTGAGAAAAAGTAGATATGATGAGAATGTAGAGCTGTATTATAAGTTCTATTCCGAAACTCCAGTAACCGAAAAGTACTAGTTGTTATCACAAAAATACTGAATGACGAAGGATTTATAATTACTGCATTCTTTACGGATAAGATAAAGAAAGGTGAAACTGTATGGAAAAATTAAATATCTGGTTTGATGAAGAAGGAGATTTCCTTGAAATAAGAATAGGAAAAAAGAAGGGTTTTTTCAGAGATATTGGAGATGATGTCTGGGAAAGAGTGGATGAAGAAGGGAACATTACCGGAATTGCGATTTTAAATTTCAGAAAAAGGTCAAAGAAAGAATTGGAACTACCTTTTGAGTTAAAAATAACACCAATTAGAGTTTAAAGAATAAACTAAATTTTGATTATGAAAGTGAGGTTGTAGGAGGATAGAATACTGGAGCAGTAAGAAAATACCCGTTGACATAAATCCTTTCTTACCCCCTCAACTTATTAAACCCAAAATCCTTAGCCTCAACGAATTCGTCAATAAATCCACGAGGGTGAGAATGGATTAAGATGTATGGTCCCACCTCGTAAATCTCAAGCTTATCGTTCGGTTTGACTTCAACCCATGCTTTGAATGTGACAAGCCAGTCTGGATCCAGTGCAATAGCCTCGCTTATACGGCGTTCAGCATACTTCCACTCTGCATTGACGAAAGCACCATGAGGTGTGCCAACAACAAACTCGTTGCTTGCTTTCTCGTTGAGGATGTTTACCACTTCAACATCATACCAGAAACCAAAGTCGTAGATGCTGTTTGCTCCTGTTTCGCTGATAAGCAAAACACCAGCATTCAGAACGAGCAGATGTGCTATCAAAAATGCAAGCAAATGCTTCATTTTCATGCCATGTTTATCCATGAACTCTGCGATGGGCTTGCCAGCGGTGATGCACATCATCGCAAGGGGTATCATTGTGTAGCGTTCGAAGGCTCCGTTGAGGAGAAAACCGTAAACTCCACTCAGAGCCAGAATCATGGGCAGAGTGAGGATGAAGATGTCTTTGTTTCTCTCTGATCTCAGAGAATAAAGAAAGCCAAAGAATGCAAGAGGGTAGGCGATGGCGAATTCTGCCCAACCCTGTAACAAATTAATCAAAATGAAATCCAAGCCTCGCGATATAAAATCAAGGTTATACTCAAAAGGTGAGCACCCCATTGAAATTAGCTTGGCATAGTAAATCCAGCTTAGAGTCAGTAGTACGGGAATTAGGGATAGCAATGAGGAATACTTTCGTAATCTAATTTGATAGAGAATGTAGAATGGGATATACACCAAACTTGTTGTCCTTACAGCAAAAGAAGTGCCTGCACTAAGTGCAGAGACCATGGGTCTTCTATTAATAAAGTAAATTGAAAGTAAAATGAATAATAAGGCAAAAGGTTCAAGGTTAAATCTTCCACCATATCGCATAACAACAAAAGACATTAAAAACAGCAATGAAGCTATTATCCCCACATTGTTTCCATATCTGTTCTTAGTAACACGATAAAGTAGCAATACATTTAGGGATGTTACCACCGCGGTAAAAATTCTGATACTCAGTATTATCTCTTCAAAATGCTCAAAAGCAAAAATATGTGCAATCAAAAAACTAATGGTAGACGGAGAAATACAATTTCTCCGAATCTATAAGCCAAATTCAAATAAAGTCCCTCATCCTGAAACATTCTGGTGGAAAAAGAGGGTAAGATAACGAAAAGGGCTGATAACATTAACAGTAATTTTTCACCTTGATCTAATCTTCGATACATATTTTCGAAAAAGAGAGATTGTTAAATAATAGTTTTGTAGATAGACATACATGGATTGAAGTAATAAAGTGGATTATAGTGAAAAAGTAATAAAGTAATTAATATTATATGATCCAAAAATTAAAAAAGTCGAGGTGAAACAAAAACATGTGTGGAATAATTGGCTACATTGGTTCTGAAAAAGCTTCACCAATTCTTTTGAAGGGATTATTTAATCTGGAATATAGGGGGTATGACTCTGCTGGAATGGCTACACTAAACAATGAAATAATTGTATGTAAAAAGGGAGCTGGCAAGATACATGATATAAACCACAAGTTGAACTTTCTCAGCTTAGAGGGAACCATAGGAATTGCCCATAATCGCTGGGCAACTCATGGAGGAGTTAATGACATTAACGCTCATCCCCATTTCGACTGCTCTAAAGCCATTGCAATAGTGCACAACGGAATAATAGAGAACCATAGAGAGCTGAAAGAAGCTCTCTCAGAACACAAATTCGAATCCGAAACAGATTCTGAAATCCTTGCACACCTGATCGAGGAGGAATTAAAAAAGGGATTCTCATTCGAGGATGCATTTGTAAACGCAATTTTGAAACTCGACGGAAACTATGCTGTATTGGCAATAAAAGCTGGTGAAGAAAAGATTCTTGCTGCAAGAAAGGGATCTCCACTGGTTGTAGGGGTTACCGATCATGGGATATTTCTGTCTTCTGATATACCTTCATTCCTTGAATGGACAAAAAAAGTCGTTTACCTACACGATTATGACATTGTAATAGCTGAAAGAGGAGGAATCAGAATCTACAACTTGATCGAGGGGCAAGTTTCAAGACCGATCGATACAGTTGAGTGGGATGCTGAGCAGATAAAGAAGGGTGGATTTGATCATTACATGCTCAAAGAAATTCTTGATCAAACCGAGACCATATACAGGGCAATCCAGCAAGACATAGATGTCGTTAACAAAATTATCGATGAAATCAGAAAAGCCTATGGAATCTTTTTTGTAGGTTGTGGTTCAAGTTATCATGCATGTTTAGCTGGAAGCTACCTCTTTTCCAAAATTGCGGAAACACACATAAATGTTGTCTTAGCCTCAGAGTTTGAAAATTATGAGCACTTTTTGAGAGAGAATACACTTGTATTTGCTGTGTCTCAATCAGGAGAGACCGCGGATGTTCTTGAGGCTGTTAGAGCTGCAAAGAGAAGTGGAAGCAAGGTTATAGGCATTGTGAACAGAATGGGCTCCTCACTGACAAGAGAGAGTGATGAGTTCCTCCTGATGAATGCTGGACCAGAAATATGTGTGTTGTCTACAAAAACCTACACCTCTCAGGTAGCTTTAATGATATTGCTTGCCTACGCTTTAATTGGGAGATATGAGGAGGGAATCCAAAAGCTCAAAGGCTTGTACATGGACATTTACAATTTGACTTCAAGATCAATGAGAGAACACCTGAAAAAATTAGCTGAAATGCTTGTTCATAAGGAGCACATTTACTTGATTGGCAGAGGATTACAGTTTACAACCGCTTTAGAGGCTGCACTCAAGATTAAGGAGGTGTCATACATCCACGCTGAGGCTTTCGCAGGTGGTGAGTTAAAGCACGGTCCCTTAGCCTTAATTGAAGATGGTACGCCAGTAATAGTTTTCGTAGGTGAAGATGATGAGAAAAAGATTCTATCGAATGCCAATGAAGTTAAGGCAAGGGGTGGATATATAATAGGTGTTTCGGCTGAAAGGCATGATATTTTCGATTACTGGATCAAAGTTCCAGAAGGAGGTGATTTGAACCCAATTGTTCAGATAATCCCGATGCAGATACTGGCATATAAGCTTGCTGTGCTCAAAGGGTTAGATCCCGATAAACCTCGGAATTTGGCAAAGAGCGTGACAGTTATATGAGAGCGTTTAAAGTGTCTTAGTAGAGTAAGACAAAAATCATGAACATGTTGCATATTGAGACAATTAGCAATTAACAGAGTACTTGATTTTGTTATTACAAATTTGAGGTGAGAAAGCTGATTCAGGTATGCTATAGCGTTGAAGACTTCAACACAAGATGGAGAGTGATTAATGCTCTACTGAAAGCTTCTAAGGAAGTTGGATGTGGCAATTTGAATGTTATCACATGGGATTATGAGGGTATTGAAGAGGTGGAAAGGAGAATTGTGGACCCACTTTCTGGAAATGGCTTCTTAAGGCATCCTGAATCTGGAGGCATCTCATGAAGGCAGTAATCTTAGCAGCTGGGAAAGGGGAGAGGCTGCAACCCTTAACTGACTACAAACCAAAAGCGATGCTACCCATTTGCAATAAACCGCTCATTGACTACCAGATTGAAATGCTGAGAAACCATGGAATAGATGAAATTGCTGTCGTTGTTGGTTACTTAGAGAAAAAGATAAGGGAGCATCTGAAGGATGAAGTGAGATTCTACAGGGATAAAAAGATTAAGGGAACCGCTTCAGCTGTCTATGCTGCAAAAGATTTCATAGATGATGAATTTATCTTGCTTTATGGCGATTTATTCATTGATGGATCGATTTCTGGGATTTCTGAGACTTCTGAGATTGCCGAGATTGGTGAGATCGTTAAAACCCCGAATTCAATGGCTGTTGTTAAGGTTAAGGATGTTTCAAGATATGGTGAAGTAATCTTTCAGGACGGAAGGCTGACTAACATCAAGGAAAAGGAAGGAAAAGGAGAAGGATTTGTAAATGCTGGCATTTATCACTTTGATCCCTCAATCATGGATTTCATAGAGAGAACTGAAGAGAGTGAGAGGGGAGAATTTGAACTAACAGACTCGATAAAAATGTTCAATTCCGTTAGAGGGGTTAGGGTTATCCCACTCAATGGATACTGGAATGACATCGGCTACCCGTGGGATTTCCTTGATGTAAACATGTACATGCTCAACAAAATTGGCTTTTCAGTTGGTGAGAACACAGAAATATGGAGCAGCGCGACGATAAGAAAGCCTGCTGTAATTGGTAGTGATTGCGAAATAAAGAACTGTGTTGTTGAGAAGTCGATTATTGGGGACAGTTGTGTTGTTGGCGAGTTCTCTGTAGTGAAGAGAAGTGTTGTCATGGATAACTCCAATACACCCCATCTGAATTATGTAGCAGACTCTGTTATTGCTGAGGGATGCAACTTGGGAGCTGGAACCAAGATAGCAAACTTAAGGTTCGATGAAAGTAGCATTAAAATGACAGTTAAGGGAAAACGAGTGGACAGTGGAAAGAGAAAACTCGGAGCCTTCATTGGCTATAATGTCAAAACAGGGATAAATGTTTCAATATATCCCGGCATAAAAATTGGGAGTGATAGTTGGATTGAAGCTGAAGTTTTGGTTAAGAAAGATATTGAAAGGGGGAGTGTTGCAAGGTTATGATCTCGGTCATCCTTCCAGCCTATAATGAAGGGACTAAGATTGGAGATGTGATAGAGGAAACCGTAAAGGCTTTGGATAACACTGCCAGTGATTGGGAGATAGTGGTTGTAGATGATGGCAGTGAGGACTCAACACCTACAATAGTAAAGGAGTTTGCTGAAAATGATGGGAGAATAAAAGTATTCTCTTATGAAAAAAACAAGGGTAAGGGCTTTGCCTTAAAATACGGTTTTGAACATTCAAGAGGAGATATAGTAGTTTTCATGGATGCAGATTTGGATCTACATCCAAGGCAGATAAAAAAATTTATCGAGATTATGAACAAAGAGGGGGCTGACATCGTCATCGGTTCAAAGAGGCACCCTGAATCCACGGTTAGTTATCCTATCAAGAGGAGAGTTCTGAGTGATATTTACTTTTTAATGGTAAAAATCTTATTTAACTTAAATGTCAAAGATACTCAGGTTGGTTTAAAGCTGTTCAGGAGGAAAGTACTCAGGGATGTTATGCCAAGAATTCTTGTTAAAAGGTACGCATTCGATGTTGAAGTTCTGGCAAATGCTGTCAAAAGAGGTTACAAGATCGTTGAAGCTCCTGTGGAAATTACATTCAACTACGACAGCCGAATAAACTGGAAAGCCATATGGAATATGTTTGTGGATACACTGGCAGTAGCATACAAGATGTACATCAAAAAATACTACGATAGGGTTTAAGATGGTAGCGATTGGTGTTTTTGCGATAGAATTTGATCCGGATTTTCTCCTTAAGATGGGTTTTGAGAGTATAGTGTTCCCATTCGAGACACCTAAAAGCGTTTTGAGAGAGGCAGAGAAGGACTTTGAAGTCTTTGTGGAATTCAAACCTTTTGAAACCAATGGGAAATATTTTGTGGAGAATATATTTGGAGATAAAGCTGATTTAAAAGCTCTTGGCTGTCCATCAAATGAAGATCTGAGAGAGGAGAATGTCTCAAAGGTCGAGGACTTTGAACATGAAGTTATACTGGACTTTGTAAGGTTCTCCTCACCCTCAAATGGAGAATTCTTTTACTCCTGCTTCTGTGAGCATTGTAACGAGAAAGCTGATGAGCTTGGATTTGATTTAGAGAGCATACGAAGGGGTGTGAAGGATTACCTAAAAACTGATGACGCAAACTTGCTTAAATCATGGTTTGATTTCAGAAAGAAAGTAATAGAGGACTACCTTGACTGGATTGATGTCAAAAGAGCTCTCTTTTTCACACCTTCTCTCAGCTTTTTAGTAGGTCAGAGTTACGAATTTAAGCTTAAATGTATTCATCCAATGGTTTATCCTGAGTCCATAGGTCCAGCATGCATAGAATACGAGCTATCTCACATGGCAGGTTCGCTGAAGGAAATTGTGTTAGGGAGGTTAGAAGGGAGGGGAGACGAGTTGATAGAAAAAGAGTTTGAAAAAGCTATGAAATCAAAAGCTAAAGTAGAGCCAATAATAATGATTTCAGATAATATACGGGAAAGGCTTGAAATGGTTAAGGCTGAAAGGATCTACATTTTTGCATATTCGAGGGATAAGAGAGACCTGTTTGTTAAATTGATTTGAGAGTCCTTGGCTACAATGTGATTGTCTCCTCACACTATGATAAGCTACGAAAGTCCTATCAGCCCTGTAATCCTTAGAGTATCTCGCAGGATTTTTAACGGACATAAAACTGCTGAAGCATATGTTGTCTGCTTTGAATTTTTCACGAGCATTGAATGTGTGTAAGAGAAGAATAATCTAATTCAAGAAAAAGATACCAATCGTTAAATAGTGTTAAGAATTAATATTCGACACTAAGTTTATATCACAAAGTTTTTAGGCTTTACACTATTTAACACTAAAAAGAGAGAGTCTGAAAGGGTTGAATTTAAAAGAGAGCTTACTAAGAACTCCACAAAGAAATATGTGCTTTAGCAAATGCGGAAAGGTGGTTATATACTTGTTGGTATCGATGATAAGGGCAACATTGCGGGATGTAATGCAAAAAGAAGTATAGATGTGCTTACGAGTCCAGTCTATCATTTCCCCACCAAGAATCAAAACTCACAGGTTTTCGGTTGAAGATAAGGAAATCCTGGTTATAAAAGTTGAAAAATCTGGCTCTCTGTGCTCTGTGGGTGGTACAGCATACATACGAATCGGAACTGGAATAAGACCCCTATCCATTCAGGAAATAATAACATTATCGACAGAACTTGGAACTGTAAACTGGGATGAGGTGCCCCTCATAAGCATTGAGCACATCAATATGGATCATATTAAGTGGTTTTTTAAGACAAATGGAGAAGGCGAGAGGAAGTAAGATTTCAGAAGCATGCTGGATGGAGTCGATGAAAACATTCTGAAAGTCCTCAGCACATCGAAGAAAAGCAGTGAAATAGCGAAGGAAATAGGAGTTTCAAAGCCTACGGTGGTGGCACACTTAAAAAAGCTTGAGGGTTTAGGATTGGTTAAAAAAGAAGGGGGCAGACCACAAACAAAATACAGAATTGCTTAGTTTTGTTAACAGGCATGGGTATCACTATGAATAATACTCTGGTTCAACTGGAAGGATATAAAAAATCCTGAGGCTGGAGGGGCTGAGGTTTATAGTCATAGGTTGCTATGAATTTGATTAGAAAGAGTCTGACAACTCTGTTTAAATCCGAGAAATTGAGAGGTTGTAAAAAATAATCGTTGGGTTAAAAGTTGTTAGAGTTGGATTACTCAGTAAATTTATGGAGGTGTTTCTTGATGAACATGAATTCTTCAGACATAACAATAAACTTTCCCAAAGTCTCTATAATTATTCCCTGCAAACATATCGATAGCTATACCAAACAATGCATTCAGCATTGTAAAAACTTAGACTATCCAGACTTCGAAATAATAGTTTTACCAGATGAAAACGGTGAAAGGTTAGAAGATGTTAAAATCATATCTACCGGTAATGTTTCTCCGGGCAAAAAAAGAAATATAGGTGTTGAAAATTCTTCTGGAGAAATTTTAGCTTTCATAGACAACGATGCTTATCCGAAAAAGGATTGGCTCAAGAATGCTGTAAGATACTTCAACAATGACGAGATAGCGGCTGTAGGTGGACCAGGGATTACACCGGAAGAAGATAGCGATATGCAAAAGGTTAGTGGTTACATTTTATCTTCCTTCCTTGTTGGAAATTTGAGTAACAGGTTCAAAGAAAGTAAAGCCTACGAGTCAGACGATATTCACTCTTGCAACTTTATTGCAAGGAAAGAGGTAGTAGAGAAAGTAAGATGGAATGAAAAATACTGGCCCGGAGAAGATACTTTAATGTGCTTGGGAATAAGGAGGCTTGGGATGAAGATGCTCGAAACACCAGATGTCGTTGTATATCATCATCGAAAACCTGTATTTATCCCTCATCTAAAACAAGTTTCACGCTTTGGTTTGCATCGAGGCTTTTTTGCAAAGAAATTCCCAGAGAATTCCCGAAGGTTTACATATTTCATTCCTTCCCTTTTAATCCTGTACTTCATAGCGGGTGGAGTTTTGTCAATTTTCAATCAAACAGTCAGAACTTTTTACATTGTGTCTTTGTTAGCATATTTAGTTTTGGCACTCATCGCTGCACTCACACGCAGGAGGTCGGGAGT
>DACH01000021.1 GCA_002494625.1 Archaeoglobus sp. UBA234
ACGATATATGAAGGGACGAGTGAAGCTCAGAGAATAATTATCGGCAGGAGGCTTGCTGGTAGAATTAAAGGCTGATTTTTTATTTTTATCTTTTAAGTGTATGAAATGTCTGAATGTCTAAGATCGAATAAATAAACATAAGGTGGTGTATCATGAAGGTTGAGGATGTAAAGGTTGTTGGAGTGCTTGGTGCGGGAACGATGGGTAATGGCATTGCACAGGTCTGTGCAGCGGCGGGATTTGAGGTGATAATGAGAGATATCGAACAAAAATTCGTGGACAGAGGGATGGAAACGATAAAGAAGAGTCTCTCCAAATTCGTACAGAAAGGAAAGATCTCACAGGATGAAATGGATTCGATAGTCTCCAGAATCAGACCAACAGTTGAAATGGGCGATCTTGCAGAGGCTGACCTTGTAATTGAAGCTGTTATTGAGAACATGGATGTTAAAAAAAGAGTGATAAAGGAGCTTAATGAAATTGTAAAGAATCAGGAGGCAATCTTCGCTTCAAACACATCCACTCTGAGTATCACAGAGATGGCTGCTGTTTGCAGAAGACCTGATAAATTTGTGGGTATTCATTTCATGAATCCTGTTCCCTTGATGAAAGGAGTTGAGATTGTTAGAGGTCTTCTGACGAGTGAAGAGACGCTTGAATTTGCTGTTGAGTTTATCAGGAGAATTGGCAAAGAACCTGTGGTCTGTAAAGACTCAGCCGGTTTCATAAGCAATAGAATCCTGATGCCGTGGGTAAACGAAGGGATTTATGTGCTTTATGAAGGAATTGCCACAAAGGAGGAGATTGACAAGGGAATGAGGCTTTTCACCAATGTTCCAATGGGTCCCTTAGAGCTGGCGGACCTAATAGGGCTCGACATAGTGCTTGCGGCGGTTGAAACTCTCCACAGGGAGCTTGGAGATAAGTATAAACCCTGTCCCCTTCTCAAGCAGATGGTCGCCGCTGGGTTACTCGGCAGAAAGACCGGAAGAGGATTTTACGATTACAGATAACTTTTTCAAATTTTTTTATCCAGAAGTCCATGAGTTTAGTTTACCTGGTTATATGGTACCCCCTCAGTTTCTTAGTGTATCTGTTTATGGTTATTTTTCTGGGATGAGAAGGGTGACTGCTTAATCATATATGTCATCCCTCAAGCTACTCCTTTCGATACCCATCTACAAAATGAAAAGTAGAGTTCAACAAGAATTATATACCCCTAAATTATAATAGGTTTGGTTGGTAAATCTGTTCAGGGGTGATGTTTTGTAGTACTCAACTCAATTTACATGGATTCAAGGGACATAAAGGAAAGCACACTGGCTCTCTCCCTTGTGACAGTTGGCAATCTCATTACAGGTTTTGTTCTGGGTTATTCATCTCCTTTGCTCTCACTGCTACCAGCTCTTTTTCTGCTTGTTCCTCCAAGCATAGGTTTGAGAGGTAACATATATGCCTCTCTGGGTTCAAGACTGAACTCCTATCTGCACACCGGTAGGATCTCACCAAAGTTCGAGATAACAAAAGAGTACTCGGAAAATCTGGTCTCATCCACCTTCCTCCTCCTCCTCTTCAGCATGACAAGTGGGTTTATGGCTGCGATGATGGCATATTTTATGGGTTTAACAACCTTCGGGGGGGAGGAGATATCCCTTGTCATGCTCTCTTTTGATATGATAACAATATCAGCACTTTCTGGCATTCTCTCAGCCACCCTCATGATCCCATCCACCCTTGTCATATCTCTTGGAAGCTACAGCTATGGATGGAATCCCGACAACCTTACTGCACCTTTCATCACCCTGATTGGAGACGTAGTAACTCTTCCGATTCTCTTCCTTTCTGCAAAGGTCATCTTTGGCATTCCGGTTGGAGTCAGAATTTTCATTTTCCTTTCTCTCCTCTTTTTCACTGCTGTTCTTGGGTTTATAACCTATTACGGTCAGATGAGTATGGAGAAACACAGAATTGCCAGAAGGATAATAAGAGAGAGCTCATGGGTCCTTCTCGCCTGTGTAATCCTAGATGTGTTTGCAGGTTCGGTTATAGGTATAAGGGCTGAAGAACTCATAATTATTGCGGGGCTTTTGACTGTTATTCCATCTTTCTTAGAGGATGGAGGAGCTATTGGTGGAATTCTCTCCTCTCGATTTTCCTCTCTTCTCCATCTCGGTGTTCTGAAGCCGAATATCAAACCTCCACTTGAGATTTTAAAGGTTTTTGGAGTCTTTCACCTGATCGGTCTCTTTATTTTCGCACTGATCGGTGTTCTGGCTCAGACGCTCAATATTTTCATTGGACTTCAGACAATTTCAACGCTGGAACTGGTTCTGATAACGATTGTGGCGGGACAGATTCTTCTTGTTCCCCTGAACCTGATGTCATACTATTTTTCAATTCTCTCCTTCAGAAAAGGTCTGGACCCTGACAACATTGGCATCCCTCTGATAACCTCCATAATGGATGTCCTCGGAACGCTTTGTTTTATTGGAACCCTCATTGTTTTCGGAGTGATATGATCATCATGGAATCAGATGTGACCCATCGCAGCTTTCTGCTCTGAAGTTAAATCCCTCCCTGCAGAAGGCATAACTCAATCCGAACTCCTCGCATATTTTTTTGACCTTATCAAGAATGTTTCTTCTTATCTCAGTGGGCATATAGAATGAGTTCCGGATTTTTTCTCCTTCAATGAAGTAGAGTCTCCTGTAAACCTCTCCAGATATATTTTTCAACCTTTTGAAAGAGTCATATCTCAGTTTGAGAGTTGATGAGACTATATGGTCGGCAAAGCTGCATTTCTCTATGATTTTTTCCACCTCACCCTCAGTTAATCCTGGTAAAATCGGGTCAAGTCTGAGAATTACAGGAATCCCGCTCTCTTTCAATCTCTGCAAAGCTTTAATTCTTTTCTCAGGATTTGGCGCTCCTGGTTCAATCAGAGAAGCCACTTCATCCCTCAGAGTTGTGATAGATATGCTGACAGCACCTTTATCCAGCAGATCAACATCTCTGCAGACCATGTCACTCTTTGTTACAATCATTATCCTCATGTTGTAATCCCTCAAAAGTCTCAGGATGTTTCTTGTCTTCTCAAGTTTTCTCTCGACAGGAGGGTAAGGGTCGCTTGAGTTGGAGATAGAAATCAGTGACTTTTCCGGGATTTTTTTCAGATCTATCTCAACCCTCTGTTCAAGCCTTTTTTTGAGTCTCAGTTTGTAGAAGTCAGGAATATATGTGGAATAGCAGTAAAGACATCCGTGGGCACAGCCTGTGTATGGGTTGAGAGAATATTTTTCCCTGCAGGTACACAGAGGGGATTTCCAGGGGTCGAATGGTCTGATAAGCTGAGTCATACTACTGCGTTAAAAATAATGCTCTCTGTTTATCCAGGGTATCAGTGCTGCTGTTACTGAGAGTCTTGTTAGCTCCACTCTCGAAATTTTTCCCTTGGTGAGAAAGTGAATTGCCCCGGTTTTCTCACCAAGGTTTTTTATCCCTGTAAACTCATCCATGACATCTCCAACCTCTCTTCCTTTCAGAACCTCCTCTACAACAAAAGGAGGATATTCAAATCCGGGACCAAAGCCTATAGTTATCCTCTCTCCGTTGTATATCGCTGAGACCTGAAAATCAATAAAGCCGGTTACTGTCTCTTTGACCGAGAAAAGTCCAGCCTCAACACCTACGGAGAAGTCATAGTCATCGGAAAAAGACCTTAACGCCCTGTTGATAGCCCCTTTTATCGAATCGTTGTTGAAAGGCTGGTTTCCAACGCCTGAATCAACCTCCACTGAGTTTACACTGACATCATCAAAGAACTGCTTAAAAGCCTGTTTAACTCCCTCCACCTTTACGGGGTTCTTTGAACCTACGATGACCCTCACCACAGAGACTCAGCATCCCTCCTTCATAAATTATTTTCCAGAGGAGATTAGCAGGAATCTATCACAATTAATTTTATATATTCTGCGTTAAACACAACTCCAATGAAAGTTGTCTTTCACATCGATTTTGACAGTACACCTGTGCTTGAAATATTGCTCGGAAACATAAAGAATCTTCTGAAGGAAAGGGATGCAGAGGTGGCTGTTGTTGCCAATGGATATGCAGTCAAGCTCTTCACAAAGGCAAATCTCTCAAAGTATGAGCCTGAAATCAGGAAGTTACTTGAGAGTGGAGTGGAGTTTTATGTCTGCAACAATGCGCTGAAGAATCTGGTAGGAGTACAGCCATCTGAGATATCTGGGTTATGCAAAATAATTCCAGCAGGGGTTGTAAAGTTAATAGAGCTTCAGAATATGGGGTTTGCATATATCAAGCCCTGAAAAACCTTTATATAAGGTTTCCATACCTGTCTATCTCTCCTTTTTTTATTCTTGTTGAGGATATGGGCTTTCCATCCTCTGCGAGAAGAAAATCCACCTTGACTATTTTAATCTCCTTTTTTCCAAGTTCTCTTCTCTTTTTGTTTATCAGCTCAGCCATTTTGCATGTTTCCGGGGAGACAACGAGGTAGTCAAAGTCTATATCGAGAGTTCTGCCGTATGGATTGTCGATTCTTACAACCGTGGGCTTAAAACCGTATTTTGATTCAACATATCTTCTTACATTTTCTGCCCTTATTTCGTAGGGAAGGACACTCCTTATCCTCATTCTTGCCATCTCGTCGCATGTGATTCCTATCATCACTTCCTTTCCGCCGAGTCTGATTGCAACATCAATCAGTTTCTTGTGTCCTTCATGCAAGGGTTCAAAAGTTCCTCCGAGGGCTACCTTCATTCCATGTTGGGATTACATCCTGGCTATAAAAGCTTATTTGTTTTTAACGGTTTTTAACTGTATAATTCAGATATTGCTCATTATCGTATGGAATACCTGATTCACGATATCTATTCCGTTTAGTTTGAGAATGAGATTCAGAACTGCTCCAATAATCGCTCCAACAATCAGAGCGGAGATAATTCTTACCTTTACGATCAGAATTATTGCAATAACTAAGAGTACAAGCGTTGAAACAGCACTTAGCTGAGATAGCTGCACGCTTGCTTCTGAAATCACATCACTCATAAGGTTAAAGAGGGTTGCTATACCGCTTAAACCGAAAAGAAATCCGACTATAACTCCCACAATTGTTATGGTGGTGTCAGTACCCATGATTGAACCTTACCCTTCTGCAATATAACCTTTTTGAAAACCTCAATTCATATAGCTATCTGTTCCGTCAGGAAATTCTATGGGGTTTATACTTTTTTCAGTTCACAAATTGTGCTCTTTTTCAAAATTCTTTATGTATTTCATAATGGTAAAAAACGAAAACCATATTAAATCGACAACTTAACAACGACTATGCTTATAGTTTGTGAAAACTGTGGTGGTGATGAGTTCAGAATTAACAAAAGATATGTCGCAACATGCGTGCTTTGCGGTAAAAGTATAAAATTATGCGAGAATATAGTATCTGAGGGTTAGATTAATATGGGTGATTAATGCAAATCATTGTAAGATTAATTCAACTTTATTGTGGTTTAATCAGATTGGGATTTTTTGCAGCCTCATTCGTATCTCCTTTGTTATTAGAAATTATAGGAAAATTTTTAGGCAAATCCAGCGAAAGGTTATTATTCTAAGCTGATTGCCTCGGATTATGGATGTAATTGTTGAGGGTGGAGAGGTAATGGGAGAAATAACACCTCCTCCCTCAAAGAGTTACACACATAGAGCTTTTATTGCAGCCTCCCTCTCACCTTCTACAAAGATCGGCAATCCGCTAATCTCGGGGGATACTGTGTCCACCCTGAATGCCTGTCTGTTCATCGGTGCTCGTTTTATGAGAGATGGGTATTGGTTTACATTTAAAGGAATTGAAGAAATCAACACCTCGGGATATCTGAATCTCAGAAACTCCGGAACAACTCTGAGGTTGATGATGGGGCTGACCTCACTCTCTCTTTCCGGGAAATTTGCTGTTCTTGATGGAGATGATTCGCTGAGAAAAAGACCGAATCTCGAACTTGCAGAAGCGATTAATAGGCTTGGAGCAAGAGTTGAGGGTGGGAAGGAATTTAGAGCACCTGTGAGAATAAAAGGAACTGTTAAAGGAGGAGATATAGTACTGTCTGCAAGAAGCTCACAATTCGTCTCAAGTTTGCTCTTCACTCTATCCCTTGCGAGGGGAAACTCTGAAATAAGGATTTTGAGCGTAAAATCAAAGCCATACATAGATATAACGCTGGAAGTTCTGGAGAACTCTGGGATTTACGTTGGGATGGAAGAGCAGAATGGGAACATCATGTATTATATAAATGGTGATCAGAGATTTAAACTTAGAAAATTTGTTGTTCCAGCAGATTTCTCATCCACAGGATATCTTATTGCTGCCGGACTGATTGGAGGAGAGATTGAAATAAAGAATGCTTTCCCATCAAGACAGGGGGATGAAATAATAGTTGATGTAGTCAGAGAAATGGGCGGCGATGTGAGATGGAACAGAGATGAAGGCATAATAAGGGTAAGAAAATCACCGCTGACAGGAATCGATATCGATGCATCAAATTTTCCAGACCTCGTTCCTGTTTTATCAGTTATGGCAGCCTTTGCAGAGGGAGAAACGAGAATAAGAGGCATCGAACATCTGAGGATAAAGGAGATAGACAGAGTGGAAGGAATCCTCAGAAATCTTCATTCACTTGGAGTTGAGGCTAAAATTGATAATGGGAAAAACCCCACAATTACTGTGAAAGGGGATGGCTATCGCATCTTCAAAGGAAATGTGAAATCTTTTGGAGATCACAGAATGGCTCTTGCATTCTCTCTTTTTGGTATAGCAGGAAAAGTTTATGTTGAAGGAGCTGAAGCTGTGAGTGTTTCCTATCCGGGATACTTCGATACTCTCAGGAGCTTGGGAGTTAATGTAAGAAGGGTGAGATGATGGGGAATACCTTTGGCAATCTATTCAGGATAACCACCTGGGGCGAAAGCCATGGAAAAGCAATAGGATGTGTTGTGGATGGCTGTCCAGCAGGTCTTGAGCTGAGCGAAGAGGATATTCAGGTGGAGCTGGATAGAAGAAAGCCTGGAAAGGAATATACGAGCACAAGGAAAGAAGAAGACAGAGTAAGCATACTTTCTGGAGTTTTTGAGGGCAGGACCACAGGAGCTCCCATTTCGATGATTATCCTCAATAAAGATGTAATCAGCGAACATTATCTCAGAATAAAGGATTCACCCCGTCCCGGTCATGCAGATTTAACCTACTGGTTGAAGTACAGGCACAGAGACTGGAGAGGAGGTGGCAGGAGTTCGGCAAGGGAGACTGCAGGAAGGGTTGCTGGAGGAACGATTGCAAAGAAGCTCATATCCAGTTTCGGCGTTAAGGTTGTGGGTTATGCGGTTGAGATTGGGGGGGTAGGATGGAAAGAGAGCAATGAAAATTATGATGAGCAGGACTATCTCAGATTTTATGAAATGGCTGAAGAAAGCCCCCTCAGAATTCCAGATAGAGATGCTACAGAAAAAGCCATAGATCTTATAGAATCCATCAGAAAAGAGGGAGATAGTGTTGGCGGAATAGCAGAGGTTGTAGTTTTGAACCCTCCTCCCGGTTTGGGGGAGCCTGTGTTCAACAGATTTGATGCTGCTCTTTCAATGGCTGTTATGAGCATCCCGGCAGTGAAAGGGGTTGAAATAGGTACAGGTTTCAGGGTTTCAAGAATGAAGGGCTCTGAGAATAATGATCCAATAATTTTGAAAGATGGCAAGATAAGACTTGCAAAAAATCACTCTGGAGGGATTCTTGGGGGAATAACCACAGGAGAACCGGTAATAATCAGAGCAGCAATAAAACCAACGCCCTCTATTTCGAAGCCTCAGAGGACGGTAAATCTTGAAAGGATGGAAGAAGAAACAATAAAAGTTGAGGGGAGGCATGATCCCTGCATAGTTCCGAGGGTAATCCCTGTTATTGAGGCGATGGTGGCAATTACGGTTGCAGACTTCATGCTGATGAGCAGAATCATCCCACAAAGAATTGAATGATTATTTTCTCATTTTCTTCAAATGCCCGTTTCAGTCAAAAATTTTTTTAATTGTAAATACAGGAAGTAGAATATGGGTTTTGAATGGTATACGGATTTTGTTGATACATCTTACGAGCCCTCAGAGGATGATATCATATGCCACTTTGCTGTTAACTCGGAACTGCCAATTGAGGAAGCTGCGGGCAGAGTGGCATCAGAAAGTTCTGTTGGAACATGGACGACCCTTGCAAAACTCCCGGAGAGAATAAAAAAACTGATGGCAAAGGTATTCAGAATTGAGGGGAATAGAATAAGCGTTGCCTATAATGTTGAACTCTTTGAGGAAGGGAACATCCCTCAATTTCTCAGCTCTGTTGCAGGAAACATCTTTGGAATGAGGGCAATTCAGGGACTGAGATTTGAGGACTTTGAAATTCCTGAAGTTTTTGCAGCAAACTTTGCTGGACCACAGTTCGGCATAGAGGGAGTGAGAAACTTGCTTGAAATACGGGACAGACCAATCACTGTTACGGTTCCAAAACCAAAGGTTGGTTTTGATGCAAAGGAGTATGCAGAGATTGGCTTTAAGTCCTGGGTTGGTGGGATAGATATACTCAAAGATGATGAGAACCTAACGAGTCAGCCTTTCAACAGGTTTGAAGATAGACTTAAGGAGGTAATGAAGGCAAGAGATAAGGCTGAGAAAGAGACCGGAGAGATAAAAAGCTTTCTGATTAACATAACTGCTGAGACCTATGAAATGGAGAGGAGAGCAGATCTTGTTGCCGATTACGGAAATGAATTCGTAATGATTGATATTCTGACTGTCGGGTTTTCAGCTCTTCAAACTCTGAGAGAGAAATGTGAGGAGATAGGTGTTGCAATTCATGCTCATAGAGCTATGCATGGAGCGTTAACAAGGAATCCGGAGCATGGAATCTCTCTAAGGGTGATAACAAGGCTCTCAAGGTTAGTCGGTGTTGACAACATGCATGTTGGAACGGGAGTTGGGAAGATGGCTGGAAAAAGAGAGGAGGTCTCACAGCTCATAGATATCTGCAGAAAAGAATGGTATCATTTCAAGCCAGTATTCCCAGTTTCATCTGGTGGACTGCATCCTGGAATAGTTCCGGATGTGATTGATTTATTCGGGAAAGATGTGCTTATTCAGGCAGGGGGAGGAGTTCATGGTCATCCAGGGGGGAGTGAGAGTGGAGCAAAGGCTCTCAGACAAGCTATTGAGGCATGTATGGAGGGTATCAGCCTCGAAGAGTATGCCCGGGACAGAAAGGAATTAAGGCAGGCACTTGAGAAATGGGGAAGGATAAGTCCAAAGTGATTTTTCTTCAAACTTGTAAAATTTTTATACTATAATTCATATAACCAGAATCTTCTAACATGTTTTGGTAGTAAAATAGGAATACTTAAATAGTAATGGTTTAAAATTTTGTTTATGAGCAAAAATGTTCTGATCGTCGGTGCAGGAACAATGGGCCATGGCATTGCCGAAGTTTGTGCACTTTCTGGATACAATGTTATTCTCGTAGATATAAATGAGAACATTCTAAGCAACGCAATCGCAAGGATTACCTGGAGTCTGAAAAAACTTGAGGAGAAGAAGAGGATAAAGAGTGCTGACGAGGTGCTGGGCAGAATAGAAACCGCTCAGGAACTTTCATCAGTTGCATCAAAGGCAGATTTTGTTATTGAGGCTGTTGTTGAGAAGACTGGTGTAAAACATGAGATCTTCAAAGTTCTTGATGAGAAATGCAAGGAGGATTGTATTCTTTCAACGAACACATCGACAATCCCGATAACTGAAATAGCCAGAGCCACTGGGAGAGCAGATAGGGTGGTAGGTCTTCATTTCTTCAACCCTCCGACTCTGATAAGACTGGTTGAAATTATTAGGGGAGAAAAAACCTCTGATAGTACTGTTGAGGCAACAAAGGAGTTTGCGAAGTCAATAGGTATGGATTATGTGATGGTTGAAAAGGATGTACCGGGATTTCTGATAAACAGAATAAACATAAGAGTGTTTGTTGAAGCAATAAGACTTCTTGAGGAAGGCTTCAAGCCTGAAGAAATTGACTCAGCGATTAGATACAGGGCAGGATTGCCAATGGGGATTTTTGAGGTGGTGGATTTCACAGGAGTGGACACGGTTTACAATGTTCTGAAAGAGGTGAAGGCGAGGGGTTTTGAGGTTGAAGTCCCGGAGATTTTAGAAAGAATGGTTGAAGAAAAATCACTTGGAATGAAAACCGGAAAGGGATTCTATACTTACAGGAGCTTTTATGATAGAGCGAAAATCCCAAAAGAATATCAGTATAAAGTTAATCCACTTCAGATACTTGCCCCCGGTATAAATGAAGCTGCATGGCTCCTTAGAAACGATATAGCTGTGAAGGAAGATATTGATAAAGCCACTGTAAAAGGAATGGCTTATCCGAGGGGAATACTTGATTTTGCCGATAGCTATGGCATAGACAGGGTTGTGGAAATTCTGAAATCGAGGAAGAGCAAAACGGGTCTGAAGGAGTATGAGGTTGATCCTCTACTTCAGCAACTTATTGATGAAGGAAAACTGGGTAAGAAAACAGGTGAGGGATTCCACAGGTGGAGCTATGAGCTCGAAGATTTCGGTCCTGTAAGATATGAAAAAAGGCATAATTATGCTCTGATAACGATGAGAAGACCTGAAAAGCTCAATGCACTCAATGAAGAGATGTGGAATGGGCTGAATAGGGCTTTTCTCAAAGCTCAGGAGGATGACGAGGTCAGAGTGACTGTTATTACAGGGGAGGGGAGGGCTTTCTGCGCCGGAGATGATATTGCGGTTATGGGCTCATGGAAAGATTTGAAGGATGGAGTTGATTTCTTCGAAAAGGTAGCACTTCCTTTCGTCAACACTCTGGCTTACTATGAGAAACCAATTGTCTCTCTCGTGAATGGGAATGCCTTTGGAGGAGGGATGGAGATTAACCTCTTCTTCGATGTAGTAATATCGGCTGAGAATGCAACTTTCTCAATTCCTGAGGGATTGATTGGCGCAATCCCGCCAATAGCATCATCCTTTGGTTATATGCTCTTTGGAAGGAAGATAGCAAGATACGCTTTAACTGGAGAAGTTCTTTCAGCCAGAGAGGCAATGGATCTTGGTCTTGTTGATGTTGTTGTGCCTGAGGATATGCTGATGGATGTCGGAATTGAATTTGTGGACAGGCTTGCGGCAGTAGCACCTCTTTCCTCAAAGGCAATCAAGAGATCGATGAACGCTGTTAGAGATGTGATGAAGAGTGCAATGGAGATAGCTGCAAGAGAAATAGAACTGTTAATTCCAACTGCGGACTTTGCAGAGGGTATGGATGCTTTCATTTCAAGAAGAAGACCAGTATGGAAGGGTAGATGATTAAGGAGGTATTTTCATGGCTGCCATAACCTCCTGTTCGGTTTACATCCCGGTGTGGAGGCTGGGCAGAGATGAGATAGCAAGAGCAACGGGTTTTCAGTCGCTTGGTGGAGAGAGGAGTGTTGCATGCTGGGATGAAGACTCTATAACAATGGCGGTTGAAGCAGCAAGGGGAATTGAAGAAAACCCGGATGCTCTTCTCTTCGCCTCAACCTCTTCTCCTTTCAAAGTGAAACAGGCAGCGTCCTTAATAGCAACAGCCCTTGATTTAAATCTTGGTATATTCACTTCAGACATCACTGACACAATGAGAGCCTCCACAAACGCTCTTCTCATGGCATCGAACATGATAGATTCCGGAAAATTTGAGAGGGTTCTTGTGGTGGCGTCAGACTGCATACCCTCAAAACCCTCCTCTCTCTATGAGCAACTGTTTGGAGATGGAGCGGTTGCTCTGATGGTGGAGGCTGAAGGGGATGCTGAGATAGAGGGCTACACGACCTATTCAAAGCCTCAGCCCGGCTCATGGATGAAGGCATATGATGACTCGATGAAGGATTTTGACATGAGGGTTGATGCAAGATATGGCTATGCAGCCAGCCTCCAGTCCGCCATAATGCCACTTATAGCAAAGCTCGGACTTTCTCCGGCTGATATAAGCAGGGTGGCTGTGTCAGCCCCGGATCCTAAGAGTTATGTTGGGCTTATTAAATCTGCTGGCTTGAAACCGGAGGAGTTCTTCTTCGACAGAGTTGGTATAACCGGAACGGCTCACCCATTCCTTCTTCTCGCCTCCCAGCTTGAAAGAGAGGGCAGAATACTTCTGGGAAGCTACGGAGAGGGAAGTGACGCATTCTGCATTGACATAAAAACTCCAATCAGAACAAACCTGAGCAGGATGATAGAGAGCAAAAAGGAGATAGATTATGGGGAGTACCTTTACTTCAGGGAAAAAATGGGTGAGAAAACATATCCAGACAGGCCGTCACCTGTGAAATACTGGAGGGATGAAAAATCCATTTTGAGGTTCTATGGTATGAGGTGTAAAAACTGCAAAACAGTAAGCTACCCCATCAGCCGGTGCTGCATAGAGTGTGGCTCAAAAGACTCCTATGAGGAGGTTAAGATCTCAGAAAAGGGGATAATATACACCTACACGGTTGATTACCTCATCTCACCCGGTAACTATAACGCCGATGGAATTCATCCCAATGTGGTTGCTGTAGTGGATTTCGAGAATGGTGGAAGAGCCTTCATGGAGTTAACGGATGTTTACAGAGGGAAAGAGAATGTTGAGGTGGGAATGGAAGTTGAAAGGACATTCAGACTGCTGAACGAGAAGAATGATTTCAGATATTATTACTGGAAGGTTCGATTTCCAAGAGGGTGATGCATATGGAAGTTGCTGTTATAGGCACCGGAGTGACTAAATTTGGACATATATGGGAGAAAGATCAGGAAGATTTGCTTGTCGAGGCTGTTTATGAGGCGGTAAATGATGCCAGCATCGAGCTGAAAGATGTGGAAGCGGTCTGGTGTGGAACTTTCTATCCGTTTTCAGGTGTAAGTGGAAACAATTTCAGCGACCCTCTGAAATTCTTCGGTAAGCCAATTTCAAGGGTTGAGAACTACTGTGCAACTGGAATGGATAATATAAGGAATGCAGCCTTTGCCGTTGCGAGTGGAGCTTTTGATATAGTCATCGCTGCAGGTGTAGAAAAACTAATGGATAATGGAAGCAGGGGAATCCCATTCATAGAGGGTATATTTCCACCCTATATGCCTGCAGTCTCCGCTCCAGGGATGTTTGCCCTTGCTGCAAACAGAGCCTTCAAAGAGTGGGGATGGAGCAGGGAAGATCTCGCTCTCGTAGCAGTTAAAAACCATTACAATGGAGCTAGACATCCAAAAGCCCATTTCAGGAGTGAGATTACTGTTGAAAAAGCTCTGAAGGCTCCCATGATTGCCTACCCCTTAGGTCTTTACGATTGCAGTGCAGTAAGTGATGGTTCGGCTGCAGTGGTTCTAACCCGTCCGGAAATTGCAAAACAGATTGTTGGAGATGAGTATGCAGTTATAAAAGCAATAGGAATGGCTGTTGAAACGATTCATCCCTGGTCAAGACCATCTGAAAGCTTCCTCAGCTTTCCGGCAACTGTGAAGGCAGCGAAAATGGCTTACAAACAGGCTGGGATCGAGAATCCCTACAAAGAGATAGACTTCGGGATTGTTCATGACTGCTTTACCATAACTGAACTCATAAACTACCAGGATATGCAGCTCTGCAAACCCGGGGAAGGAGCAGATTTCATAAGAAATGGTGTGACGGCAATAGATGGGGACTTTCCAATCAATCCTGATGGGGGGCTGAAATCTTTCGGACATCCAATAGCAGCGTCGGGTGTAAGAATGGTTTGTGAACTCACGAGACAGGTTCTCGGAAAAGCAGATGGATTGCAGGTAAAGGATGCTGAGGTGGGATTTGCCCACAACCTTGGGGGTCCCTACTCGGTTGCGGCGGTTTCGATCGTAACCAGAGCTTAATTTTTTATTTTGCATTCTTATCTGCCGTGTTTCTTTTCTGACATTGCTAATTGAGGTTGCAATACTGAATGGTCATTCTATCATTACCTGTTCTACTGTTGTGAAGGCAAGAATTGTCATAGCTGCTGTGTAGATTGCAACCAGTCCAATTGATGCCATGTCATAGCCTGAACCGTTTATGGCTGAAGAAAGCGCCCTGATAGTTGTGCTGATAATTGGAAAAATTACGGGAAACAGGATGACAGGAAGCAAAAGCTCCCTTGCGTTTGCTCTTATAGTTAAAAGGGAAAGAGAGGAGGAAACTACAACAAAGGCAACATTTCCGACAGTAATGGAAACAATAAAGTTAAGGGGCTGGGAGATTTGAAGGTTGAAAAATGCAATGAAGAGGGGGAGTGTTATTGCCTGAATTATCAGCATCAGTGAGAGGTTGTAGAGGATTTTACCGGCTAAAATTGAAGTGGGTCTTGCAATCATTTTCAGTCCGTCGAGGGTACCATCCTCAACCTCCCTCACGAAAGCTCTCGCATAACCTCCGATTCCAACAAAGAGGAAGACGAGCCAGAGTAAAGAAGGGGCAACTTCTGGAATGATTTTCACTGGCACTGATATGCTGAAAATTGAGATGGTGACAAATGAAAAGAGAAGCATGAAGTTGAGGGTAGTTTTACTCCTCAGCTCAACTTTTATATCTTTTTTCGCAATCTGAATAGCCTCCATTCTCATCTCCCGTAGTATGTTTCAAGGATCTCCTTAGCTGGAGCGTCAAGCTTTATTTTTCCATCTGAAATTATATAGCCTCTCTCACAGAGTTCTATGTCATCCGGATTATGGCTTGCTATAATCATTGTCACCTTTCCGGACATCTTCTCCAGAATTTCTCTCAAAAGCTCCCTTCCCTCTCTGTCCAGCCCTGAAGTGGGTTCGTCAAGCAACAGAATCTCCGGGCTGTGGATTAACATTCTTGCGATTGCCAACCTCTGCTCCATGCCTCTTGAAAAGGCTGAAACTCTCATGCTTTTAAATCTTTTAAGCCCTACAAGTTCAAGGACTTCATCAATACTGTCTTTACTTCCAACAAATCCTGAAAAAAAGCTGAGGTTCTCTTCTGCTGTCAACTCCCTGTAAAAATAGGTGTTGTGGGATAGAAATCCGATTCTTTTTCTTATAGCTGCGTTTTTCCAGGGTTCCATGTCAAGAACCCTCACCTCTCCTGAAGTTGGCCTTAGCTGTCCGCAGATAACCCTTAGAAGGGTTGTTTTACCTGCACCATTTGCTCCCACAAGTGCGACTTTCTCACCTGGTGGTACTGTCAGATTGATTCCTCTGAGAACAGCATTTCTCCCGAATTTTTTCTTGAGGTTTCTCACACCAATTATTTCGGGCATTTACGGCACCCTGACAGGAACTTTCTCTGAGAATTTCTCCTTTAAAAGTTTCGCAACACCCAGAGCAATTCCATCTACTTCTATGTCATCCCCTTTTGCTCCATCTCCCACTACGAAGAGATTTTTGAAGGGTGTTTTGTAACCTCTATCAAGACCGCTCATTATTCTGTTAACGGGCCAGTCGTCATGAAAGCTCTGAACAGCTATTATTTCATAATCAAATCCTCTAAGAAGTGTTCTGAGCTCTTTCAAGCCCTCTTCTATTTCCTTTCTTATGTTATCTGTGAATAGTGGCTGATGAGCCATCAGGAGGTGCTTCCCCTTTGGGGCTAAGGAAGGGTCTGCATTCGTTACTTCATTCATACCTGAAATTCTGCTGCAATTCAGCGGAAAGAGAACTCCGGTATTACCGATGAAGGGCTTACTGATGGAAATTGAGTACTTTACCCCTTTGCTCTCACAACCATTATGTTCGAAGTATTCTCTGCCAGCAAGTCTTCCTGTTAGTTTGTGCCCGAGATTTGAGATGAATAAGTCATACTCAGCAACATCTTTTTGACTTTCAAGCTTTTTAATCGTATTTCCATTTGTAATTAACCTTATTACAGGGTTTCTAAGCCTTATACTACCTCCATTGCTCTTTATAATCTCTACAAGATCATCAACCACGGCTTTGCAGCCGCCAACCGGTATGCCAGGGCCTCCACACTCAACAACCCTGTTGTAGATAGCGAGCAGTTTTGAAAATTTGATTTGAGAGGGAGATATGCTCAGCGACCATCCGAGAAAACTTCTGAGAAATCCTGCACTAACATCATCCAGCTCCTTTTCATATGCGTCCATGTAAGGGTCTATTCTCAGTACGCGATACTTTAAAAGCCACTTGAAGAACTTGAACTTTGATTTAAGCGGGAAGGCTGAGCTCCTGACCTCAATCCTGTCATTCAGAAGGATCTCCCCTTCGGGCTTGGAATCAATGATCTCCACGTCTGAACCCACGGATTTTAGAAGTTTTCCCAGAGGTCCTCTTTTTCCGTGGGGTATCATGTGGAGAGCTCCGGTGCTTATCTGGAAACCCCTATATTCGAAAGAGGTAAATCTTCCACCATAGAAGTTAAGCTTTTCATAAACATCAACAGTGTAACCACTCTCTGATAGAAGGGAAGCCGTCAGTAACCCTCCGAGACCTGCACCAATCACAGCTACTCTCATTCTAACCCTCTTTTACCTCGATTGCGGAGTTGGGGCAGTACATAAGGCATTTCATACAGGCATTACATCTCTCGTTAATCTCGGCGCTCCCAAGTACATCAACACCATCAAAGGGACAAACAAGCATGCATACTGCACAACCAACACATCTATCTGTTATTTTTATTATTCTTTTTGTATTAATTTTGGCTCCCACTGACAAAAGAAGAGATTAAAAGGTTATTTTAATTTTCTTTTCATCCTTTTATTCATTGCAGGTAAAACTCTCTCATTTCAAAATACCCATCTCTGTGAGTCTCTCCGGGAGATATGTATCGGTTACATAATCCAGTCCATATTTGGCAAGAGCCTGCTGCTCAGACTTTTTCCTGAGTTCAAGCTGCAGATTGACCTCTCTTTTCCAGAAATCGGAATCGAATCTTGGATCAGAAAGAATTGAATTAAGAGCTTTGATATCCTCATCTGTAAGCTTATCGGATGGGAGGTCGTACTTGACAATATCTGTAGGGCGAATGCCAACAAACTGGGCGGATGGAGTTGCAAGATATTCAGAGAGATGAGCAGATTTTATCGATCCATACGCTATGCTTGCATAGATTCTGTAACTCCACGGATCTCCATCTGTGAAAACAACAACGGGCAGGTTCAATTCGAGATTCAGCCTTCTCAGAAGTCTTCTTGTGCTTCTTGCAGGCTGACCTTTCAGGTGGACGATTATTGCATCGAACCTCTCATCGAATCCATTCTCTATCAGTCTGTCTCTCATACCACCAGTCTCTATTGCAATCACAAACCTTGCATCATGTTCCAGAAACTCTATTTTGTCCACATTAATTGGAATCTGATAACCCCCCTCTCCAACATCATCCTGGCAGTGGATCTCTCTTAAACCTCGTCTCGTCTCCTCCCTAATCCTCAGTGGACCAACAACGGTTGCACCATCTTCTTCGGGGCGGATGTGGAAGTGCTCTCTCTGGAAGGAGGTTATTATCTCTAAATCCTCCACGAGTCTATCACTTTCTGGCTGTTCGTTGAACTTTGCTATGTCCCAGTTCTCGGAAATATAGTAAAGTTCTCTGAGAGTGGAGGATTTGTTGTTGTGAAGCTGATCTTTCAAAAATCCAATAACATATGCCATTCTGAGTAGCTGATATGCTCCTTTAACAGATTTTGCACTTCTGATGCTCTTTCTGTCTCCATATACCCATACCTCACTCTCTTCGTTGAATTCTATGTTGTGTTTTGTTCTTGTGGCTATCTCTATTTCGGGAATCATCCCCATCTTCATCTGCTCGTAAATCGTTTCAGGAATTTTGAGTAAACTTCTCAGACATTCTTTCTCTATTTTATTCAGCAAAAATCACCTCCCTTAGAGATTCATTACATCAGCACCATCGAGCAGATCTTCATCAATTCCATCGACATAAGGTCTTCTGTTTATTATCCTTCCTTCAGCTCTGTATCGAAGAATTTTAACCTCTCCAGCACTCAGTTTGAGACTCCAGAGTATTGTTGTATGCCCTCCAGATTCTGAAACCTTTGCATTATCTGAGTCAATACTTACCTTTCCGGCTACGATCTCAAAGAGCCTGAATTCCTTTGCAGATCTGGTGTAATTTGAAACTGTAATCTCAACATCAAACTTCCCGTTGCTCTCCAGAACCTTTCTCTGTACATGGATATTCCCGACAATTCTGGCTATCACCTTCCCAACGTCAATCTCCTCTCTCTCCAGAACCTCTGAAACCTTTTTTGCAAGAAGGGGCAGGATTTTGTTCAGTATATCTTCCTTACCTTTTTTCTTTTTAAGTTTCTCCTTTCTCCCTATATACTCCTTTAACCTTCTGCCAACTTCCTGAAGTCCGAGCCTGATCTCTTCATAAATCTCAGGGATTGGTGTAACAGCTTCTTTCGATTCTGAAGTGTAAGGAATGTTTGTTGAAGCAACATGGATGAGAATCACAGCAGGAGCGACAGGAAGCTCGTTTCTGGACTGGCTCAAACCATAGCTCTTCCAGTTTACACTCTCCACGGCTTTGGTCATTGCACAGCCGCCTTGAGAGTAAAGAAGGGGTATTTTGTTGGCAAATCTTATTACTTTAACTTTTTCATCTGCCCTCAGCTCACCTCCGTATCCGATGCCCACCTCAACAAGGAAAGGATTGCCTGAAAAGACCTTTGGTTTTCTTGTAATGGCATAAGCCCATTCTACATTGTATTTGTTAATCAGACTTCTCATGATGTTTCTATCTCCAATTGGAGACAGACAATCTGTTGGGGGTGGCAGAAAATCGGTCTGGTTGAATGCCTCCAGCAGACCTGCAACCTCATCTCTCGACAGAGATTGGGGCATTCTTTCCGGACTGAGTTTTGCCCTTTCTATAACCTCTTCTGCTTTTTTATCTCCTACTCTAACAAACTCTGATTTCAGAAAGGATTTCAAAGTGTTTGCTTTTGTGGTTCTCAGCATCCACATAAGTTTTCCAAGCTCAATTCCATGTGGATGGGGGAGGATCTCTTTTGGTGTATCCGGGATGTCTTCAGATATTCTGGGAAACTCGAATATCTCCCCATCAGGGTCGATAAAGGTTATCTTGGCATGAGGATTCACCACGGCGGTCTCTGTCAGATATTCAATAACGCTCTGTTTTCTCTCCTTAACATATGCACCTTCTATCTCAAGCTCTATCCTTGTTCCTCTTGGCCTGAACCATTCTGTCTCCTCCTCGAGAACGACTTCTGGTTCGTTTTTCCTTGTGTCAATGAAAAGCTGAAGTTTAACAGCATTTTCTTCCGGATTAGTCTTGGAAATTATCGTTGCAGGCTTGCCTGTAGTCAGCTGTGCATATAATACAGCTCCTGACACGCCTATTCCCTGCTGACCCCTGCTCTGCCTGATGGAGTGGAATCTTGATCCATAGAGTAGCTTTCCAAAGATTCTCGGAATCTGTTCTCTTACAATTCCAGGCCCATTATCCTCAATAATAATTCTAAACTGGCTTTTTCCTGTTTTTGAGATTTTGACGAGAATATCTGGAAGAATCCCTGCATCCTCGCAGGCATCAAGGCTGTTATCAACAGCCTCTTTCACGCATGTGATGAGGCTTTTGGCAGGATTTGAGTATCCAAGAATGTGCTTGTTCTTTTCGAAAAACTCAGCAATACTTATTTCCTTCTGTCTTCTGGCAAACTCCTCGGCTATCATTTTTATTCAGATTGAAGTTAAATTTCTGCTCCAACAACGGTCTGGGTTTTTGTTACTCCTTCAATTGCCCTGATGTTATCAACAGTATTGTTGAGAATCGAAAGGCTGTCAGCCTCTATGATGACTACGAAATCAAATTCACCGAAGACATGATATACTTCTCTAACCTCTTTCATCTCTTTTATCGCATTATAAACATCTTTCTCCCTTCCGGGGAGAACATTAACCATTGTTACGCCAATTACCATGTTCTGAAATTAAACAGCAGAAATTATAATTTTTTCGGCTGAAATGAAACTGTTGCACAGTATTTCTGTTACTCAGATCTAAGGAACTCAATCGCGTCTTCGGCTGAAGTGTTTTCATGGACTATCATTGAAATTGCTTTTGTGGTCTTTACTGGATCATCTGCCTGAAAAATATTCCTTCCTATTGCAACACCTCTTGCTCCCGCTTTCATGACTTCTTCGATCATTTTGAGAAACTCCTCATCACTTCTCATCTTCGGTCCTCCTGCAATCACGATTGGAACAGGACAACCCCTGACAACTCTTTCGAAAGATCTCATATCTCCTGTGTAGTTTGTTTTTATTATATCGGCTCCGAGTTCTGCTCCAGCTCTTGTGGCTATTTTGATTGATTTCTCACTGAAGGGATCGATTCCATTCCCTCTTGGATACATCATTGCAAGCAATGGCATCCCCCACTCAGCACAGCATCTGCTAATCTCTCCAAGACTTCTCAGCTGTCTTGCCTCTGTGTCGCTTCCGATGTTTATATGAACGCTTACAGCATCGGCTCCAAGTTTCAAAGCCTCCTCAACGCTGCAAACGATCACCTTTTCATTAGGATCGGGGGCAAGAGATGTAGAACCACTGAGGTGGACGATTAGTCCTACATCCTTTCCGTATCCTCTGTGACCGAAGGGTACGATTCCCTTGTGAACAATCACTGCATTTGCTCCTCCAACCACAACTTTGTTTATGGTGGATGGCAGATTCTCCAGTCCCTCGATTGGGCCCATTGAAAGTCCGTGATCGAGAGGGACAATCACAGTGTTTCCTGATTCTCTATTTATCAACCTCTCAAACCTGATTTTTTTCCCGATATTCATGTCATCACCTTGTTACTATGTGACACATTAACATGCGAATATCAATATAAAAATTTTTTGGAATTGTAATGAATTGCCAAACCGAAGTCAATCCTGCCTCTTACCTTCAACCTCTGCTATGATTTTTTCAGCAATTTTTTTCCCAATAAGAGCTGGTAGTTTATCTCTGTTCTTTAGAAGCATATCCACTGATTTGATACCTGCGGAATAAAGCTTTCTTGCCCTAACTCTTCCGATTCCTTTAATCTCAACAAGCCCGACGAGCTCCTCTTTCACACCATACTTCACTCTGGACTCGAGCCCCATAATCAGAGATTGCAGTGGATGGTTGAGGTGGTTTGCAATTCTTCTCAGCGAGTAGGATAGCCACTCTGCCGTCTCGACTATCCGTCTGAGATCTCCAGGTGATATTCCAAATTTTTCACATATCGAATCCTCATCCTCCTCGTTAATCCATTCCTGAAGACAGAAAGCAGTTTTCATCTCTCTCAAAAACCAGTCATACTCTATCGAGTAGTCTGAGGGGTAGTAAGTCAGCTCATTTCTTACTGAAAAAGCACTCTCTTCAACCCAATCATCTCTCTTTCGCATATAGAGCTTCTCCATATCAGGGGTTCTGCAGATAAGGTGGAGAATGGCTATCTCAGAAAGACTGTCGTACCTGTTCAGACTGTTTATGAATATGAATCCTGTTAGCGGGTCTATATAGAGTTTTGATATCAAACTGCCTGTGGAAGTTGGAGCAAGCACATCATCCCACTCAACAAAGTCCCAGTTGGAAAGCTGTGTCACAACTCTTTCAATTTCGAAAATCGGAGAAATCCGGTTTTGATAGAAGAAAAATGTCTCCGAGAAAAAGTCAACAAGTTCCTGAATACTCCTTGCAAAACCTTCTGAGATAAGAGATAGTGTGTGAAATCTCAGATGTGTCTCGGCTCCAAGCTTGGATTCTATATTTTCGGGAACACCTCTAACATATCTTTCAATCACAGCCTCTCTCTCATGCTCATTTCTGACTATGAGTACAGCCTCGCCCCTTGTGTCGAGACCCGGGCGTCCCGCTCTTCCCGCCATCTGCTTGTATTCCATAATTTTTATCGGGGCACTCCCGTAACCCTCGAATCTATGGTAACTCTTGACAATAACCCTTCTTGCCGGGAGATTTACTCCTGCTGCGAGAGTCGGAGTAGCAACAACAACTTTAATTCGTCCCTCTCTGAACGCATCCTCTACGATTTTTCTCTGAGAGTTGAGCAATCCAGCATGGTGGAAAGCTGATCCGAGTCTGATACAGTCTGCCAGGTTCTGGCTCATTTCTCCCTCATTCTCTTCGAGCACCATTCTTGCTATGTCCTCATTTGAGTCAACGAATCTCATTGTGATGGTCGATATTTTCTTTGCGGTAGATTCAGCATTTCTTCTTGTGGAGTCGAAAATCAGTACCTGCCCTCCATCTTTGAGGCAGTCTGCTGTAAGAGCGGAAACATCACCTCTACCTATCTCCTTAACTTCCGAGTCTCCATTTGAATAGAGTTCAAGCACACCTTTGCTGTAGATCCCCTCATAAAGTTTGACTGGCCTCCACTCGCTCCTGCATAGCTCTGCGTTGAGCCATCCAGCAATTTCATCGGCGTTCGGGATGGTTGCTGAAAGAGCGATAAACCTCAAATGCGGGTTTATTCTTCTGAACTTGCCAACTATAATTTCAAGAACGGGACCTCTTTTCCCCGAATCTAAGAGGTGGATTTCGTCCAGAATGATACATGTAATCTTTTTTATCCAACCTGCGCCATTTCTCAAAAAAGAGTCGGCTTTTTCGCTTGTTGTGACTATTATGTCGCTATTCCCGAGCCACTCATCCTTTGACTCAAAGTCTCCTATGGAGTATGATGTTTTGATTCCGAGTTTCTCCCATTTCAGGAACTCATCATATTTCTCAACTGCAAGAGCTCTGAGAGGAACGATGTACAGACATTTTCCCCCTTCCATAATCTCTCTGAGCATTGCAAGCTCGGCAAGAAGGGTTTTACCACTTGCTGTAGGTATGGCAATAACGAAGTTTTTCCTTGAGAATAAACCGGATTCCACAGCCTCTTTTTGTGGTGGAAAAAGCTCTGATATCCCTCTCTCTCTGAGGACATCAACTCCAAACCGTGAAATGTAGGGTTCAAGTTCTGAAACATTCATTTTTTAATTCCTGTTCAGAATTGAATATAGATTTTGGGGTTGATTGAGAAGTGAGGGGATACAGATGTTAGCAGAAAGTTTATCGAAAATATTTTAATACCATCTGCGATGAAGATGATTTGAAGCTTAGAATTGCTGTAAAATCCCGTCTAACATTAGCCACGGTAGCTCAGCCGGTAGAGCGCGTGCTTGGTAAGCACGAGGTCCCGGGTTCGATTCCCGGCCGTGGCTCTTTTGCTTTTAAGTTTAGGATATAGCTCTCTTCATCGTTCTATTTTGTAGTTGATGGGCATAGACTTCATTATGTTCGGTCTGTTTGATGTTGAATGCTTGTGCGTTAATTTTTAACATAGCGAAACATTTAATAACTATGAGTAACAAAAAAATTACATATGTGTGAGGTGATGAACATGAGTATGAATATATTGAAGAAAATTGGTATGGTGTTTGTTTTGCTCTTGACGATCTCAGCCACATCTGTAATGGCTGGAGATCTACAGAGTTCACAGGAAGAGATTTTGAACAAAGCAGAAGAAATTTTGAAACAGTCGGAAGTAACTAATGATTGCAGAAAGACATATAACAGACTTGTTCTGAACGGTGAGGGTATCGGAGTTTTGTGGGGTAGTTATGAAAAGGAGAGCTTGAACTTAGGAAAGCCATTTGTAGCAAAATGGGGTATAAGAGTACCTCTTTACAGTGGAAAAGAGCTGGTGGGACAGATATTTTTAGAGAACAAGCCTCCTGGCTGGGAGCATGACTGGAAGAAAAGCAGAAATTACTATGATATGCTAAATGGACAGAATGGCTTTCACAGAGATTTTGAAAGGCAGGGCTTGCACAGGGGTTATGGTGGAGATAGGACTTAGGTGGTCAGATGAGAAAACATGTTATTTTCTGGAGCATGATTGTTACTGGCATTCTGACTCTTATAACAGGATTTGTGCTGTGGCTTGCACCCAAGGGCTCTCATTCAAGGGAGGCGGTAATCTATGGACTCCAGAAATCTACATGGCTCGATATCCATCCCTGGATAGCAATATCTGCAATTTTACTTGTAGGCATCCACTTAATCGATAGGAGAGTTTGCCTAAGACTCTACCTTAGAAATCCGCTGAATGGAAAAAGAGACAGATGTGAAATTTAGCTTGATTATTATTTATTTATATTATTCTGATATTCTTTAAAAAAATCGAAAGGTATATGTGGATGGGAAATAATTCACACAAGGTGAAGCTAAATCTTGAGAAACTTGTAAGACTCGGTGATGCCCTTTCAAACCCGTTGAGAGTGAAGATTTTGAAGCTTCTGATGGAGAAGGAATGGTATGTTTACGAAATGGCTAAGGAGCTTTCTATTTCAAGGCAACTCCTGTATTTACACCTTAAGAAGCTTGAGAAGGCTGGACTGATTGAGAGTGACATAAGGCTTGAGGATAACAGAGCAAAAAAGTATTACTGGGCATCTGAGTTTAATTATGTGTTGGACAATGAAACAATAAAGAATCTGGAGGTGTGAATATGGTTAATGGTATGGGAAGTGGAATTGGTGGTGATCTTCTGCTCTCTCTGATAGTCGGGTTTGGATTTCTTGCTTTGATTATGGTAGTTGGCTTTTATTTGCTCATCAAAGCTATTAACGACCTCAGAAACTCCCTCACAAGGATCGATAGTAGATTTGAGGGGGTTGAGAAAAGGGTTGAAGATATAGCAAGGCAGCTCGAGGAAGTTTAGGTCAAAGATAATCAGAGATTCTCGAAGTCAAGGTCTTTAAACCTTGTTTTATTTCCTGGATGGTGTCTTAGAAAGTCTCTCACTTTTTCTGTTTCAAGCCAGCCCTGATCTAGTTTCTTTATCACATTATCGATTTTTACTATCTGTTCCATGATTATTTTTGATGACTCATGCTCAATCGTCTCTGAAAGCCCGAGAATAATCATCAAGGGATTTCTTATGGCGTCAACTAAATATGCGAAGTACTCTATGTTTTTGTTAATCTGCTCATATGCCTTTTGCCTCTGAAGGTCCATGTCTATTGTCTTCAACCCGAATACGATATCTCTTGACATTGTTCTCAGAATCTCAACTTCATAATCGTAAAATTCTGTGTTTTTGAAAAGCATAATTGTCCCGAAGTTAACTTCATCTGCAAGGGGGAGTATGAACATCCGTTCTTTATCCTTTACAGGACATAAAACCCTGCATTCTGAACAGTCAATTCGGAATTCTGGGGCGGAAATCAGCATTTCATCCGAGGCTAGGATATCTCTTGCTCTCATGCATCTGAACTCCGAGGCCTCAATTTCTCCGGGAGGTATGTAGATTCCTTCTCCTGTCTCGAAAATTATACAGCAATTGTAAACTGTGAGGATTTTACATATCTTTTTGAGAAGCCTGGTATAGTCTCTCTCATGAACGATGGCTTTGTTTACATCACTGACAAGTCCTAAGAGTTTGTTAAGGTTCACCAAATCGGTTATCTCCTTCCCTATCATCATACAGTATCTTCCTTCAGGAAGATCAACTGGCACAACTGTGAAGGAGAAATATCCTTTGAATTCATCGATGAAATTCACTTCGGAATTTGATTCAAGAGCCCTCTTTATGAACCTCAATCTGGACTCAGCAACCTTTTTCGGAAATAGATCAAAAAGACTCTTTCCCGTGGGGTTCTCACCAAGAGTCTCTTCAAACTCTCTGTTTGAGTCTATGAAGACACCATTGCCGTCAAGAATCCCTATCAAAACTGGTGAGTGGTCGAAAACAGCTCTGTATTTCTCCTCAGATCTTTTTAGATCTGTGACATCAATCAAAGTTCCTATCACTGCCGGCCTCCCTCCGATTACAGCCCGTGAGCCAAAAACTTCAATGAACTTTGTCTCGCCACTCTTTGTAAGAATCCTGATAGTGTAGTTTATGGACTTAGCTTCTCCACTTATTCGTTTTCTAAGATTTTCTGTAACTTCTTCCCTGCTATCCGGGTGGATAAAATCGAGAACTCTCCTTCCGATCATTTCATCAACGCTGTAACCCCATATTTCAGCGAGCTTGGGGTTGACGTACTTAAATAAACCATCCTGAATAAAATAAACTCCTGCTACAGATTTCTCTACAAGAGTTCTGAACTTCTCTTCGCTTTCTCTGAGCATCTTTTCGAATCTTTTTCTCTCGGTTATTTCTCTTCCTATTATCTGTAACAGTGGTTTTTCTCCCTCTATTAAGCTCCCTGTCACTTCAAACCACAGTTCGGAACCATTTAAATTTATTTTGACCTCCTCTGTACTTATAATATTGTTAAAACCCTCTTCAATTTTATGTTTCATGTATTCTGTTATGTCATCGCTCAGAAACTCAAAAATACTCCTTCCTATAATCTCTTCCTTCTTCAGACCTATGATTTCACAGGTTTTCCTGTTGCACCCCACAATACTGCCTTCTCTGTCAATTAAGATTATGGAATCGCTAACACTGTCCCATAGGTTCCGGTACATTTCTTCTGACCTCTGTAATTTCTTTTCTAAGTATTTTTTGTCTGTAATGTTCATTACAGCACAGAATCCAGCAGGTCTTCCCATGTAAATTGTGTTTGAGAATGAAAAAATGCCCCATCTTAATTCTCCACTTTTTGTGTAAAAGGGGATCTCATAAAGGAATGGCTCAACTACTTCTCTTTTCTGTCTTTTTCTCCCTCTTTCTTTTACAACATCTTTAAAATCTGGATGGACCAGATCCCAGAAGTGCATTCTGTATAATTCTTCTCTGCTGTAGCCAGTGATTTTCTCAATAGTAGGATTGACATATACAAAATAATCGTCCTGAAAAATGAATATTCCAAAAAGAGAGTTCTCGGAGATGAGGCGAAAAGATTCCTCCTTCTCTCTGAGCTTCAGCTCCATAAGTTTTTTCTCTGTGATATCGTGAGCATTGCCAACAATCATCTGTCCCACAATTGACGGTCTGAGAACGACATACCTTGTCTCCCCATCTTTCCGTCTGATTCTCAATTCTATTTCCGGTGGAGGTAGAGTTCCACCTAAAGCAAGGGATGTATATTCAACGAGTTTTTCCTTGGCATCTATATCTTCTGGATGTATCAGGTCGAAAGGATTCATTTCAAGCAGTTCTTCTCTGCTGTAGCCAGTTATATTCTCCATTTCTCTGTTTACGAAAATAAACTTTCCATCTTTGAAAAAGTAGATTCCAGATTTAATTGAGTCTAAGATGTCTAAGTTGATAGAGGTGGGTAAGGATGCATTCATTAGCTGAAAGAAACCCCTGAAAATATATAAGTTTGAGTGATATTAGCTGATGATGATGGGAGATTATATCTGACATATATTCAGAATTTTTAAGAAAATCAGATATAATCTCAGATTCAACCAATCTTGTTCGATTTATATTACTTTTCAATCTTGAACAACAGTTTACAGTTACTTCTTCTTCTCTCTTACCTTAAGTTTATAAATACTCTAGATAGGTGTGAACAGATTTCTCCTTTTGTGTTTGTTAATGGAATACAGATTATGGAATGTGGGTCTCTTTCAGGGATGTTTTTGTATATTGTGGTCTCTCTTCATGTTTACATTTAATCAAGTCTGAATTAGCAGAAGGAATTCTGATTACAAATACTGCTCCCGAGGGAAGATTGTCCTCAACATGAACTTCGCCCCCATATCTTTCCACAACTTTTTTTACTATGAAAAGCCCAAGCCCGGTTCGCCCGGTGCTACCGTATTTGAATCCCTCTTCGAATATATTCTTCTTGATATCATCAGAAACCCCCTTTCCATTGTCTGCAATTTTTATCTCGCAGTAACCGTTTGTTTTTTCGATAGAGATTTTGATTCTATCAGCGCCACCGTGGATTATGGCATTTCTGATTATGTTGCTGAAAACGGAGTTTATAGCATCATCTCCCATAACGGTACAATCTCCCACAACATTGATTTCTACATTGAATCCTTCAGTGATCCTGTTTAGAATCTCTCTAACGTTTATTGAGTAAAGTTGCCTTTCCTTTACAGCATACTCAAGTTCTCTCATTGCTTTTATCAATTCTACGCTCCTCTCAGCAGCCTTATGGGCAATTTCAATCATGCTCTCATTCCCAGTAGCCCTAAAAACATCAATTGAACCGATAATTGCTGAGAGGTCATTGGATATATCATGACGGAGAATTTTGTTCATCAGAGAAAGCGTATCAACGAGTTCCTCTGCTCTCCTTTTTGCCTTGATTTCCTCTGTAATATCCACTCCAATACACACAATAATTTTCTGTTTCCCTCTTCTCACAACAGTGTTGCTCCAGAATACTGTTCTCTCACCATCTTTCGTTTTGACGGGGATTGCACACGATACAGGGTTTCCTTTTTTAACCTCCTCAAACATCCTCCTGGCTTCCTCTCTATGCTCATCAGGGATGAAGTCGAACCAGTCTTTCCCCACCATCTCTTCTCTTTTCAAGTCCATAAGTTCCTCACATTTCCTGTTAAGCATCAGAACATTCCCCTGGACATCCAGTTCAACAATAAGAGAGTTTGCTGTATCGATTATTTTTTCAATAAATTCTTTTTCTTCTTTGAGCCTCTCCTCTAAGTTCTTTCTTTCGGTAATATCCATTATTGTACCTGTTATCATCTCGTTCTCCAGCTTGGCACTGACGATTACATCGATTTCTCTGCCTTTTTTTGTAATGAGCTTTGTTTCAAATCCGTAAATACTGCCTTTCTCAAAGAGAAGTTTCAGAAATCTCTTTCTTTCAGACTTGTTTTTGTAGAACTCCATCGTCTTGGTTGAATAAAGTTCCTCGAGAGAGCACTCTAATATTTTGGAGAGAGCACTGTTTGCAAGAAGCATGTCTCCATCGACGGTTGCCATATACACCCCTATAAGCGAGTTCTCGACAAGATCCCTGTATTTTTTCTCTGATTTTCTCAATTCCTCTTCAAGAAGCTTAATCTTTGTAATGTCAAACCAGTTTCCGAGTATGGCAGGTTTACCATTGAACTCAATTCTTGAGACTGCCATTAGAACCCATCTTTCTCTACCATCCTTTGTTAGGTATCTCACCTCAGTTACGGGTACCTTCTCACCTGATAGAACCTTCCGGTAGATCTCCCTGACTTTCTGTCTGTCTTCCTCAGCCACTATCGAAAATGGTTTCATTTCATATAGCTCTTCTTTTGTGTATCCTGTAGCTATCTCAACAACCCTGTTGACATATCTGTATTTTTCATCCTGAATCAAAAATATGCCTTGGAGCGATTCTTCTGCAAGGGTTTTGAACATATCTTCTGACTGTCTGCATGACATTTCAAGCTCAGTTTTTTCTGATAAGTCTTTGAAAATGGCCAAGCAGATTTCAACTTCTCCATTCTCAATTTTTGGAATTATGAAACCCTCAGCAGGAATTTTCTCCCTTTTATCAGAAATGAAGCTAATTCTGAACTTATCAGATTTGCTTTTGTTAATCCCGACTTCTTTTAGCTTTTCCGTGAAGATGGTGTGGTCTTCAGGAGTAATAAAGTCGATTTTTTTGTAGTTACCAACAGTTTCTCTGAATTTTCTGTTAGAGTAGATTATGTTCATATCTTTGTCAACAGCGAAAATAAGGTCTTCACTATCTTCAACAAAAATCAGAAGAGGTTCCAGCAGATTTTCGACAGACAATGACTCTTTCTCCACATACCAATTGGGACTACAGTAATTTAATAGTTATTCCGGAAAACTCATGATGATGAAGTGCGGGAAATAGATTTAAACAACACCATCTCGTTCTGGAAAGATGGAATTCAAAATTAAAAGCACCCTTGACAGGATGAGAACAGGTGTGGTCAAAACAGATCACGGAAAATTCAGGACTCCAGTGTTCGTACCTGTTGCAACTCTTGCTTCCGTCAGGGGATTGGACAATAGGGATCTGAAAGAAATTGGGGCTGAGGTTTTACTTGCAAACACATACCACCTCCACCTGAGACCAGGTGATGAGCTTGTAAAAAAGCTTGGTGGAATCCATAAATTCATGGGTTTCAATGGTCCGATAATAACGGATTCCGGTGGTTTTCAGGCTTTCTCTCTTGGATTCGGTATGGAGCATGGAGTTGGAAAGATTGCCAACAACATTTTTCTCGAGGGGCTTAAAGAAGTGGAATACAGGGGTGAAAAGTGGGCTGCTGTTACTGATAGTGGTGTGAAATTCAAAAATCATATTACAGGGGAGATTGTTGAACTCACACCCCGAAAATCGATGGAGATCCAGTCTAATCTTGGTTCGGACATAATATTTGCTTTTGATGAGTGCACATCACCCCTCTCAGACAAAGAATATACCGCAATAGCCCTTGAAAGGACGCACAGATGGGTGGAGGAGTGCTTGAAATATTATGATAGGGGGCAAGCACTCTTTGGGGTAGTTCAGGGTGGAGAATATAAAGATCTGAGGATAAAATCTGCCAGATTTATGGCTGAAAAGGACTTCGCTGGCTACGGAATCGGGGGCTCTCTCGGAAAGAGCAAAAAGGATATGCACAACATTCTTGAATGGGTAATTCCACTGCTGCCTGAGGATAAGCCGAGGCATCTTCTTGGAATTGGGGCAGTAGAGGATCTTTTCAATTCGGTTGAGAGGGGTGTGGATATGTTCGACTGTGTTGCTCCCACGAGATGGGCAAGGAGGGGGCACCTTTATGTAAGCCCGGAAGAGGGAGGAAACCCCAAGAACAAGTTCAGAATACACATCCAGAACTCCCGGTTCAGGGAAGATGAGAATCCAATAGATAAATCGTGTGAGTGTTTCGTTTGCAGCACTTATTCGAGAGCATACTTAAGACATCTGTTCGTTGCAAATGAGCTTTCGTATTTCAGACTTGCCTCTTACCACAATGTGTACTTCATACTGAGACTGATGGATAAAATAAGGGAATCAATAGAGGAGGGAAGATTTTTTGAACTGAAAAAGGAGTGGCTCGGATATATCTGATCGAGTTGCTCGGTTGCTGATGTGGTTGCCTTTGGTTACTAAGTGTTGATGTTGCGATTTAACTTGCTATCTAACCAGTCAGTTTAGCTAAGTTCAATCCTTAAAAACTGTTTCAGATAGAGGAAATAGGCTAATACCACCCCCATGGATAGCAATCCTAAACCCGGTTCAACAATGGTTGAAAGGTAGATGTTGTCATAGGGATTTGGTATATACTCTCCCGGAGGATTTCCAAGCATGTAGAGGTTTATTCCGGTCGAAGCGATGAAATACCCTGCAAGCGTCAGATATCCAGCAATTCTCCCGGCCCTACCGAGATTAACGGGATAAACCATGTAGATGACCAGAAGCATCACACCCCATGACAGTAAAAGTATGTGCCAGTGACCTATGTTATAAGCCAACTCTGCCCAGTTCCAGACCTCTGCCCTGAACTCTGGATTGAAGAAAAGGGGTTTTCTCAGACTCATCGCAACCAAAGCTCCAGGGATAGCCACAGCAATCCACATAACAGCATTACCTGTGATTAATCCGGCTTTTATCAGGTTCCATTTATCAACCCTGAGGCTCAGTAAAAGCGTTGAGAAGATCAGCAGTAAAGCAGCGGGAGTTATGGCCAGATGAGCTATTCCGCCTATGAACCATACTGAATAGGATGCCAGAGCCATAGTAACTTGGGAGGGGATTGCTAAATAAAGCAGGTATCTCGTAAGCTTACCTCCTTTTAAATCTACCAAGGATAGGGCTATGAAGAAGACTAGGGCTAATGCAATCGCCATCATAGCATGCTCGTGGGCGGTTAAAGCTCTCCAGAATATGTTCTCCTTGGGCAAACTTGGATCGAATCTACCTTCTATCAGGGCATTTAGAAAGCTGCCTCTGTATTTCATGAAGCTTGCTCCGAGCCAGCCTCCTATGAATGCACCCATTAGCAGAAGAATACCTGATACATATATGTTCCAGGCTACCAGATCACTTGGCTTGAATTTACTGAAAGTGAACATTCCTGATACAAACAGGAAAGTCAGGCCAGCTATAAACAAACCGTGAAGCATGAAATCCTTTGTTATGTAGCTGTAAGCTATCCCACCAAAAACTGTCAGCAGAGCACCGAGAAGCATTATGTCTGTAAGCAATCGTCTGTCATTGACATATCTGTGGGTGAACACTAAATAGGAACCGAGGATAAGTACTGCAAAGATGCTGTGATAAACAAATGTTATCCTGCCAAGGAAAGTTTTACCTCCATCGGGGTTGATTAAGTCTGCTGCACCAGTCTGATCATTGTATCTGGCTCCCTCAAGCTCTTCGGGCAAGCCTATGGCAGCTCTTACCGATTTGAATGGTGGCGATAAAAGCACACCATAGGCTGTTATCAGCACAGCTAATGTGAAGGCAATCAGCATGTATAATCTGTCTCTATCTACAGACGCTGTATCTATCGCTCTTGTATCCATCAGTGTCCACCCCTCTTTCATTCAGTAACTTTAGCAGACTTTTACAGATTCCTTACCCGTTTTTTACTGTGTATATTCCAGATGCCAGCAGAAATGCTGATATGAACAGCAAGGGATGTAAAAGCTGTACAACCAGCTCGAGTGGAAGAATTGGTTTACCAGCTGAAATAGCCGCCAGTGCCATGCCTCCAACCGCTATTGTAAATCCACCCACAGTAAACAGCAGTATTCCGGCATTTGCCTGTTTTCGAACAAAGTATACTACGGGCAGAAGTATTATAATCAACCCTGAGATGCTGTGTAACCCTACTTGAAAAACATTCACGGCAAATGCTGAACCTGCGGGAATCAGTATCAGCATCAGGATTACAAATGCAAGGTAGTGTTTCCAGTACCTCGATCTGTATGCTACCAAGCCCAGAGCCATGAAAGCCGGGTATATTGAACCAAGATATGGTGTGACGGGAAGTTGGAGGGCGTTAAGACCCAGAACGATCAAAGCAATCGATATGATCAAAAATGCCAGACCAGACACAGCCCAGAATACATATGACACTCTGTATGCTACCTCTTTGCTTCTGTAGCTATCCAGCGAAATCCCTATCAAAATCAGAGAAGACAGCAATGTAATGAATTCCAGCATATTCTGATTAAAAGCGGAGGATTAAGTAATACATTATCCCTTAAATTTTAGGGTTGAACGGGATGATACTAGATTGATCGCAAAGATTTGCACCTATGTGTAATGGTAAGCTGTGAAAATATAATATTTGGGGAGTCCCTGTCATACATTCGGATATAGTCGTCTAAGTGTATTCTCTGATCTCGATCTCTCTTTTCATTCTCGTGCTGAGATAAACGAAGGGTGTATCCAGGACTGCTACAATGAACTTCATAATGTAGGAAGTGACAAAGATCTCCACCACAATATCTGTCGGGAACACCTGTGTCCATCCGACTCCAAACCCGATAAAGGCAATCCATGTAAAGACCGCGTTATCAATGAGCTGAGATACCATAGTCGATGCATTGTTTCTCAGCCATAGATGTCTGCCTGCAGTTTTCCTCCTCCAGAAATCAAAAGCCCAGACATCATGAAGCTGGCTGATGAGATATGCAGTTAAGCTTGCAACCGTAATTCTTGGTAACAGACTGAAGATCTGTTCAAGAGCAGGGCTGAGGGTGTCACTCTCGTCGGGAATGAAGGCAAGGCATATCTGCATTATCACAGTTGTAAAAATCAGTGTGAAAAATCCTATCATCACCGCTCTTTTTGCATCTCTTTTGCCGTGGTTTTCGCAGAGAATATCGGTGACAAGGAAAGTTGAGCCATAGATTATGTTTCCCATAGCCGTCACGAGTCCAAAAAACTTGATAGTCTTCATTACCTGAATGTTCGCTAAGATTATTGCCATGGCTGTCCATGCATAAAGTCCTGTTTTTCCAAAGAATCTGTAAGCCAATGTAATGCCTGCGAAGTTTACGATGAGCAGTATGAACCAGAGAATTTCGTTGTAGTATTGCATGATATCCCGCTCATTTGCGGCAATATTAAGCTTTTGATTGGCCCATACTATAGCATTTTTCAAGGAAAAATTTTAATATGTATACACATATTGAATGTTCGTGTATTCTGATAGCTTCAGAAAAATGGTAATGTCTGCTCTTCTCTACACACTTATTTTTGCACTTGTTTTTGCTGGCTGCGTTCAGGAGACTCCTCAGTCCAGCTCTAAAACTCTTACTTCTAAGGAAACACCAGTCCCTCATCCAGTACCAACACCACCGAATGTTTTGAGTGTAACGACTGATAAGGAATCGTATCTGCCAGGAGAGAATGTGGAAATAAGGATTAACTTCCTTAATAGACTCAGAGAACCTGTTAAGATATATTATCCGGATGAAGTAAAGATTAAAATGCACAGTACAGTAATTCGGAATTTTCCCATAGCGAAGGAGGAGATAATCTTAAACCCCGGGGAGGAGCAAACCCATATGATTATCTGGGATCAGAGGGATGATAGAGGGAATCAGGTCACACCAGGAAGATATGATGTGGAAATTTCCAGAGTTCATTTTGAAAGCTCTGAATGGAACATGACGATTTATCCAAATGGAGCAGTTCTATGGAGATTTCTTATTCAACCCCTACAGGGTGTAAAAGAGGGAACGATTGAGCTAAACGAGTCCAGAACTGCTAACGGAATAACAGTTGCTCTTCAGCAAATAGAGATGACATCCTCGGAAGCAAGGATTTATGCAGTTGCATACATTTCTGGCTTGAAACCAACAGAAGATACATCTGCGCCCGGCACTTCTGTACCTGATACTTCCATACCCGCCCCGCCCTCTACGCCTCCTGACGAAATATGGCCCTGCAGGGCAGTTTATCGCATTGATAGTGGGGCGGAAAGAGATGCTGGAACGGCAGGCATCAGGGTTATGGAAGAAGGATATGGATTATTATGGGTTATTGATCCGATTCCAAGTGATGCTGAGGAACTCACATTCACAGTAATAAAAATTGGGAAGTGGGATGGACTCTGGGAATTCAGGGTGAAGCTTTAGCTCTGAAGCTTTGAAATAAATGCTGGTTTGAGGGAAATTCTGCATGATGCAATAAAGAAAAGGTATGGATAGATACATAAACAAGTATCAGAGAATTGGTAAAAGTAAGGGAAAGTATAGACCTTTACCTTACTATCTCCAATTAACTATTTTTTCTTTACTATGGTCAGTTTCCTGAATCCGGAGATTATTTCGATTGGGATGCCCTGAGCTTCAAACATGCTTTCAAGAAAAATTTTGAGTATGTTCTGTTCACTTCGAGTCGAGAGGATTATTGTGTAAGCCTCACCATTGGCCTTTACCTTGAACCAGTTTCCAATCTCAAAGCTTTTCAGAGTTTCGTATATGTCTTTCAGACCCACTTTTCTGTTCTGGATTCCTCTATTGTACCCTATCTCTCTCACATAGTTGTAAAAATCCTCAGTACCTCTTTTGTTTAACTCGTCAAGAATTTTTATCCATAGATCAATATCCACCAGTACATGCTCTTCGCTTTCCAGCATTTCTCCGAATTTTTTCAGCCTGTCTATATCCAGCGACCTACTTATCTTTTTCAGGTCAAAGTAAGCTTTAATCGCTGATCTTATGGTTTCAGATGCTGTTCTGTCCTCCTCCTTAGCGAGAAGCTCAACCATTCTCTCAGTTTCGTTATCTAAGGCAATAGAGACCCGGGATACATTTCTACCTCTCCTCATTTTGGTCAATTCATCCGACACCCCCTACATTCATTATCAAAGGTCGCAGTATGGCATAGATGAACTCAATTGTTATCACAAACAGTAAAAGTCTCAACGCGCCATGAATTCTTGGAATTGCAAACACGAATCCAATCAGCGGCGTCAGTGCCAGTATAGTTGTACCGAGGATTACAGCATTCTCCGGATCGGTTGAGTCTGTGAGGAACCAAGAATATCCATTCACTTCTATTCCCTTAACATCCTTCCAGAAAATCGTAGCTGGTTCGTTCCATTTTAAGACTTCAAGATTTGGATTATCTCCTGGATTTATTCCAACAAAATACAGTGCAGCTGCTACGATAATCACCAAAAGCCCGATGTTGCAGACCGTCCTCATTACATCTCCGAAAATCCGGTTTACAGGATCGATAGTTATCGTTGCCGGTACCGGCTCCTGCAATGGTGTCAATGCCTCTTTTGCTGGAATTGGTTCCATAACATCAGCCAGTTTGTCAATACTCGGAGTAAGCTCTTTTATTTTATCTTTAACGGAGCTTTTAGCTGTTTTTTCTGAAATAGTGTGTTTTGTTGGGAAATGGTCATCTGAAACAGATGCTGAGACGGGTGCTAAAGCCTCTTTCGTCTCCAGAGGGTCCATAACATCAGCCAGTTCATCAACACTCGGAGCAAGTTCTTTTATTTTATCTTTAAATCCCATACATATCACCTCAGATTTTTTTATGAGTAAGAATGCCCATCTCGCAGTAAATTCTGTGTCTTAGCGGTTCCACACCTTTCGTGGAGAGTTCTTACATTAGGCGATGAAAGTGGTGCCAGTGCCTCTCCCGTATAAGGTGGATCAATAACTTCCATCAGTTCGTCCAAGGTCGGGAATATGCTTTTCACTTTACTGAACAGGTACTCCATCATTTTTTCACCTCATAACACCTCAACACCTCACAACCCGATAATCCCCATACTTGACAGACCCTGAATTATGTTCACAAGTGCTGAGAGTCCGATCAGGCCGATGACAAGGTACTTTATGATCTTCGGTTTCGTTCTGACAGCAATCCTCGAGCCTATTCTTGATCCGATGCCTATTCCCAGAACTGTGGGAACAACGACCAAGGGTAATACCGCCCCGTTGGAGAGATACACCCATAACGATGCTGAATCATTTATTGCGAGAATTATCATGCTCGTAGCTACCGCTGCTTTAAGTGGGACACCCATAATCAAGTTCAGCACCGGAACATTCGCCCATCCAGCACCGAGTCCAAACATTCCAGCCACAAATCCGACTCCTGCAAAGAAGAGCGCTGCAAGCGGGAGATTACCCACCCTGTATTCCACGACTCTATGTAGGGTTGGCTCATACCATGCACCCGAAATGTTGAGCATCCTCGAAATCCTGTCGGGTTTCTTGGGTTCCGGATATTCAACATTCTTGGATGTGGCTAAGGCTGCGAGCATTATGAACAGAACGAATCCTAAGCTGACCTTCACATAACTTGAACCCTGTGGGAATGCATTTGATATCCACAGCCCAAACACACTGCCCATTATTGAGAAAATCGTTGAAACCACCACCAACGGTGCCGCGACCTTGAAGTTTGCCAGTCCTTTTTTTGTGAAATGTGGTGCAGAGTTCAGAGCTGTGGTTAAGGCTGCTACCAGACCAGCCCCCCTGATGAAGTCAACATGAAACGGCAGTATAGCCATACCCAAACCCACAAAAATTACGCCCCCACCAACACCCGACATCGGACCGATTACACCGATAATCAGTGTAAACAGAAAAAGGAATACAACCCATTCCGACCACAGTGGAACACCAAAAGCACCTCTCTGAAGGAATATCCATGCTAAAATCACTGCAAATAGAATGACAATCGATGTAGCCGTTATAAAAACCTGTTTACTCATTTTAATGCTTTTGAGTTCTGTAACCATGTGTGCCGATTTGTGTCAAAAAGTATATAAAACTTGCGTTAAGTATCAAAATGTATCAAACAAACTCAAAATCTGATAAATTGTATAATATAAAGATTGTGTGATGCATTATGATTTAAACAATGTCAATGTCACATAATAAATCATAAAAAAACTACAAAAACCGAAAATTACTTAAATTATACTAAATAAGTTATGTTATGGGTAAAAAAGAATCAAATGGAGTACTAAATCTGAGGATTAAAGCCGATGATAAACTGGAAGAGAAATTCATAAAGATTAAAGAAGAGCTCGGACTCAATTCAAACGCCGAAGTAGTGAGATACCTTATACATAAATACTATAAAGAGCTCGTTGGAAAGGGATCGCTTTTAATCCTCCCCGTCCCAAAGATTATACCAAAACTGGTTGATTCTATAGGTGTTTCAGCAGAGTTCTCATTTCTGGAAGCGATTGATCTTCTCGCCGGACTCGGTATCAGCTTTTAGAATCATTCTCTTTTTTGTTGATTCTCCTTCCTTTTATTAATTCATAAGAGAAGCTTTGAAACTTATAAAAATGATACTCAAAAACTTGCAGGTAGATCTCAGAACCTTTAAATAGTTTCGTGTACAACACACATAACATGAAAACGATAACGATATCAGATGATGTTTACGAAAAGCTGGCAAAACTAAAGGGAAAGAAAAGCTTTAGTGTGATAATAGACGAGCTGATAAAAAAGAATGTTGAAAAGAGAATTGAACTACTTATAGAATCTGCCGAGAAAACAGGGTATGAGGATGAGCTGGAGAAAATCTCGGAAGAGATAAGAAAAGGCTTCAAGGTGAGAATTTGAAGGTAATATTCGACTCATCTTTTCTTATAGAGTTGAAAAAGGGTAATGTGGAATCAGTAAAGGCTCTTGAGGAGAGAAAGGATAAATGTGAGGATATTCTGGTTAGCTCGCTAACAGTATATGAGTTACTTACCGGTGCCAAATACATATGGAAAAAGCACGGTGACATGAGGGAAATGATAAAAATACAGGAAATGCTGAAATTTTTAACGGAAGTTCCTGTTAATTCGGATACTGTGAAAAGAGCAGCAAATCTCAGGGCTGAACTGATGATTAGAGGTGAGAGCGTTCCTGATATAGACATTCTGATTGCCTGTGCTGCTGAGAATGCTGAAGTTCTCACGTTTGATAGGGATTTTGAGTTGCTGAAGGACTTGGGGTTGAAAATTACAATCCTTGGTAGTAAGTGAATGAGCTTCCGAATAAAACGCTCGTTCATAGAAGAGGCTTTTCCGGTTAATGGGAGTAAGAAAAGAATCTATGAGGTAGAAGACTGATGTGAGCGTATTTCAACCTCTTAACATCTGGTGGGCAAGGCAACCCTTGCAACTTCGGGGACAACATCCTACACTGTATTAATTCATCTTCGCCAATTGAGATTTTTACGGACAGTTCAAGAATCTTCAAACCCCCGGAATAGAAATGAATTTTTTCCACAGGTAATAAAGTTGAACTCATCAGAATCGTCGGGAAGCATGTTGGTTTCAGAATCTCTTATTCCCGAACATAATTTAGAAACGGATGACAGCCAAAAAAATGTTGGAGTTAATCTACAGACCACATCTGCAGGTTCCATAACTTGGATTATCTATTCATTCATACCATTCGAGCACCTCAGGATAAAGGTCGGGGATCACCTCTATTTCATCCTCCTTTGCCAGAGTGGGGAAGGCTATAACCTCTCTCAGTGTCGCTTTGTTGCAAAGAATCATAAAAAGCCTACCAAGCCCTATCCCGACACCACTGGCTGGTGGCATACCGTATTCCAGTGCCCTCACATAATCTTTATCCATGGGCATAGTTTCAAGACCCTTCTTTTCACTCTTCTTTCTGAGTTCCTCCTCTTCCCTGAATCTCTTGTACTGTTCTATCGGGTTGTTGAGCTCTGAGAAACCATTTGCCACTTCCATGCCTGCTATATAGAGTTCCATTCTGTCTGCATATCCATCAGCTTTCTTTGCTAAGGGTGAAATATCAGCTGGGAAATGGGTTATGAAGGTCGGATTTACGATTTTATCTTTCACATAGTAATCAAAGAGCTTCTCGATGACATCACCTCTTCTCTCCTCCTTTATTCCAAGCTCCTCTGCATGCTGGATAAGCTCCTCATCACCCATGTTATCAACATCCACGCCACCATACTCTTTTATGGCATCGGTCATTCTCATTCTCTTCCATGGCTTGCTGAAATCGATTGTTCTGCCCTGATACTCAATTTTTGTTGAGCCTACTGCCTTCTCGACTATACTCTCAAACATCTCTTCAAGAAAGTCCATCAATTCGTTAAGCTCGATATATGCCCAGTAAAATTCAAGCTGGATAAATTCGGGGTTATGGAGTGGATCTACATCCTCATTTCTGAAACATGGGGCGAACTCGTAAACCCTCTCAAAACCGCCCACAAGCAATCTTTTGAGGTAAAGTTCTGGAGCTATCCTGAGATACATCTTCTGCTCCAGAAAATTGTGGTAAGTTTCAAAGGGTCTGGCAAAGGCTCCACCATAAACTGGCTGGAGAATTGGAGTATAGACTTCAACAAACTCATTTTCATTGAGGTGGTTTCTGATGAGGTGTAAAACTTTGTTTATCAGAATAAAATTCTTTCTGCTGTCATCATTCATTATGAAGTCAACATACCTCTGCCTGTATCTGGTTTCAACATCTTCAAGTCCATGCCATTTGTCAGGTAGAGGTCTTAAAGCCTTTGAAAGTACAACCCAGCTTTTGACAAGGACACTCACTTCTCCCCTCTTTGTTTTTATTACATTCCCTTCAACGCCCACAATGTCTCCTCTCTCAATAAGTTTCAATTCTTTGAACTCATCAGTATAGTCTTTCCTGAAAACGAGCTGAATTCTACCTGAGTAGTCTTTCAAATCTGAGAAAATAACCCCACCATGCTTTCTTTTAGACATCAATCTTCCGGCAATTTTGACTCTAACCTCAGTCTCCTCTCCTGCCTCAAGATTTGAGAATTTTTCTCTTATCTCTTCTGCAGAAGCATTCTTCTCAAATCTCTTTATTTTAAAGGGGTCTTTTCCCAATTCCCTTAGTTCCTTCAGCCTATCGATGTAATCCTTTACGAGCCTTGGAAGGGTCATGGAGCAGAATCTTATTCGTTTGCATAAATAGTTTGCTGGCTACATTAGGTCAAGTTGCATTGAGAGGGAATCTGATAAGTTGTATCAGCGGAATTCCAGCTAAGCTTCATGCGCGTATCACCATCATATCAGCAGGATAAACTTGGAAATACGTTCCGCTAATTTCTGATTGAGATCGCTGGTATAGTCAAGCACAATCGAAGCACAATCGATGTACATAACAATAAAAGAATAATAAAGAGCATTTTTATCGTCTCAGATTATAACTTTAAAAACATATGAACTCCACATTCGTCACTCTTTTATTCTTGATTTCCCGGGAGGTAAGAATTTCATAATCTCATCTGGAGTTGAAATAGCTCTCACAAGATGCTTTTCTTCTTCCTTTGCCATTTTGATGAGGGAAGCTGCAACCTTGACAGATATTTCATTTTGGCTCTCATCACCTATATCCAGCTCTACGAAATAATCACAATACTTTCTCACAGAATTTAAAGGTCCACCAAAAACTCTCAGATTTTTCAGATCCACTCCTACAGCACAGGAAACACTTGTGGTAACATAATTCCTCTTCCCTTCAATATAAAAGCTCCCTTTTGCAAGATACTCTCCAGCCTTCGCACTTCTCTTCACCTGCTCTGGAGTAACATAGTAAACCTCCCCACTGTACTTCCCATCCTTCCATAAACTTGAATAGGTTGCAGCAAACTGTGCCGCTTCCATTCTGCTTGTATCACCTGCATCCACCCCATTTTTAAGTATGGTGACTGGAGCGCCTGGAACTTGGGTGTGAAAGAACAAATCTTTTTTCTCCATGTATCTGGAAACTATTTCTTCGTTCATCTTCGCATTTCTTCCGCCTATCACAAGAAATCCTTCGGTGGTGATAAACCATCTGAACCTTTCATACCACTCTCTTTTTCTGGATACCCTCACACTTGAAACAAACTTGATATCGGACTTTGCCTGCTCAATCTGTTCCTCAGTTTTCTTTATTGCCTTCAGAACTCCCTCATATTTCTGTTTGATTTTTTTCGATTTTTCGTAATAAATATCGGCTATCTGAGGTGGTGACATATCTATGAAGAGTTCAAGAACTTCACCATCAAGGTTAACTGTAATGCTGTTCTTTGCTGGATTTATATTCTTCACGAGTTTTGAAAGATTTTTATCCTGTTTTATAATATTTTTAATTTCATCCCAGGATCTCTTCTCTCTCGCTCTCCTGAAGCTTTTTATAATGTTCTCAATTTTCATGTAGTTCTCATAAATGAAATCTCCCTTTCTTTTGAAATCACCCATTTCCCTTTCAAATCTCTCTTTTGCCAAAATTTGCTCTTCAAGCCTTTTTTTGATCTTTTCAAGAGTTTTATTCTCTGATTCTCTCATCTCAGCCTCTTCGATGATTTTCCTCGAATAGTACTCATCTGCGGCATCGTTAAAAGTTTCAAAGTGCTTTCTATCATACCCACTATATACTTCAAGCTCTACAGGCAGAAAATCAACATAATCTCCATTTTTGATAAGGATATGGGGCTTAAACTCTCCCCTTTCAACAGGAGAAAATATTTCTTTGATTTTCTCAAAAATTCTCTCTTTCTCCTCTGCTGTGAGTTCTTTATAGGGTTTTTTCTTATCTATTCCTGCTCTGAGACATATTTCCTCAGCATACTGGCCACCAACACTTAAATTCCCTGCAAGAACCTTTACTGCCTCTCTATCTTCGTCGAAGTCAAGATCTTCTGGCTTAACATCAAAGGGGTTTAGCTGGGGTTTGGGGAGTTTGTAAATCTCTCCAGCTTTGAAGAAAGGCTTTAGTGGCATAATAATCTTTAAATCTCTATCACAAAGAATAACATTCCCTTTTCTGAAAAACTCACCTATTATCACTCTCTCCTCTTCTCCTCTTATAATGTGGATGAACACGATTCTATCAAAATCATGCTGATAAATTCTCGCTATTTTCCCTCCCTCAAGATGCTTTCTCAGAAGCATGGCAAAGCTTGAAGGAAACCTTGGAGCTTCTTTCGGAAATTTTGTTATGTGTACTCTTCTTCCAGCCTCAAGAATCAGCTCAAATTTTCCTTCCGGCTTCTTAACTCTTACCCTTACCTCATCAGGCGGGTTGTGGTATATTTTATCGACTTTACCTCCAATCAGAACCTGAAGCTCCTCAGAAATAGCTCTGATATCCACAGCTGACATCTGTTTCATTTTATCAACCTTAAGAAAAACATTTCCAGTATTTGGAGTGGACTTTTTTGACATCTCCAATGTTATCCTCAAGCTTTCTCAGGGCAACTTCCTTTTTTCTGTACTTTAGCTCAGGAAGGTAATTCAAAGGCTCCCTTATGCACGAGATATCCATGCCAGCCATTGCTGCTATTATTCCCAGATTTGTATATGGGAGTGCTGACTCGACACTGTATCCACCCTCAAGAACAGCTACAAGCCTTCCGTTGCAGTATTTATCTGAAAGTTTCACAGTTTCCTGCATTATCTCCGCATAACCTCTTGCTGTGAGAGCAAGTCCGGTTATGGGGTCTGTGAAGTGGTTATCCTGTCCCGCCGAGACTGCTATAAAGTCAGGGTGGAACTCTTCTGCTACAGGTTTTATTACCTCTTCAATTACCATCATGTATCCTTCATCAGATGTTCCGGGTGGTAGAGGGATGTTGATTGTAAAACCCTCACCTCTCCCGGTTCCACATTCATAGGGAAATCCTGTACCGGGATAGAGCGGCATCTGATGAGTTGAGATAAACAGCACATTATCATCATCGTAGAATATTTCCTGAGTACCATCCCCATGATGTGCATCCCAGTCCAGTATCATTACCTTCTCTATTCCTCTCTTCTGAAGCCATCTTATCATTATAGCTATGTTGTTGAGGTAGCAAAAACCCGCACCAATGTATGGTTTTGCATGATGTCCGGGGGGTCGAATCATCGCAAAGCAATTCCTTACCTCCTCTTCGAGAACAGCCTCAGCAGCTCTTATAGCTCCTCCAGCTGCAAGCCGAGCTATCTCAAAAACTCCAACCGGAATGTTGGTATCCCAGTCAATGAATCCTCCTTTTTTGCTCTCACGGATGAGAAAATCCACATATTCCTTAGTATGTACTTCAAGAACATCTTCAATTGTTGCTTCAACCGGCTCTATTAATTCTATTGCTGGATTGTCAAAAATTCCCTCCTCAATAAGCTGGTCCATGGTATAAGCTAATCTTTCCTTTCTCTCAGGATGAGTTGGGCTTTGTTCATGCTCAAGATATTTTTTGTGATAGATTATACCTGTTTTCATACTTTCACCGCTCAATAAGCTCTCTGCTTACTCCGGGTTCAATCTGAACGATAATATCAGCAATTTTACCCCTTTTAATTCCTCCTCTTACGACAGTATAGGAGTTGAAGTAAATCACCTTTACCTTTTCATCAATATCGTATCCGTACTCTTTTGTTATCGAGAGAAGCTTTCTCTCCGCTTCTGCAATCATCTCTTCATCCGATGGTAGACTCCCCTGTCTGAAGGGACTCTCTTCTAAAACCCCATTGAAAATAGCCTTTCCAGATTCCGTATCAAATCTCGTATAAACTGTAAGGCTAATTCTCGAAACAGCAACACCTACGGCATTAACTGCTTCACTGTGTTCCGGTACAATCGTACTGACTCCTGCTTTTTTTGAAATCATTTTTGAAAAATACTCAGCAAGATATCCCGTTAGGATAACTCTTTCTGCCTCAAGAGATTCTATACCTCTTACAACCATCTCAACGAAATGTTCGATTATTGCTGCAGAATCAGCATTACTGGCAGCTTTTCTTGAGCTTCTGTAATCTCCTATCTCATAACCTTCAGCGTTAAGCACATCTGTGAGAGTTAGGTTCTCTCCACCAAAGGCTACCGATTTTCCCCTTCTCTCTGGAAGAAGTTTTCCGTTTTCGACAGTGGAGTCACCGCCAAAGGGGATTGAAAATGAATCCACACACCTGACAAGAGTTTTACCTCCCAGTATTTCTACACCCTCGTTGATCTTTGGCATACCGTTTTCAATTACAACGAAATCGGTTGTTGTGCCACCTATATCTATAACAAGTGCATCTTTCTCTCTTGTTAAAAAGTAAGCACCAATTGCCACAGCAGCGGGACTTGAATTGTAAAGTTCTGAGGGATTATTCAAGGCAATTCTGTATGGAATTATCCCTCCATCTCCTTTATAGTAAAAGAAATCCCCCACAAAACCCTTTATTGTTTCTGTGAGTTGGTGAACAGTTTTTTTTATTTTGGCATTTACTATCGTGGTGTTAATCCTGTAGGGATAAATCATCCCTCCTACATGGTGGGATAGAGCTATACATTCAGTATCATAGTATTTTGAGGCTATTTCAAAAGTCCTGTTCTCAATTCCCGCATTTCTGACACTGAATTTTGATGCTATAGCAACATTGCTGAAACCTGAATTTCTCAGTACCTTTTCGACTTCATCAACATCGATATCCTCTACAATATCTCCTCTGTGATTCACAAAACCTCTGATAACCTTTCCTTTTCCACTGTAGTTCAGTCCGGGTCCCGGGATGAGTATTGTGCATGTAGGGTGCTGAGACGCACGGCTGAGGAGAAGGTTCAGGGGGAGTGAAGTACTCACAACAACCCTACTTTTTTCAAGCTCAAACTTTCTCAGCCTGCTGAAAATACCCCCAAGACCCTCCTCATTGGGGACTTTGATTGAAATTATATCATTTTTTCCAACAATTGCTGCGTCTGTGTTCGTTCCCCCAACATCGATACCAATAAACATTCATTAATTAGTAGATGGTTGTATTTATAAAAATTAGGGGGGAACTGTTGAAAAATAACGATTTATAATTATGTTTCTTGGAAATCTTTTCGGATAGAGCCCCATCCCACAAACTTTTACCTTAAATAAATTTCAGTGGTCTTGTTTTGCTATACAAAAAATGGTGGTGAACCTTAGATTATTAATTTTTCTTCGTAGATCATTCTTTTATGCTTCTGTTTTTAAGTTTTCCAGTTATGTGGATTCTTTTTTGATTCAGATTGTTTTGAGATTTTCTTTTTTTAGAGACACTCTTCTGAAGTTGATAAATAAAAATATGAGGGTATGTGATGGTTATTCAATTTTATTCGAAAATCTTATAAAGAGAAATCCTATCGAGCTGCGGTGAAAAGTGTTTTCCAAGAAATCCAGAACACTCGAAAATACTAAACCGAAAGTTTTATACTGTCATATTATAACAAAGAGTAAAACTCATTCGGATGCATCTGCCAGTAGAGGAGGTATAACATGAAGAAGAGTGTTTTCGGGTTTGCAATATCCTTTATTGTGCTTTATTTATTCTGGATTTTAAATTCAGGTATTTTTGAACCCTTTTACTTAGCCTTAGGGGTTATATCCACCTTTACCGTATCTTATCTTTTTCATAAAATTTTTGTCCCGATTAAAGAACCAAAACTTCTCCTGAGAACCGCAATTCGTTTTTTGCTTTACATCCCTTGGCTGGTTTATCAGATTATATTAGCAAATCTCGATGTCGCCAAAAGAGTTCTGCATCCATCAATGCCTATAGATCCGGTCGTGATTTCATTCCAATCAAACTTAAAATCTGAACTTTCCATGACAACCCTCGGGAATTCAATTACACTGACTCCAGGTACAATAACAATTGATATAGACCCTGATGGTACTTTTTATGTACACTGTCTCGGGAGAGAGCATGCTGAGCCTTTTTTGGAAGATGTGCCATGTGAGATGGCATCAAGAGTGGGGTATATTTTCGGAGAAATAGAAAGGTAGGTGAAAACCGTGATTCCATTTGAGATTTTTCTTTACATCCTGCTAATAACCACATCAATCGTTATGTACAGAATTATTAAAGGACCAACCACATTCGATAGAATTGTTGGGGTCAATGCTGTGGGTACTAAAACGATTCTGTTCATAGTGATGATATCGTATGTACTGGGAAGACCGAACTTCCTTGATATTGCTCTTCTCTACGCAATACTCAACTTTCTGGGAAGTATCGTAATCAGTATCTATATTGAAAGAGGGGGTGTTGCAGAATGATTGAAATAATAAAATCAGTCATAGTGGTTATTTTTCTTATAGTAGGGTCTCTTTTTCTGATTACGGGATCTCTGGGGATTGTCAGGTTTCCAGACACCTATTCCAGAATGCATGCCTCCGGAAAATGCGATACACTTGGAATTTCTCTTATATTGGTCGGTCTCATTATATATCAGGGTCTGGATTTCGTCACAGTAAAGTTAATTCTTATATTGCTTTTTGTCTTTTTCACAGGTCCTGTAGCTGTTAACTCGATCATAAGGGCATCTTTCAAGTCAGGTAACAAAATGTGGACTGTAAAAGGGTGGGTTCAGTGGAGCAAGGAGAGGATTGAATGATACTGGCAGTGGACATATTGCTGCTCGGGGTAGCAATTTTGCTTGCGGTGAAAGCGATACATACCAAAGACCTCGTTGAATCAACTGTTCTCTTTGCCGGTTATAGCTTTGTTCTTGCTGTGATATGGTTCGAATTGAATTCGGTTGATGTTTCCTTCACCGAAGCTGCAGTAGGGGCTGGAGTATCAACAATTCTTCTGGTGGCGGTTATAGCACTGTCGTTGAGGTATGAAGAGGAAGAGGAAAGATCGATGGTGAGAAATTACTTAGCTGCAATTGCCTGCATAACCTTTTTCATTGTACTGGCTCTTGGTGTCCAGGACTTGCCAATAATAGGTGACCCCAATGCACCGCATCACCAGCATGTTGTGCCGAGGTATATTGAGAACACCTACGAAGAAACGGGTGTGGTTAATATCGTTACAGCAATTTTAGCGAATTACAGAGGTTATGATACCCTTGGAGAGGTGACTGTCATATTTACTGCGGGAATCTCGGTAATTCTCCTGTTGAGGAGGGTATGGCAATGAGTGATGGGAGGGGGATTATTCTCAGAACGAATGCCAGATTTATGGTGCCTTTTATTCTTCTTTGGGGTTTGTATGTGCTGACCCACGGCACTTCCGGTCCTGGAGGGGGATTTCAAGCAGGAGTTGTCTTAGCTGCAGGTATTATTCTATATGCAGTTGTTTTTGGGCTTGAAGAATCTAAAAGAATCTTTCCGATTAAGGTAATGCTTATTATAGCCTCGATAGGAGTGAGCATATATGCATGGGTTGGGATTTTTAGTATAATATTTGGCGGAAAATTCTTGGAGTATGGAAAAATACCAATTAGCCATTATCCTGCAGAGTCAAGCAAGCTTGGAATTGAAATGGTGGAAATTGGCATCGGGCTTACCGTGATGGCAATAATGCTATCCATATTTTATGACTTCGTTCACAGGGGGGATTGACATGGTGCTGGAAATCATTCTGACAAAATATAACTACTTTATATATATAAGCCTGATGGCACTTGGTTTTTACGGGATGATAGGAAAGTCAAATCTAATTAAAAAGTTGATAGGAATGAGTGTTTTTCAGTACTCAATATTTCTTTTTTACATCTCCATCGCAGACGTAGAGGGTGGAACTGCGCCGATACTTGTAAAGGGTGAAGTGGTGTATGTGAATCCACTGCCACATGTTCTGATACTAACAGCCATTGTGGTGGCGGTGAGTACACTTGCCGTCGGTTTATCTCTTGCGGTTAGGATATACCGGGAATTTGGAACACTTGATGAAAATAAAATTCTGATGGGGTTAAAGAATGATTGAGCTTATAATATCCAGAATCGTTGAACACGCACCAATACTGCTGATTGTTGTCGGGTTAGTAGGGGCTTTCACCACACCGCTGATAGGCATGATCAAAAAGGGGCTCTGCAGCTACTGGGCGTCATTAGTCTCATTAATCCAGCTTATTTTCAGCATTTATCTGTTTTATCAGGTTATAAGGGTGGGAAAAATCAGTTACTGGCTGGGTGGATGGCAGCCACCCTGGGGGATAGAATATGTTGTTGATGTTCTCAACGGTTTTGTTCTTGTGGTTGTTTCAATTATCTGCTTCTCTGTATCAATATATGGTAAAAAGAGTTTTTTAAAGGAAGTTCCAGGAAAGGAGATATCACTCTATACACTTTATATTCTTATCTCTACGGGAATGCTCGGGATAGTCATAACAGGTGATATATTCAACCTGTATGTTTTCCTTGAAATAGGCTCACTGGCAGCATATGCTCTTGTTGCTATTGGGGATAGAGAAGCCTTGGTTGCGAGCTTCAATTATATGATCATGGGGACCATTTCTGCCTGTTTTGTGCTTCTTGGAATCGGTTATCTCTATCTGATGACCGGTACATTGAATATGGCTGACCTGTCCAGACTTCTTCCTGCGCTTTATGATAAACCATCTGTGCTGATAGGAATATCCCTTTTAATTGTCGGATTCAGTATAAAAACAGCTGTATTTCCACTTCACACTTGGCTTCCGGATGCGTATACTCACTCTCCATCAGCAATAAGTGCTCTACTATCCGGAACTTTTACAAAGGTAGGTATATATGCCCTTATCAGATTGATTTTCACAATAGTAGGACTTGATTATTTCATAGAACATTCCAACATTTTCGTCTTTCTCTCCTGGGTTGCCTCGGCAGGAATCATATTTGGTTCGGTTATGGCTATTGCACAAGATGATCTAAAAAGGATGCTTGCGTATTCAAGTATAAGCCAGATAGGTTACATTGCACTTGGAGTCAGCTTAGCAAATAATTTCTCACTTGCTGGTGGAATTCTGCACATTTTTGGTCATAGTGTAATGAAATCAGGGCTGTTTATGGTTGCTGGAGCTGTTATCTATACAACCGGAATAAGAAGGATCTCGCAGCTAAGCGGGATGAGCAGGGTTATGCCCTACACAATGGCAGCTTTTTTGATAGGGGCTCTATCGATGATCGGAATTCCACCTACAGTTGGATTCTTTAGCAAGTATTTCATTTTACTTGGAGCAATTGAAGCTGGAGAATGGGTTTTCGTGGCAGTAATCCTTTTCAGCAGTTTACTGACTGCAGCCTATTTCTGGAAGGTTTTTGAAAAAATTTACTTTGGCAGAAATGGCATAACAGAAGTTAATGAAGCACCTCTCAGTATGCTTTTACCGACGATCGTTCTTGCTATACTCTCACTTATTGGGGGGTTCTTAGCACCAAAATTGATTGACATCTTTAATCTATGGATTGAAGGTGTTCTGGGGGTGTCTGTTTGGTAACATCACTTGCTCCGGGTCTTGCGGTAGCTACCTCATTAGTAGCATCGTTGATGATACTCATATTCAGAAAAAACCCAAACTTGAGGGAGACTTTCTCAATAGGGGCAGGTTTGCTCAAATTTGGAATCGTATGTTCAATGATACCTGAAATAATGGGTGGAAAGATCATACAGCTTGTCATCATGGATGTATTCCCGGGTTTACAGCTTAAATTTACAGTAGATGCATTTGGACTATTTTTCGGGTTCACCTCCTCCCTCTTGTGGATCCTGACAACCTTGTACTCCATAGGATACATGCGCTCTCTTGATGAACACGCTCAAACCCGATACTTTTTCAGCTTTGCTCTCGCCATGTCTTCTGCAATTGGAGTGGCTTTTTCTGGAAATCTTTTCACTCTCTTCATATTTTACGAACTGTTAACCATTTCAACATACCCACTTGTCGTACATGAGGAATCTGAAGAGGCGATGAGTGCTGGAAGAAAATATATCGCCTATCTTTTGACTGCCGGGACTTTTTTGCTGTTTTCAACTGTGGCAGTTTACTACTACACAGGAACAACGGATTTTTCATTCGGGGGTATTCTAGCAGATAAAGGAATACCGGAGAGCTTGCTGAAACTGCTTTTCGTTACATTTATGATTGGATGTACGAAAGCTGCCTTTATGCCCCTCCACTCCTGGCTCCCTACAGCAATGATAGCCCCCACTCCGGTCAGCGCTTTACTCCACGCAGTAGCTGTTGTTAAAGCCGGTGTTTTTACAGCGGTCAGAATAATTCTCTACATTTACGGTGTGGAACTTATGAGTGAAACCGGATTAGCCACCCCCTTCGCCTACTTCGTCTCAATAACAATCATCCTCGCCTCCCTCTTCGCCCTCTCTCAAGACAACCTCAAGCTCAGGCTGGCTTACAGCA